>CAYMOJ010000001.1:0-143393 GCA_964392175.1 uncultured Ruminococcus sp.
GATCTCAATCACTTTTTCTATACCCTCAGGTCTCACTTCTATTGTAGCACTACAGGTAAAGTTTGAAAAAAATTCCGCAAAGGTATCGCTTTTTTTGTTTTGATGTGGTATAATAATCCTGTATGTACTTCCATATTGCAAAAAGGAGGACTTTTCCATGGCGCAAAAGCCTTTCACCACTTCTCTCGGTGGTGGCATCTCCTATACGGAGCTGTATGACCCGAAGTTCAAGACCTGCTCGCTTTATTTTCGGTTTTATGTCAAGCGTGACCCGAAAACCGTGGCAGAAAATGCATTGATGATTGACCTACTGACCAATTGCTCGGCAGAATACCCAACACTTGCAGCACTCACATTACAAAAGCAAGCACTATACGGTGCGTCGTTGCACAGCAGCCGCGGTAGCGTTGGCGATGTGCAGGAATTGACCATATCCGCTCACTGGATCAATGATTCCTTTGCCCTAGATGACGAATCCGTGACGGATGCCATGCTGCATCTTACACTGGGATGCCTGCTACACCCCAACGCCCAAAATGCCGCCTTTGCAGCAGAATCTTTCCGTTATTGCAAGCAGAATCTGCTGGATGCCATCGACAGCGAGATCAACCAGAAGCGCAGTTATGCGATGCAGCGTGCCGCAGAGATCGCTTATGCCGGTGAGCCTGCCGCTTGCCCACCCTATGGCACACGCGCTTCTGCTGAGGCAACAACCGCCGAGAGTGCCTACATCGCATGGCAAAAAATGCTTACCTCTGCCCCACTTGAGATCGTAGCGATATTGCCCGAAGAAAAGCCACAGCTGCTTCCTGCACTGCGTGAAGCGTTTCAAAAAATCACGCGCACGCCACAGCTTGTCAATTTTGAAAGCATCAGTCCGGCAAAATCCACTGTAGAAAATGTAGAAGAACCAATGCCTGTCACGCAATGCAAGCTGGTGATGGTCATGAAAACGACCGATGCTGACCACGACGCCATGCGAATGCTGAATCTACTGCTGGGTGGCACTACCGGTTCGCTACTGTTTGTCAATGTGCGCGAAAAGCGCAGCCTTTGCTACTATTGCGCATCACGCTATGTGCGCAGTAAACACGCCCTGATCATTGATTGTGGCGTGCGTACCGAAAACTTGGAGGAAACCAAAGCTGCCATTATGGAGCAGATCGAAGCGATCCGCAATGGTGATTTTACCGACGATATGATGCACGAGTGTACCATGTATTTTGAGCATACACTGGCTGCTGCATCCGATTCGCAAAGCGGCTTGGCAGGATGGGTATTACAGCAAAAGCGTGAAGGAAATCTCCGCACCATGGAGGAAACTGCGGCAGCGTTACGCAATATCACTCGTACACAGGTAATCGCTGCTGCAAACGCATTGCAGCTGGATACCATATACACCCTGCTTGCAACCGAATCCGATACAGAAGGAGAGGAGGCATGAATCATGGCATATGAAACCACTGTTTTACGCGATACACGCACGGGCGATATCTGCCATTGTATACAACACCCCAGCGGATTGGAGATCCGTGTGATGGAGCAGCCCGGCTTCAGTACGGCTCACGCCATGTTCGGCACCAAATACGGCTCAATCCACACACGTTTCCGTCTGGAAGGCGATAATGAATATACCACCGTACCCGAAGGCATTGCCCATTTCCTTGAGCACAAGCTCTTTGAAAATGAGGACTGCGATACCTTTGCGCTGTTCAATCAGGCGGGAGCTTGCGCCAATGCATACACATCCTTCGATCGCACAGTGTATCTGTTTTCCTGCTCACAGAATTTTGATCGTTCCCTGGAAATTTTGCTGGATTTTGTCCAAAAGCCCTATTTTACAGAGGCAACTGTCGCAAAGGAGCAGGGGATCATTGCGCAGGAAATTAAAATGTATCTCGATGACCCCGGTGACCGACTGTTCTTCCAGCTGCTCCGATGCCTATATCACAATCACCCTGTGAAACTGGATATAGCAGGCAGCGTGGAAAGCATTGCGCAAATCACCCCGGAATTGCTATATGCCTGCTACCGCACTTTCTATAATCTGCACAATATGGTGCTTTGCTGCACAGGCAACATTACCGTACAGCAGGTGCTTGCCATCGCTGACAAGCTGCTCATTCCCGCCCCAAGCCGAAAGCTGGAAGCGGTCTTTTTGCCCGAACCGGAAAGCGTGGTCAAACCCTATGCTTGTACAAAAATGGCAGTGGGCAAAACCATGTTCATGATCGGCTTCAAAAGCCACCCCGAGGAAGGCGTTGAAGAACTGCGCGCTGCACTGACCGCCACAATCGTATACAATATAATTGCAGGGTCGGCTTCCCCCCTGTACCAAAAGCTGATGTCCGAAGGGCTGATCAACGATGCGTTTAATACGGATTATCTTAGCGGCGACGGATTTTTCTGCATGATGGCAGCCGGTGAATCCAATGATCCACAGGCGGTACTGGATGCGATGCTTGCCGAGATTGAACGCGTGAAGGCTGAAGGGTTGGATCTCAATCTGTTTCACGCGCTCAAGCGTGCAGCCTATGGTGAGGCTATCACGGTGAACAGTGCCCCCGAAGGTGCTGTCTCCACGCTGGTGGATTCCTTTATGGCGCACCGCATTTCACCCTTTGCCAGAGCCGAGGTGCTCTCTGCCGTGACCCCCGAAGATGCAATGCAATGCCTGCGGGAGCGCTTCTGTGCCGATAAGGTCTGTCTTTCGGTCATTGCACCCGAGGACAGCGCCTTGTGAAAGGAGAAATTATGACACAACTTGAAAATCTGAATATGAATCAGATCGTCTTTCCAAAGCTTGGTCTGGAATTGACAGTCGATAGCGTTGCGTGCTCACTGTTTGGCGTTGAAGTGAAATGGTATGGTATCATCATCACAGTGGGGCTGCTGCTGGCAATGTGGTACGGCTTTTCTCGTATGCGCAGCTTCGGCATTGACCCTGACCGCGCCATAGATGGCGTCATTGGTGGCATCATCGGCGGTGTGATCGGCGCAAGAGCCTATTATGTTCTTTGCCGTTGGGATACCTACGCGGGAAACTGGAAGGCAATCATCAATATCCGTAATGGCGGTCTTGCCATCTATGGTGGCATCATTGGTGCGTTGCTGGTAGGCGTGATTATCTGCAAGATACGCAAAGTACGGCTGCTGCCGATGTTGGATCTGGCTGCGTTGGGTTTCCTGATCGGTCAGGGCATCGGTAGATGGGGCAACTTTACCAATCATGAGGCGTTTGGTTGTAATACCGATAGCATCTTCGGTATGTCCAGTGGCAAGATTCAGTCCTATCTCACCGTACACGCCGATGAACTGACCGATGTGGTTGCCACCGAGCCTGTGCACCCCTGTTTCCTGTATGAGTCCTTCTGGTGCCTGCTGGGCTTTGTGCTGCTGCATATGATCTCTAAAAAATGGCGCAAGTTTGATGGACAGATCTTTTTGTTGTATATGGTATGGTATGGCGTCGGCAGATTCTTCATTGAGGGTCTGCGCACCGATAGCCTGTATGTTGGTACACTGCGCATTTCGCAAGTGGTTGCTGTTGCGACCGCAGTAATCGGTCTGGTACTGTTTATTGTGATGTACAGCCGCGTGAAGCGTATGCACGGCGATTATGTGCTGTATGTCAACACGGTAGAATCCCAAAAGCTGCTTGCCGAGGCAGACGCGCGCGAAGAAGCATATCAAGCACGTCGTGCCGCAAAAAAATCTGCCAAAACAGCAGATGTAGCAGATAAGGAACATCCCGATGAAGCAGTCACTGAAACGGAAACTGCAGAAACAACTGCGAAACCCACTGAAATTGAAAATCAAAAAGACGAGGAGTAACGATCATGGCTATGATAATTGATGGTAAGAAGATTGCTGCAAATGTAAAGGCTGAGGTTGCAGCAGAGGTAAAGGTGCTGAAAGAAAAAGGCTACGATCCGGGATTGGCTGTAGTACTGGTCGGCGATAACCCTGCATCTCGTGTGTATGTCAATAATAAGAGAAAAGATTGCGCAGAGGTCGGGTTTACATCCTATGAATACGCATTGCCCGCAGAAACCACCGAAGCAGAGCTGCTTGACCTGATCGCAAAGCTCAATGCCGATGCAAAGGTCAATGGTATTTTGGTACAGCTACCCCTGCCAAAGCATATTTGCGAGCAGACGATTCTGCATGCCATTTCTCCTGCTAAGGATGTGGATGCATTTCACCCCGAAAATGTTGGCAGAATCATGATTGGGGATTACTCCTTCTTGCCCTGTACCCCCGCCGGTGTCATAGAAATGCTGGACAGCATCGGTTGCGATATCAACGGCAAGCACTGTGTGGTCATTGGCAGAAGCAATATTGTGGGTAAGCCCATGGGTATGCTACTGCTGCATCGCAACGGTACCGTTACCATTTGCCACTCTCGCACAGCCGATCTGGCTGCCCAGACCCGTCAGGCGGATATTCTGGTGGCGGCAGTAGGCAAGGCGAATTTTGTTACCGCAGATATGGTGAAACCCGGTGCGGTCGTCATTGACGTTGGCATGAACCGAAACGCCGAAGGCAAGCTCTGTGGTGATGTGGCATATGATGAAGTCGAAAAGGTCGCTTCTGCAATCACTCCCGTACCCGGTGGCGTTGGCCCCATGACCCGTGCGATCTTAATGCGCAATACCCTTACCGCTGCGAAGGAGCAGCTTCGGTAATTCGGACAAACAACCTCTTTTTGTCCACAACAAATTCCCTACCCCCACAAAAGGGGTAGGGAATTTTAAAAAGGAGAAAACCATGCATCACATCAAAGAGATCATTGCTATGCTACAAGGGACAGATGCAGATGCCGTATTGCTGCAAAGCGAGGTGCAACTAATCTACGCACTGGGCGAAACCGCCTTTGAAGGCAAATGTCTGCTTTTTCGGGACGAAACTGCTATTTTTCTCACTGATGGCAGATACATAGAACGTGCCGAAGCACTGCTTGCACCGAAAGGCTTTACAGTATTGCTGCGCCCTGCCGATATGACCGAAGCGGCATATCTTGCGCAGCAACTAAACGCGCACCAGGCAGTCATCGTTCTGTTGGAAGACGAGTATCTCACTCTGCGGCAATATGAACAACTGAAAGAATCGTTGCCACAAATTCGATGGTTGCCTATGGGTGAGCGTATGACACTGCTGCGTGCGCAGAAATCTACAGAAGAAACCGATTACATCGAAAAAGCACAGCGCATCGCTGAAAAAGCATTGTCTGATTTGCTGCCTACGCTGCATACAGGCATTACCGAAAAGGCAGCCGCCGCAAGGCTCGACTACCTCATGGCAATATATGGCAGTGAGCAGCCTTCATTCCAGACCATTTTGCTGTTTGGTGAACGCACCAGTATGCCCCACGGCGTGCCATCAGAACGCAAATTGCAGTTAGGCGATGTCATTTTGATTGATTTTGGTGCGGTGTACAACGGCTATCATTCCGATATGACGCGTACTTTTGCATACGGCTTTGCAAGCGATCCCTTCCGCAAGGCTTATGATGCGGTACTATGTGCACAATCAGCAGCCATTGCACAAGCGAGAGCGGGGCTGCCGTGCAGAATTATGCATGAGGCAGCAGTGCATACATTGGCTGAAGCAGGGCTGGAACAATATTTCACGCATGCGCTCGGGCACTCTGTCGGACTTGAAATTCATGAATCTCCTGCGGCATCAGCACGCTGTGAGCAGGCATTGGAAAACGGCATCATCATGACAGTAGAACCGGGGGTGTATCTGCCCGGTCAGTTTGGTATCCGCATAGAGGATATGGTTGTAATCTGCGGCGATACTCCACGCAATCTCACAAATTTTCCAAAACAGTTGCAGATTCTAACCGAGAGCGCATTGCCGCATAAGGAGCAGACATCTGCACATAAATATTGACTTTATTACCATATTGTGATATAATAGTAGTCGAATCATCCCACCGAGAAAGGATAATTGCCATGCAGCTTTATAACTCTTTGACAAAGCAAAAAGAAACCTTCACTACCGTGGAGGAGGGCAAGGTGAAAATGTATACCTGTGGCCCCACAGTGTATCATTATGCACATATCGGCAATCTGCGCACCTATATGATGGAGGATGTGCTGGAAAAATATCTGCGCTATATTGGCTATGATGTGCTGCGCGTGATGAATATCACCGATGTGGGACACCTGACCTCTGATGGTGATACCGGCGACGACAAGATGCTCAAAGGCGCCAAACGCGAGAAAAAAACCGTCATGGAGATCGCAAAATTTTACACGGATGCGTTCTTTGATGATTGCAAAAAGCTTCATATCAAGCGCCCCGATGTGGTTGCACCTGCAACGGGCTGCATTGATGAATTTATCCACTTGATAGAGGTACTGCTGCAAAAGGGCTATGCTTATGAAGCGGGTGGAAACATCTACTTCGATACCTCCAAATTGGAGCGTTACTACGTGTTTCTTGATTTTAAAGAAGAAGATCTGGAAGTTGGCGTGCGCGATGGCGTAGACGCAGATACGAATAAGCGCAATAAAGCAGACTTTGTGCTCTGGTTTACAAAATCCAAGTTTGATGACCAAGAGCTGAAGTGGGAAAGTCCGTGGGGAGTGGGCTACCCCGGCTGGCATATCGAATGCTCCGGCATTAGCATGAAGTATTGTGGCGAGACCCTCGATCTGCATTGTGGCGGTATTGATAATGTATTCCCCCACCACACCAATGAAATCGCACAGAGTGAAGCATATCTGGGGCATCCGTGGTGTAAGCACTGGTTTCATGTGCTGCATCTGAACACCAACAACGGCAAGATGAGCAAGTCTTCGGGTGAATTTTTGACCGTTTCCTTGCTGGAAAGCAAGGGGTATTCTCCGATGGCATATCGCTTCTTCTGCTTGCAATCCCATTACCGCAAATCACTGGTATTCTCTTATGAGAATCTGGATAACGCAGCGCAAGCATATCAGAAGCTGCTGACAAAAATCGCTGCGCTGTTGGATGCTCCTACCGAGGCGGTGGACGAAGGCGAAAAGGCTGCATATATGGCGCAGTATCGCGATGCAATGGATAATGACCTGAACACCGCACAAGCGATCACAGTGTTGTACGATGTGCTGAAAGCCAAAATCAATGCCGCAACCAAGCTTGCCTGCATCGCAGAAATAGACAGTGTGCTTTCGCTTGGATTGATGGAAAACGCAAAGACCGTTGGCAAGGATGCCCCTGTACCTGAAGTTCCTGCCGAAGTACTTGCTTTAGCGGAAGAGCGTAAGGCGGCACGGCAAGCAAAGGATTTTGCCAAAGCAGACGCATTGCGCACAGAGATTCAAGCACTGGGTTGGGAGATTCGCGAGACCCGACAAGGCGTCAGCTTTGAAAAGAAAGCATAATTCTTTCAAGGCGATGATAAAGTGTAAAAGCACTGCTTTTTCAGGCAGTGCTTTTTATAATGATATTGCTCGTTTATATCTTGTGATCCTGCTCTTTTTTCGATTTTGATCGAAAAATCGAAAATTATGGCGTAAAAATCCATAAAAATATTTGTCATAGCATTGACATTATCGTGAAAATGTGATAGAATGGAATAAATATACAAAATGTTATCTTCTTAAGGCAATGCCGCCGGGCGAACGCAAAGCGAAAAGCTTCCAAGCAGGTACTTCGCCAAGCTGTCATTCAAGCTTTATACGGTGTTGCCCCGAAAAGGAGGCGTCACAAAAATCATGATCTGCGGAAAAAAACTCTTTGTGCTTTGTACGGCGCAAATTCATAATGACGAGGTACGCCAAAGCGTACGCTGCTTCACACAAGAGGCCGAAAAGCGAAATTACGCCGTTCTCATCTGCAATTCTTCGTTGGAGAATGCAAGCTTTGGTACTGTCGATGCCGGCTGTCACAGCGTTTTTGATCTGATTCCATTTGATATCGCAGATGTCATCGTTTTGATGTCTGAAACCATTGCAAACCACACCATTTGCGAACTGATCTGTGCCACAGCCGCCGAACACCATATCCCCGTAATGGCATATGACAGCTGCTATGCTGATTGCACCAGCGTGTTCAGCTATGCCAACCAAAGCTTCTCGGATCTGCTCAACCATATCTTTACCATACATGGCTGCCGTAAGGTAGATCTGATCACGGGGATCCGTGGGCATTACGGATCGGAATGCATGGTAATCGCGTATCAGGAGGTACTGCGCGCCAATGGTATTCCTTTTGATGATACCCGCGTGGCATATGGTGAATATTGGTCAAAACCCGCTATGATTGCCACCGAAAAGCTGCTTGCATATGATATCCCTGATGCCATCGTCTGCACCAATGATGATATGGCAATGGCTTGCTGTGCTGTTCTGCGTCGTCACGGCTTCAGTGTGCCGGAAGATGTGATCGTTACAGGCTGTGACGGCGTGATCCGCGAGCAATATCACACACCTCGCCTTACCACCTGCGTTAAAGATTATGACACTATGACGATGACATTCTTTGATCTGGCAGAAATGATCTTAGATGGCTGTGAAGTGGATACCACCCATGAAATTCCTCCGCTACTGCGTCTGTCTGAATCCTGCGGATGCCATGTAACAGAGCAACTTGACCAGAATCAGGCAATTGAATTTTACCATGACCGTTTGCAGGCAAGTACCATTCTGGAATCTTATGCCCACCACTATCTCGGTATGCTGATGGATCGCCCCGATTGTACCGTAATTGATTACCTCAATGTGCTGGCAAGCCATATGCCGCAGCACTCTTGCCTTTGTTTGCGCGATTGCCTTGCCGCCGAAACCCCGACTGTGGCATATAGCCACTTTGCCGATAGCAGTGAACTGATGAGTACCGTTACCCTGAAAGGGAAAGAAAAACGCTATGCCATGATACCACGCAATGAGATTGTTCCCCATCTCGCGGATATCTTGGCACGCCGCACGGCGATTCTGCTTACTTCAATTTACTGGCAGGATGAGGTATACGGCTACTTTGCCTACTATGGCGATGATATGGATGAAGAATGCTTCAAGCTGCCGAAATTGATCCATACAGGTGGCAGTGTCATCGCTTCTCATCTGAGCAGTTCGCGGTTACAGGCAGTAAACGAAGCATTGCTTTCCGCACGCGTACGTGATGCACTGACCGGTATGCTCAATATGAACGGTGCTCTCAAAGCTTTGCAAGAATGTATAGAAGCTCGACAAACCGATGGCCAGCACTTGGCATTGCTGTTGTTTGAGCTTTCCAACCTGCGCCAGATCAACACGGTATTCGGTCATAACGAGGGTGATCAAGCACTGTTAAGCCTTGCTGGGGCAATCTCCGATTGTACCGACGGGAATATTATTTCGGCACGTATCAGCGGCGATGAATTTTTGGTGGCGCTGATATTGCCTGATCTGAGTATGAACTCTGCCGACGCATTGCGCGATGTACTTTGCAGCCGTATCAGCAGCTATAATCAGGTATCAGGCAAAAACTACAGCATCGAGTTGCAATCTGCTTTGCTGATGTTGCCTCTCACCGCATCCCTTGATGCCGAAAACTGCATCACAGAGGTTATCAGCAGGAAGAATGCTGCAAAGCACAGTACTGCACAGCCCAACGACAAGCTTTCTCTCAATGATGCAACGGCACAGCTTGTCGCCGATGTGCTGTCTGAAAATCGCCTGACCTACCGTTTCCAGCCCATTGTATTCGCGAAAACAGGCGAAATTTTTGCATATGAAGCATTGATGCGCACCAACTGTGAGCAGCAGATCTCGCCATTGGTAGTACTGCAATATGCCTCCACACTTGGCAAGCTCTATGATGTGGAATGGCTGACCTACCACAACGTGCTGCAAATGATGCGCGAGAATCTGCCACAATTTGGTGGCCACAAGGTCTTTATCAACAGTATTCCCGGACATTTTCTAACAGATGCCGATTTCGACACACTTCGCAGTGATTACTCCGACTTACTGTCACAGATTGTAGTGGAATTTACAGAACGTGCCGAAGTTGTTGGCGAGGAGCTGATCAATATCCAGAATCGCTGCCAATGCGCGGAAATGGAGATCGCTGTGGATGATTATGGTACCGGCTACTCCAATGTCACCAATCTGCTGCACTACTCCCCCAACTACGTGAAAATTGATCATAGCCTCATCAGTAATATCCATGAGGAGCCGAAAAAGCAGCACTTTGTCACGAACATCATTGAATTTGCTCATGCAAACGGCTTTCTGGCATTGGCTGAGGGCGTGGAAACACCCGAAGAACTGCGTGCTGTCATCCGTTTCGGCGTAGATCTCGTGCAAGGCAATTACACCGGTCGTCCGGAAACAATACCGCCTGCGGAAATCGACCCCGCCGTCCGCATCGCAATGCTGAAAATCAGTACCAGTACTATGGGACGCTCCACACGCAAAACCTATATGGCAACAAGTAGCACACCCATTGATATTGCAAAGCTCTCTCTGGAAAAATACACCGATGTGTTTATTTCACAGCCTCATGCAGAAATTATCGGTAACTTCGGTATCTCCAGTAACATTACCATCAAATGCAAGGATCATCTCACTTCCCATATCGTAATACGTGATCTGCACCTTTCCTCGCAAACCAATACGCCCTTGATCATTCTGGGGCGCAACAGCAATATCACGCTGGAATGTGATGGTGACAACCGTCTGGACCATGCAGGCATCTGTGTACCGGAAACCGCCTCCCTCCATCTAACAGGTAGAGGAAACCTGACCATTGGCTGCTCTGACGTGCAAAGCAGTGCCATTGGCGGTGATGTGGATATGGGCTTCGGCAACATCAGCATTGATATGGCAGGTTGCTTGCAAATTTCCACCAGTGGCGATAAAGCCATCGGCATTGGTGGTGGCTATGCCCGTGGGCAGAGTATCAAGATATGCAGTACCCGCCTGTTTATGAATATGGACGGCGCAGAAAGCGTTGCTATCGGCGCAGAAGAAGGCGATTGCGACATCGAGTTAGCCGGCTGTAGTGCTGTGATCACCGTCCGTGCGGTATCCGGTGTGGGCATTGGCGCGATGGAAGGCAGACCACATATCACGATGGCCACCGCAGAGCTGGATGTAACAGGTTCGGGCAAAGTGATCGTGGCGATCGGCTCACACAAGGGTGGCGCAGATATCAAGCTGAAGGACTCCACGCTGTGCGCTGAACTAAAGGCGGCTGCCGTGACGGCTGTCGGTTCCGATGACGGTGCACCCGGCATCGTGCTACAACGCAGCAATGTGACACTAGCATGCGAAGGCAACCGCGTGCTGACCATCGGCAGCACCGAGTACGACGCAAGTATTACTGCGATAGACGCCAATTTCAGCATCAACACACGCTCTGCAAATACGCTGCACCTTGCTGCGGCAGACGGAAAGCTATTGCAGGTGGGTGTCACGGAACAACTCAATATCAACGATTGAATCGCCCAGGAACACAAAGCGGTATCGGTGAACAGTACTTCACAGATACCGCTTTGCTTTGTTTTTTGTGAAACTGTCATGGGATTTCACCTTTTTTAAGAAATTCTTTGTCAGATATGTCACCCGTTTGTTCATAATTTAGCAACAAATTGAGGCGTTCTTTGTGCTATACTAAAATTACCAATAAGAAAGAGGAGGTTACCCATATGCAAAAATCTATTCGTAAGGGGTTTTCTGCACTGACCGCTACTGCACTCGCATGCTCTGCTCTGAGCTTCCAGTTGCCCGCTGTTCATGCCGCAGACCCCGCAAATGTATTGCTTAGCACTGCTGACGGCACAACAGAAATCAGCTTTGACCTGGGCAGTATTGATGTGACCGCTGTTGACCGTATTGATGCTACCATTTCCGCTGATACAGGCGAAGGCAACGGCTGCTTCGGTTACAATGTTGAAAACCCCGATGCCACGGATGAGGAAGACAAGTTCACCTGGACAAAGGCTGCTTGGGATTTTAAGGTTGCCGCCAATGCCAAAACCGTCGTTTCTGCTGATGATCTGGCAGGTACTTTGACAAACGACAGCCCGAATTTCACATTCCAGTTTTGGTGGATTCAGTCTTTCTACGATGCCAACGGCAAAAAGTCCGGTGATGGCTCCGCACTGCTCTACGATGTTACCATCTACGATGCAGACGATAACATCCTCGGTTACTTCGGCAGCTACGAAAGCGCATTGCTGACAGCGACGACCGATGATAAAACACCTACCTACAACTTTAACTTTGTCGGCATCGACCCCACCGCTGTTGATAAGATCGAGGCTGATATCGCTGTCAACACAGGCTATGTCAATGGTGCAATTGGCTATACCGATTCTACCATTGAGGTTGATCCCGATGACGAAACTTCTACCAACTGGGTTTCTGTGAATCAGGAAACCAAGGGTCTGTATGACACATGGGTCGCAGAGGGCTTATCCGGCAAGCTGGACGCAGAGTACCCCTCCGCAAACTTGCAGATCTGGCATGTCAATCCCTTCTATGACAAGGATTCCGGCAAAGTAGACGAGGACGACAACCCCATCATGGAAGCAGGAACAGCCGGTACTGCACAGGTTATGGCTGTTCGCTACTACGATAAGAACGGTAATGAGCTGGTTCCTGTTGATATCAACACGGCTTTGCTGGAGCGCACCAGCGATGAAACCGGCGATACCGCTTATGTGATCCCCTTTACCGGTATTGACGCTTCTACCATTGATCGCATTGAAGCAGGCGTGTATGTGGATTCCGCATATGCAAACGGTTGCATCGGCTATACTGACGCTACTGTCGATATGACAGAAGAAGGTGCAGAGAACTGGGTTTCTGCCGACTGTGCCAGCGAGGAAGTGTTCAGCATTTGGAAGATCTCCGGTCTGGAAGGCAAGCTGGATGCGGATTACCCCGCAGCGCAAGTGCAGTTCTGGCACACCAACCCCTTCTATGATAAGGATTCCGGTGAAGTGGATAAGAACGGCGATCCCATCATGGAAGCTGGCTCTATCGGCACTGCAAAGCTTATCTATGTGAAGCTGTACACCAAGGACGGTTCCTTGATCACACCTGTCAACACCGATAATTACCTCGCAATGAAGTACGGCAACGAACTGGACGAAAATGGCAATTCTGTTGTTTCTTACCCGATCAACATGACCGATGTAGATGCAACTGCGGTTGCATCCATCGAGCTGTTCTTCAGCGTTGATACCGGCTACACCAATGGTGCGATCGGTTTCAACGATGCAAACGGTGACTGGACTTCTTTCAATTATGAGTTCATCGGCAACTTTGGTTCTGTCGTAGTGGATGGCGCAGTGGATGGCATTGACGGAACGATCCCCGCAAAAAATACGCCCCAGGTGCAGATGTGGTGGGTCAACGAGCAGCGCGTTGGCACTGGCGAGATCGATTCTAAGACCGGTGAAGAAATCACTGAGAAGGTCGGCGAAGGTACTGCAAAGCTACTGGCTGTTGTAATGTATGATGCTGATGGCAATGAAATCGGTCGCAATGGTTTGACCGATGAAGAGTTGAATCCCACGCCTGTAGCGGTTGAGCCCTCCGTAGCAACGATGCTTGGTGATGTTGACTGCGATGGCAATGTAAAGGTCGCCGATGTGATCCTGCTCAACCGTTTCCTTTCTGAAGATAAGGCAGCGGTTATCACCGAACAAGGTATGCTGAACGCTGATATGAATGGCGATGGCGAGGCCACCGCTGCGGATGCAGCTGCAATTCTGAAGATTTTGGCTGGTCTTTGATCGCCCGCTTGAGCCAACTCTTGATACCACTCTTTGGTCTAAAACAAAACCCGTCGGGATGTTACAGTCCCGACGGGTTTTCGTCTGTTCATTCCCGATATGCCCACACGATCACACGCAAAAAAGCCGTCGCTCGGGTTGTGAAAGCGACGGCTAATCAATTAAAAAGCTCTGGGGTTTTGCACCGGAAAGCAACATACGGGAATTACCCTTAATGCGTTTATAGCGTTCCAATGGCAAACTGCGCTTCAGCGCGTGCATGGCCTCCGGCAAATCCATCGGACTGTTACCGCTCGCAACAAACTGTATCACACCGCTTGCAATCAAATACAAAGCAAGCTTACGATACTCCGGATTCATCAATCCATTGACAGAAATTTGCGTGAGTATCCCATTTTCACGCAAGGAAAGCAGTTCCTCTAATGAATACAGCGCAAAGTAGCGGTCGATATCCGCAAGAATGGGATGCAGCCCCAGGGAGATCTCGGCACGTTGCACATAATCCATCACAGAATGGTCAAAAGGTGCTTCCGGTGGCGCAAGCAGAATATAGTTGGTCTCTGCCAATGCAAAGCGTTGCGGTGCACGCAGCGAAAACAGGCAGCTGTTCATTGGCACAACCGCACCTGTTGCCACGCGCACGGGCTTCGGCAAAGTCAGCGCAAAGTCGCGCATCCCTGTCACTGCTGCATCACGCTGCGCCAAGAAATCAGCCTCGCTGATTCTCTGTGGTTGATACAGGGGTGCCGCAATGATCGTTTTACAATACTTCTCTGCGCAAGCCTCCAAACGATTGATGGCTTGAATCGCGGTGACCGTATCTGATCCACTATGTGGCAAATCAGCTAAAATATGCCCGTGAATATCCACAAAGCCATTCACACAGCGCACTCCTTTCTGCCCGAACCAAAATTGTTGAAAGCGGAGGTGCACAAAACACCTCCGCTGATAATATCAAATTTGCGCGGAGTAGTTGGGAGCTTCCTTCGTGATATAAATATCGTGAGGGTGGCTCTCTTTCAGACCCGCTCCTGTAATTCGTACAAATTTTGCACGTTCATGCAATGTAGGGATATCCACGCAGCCACAATATCCCATACCAGAACGAATACCGCCACAAAGCTGGAACACGGTATCTGCCAACAGCCCCTTATATGGCACGCGACCTTCCACGCCTTCGGGAACCAGCTTTCTCTGCCCCTCCTGGAAGTAACGATCTTTGGAGCCGCATTCCATAGCCCCCAAACTGCCCATACCACGATAGACCTTGAACTGTCTACCCTGATAAATCTCTGTTGCACCGGGAGCCTCGTCACAGCCTGCAAACAGGCTACCCAGCATCACGCAGTTTGCGCCGGCTGCCAGCGCTTTGACGATATCACCGGAGTACTTGATGCCACCATCAGCAATCACAGGAATACCATGCTTTTGCGCAACACAGGCAGCGTCATAGATCGCAGTGATCTGCGGCACACCGATACCCGCGACCACACGCGTGGTACAAATGGAACCGGGGCCAATGCCGACCTTAATGGCATCTGCGCCTGCATTGATCAATGCCTCCGCAGCTTCGGCTGTCGCAATATTACCTGCAATCAGCGCGGTATCGGGGAACGCCTGCTTAAATTCACGAACGGCACGCATAATATTAGAACTATGACCGTGAGCACTATCCAGCACCAGAACATCGACCTTGGCATCCACCAACGCTGCTGCACGATCAAGCATATCAGCGGTCACGCCGATGGCGGCACCGCAAAGCAATCTGCCGTTGGCATCACGAGCAGAATTGGGGTACTTCACGGATTTCTCGATATCCTTAATGGTGATCAAACCGCGCAGGACACCATTTTCGTCGACGATAGGCAGCTTTTCAATCTTATGCTCACAAAGAATTTTCTGCGCCTGTGCAAGCGTTGTACCCACAGGGGCAGTGACCAAGTTTTCTTTGGTCATCACATCACTGATACGCAGATTGAAGTCGGTCAAGAAGCGCATATCGCGATTGGTGATGATACCCACCAGCTTGCCGGCAGCGTCAACGATTGGCACACCACTGATCTTATACTTGCCCATGAGGTTATCCGCATCATAGACATAACGGTCCTCAGTCAGCGAGAAGGGATTGACGATTACACCATTTTCGGAGCGCTTGACCTTATCGACCTCCTCGACCTGCTTCTCAATAGACATATTCTTGTGGATAATACCGATTCCGCCCTCTCTTGCCATCGCAATTGCCATTTTGGATTCGGTGACGGTATCCATTGCGGAGGTCATAATAGGAGTATTCAGCATCACGTTACGCGCCAGACGGGTACCCAGCTGAATCATGTTCGGGGTCACGTCCGATTCACCGGGGATCAGCAGCACATCGTCGAAGGTAAGGCCTTGCTTGGCAAACTTATCTGCATTCTCAAACATATTTCTTTCTCCTTTTCACATCATTGATCGGTCAACTTTTCGCAGAGGGCCTGTAAGTCCTCGCGATTATAGAATTCCAGCGTCAGCGTGCCGGTTTTCTTCTTTGCCTGCACTTGCACTTTTCTGCCCAGCATATCCGCCAGCTGAATCTCCATTTCCTCATAAAAGATCTGGTCAGTGGTACGCTGCTGTGGCAGCGCAGGGGGCTGATTCTGCTTTTGCGCCACCTGCTCGATCTCGCGAACGGTAATCCTTCCCTCAGCGGCGCGCCTTGCGCACTCCAACAGAAGTGTTTCGTCCTTGATGGCAGCCAATGCTTTTGCATGACCCGTAGTAATCGAACCATTTTCCAGATAATCCTGCACCGGTGTAGGCAGATTGAGCATCCGCAGTGCGTTCGCTACCGCTGAGCGCGAGCGTCCCACGATCTTCGCAACGTCCTCTTGGGTCATCCCATAATCCTGCATCAACGTTTGATAACCGATCGCTTCTTCAATGGGATTCAGGTTTTCACGCTGCAAATTCTCGATCAACGCAATCTGGTAGACTTCTTTGTCGTCCAAGGTGCGAATGATAACGGGGACTTCCGTCAGCCCGATGCGCTTTGCGGCACGCCAGCGACGTTCGCCCGCAACGATCTGATAGCGTCCCTCTCCGTTTGGACGAACGAGGATCGGTTGCAGCATCCCGTGCTGCTGAATGGACTTTGCAAGCTCAGTGATGGCTTCATCATCGAATTTTTTTCGGGGCTGGGTACGATTCTGTTCAAGCTCTGAAAGTCGAAGCGTTTGTGTGCTTTGCAGCTCAGTCGCGTTTTCCTCAAACAATGCGCCTAAACCGTTACCCAGACCACCTTTGGCTCTTGCCATTGCAGCACCTACTTTCTATGAAATAAAGAATGCTTGCGTTGATTTTCCACCGCAAGCGGTTCGTGTAGCAGCTCGTGCCCCAGCAATTCATACGCCTCGGCACCCTTGGAAAGCCTGTCGTAATACTGGATAGGCTTACCGTGGCTTGGTGCTTCGGAAAGGCGAACGTTGCGTGGGATCTTCGTTTGCAGGACAAGTCCGGGGAAGAATCTTTCTACCTCGGCAACCACCTGCAACGAAAGATTGAGCCTTGCATCAAACATCGTAAACAGAATACCCTCGATCTTCAGGGAGGGATTATACTTTGCTTTTACGATCTTGATGGTTTCGTTCAATTGCGAAAGCCCTTCCAGCGAGAGAAATTCTGCGGTCATAGGGATCAGCACAGAATCCGCAGCAACCAGATTATTGAGTGTGATCAAACTCAACGATGGTGGGCAATCAATAATGATGAAATCGTAATCGGTACGGCAATTCATAAGCTGCATTTTCAGGCGGCTCATGCGATTATCCAGTTCGATCAGATCGATTTCTGCGCCTGCCAAAGCCGCAACGGCGGGGATCAGGCTGACGTTCTCGAACTCGGTTTTGATGATCGCTTCTTGGATTCGTACCTGACCGGTCAGAACTTCATAGCAAGAACAGGTCAAATTCTTTTTGCTGACGGAAAAGCCCGTTGTGGTATTGCCCTGCGCATCGGTATCAATGCACAGCACGCGCTTTCCGCGCAAACCAAGATATGCCGAAAGGCTGACAACGGTAGTGGATTTTCCAACGCCACCCTTTTGGTTTGCAACTGCGATTATTTTTGCCATGCTGTCCCCTCCTTTGATTCCTATTATTATAGCATATTCCACGGCAATTGTAAAGCGGATTTTTGATTTTCGGCAAAGTGCGAATACTTGCTGCATCGTTTTTGTTGAAATTCGGCACAGTCATGATTTTTCTCGCATAATCACAAGAAAAAAACACCGAAAGGTGATGCCATACAAGACCGAGTGCATTCCGGCTTTCTGTCAGCTTACGCGGAACATATACAAGCGAAGCTGCGGTTGCCTTAAGAAAATCTTCAGAAAAAAGCCCCTTGTATCTTAATGAAAAATCGGTTATAATTGTAGAGGGATCATACAACAGAAAAGGATGGGAAAACGACATGGAAACGATTTTGATTTGCGATGACGAGAAAGATATTGTATCCGCACTGCAAATTTATCTGAAAGCAGAGGGGTATCGAACACTTTGCGCATACACAGGCAGACAAGCATTGGACATCATGCACAGGGAGCCGGTACAGCTCGTCCTGATGGACATCATGATGCCCGAAATGGACGGCATCACTGCCATGACCGAGATTCGTAGTTTCAGTAATGTACCGGTGATACTCCTGACGGCAAAAAGTGAGGATTCCGACAAAATTATAGGTCTGAATGTTGGTGCGGATGATTACATCACAAAGCCGTTTTTACCTTTAGAGGTGGTCGCAAGGGTCAAATCGCAGCTGCGCAGATATCTGCGGCTTGGCTCTGCCATACCGCAAGACCCTGATCACTTGATTGTGGGCAGCATCAGCATGGACACCAAGGGCAAAACGGTCATGCTGGATGGAGAGCCAATCAACCTGACCCCCACAGAATTTGCCATTCTGGAACTCATGATGAAAAGCCCCGGCACGGTATTTGCACCCAAAGATATTTTTCAGGCGATCCGCAATGAAAATCCCGTGGGTGCCGAAAACATCATCGCCGTACACATCCGTCATCTGCGCGAAAAGCTGGAGATAAACCCCGGTGAACCTCGTTATATCAAGGTAATATGGGGGCAGGGCTATAAGCTGGAGCGCCAGTGACCAAAACACACCATCAAATCCTTTGGGAAAGGAGAAACCATGAATCCACAAAATATACAGTGGCGAAAGTCCTTGCCTGCGCGCGTTATTTCCGTGGTACTGTCGATTTTGCTGCTGTGGGCAACCGTTGGCTGCCTGTTGTTGACAATTGTTTGCCTGTCTCTTTCAGCATACAGCCACAGCCATGTACCATACGATACATTGTTGCTCTCCACCTATAACGGCAATTACAGCAGTGATTACAACTCCATGCAATATACACTGGAGCGATACATCGTGGCTGCGCAAAAAGATTCTGCTGCGGACATGGAAATATACAGCAAGGACTTTTCACATACAGCAACCAATCTGCGCTTTATGGTAGTAGACGCCGAGGGTAAAGTACTGTTGACCAACAACACCCAAAATCTGAATGAAAGCAATGCACTGGCAAGTGCCCATGAAACAGTAGCCATTCGGGTAGGAGAGGAACGCTATGAAGTCAAGCAAAATTTTGACAACCTTCAGGAGATTTTTCACGCGGACTTGCCCCAATACCTGAGAACGATCAACGATTACCACCACTGGTATTTTTCCGATAATGCCGTAGATACCGCCTACCGCAGTGGCTTTTATGCCATTGTGTATACGGAATATACAGAGACGCTGTATTTCGATTCGGTCATAGAGGCAAACAGCTTTGACTATACAGAACTCTATGGCGAAAATGCCAAATGGAAGATCGTCTCCTCAGAGCGATCAGACAGCAGCTACACCACAACTGATGTGATCACCGATTCTACGGGAAGCCTTGAAAAAACAGCATCACAGGTCATGCCTGTAACCAACGCAATAGAGGTGCAGATAACCTATAATGATCGCGCCGCCCATGACTATAACCTGATTTCATTGGAGGACTATTATGACGATCTGGAACAAGGCTTTTGCGTGGAGCTTGCCGATGATAAGCTTGCCAAAACACTGGCAAATGGCTTGGATATTACCATCGTAGGCATAGCGGAACAACAAGAAGAATACGACCTGTACCTGTATCTACCGCAGAATATGACCGTGGATGACGCCTTTGCATCCAATATCCAGCTTGCCGAAACGCTGTTTTCCTATCGGTATGTGCTGCTGGGTGGCATTTTCATTTGCGGTTTGCTGACCATCGCCGCCATGACAGGTATGTGCAAAGTGGCCGGCTATGTACACGATCAGGATGAACCCTTCTGCGGATGGATGCACCGCCTTCCTTATGAACTGCTGATTGCAATCACATTGGGCATGATTATCATTGCCGTTGCCTCCATCGAAGAAATCAATTTCTGTTCCGTCTTTTCATGGAAAGGTATCGGCATATACACCGGCGGCATCCTACTTTCTTTGTGCGCATACGCGATCTATCTACTGTACACCACGGCAGTGCGCATAAAAACAAAGCACTTCTGGGAAAGCTTTATAGCCGTGCGTTTTCTGCGATTTTTATACCATTTATGTAGCAACCGTGTAGCAGTATGTATTCTGCTTGTTGTGGGTGCGGGGCTTCTGTTCCTACTGAATGCATGGGCTGTGATGTCTTCATCATCCACACCGATTTTTCTGATCATGGCATTGCAACTGGATTTTTTGGTGCTGTTGGGAATCGCATACTGCATTTACGCTTATGAGGTACTGCGTGGTTATACAAAGCGTATGGAACAAGGCGATTTCACCTTGCCAAAGCCACCGATTCCTCTGGTTGGTGTTTTCAAAAAGCATACGGACTCTCTGACAAAGGTCAATGAAGGCATCGCAATATCCGTTGCCGAGCAGACCAAGGCAGAACGAATGCGTACGGCACTGATCACTAATGTATCTCATGATCTGAAAACGCCGCTGACTTCCATCGTGAATTATGTAGATCTGATGAAGCGCGAACCCGTTGATAACCCCACCATTGTTGAATATCTTGATGTGTTGGAACGACAATCGGCGCGATTGAAAAAGCTGACCGAAGATTTGGTAGAGGCATCCAAGGCATCAACAGGGAATATCACAGTGGACTTGCAGCCTACCAGCATACAGGTACTGACAGAGCAGCTGATTGCCGAATTTGAACCGCGCTTCAGCGAAAAGAAGTTGCAGATCCTTCTCAATATGCCGGAAGAAGAATTGTTCGTTACCGCCGACAGTAGGCTTATATGGCGCGTATTCGATAATCTACTGGGAAATGTGGCAAAATATGCCATGCCAAACACTCGCGTGTACTTAGATGTGATCAAAGGTACGGACAGCGTCTGCGTGACGATACGGAATATTTCACAGGCGGTGCTGCATATCTCCCCCGATGAGTTGACCGAGCGTTTCGTACGTGGCGATGCTTCTCGCAATACCGAAGGCAGCGGACTGGGGCTTTCCATTGCCAAAGATCTGACACGCTTACAAAAAGGCGAATTGCAGCTACAGATCGACGGTGATCTGTTCAAGGCTATGGTCACGCTACCGCGCACTGCTGTACCCATCCGCGAAAATCCTTTATCGATCGATTTGCAGACATAAGTATTTTGGAAAATCCATGTGATAGTCAATAAAACGGTCAGGCTTTGACGTGCTTGACCGTTTTTTTGTGCTAAAAAAAGAGCAAAACAGCGCATCATCTCAAAGGGTGGGTAAGAGAATGATACGCCATCTTGCACATAAAAGGATGTAGGAGAAAAAGACATGGGGACTGTCTTTTTTCGGTGAGGGAAAACAGAAAGGAAAAAAGTACCTGCTAACTTTGGTTGTATCACAAGGAAGCGTTTTTTTGCAGCCAATGCTCGATGACCACACGCCCCCTTGCGTTACAAGTATATTCTACCCCCACCTTGTGAGTAATGCGTGAAATCCTGCTGAAAATCACTCGAAAGCACCGTGAACAGTCGTTGAAGTGCCGGGACTGCATCATGGCAATTCTGTCCCAAAACCTGGCAGCGCATCTGTGCCATCAGTGCAGTGTGATCAATCCAATCCTTCAAACGATAGTACCGCCAAGTGCCCAATTTTTCACAGCAGTGATTTTCACCTGCACCATCGCGCCTACCATGGATGGATCACCGTCGCATTCCACATTCATTGCATGGCGATTCTTGCCCACCAGCTTTTTCGTTTCTGCATTGTATTTTTCAATCAGCACCGTGCAGACTTTGCCTAAAAACCGTTTGTTAAACTCCTCAGAAATTTCTCGCTGTTCGGTCAGCATACGCTGCATACGCTCTGCAATGGCATCGGGAGAAGAACACTGCGTATAGGATGCAGCCTTGGTACCCGGTCGTGGACTGTATATAAATGTATAGAGATTATCATACTGAACATGGCGGATCAGCGAAAGGGTCTGTTCAAAATCAGCGTCCGTTTCTGTAGGAAATCCCACAATGCAGTCACTGGAAAAGGAAAAATCGGGTGCTTTTTTTCTGGTGTCATCCACTAGCTGCAAATACTGTGCAACCGTATAGCGACGATTCATCGCCTGCAATACCGCATCACTGCCGCTTTGCACAGGCAAATGCAGATGATGCTCAATGTGCGTGGAGCGCAGCATGACATCAATTAGCTCAGGTGTTGCATCTTTAGGATGCGAACTCATAAAACGAATAAAATACTCGCCCTCAATCGCATCAAGCTGCTGCAACAGCTCCGGAAAATGCATGGGCTGCTCCAGATCCTTGCCGTAGGAGTTTACATTCTGCCCTAACAGCAAAATCTCCTTGTAGCCATCTTTTACAAGCTGCTGCACCTCGGCAATAATTGCTTCAGGTCGGCGGCTTCGTTCTCTCCCACGCACATAGGGCACAATACAATAAGTACAAAAATTATTGCAGCCGTACATTACCGGAACACTTGCCATAAAACTGTTTTCCCGCACAGTAGGCAAGGCTTCATCGGGTGTCCCCATGATTTCGGTGACGGTTAGACGCTTTTCGCCCGCATAAATGCGCAGCAACGCCCCTGCGAGATGCTCCATTGCGCCGGCACCGAGAATCAACCTTACAAAGGGATACGATTTCTGTATCTGTGCGCGTACCGCTTCTTCCTCTGCCATACAGCCACAAAGCCCGATAATCAGGTTGTGATTGCGCTCGTACAAAGGCTTCAAAGTGCCCAGTCTGCCCAGCACACGAGATTCCGCATGAGCACGCACAGCACAGGTATTAAATAGAATCACATCGGCATCTTCGGGAGTATTCGTCAGTGTATAGCCAAGATCGGCAAGAATACCCTTGTATTTTTCACCGTCGCAGAAATTCAGTTGGCAACCGAAGCTCTGCACAAAGGCTTTGGGTGTATGCGAAAAACCGCAAAGGATCGTATGCATTTTCTGCCAGACGGCAAGCTGTTCATTTTTTGTGTTTTCCATTGCCATGATCAAGGGCACTTCCTCTCGTATTCGATGGTATGCTTGCGTGGTGTTACCTTTAGTATAGCATATTTTGCGGCAATTGGCAACCGTATTTTGATATCTGACACGACCGCTTCAGCAAAAAATGGGCAAAGTCATTGAAAATTTGATGAAAATCAAAAAAACACTGGACTTTTTCAGAAAAATCATGTATAATGAAGTGTATCTGATTATTTTGCACAAGGAGGCAACCGATTCCCATGAAACTCTGGAAGCGCATTACCGCCGCAGCCACCACGCTTTGTATGGCGTTCACCTGCTTTGCCTGCGGTGAGGATACCGGCATCGCAATGACCATAGACGGCTATGATGTTCGTGCGGGTATCTACCTTTATTATGTGGTCAACGCCTATAACGATGCCATCTCTGTGGCAACCGAAAACGGTGAATCTTTCCAGGACTGCGAAACCACCAAGGACATCAAGAAGATCTTGAAGCATACCACCATTGATGATATCTCTGTCGAAGAATGGATCCAGAACAAGGCGACCGAATCCTGCATTGAATATGTGGCGATCCAGCGCGAGTTTGAACGTCTGGGGCTGGAACTTTCCGGAGAGGACATTGCAGAGGTGGATTCCAGCCTTGCAGGTACGCTTACCTTTTTCGCCGAGTTCTTTGAAGACAGTGGCATCAGCGAACAGTCTGCAAAGGATATCCTCACCTCCCAGAAAAAGCTCAGCCTGATTTGGCAGGCATACTACGGTGAGGGTGGCTCTGTAGGCGTGCAGGAGGATACCCTCTATGATTACTATGCCGAGCATTATCTGCGTTACAAATATATCTCTATGCCGCTCAAGGATGGCGAAGGCAATCTGCTGAAAGCAGACGGCAAGACCGAGATCGAAAAAATGGCGAAGGATTATTTGGCACGGTTGGAGAAAAAATCCGATAACGAAGCCGATCTGATGGAAGAGTTTGACTATCTCATCGAAGAGCATGAAGCTTATATCACTTCACTTTCCAACGCGGCAGTTACCACCACCGATGAAAACGGCTCTACTGTAACAACAGAAACCACAGCGAAAATCACCACCACCGAAAAGACAACAACCTCCGCAGAAGAGACCACCGACTCCACGGAAACAACTGTGGTAGGCGAAACAACAACCTCCCCTGCGGCAACTACCACAACAACGACTACAACCACCGTCGCAGAAACAACGGATACCACCGGCACCGGCACATCTGCAACCACAACCACCACTACCACCAATGCTCTGGGCTATGATGTGGACGAGGAAGTGATTGTCGTTGTCAGCACCTCCGCAACCGAAAACGAGGAGCCTGAGGGCGCAGAAACAACAACTACTACCGCCCCCACATACACCCCCTGCCAGAAGGTCTATGAGTGGGTCGCCGATGCGGATACTGCCTACAACGAACCGACCCTCATCAAAGATGATGAGTGCTATTATATCGTCATGAAGATGGATATCCAAGATCGTATGACCGAAAACGATCTGTGGAGCAACAGCGCGAAGGAGTCGATCCGCTCTACCATCTATTACGATGAGTTTGAATCGATGATGAGCGAAGATGTCTACAGCAAATTTACCGAACAGCGCAACGAAAAGGCATACAAGCGCTATAAGGTACTGGATGTGGATGTCGTTGAATATCAGGCAGCATTGATGCAAAGCTACTATAGCTACTACTACGGTCTTAGCTAATACTGCAAGCAAGGGGCAATGAGAACAAGTTTTCATTGCCCCTTTATTATCAGAAAGGATGCATGAGAATGAACGAATTTGTGCAAGCACATTTGTATCGGAAGCTGGAGCGCGTAGCGGACGCACTTTGCATGAACCGCATGGACGCACACTGGGTGAAAACCAGAGAAGAAGCATTGGAGATGGTACGCTCCATGCTACCCAAGGGTGCCGTGATCGCAAGCGGCGGTTCGGAAACACTGAAAGAATGTGGCATCATAGAGTTGCTGCGCAGTGGTGACTACCAATATCTGGATAGAGCGCAATGCGCACCCGAGGAAATTGGTGACCTCTACCGCAAGGTCTTTTCCGCAGATGTGTTTCTTTGCAGCAGCAATGCAATCATCGAAAACGGTGCATTATACAATGTAGACGGCAACGCAAATCGTATAGCAGCTCTAACCTTTGGGCCAAAGTCTGTGATCGTCGTTGCGGGCGCAAACAAGATCGTGCCTACGCTGGAGGCAGCCATAAACCGTGTGAAGCGCGTGGCAGCCCCCGTGAACACCATGCGACTTTCGCAGGAAACACCCTGTGCGAGATGCGGTGTGTGCGCAGGCATCAACGGCGAAATGCAGGATGGCTGCCACAGCGAACAGCGCATTTGTTGTAGCTATGTGGTAAATGCATGGCAAAGAATCCCAAACCGCATCAAAGTGATTCTGGTTGCTGAGGATCTGGGCTTTTAATGCAACGGATTTGCACATTCATTGGTACCGACAACAAGCAAATACTACGCTTGTACGCCACTTCACTGAATGAAGATATCCCAAAAGAACAGAAAAATCGCATTTCCCATCTGACTGCTCTTGATCTGCTTTCTTCCGCACTCGCCACCGACTGGCATCAACCGCACTGTCGAATGCTCCGTGACCTACAGGGGAAGCCCTATCTGGCGAATGTGCCCCTGTTTGTCAACATCTCGCACTGCAAAGGGCTGGCAATATGCGCGGTTGCAACTCTGCCCGTGGGTGTGGATTGCGAATCGCCCCGTGCAATCAATAGCCGCACTGTCAAAAAAATATGCAGTGGCGCGGAGCAGATCTTTCTGACAAGCTCCGGTCACAACCCCTACGATTTTTCACGACTGTGGACTTTGAAAGAAGCCTACGGGAAATGCATCGGTGCAGGAATTCGCTTGCCCCTTGCAGAGATCGCATTTGCCATTCACGACGATACCATCACTTTTTGCCATCCCCAAGCAGATGCCTACGCCTTTTTGCAACTTTTACTGCCTGATGCACATCTCATGGCCATTTGTATACCAAATAGCCATGAGATACAGCAGATACAGTACCATCTGCCACAAATAAAGGCATATGGGTCTCAGCATCTTCCAAAAGGAGTTTTTTGCCATGCTAAAAATTGATTTGCACGGACATATCGCTGTGATCACGGGAGCATCCGGGATGCTGGGACGTGTCATCGCGCGGATATTTGCACAGTGCGGTGCCGATCTTGCATTACACTACTATCACGGAAAAGAACAGGCAGAGGCCCTTGCAGAAAGTCTGCGTGCCGAAACGAACCGTCGCATCATTACCGTATGCGGCGATATTACCAAATCTGAGGATGTGCAGCATATGCATGAAGAGATACGTGCAAAGCTTGGCGTTGCAGATATTCTCGTGCATAATGCGGTGATCCAATATGCATGGACTTCCGTATTGGAACAACCCCTCTCAGATTTCGATAGTCAGTATCAGTCCTGCGTTATGCAGACCGTACACATGGCCAAGGCATTTGTGCCCGATATGATTGCAGCAGAACAAGGCGGCAGGATTGTAGTAATCAACACCGAATGTGCGGCAATGGCGGAAGCAAACTGTGCGGCTTATACTGCTGCAAAACGCGGTCTGGATGGTCTGGTACGTTGCCTCGCAAAGGAGCTGGGTTCCCATGCGATTACGGTCAACCAGGTAGCACCCGGTTGGACAATCACCGAAAACGACCGCAAAAATCATACCGAAGTACAGCCGGATTATGACCGCAGTGTACCCCTCGGCAGACGAGGCACAGATATAGAAATCGCACAGATGTGCGCTTTTTTAGCGTCACCCCTTGCAAGCTTTACCACGGGAGCATATATTCCTGTTTCCGGTGGCAGAGTCATGCCTGCTATTTGACTGAACAGGAGGTCACCCATATGGATCAGCTCAAAGTACAGATCGTTTCACACGCCAGTGCAGGTGAACTGGTTTGCGCTGCATCTGCAAGAATTTCTACAACGCAAGGCACAGCACTTTCCATTCTGGAGCGCTCAAAAGAAAAGGAAAACAACAGCATGCTCATTCAGAAGGTCGTTGCTTCGGGGCATCAGTCTGTGGTAGAGCACGCTGTATTTACCGTTGCGTTTGATAATGTAAGCGTCTGCACCGAAGAATTTGTTATCGAGTTTCGTTTGGCATCCTACACAGTGCAGTCTCGCCGCTATGTAGACTTCTCTAATACGGGATTCTATCAGCCGGCAATGCCCGAACCATGCGTTGCACCCTACCGTACGCATATGGCTTCGCTGTTTGATACCTACACCCAGCTCCTTGCGCTGGATATCCCCAAAGAGGATGCCCGCTTTGTGCTGCCCTATTGCTTTCGCAGCAATTTCTATTGCACGATGAATGCCCGCGAACTTGCTCATATGATCGCAACGATGCTATGGGGCAGAGGAAGCTGCGTACCCGAATTGATCGTCATCGGCACGCAGCTGAAAGCGCAATTCGAACAGTATTTCCCCAGCTTGCTGAATGGTCTGCGTCCTCGGTACGAGAACCGCACACCGGATATCCGCTATGTCCTGCCACAAACCGTACCCACCATTCCCGATCCTTCAGTAGAAAAAGCACAGGTGATCCTGCATTCCGTTACGCCCAATGCTGATATGATCGTGCAATCGGCAGCAGCAGCGAATGGTGCGATAACAGCCGATTTTGCACCGCTCTCACTCAAAGAGCTCGTTACCGCAGAGCGACCTCGTGAACTGGAACTGATACAGGCACTCTTTACCATTCAGGGATTATCCCTCGCTGCTGTAACGCATCTGGTGCGTCATCGGGTACAATCTGTACTAGTCCCACAAATCTTGCAAGCGCTAACAGCAAACCGTTATGTGCTGCCACAAACCATCGCGGATCATCCGAAGGCTTCTGCACTGTATCATGCTGCATTTGCCCAAAATACGCAATCTGTGCGTAAGTTGATTGCAATGGGAATGCCCATAGAAGCACTACAATATTTTGCCATGGCAGGCAATCTTTTAGACTGCACCTGCGCCATGAACGGCAGAGAATTGCAGCATTTCTTTGCACTGCGCACTTGCAATCGCGCCCAGTGGGAAATTCGTGGAGTAGCAGAAGCATTGCTCCTTGCACTGCGGGAGCACGGCGAAGTATTTCGCCAATTCGGGCCGAGCTGCTATACCACAGGGCACTGCCCGGAAGGTCGCTTTAGCTGTGGCAAAATGCAGGAGATGCAGCAAATATACCGCGCAGTTCCCCACACCGATTAGAAAAAATGTCACATTGCCCTTTCCGTTTGGAAAGGGCTTTTTGTTGCAGTGTGGCAAAGTCCGATAGCACTCCATTTCACTCTGTTTTTTTCAAAAATAAGCAGAATTTTCATCCGAAATTCACAAAGTTCATATTGCATTCATAAAAAATCCATAATGTGTTATAATTTTCGTGGTATTTTATTCTTGTTATGATGTGTGCCTGCGTCGCAAAATCAGTCGCAACGGCACATCCGGCATTTGGAAAGGAAGGGTTTTCTATGAACAGAACCACACAGGGCAAGCGGCTGCTCTCAGGCATATTGAGTGTATGTCTGACTGCTGCGATTGCCACATTCCCCACATCGGTTGCATCTGCATCAACTGTTACCGTGGGACAAAATCTCGCCAAGGATGATGTTTACCTCGGCTATACGGCAGAACTTGCAACTTCTGATTTGGATACCATTGTGGTGTATGTCACCAGTGCAACCGATATCACCTTCTCATACGGCTTTGGCATCGGCACAGCATCCTCGCCCTACTGGTATGAGTATACAGGCTCTGGCTTTGCTTCTGAAGGCAAGGGAACAGAAATTCAGCTTGAAGCAGGTGTTTCTACGCCCATTTCCATTGATGTTTCCAGCCTGGATCTGAGCTATAACCCGAAGTCCGACCAGTACCCCGGCAAGTATGAGTTCCGCAACTATTCCAGTGGCACAGTGACCGTGGATAAAGTATCCAATACCGCTAGCGGCACAACGACCCCCGATACACCAAGCACTCCCTCCGGTACCGCCAATACAAAAAGCGGCACCTATACCTTCACCGACAACAAAGACGGTACTGCGACAATCACAGCAACCCTTGCAACCACTGTGGACGACATCGACGCACTGCTGACACAGGGGTATGATGAGGATCAATATCTTGATGAAAATGAGGTTTCCTCCTGGAAAGAGGGCGACCCAATCAATAGCCACAAGATCAAGTACAGCGAGTTCGGTGTGCCTTCCGGCGACGGTGTCACACTGCAATCCTTTACCTTTACACTGGAAGCCGATGAGGATATTGGCACCTTCATGTATGGATGTGGTATGAATGTCGTGCAAAATTCTCCTGCTGATACAGAAGCTGCTCTGGGCAAGAATGGCTACTGGTATAACGAACACGGCGATGATGCTGATGATGTCGATTTTGAAATCGAAGTTGGCAAGGGCACGACACTGAAGGACTGCGGCAAGTGGCTTGAAGTAACATGGGATGTTCCTACAGATGTACAGCCCTATGCAACCACCGCTGCCTCAGATACCGTTTCTTTGCAGTATTGGTACGGCGATCTGGACGAAGTTACGTTGACCGCCGCAACCTGCACTTACACCCTTGAAAAAACCATTCCCTATTCGAATCAGACATCTGTCAGTGCTTCCGAGAAGATCACCGCAGGCTCTGATACCACCAACTCCGTTCAGGTTGCACTCTCCAAGTTAGATGTGACCGAGAACGATCACGTTCAGGCGCTCAAGTTCACCATCAAAGGTACTTCTGCTCTTGGTAAGATCGTGTTCGGTATGGGCGTATCCGTTACCGAAGATTGTACCGCAGCAACCAGTGATTACTTCTACATGAGCAATAGCTATGCCATCCTCAATGAGGAGGACGACACTGCCGAAATCATGTGGATACTGCCCGATGGCGTGGCAGGCTATGTGGATAACACTTATGGCAATGTGCTGTTTGGCTACTGGTATGGTCAGAATGTAGATAGTGTCACCCTGACCGATATCACCGTTTACTACAACTCTGTTGAAGAAACCACTACTACCACTACCACTACTACAACCACTACGACTACTACAACCACTACAACCACCACAACTACTACGACTACTACCACAACCACGGCAGAATTAACAGCGACGTTGTTGGGTGATGTAAACTGCGATGGCGATGTCAAGGTCAACGATGTGATTTTGCTCAACCGTTTTCTTGCAGAAGATAAGGGTGCCCTGATCTCTGCCCAAGGGATGACCAATGCCGATGTGGATTTATCCGGTGAAGTAGATGGTAATGACGCTGCAGGCATTCTAAAAATATTGGCAGGCTTGACTACCGGTAACCTTTGATACCTCCATACCCTCCATACTTTGTTTTCCAACTTCTCCTTTCTAACGGTAGCCTCACGCAAAGACCGTCTACCGGTTCTGTGCGATGTTACCGAAACTTCTTTCCTTCTTTTTGATTTGATATTGTTTTGGCTGCGGAGCAATTCATGCCTCGCAGCCTTTTTTCACGCTCATTGGTTGTGAAAAATCTACAAAAGCGCGCAACATATAGCCGCTTGCCACGGCAAAATAGAAAAAAAGTGTAAAGTGCTTGACTTTTACATCAAAAGCTGATATAATAGTCTTGCGTGTAAAGGTCTGCACTATGACAGCAATTCAGAATGCGAGGACGAATACAATGAAAAATCTGGATTTTGTTCTGTTGCTGGATTGCTATGGCAGTCTGTTGACCAAGCGGCAGCGTGATCTGCTGGAAGGATATTATGACGAGGATCTTTCCCTCGCCGAATTGGCGGAACCATTGGGCGTTTCTCGTCAGGCAGTGCATGATAGCATTCGGCGCGGAGAACGCCAGCTGCTAAGCTTTGAAGAGCAGATGGGGCTTGCACATCGCTTGCAACGGTGCTACACCTTGTTTGAAACCATTGAAGACTACAGCGTACAGCTCAAAGAAATGGGCACAGCGCAAACAACCGCAATCGCAGATGCCATTGCCAACGCTGCGCAGCAAGGCAAGGCACTGCTGTAATCATAACCACATACTGCAAAGCAGCAAAGGAGGGAATCCCACATGGCATTCGAAGGTCTGTCCGGTAAACTGAATCAGGTATTCAAAAAGCTGCGCTCTCGCGGCAAACTCACTGAGGCAGATGTGAAAGAAGCCATGCGTGAGGTTCGTCTGGCACTGCTGGAAGCCGATGTCAGCTACAAGGTCGTGAAGGATTTTGTTAGCAAGGTCACTGAGCGTGCCATTGGCAGCGACGTACTGGAAAGCTTGACCCCTGCACAGCAGGTAGTCAAAATCGTGAACGAGGAACTTTGTGCGCTCATGGGCAATGCCAATTCTCGTATCAATTTTCCTTCCAAGCCACCCTGCGTAATGATGCTGTGCGGATTGCAGGGCTCCGGTAAAACCACCCACGCCGCAAAGCTTGCAAAGCACCTCAAAAAAGAAGGTCATCACCCCTTGCTCGTCGCCTGCGACGTCTATCGCCCCGCCGCGATTGATCAGTTGAAAATCGTGGGTGAACAGGCTGGCGTGGCAGTATTCGAAATGGGACAGATCAATCCCGTGGATATCGCAAAGCAAAGCTTGCGTTATGCCGCAGATCATAACCATGACCTGGTCATTCTTGATACCGCAGGTCGTCTGCATATCGATGAAAAACTGATGGACGAACTAAAGGAAATCAAAGCGGTAGCACAGCCTCATGAGATCATGCTGGTGGTAGATGCCATGACGGGTCAGGATGCGGTCAATGTTGCAAAGGCATTCGATGACGCACTCGGCATTCACAGTGTGTTGATGTCAAAGCTGGATTCCGATACCAGAGGCGGCGCGGCACTTTCCGTGCTGTCCGTAACGGGCAAACCCATCAAGTTTGTGGGTATGGGCGAAAAGCTGGATGAATTTGAACAATTCCATCCTGAGCGTATGGCGTCCCGTATTTTGGGTATGGGCGATATGCTCACATTGATTGAGAAGGCGGAAACGGTTTATTCACAACAAGAAGCCGAAAAGCTCACACAAAAGCTGCAAAAAAATCAGTTTGATATGAACGATCTGCTGGAACAAATCAGACAGATTCAGAAAATGGGTAGCATCAAAAGCCTGCTCTCTATGATGCCTGGCGTTGGCGATAAGGTCGATCAGTTGGATGTTGATGAAAAGCAATTCGGCAGAGTACAGGCAATGATCACTTCTATGACACCCGCAGAGCGCGCAAAACCATCAATGATCAATCCTTCTCGCAAGCGCAGAATCGCGAAGGGCAGTGGTACAAAGGTCGAAGATGTCAACCGCTTGCTCAAGCAGTTTGAACAGATGCAATCGCTGATGAAAAAAATGGGCGGCGGCAAGAGTTTGATGAAGAATAAAGCCATGGGTCGTAAATTACGCAAGCAAATGGCAATGATGGATAAAAACGGTGGCATGGGTGGATTCCCTGGAATGGGAATGTAGCATTTGTAGTTCATTACGTTTCATCGCGGATAATACCGCTTTGATATAACAATATTGTTTATCGGAGGTGAAATAAAAATGGCAGTTAAGATTCGTCTGAGAAGAATGGGCGCCAAGAAGGCTCCTTTCTACCGTATTGTCGTTGCTGATGGCAGATATCCCAGAGATGGTCGCTTCATCGAGGAGTTGGGCTACTATGACCCCACCAAAGAACCTTCTGTGGTAAAGGTTGATGCTGATAAGGCTAAGACATGGCTGGCAAACGGCGCACAGCCTACCGACACCGTCAGAGTCATCCTGAAGAAACAGGGTATTCTGTAAGGCGCGCGTGTAAGCAGAACAATCACCAATGGGAGAACCGAACATGAAAGAGCTGTTGTATGCCATCGCAGAGGGTTTGGTTGCAGATAAAACCGCAATCAAGGTCACACAGGATGAGCCGAATGATGAAGGTTTCATCGTGCTGCATTTGTCCGTTGCCACTGAGGATATGGGCAGAGTCATCGGCAAACAAGGTAGAATTGCTAAGGCGATTCGTACCGTAATGCGTGCAGGTGCCGCCCGCGAAAATCTTAAGGTTTTGGTTGAAATCGACTGATTCCCTGCGATTCATGAACAGGAAGGCTGTGCAGCGGTCGCTGTGCAGTCTTTTTCTATATCTATGATCATGCACCGGTAGCGAGTTACCCCACTGCTATAGCAAAAGCAAAAACGGATGCCGTTTCCAAAGTGACCGCAAATCGTGCATTTGCCATGGTCATAGCTGTGTATGTAAAAAGAAGCCGCCTGTGATTGCACGTCAAAGGCGGCTTTATTATTGTTTTATGTTCGATGGTGATCAATCATATATTCTATACAAATGTCTCATTCTGTCACGATTTCCGAACGAAAATACTGTTCCTGAAAGTACACCGCATCTATGATTTCGTCCTTCGTAAATATCATCCCGTCCGGTGCAACCACCCATTTCTCCTCCACATCGTCAGCGCGATGGATAATGGCAATCACTCTGCCCGTAAACTCCTTTACCGGTTTGTTTACACCGAGAATATACGCATCCTGTTCCTCTCCGTCCGGTGCGATAATGCCTTTGATAAAACCATAATTCACAGGGTAATACATATCTTTGTATTCAGGATGATAGCTGCCAAGGGGACGGTCTACGGTAACGGTAATGCGTTTGCCGAGCATCCACTTTTCCATACTCAAACGCCTGTCACTTTCATTCACCACGTGCAAGATCTCATTTCCGCAGATGATTTCATCAATGGATTTCTTGATAAAATCCGGTTTCACTTCGCACTCCGGAATCTTTTGGATCGGTAGCCACACCAGATTTTCTCCGATATCCGTGGTACGTTTACAATTTTCTATCTCATCCGCTTCCGCTGTCATAAGATAATAAAATTCCAGTGTGTGGCAGTCCTCTCCAAGTGCTCCACAAAAGAAATTCTCGCAAACGACCGCAAGACGCTTCGCCCTTGCATGAATGCCGGTTTCCTCAAGAAACTCTCTTTCAATGCAGTGTTCCGATGTTTCACCCATATGTACCCCGCCACCGAGGATATAAAAGTACCCACCAACCGCATTTTCACAAAACAGTATCTTTCCGTCATGTATGAGCAACCCACCTGCACGGTATCGAAATCGGCTGTTTCCCTTCGAAAATCCACAATCAAACATCATGTCGATCCATCTCCTTCTTTGTCAATGTCCCTCTGAGATCTCTCGTGAGAAGCAACGATCCGACCAGGATCTTACGCTTCAGAAATCAATTTTCCTGCATCGATCATCGCCAAGACTTCTTCTCTATGGCTGCCACACCGTTTCATCGAAAACTATATTTCGCTTTGCGGGCCTAAATCTTCGTAAGGAATCAGCGATGCAAGATACTGTAGGATCATAACAGAATCATCGGAAGTTTGTGCGCCATCATAGTAGCAGTCTGCATTCAGCAGACCCTGCGCAGTAACTATCGCGGCTTTATCCTCCGAAAGGAAGCGACTGAGCAGCACCACATCACTGATGGTCACTTTTCCGTCACAATTGACATCGCCATAATCCACGGTGGCTTCTGTGCTACGCTCTGTTGCAAGAATCGTATAATTCACGCAGCCTGCGCTCTGACCATTGCAACCGATGGTGACCGTCTCCCCTGCACTGACATCCACTGCATAGAGATCAAATACCACATCATTGCTGTTTGTGATGGTCATATCCGTTTTTGTCCATGTGGAAAGCCATGTCGGTACAGAACTTACACGCTGATCCAAAGCCACATACAAAGTGATCTCCTTTGCTGCGGTGATGATCGCCTGATCATCGGTTGCGCCCTTTGCGTCACATGGCGTATGAACAACCTCTGCACCCAACAATGCGTCAGGAATATCGGCGTAGGTCACATCACGGTCAGAAAACAGCGCATCGCCCACGGTCAAGTTCGTATCAATGCTCCACAGCGTGTACATATCAGTATCCAGGACATCCAAAGCCTGAATCAGATCGCCTACAATAGGATCATATTTGATTTGCAGCACCCACTTCTGGTTTGCCGATTTGTCGCTTTCCCACTGAATGACCGCTGCACCATCCTCCTTAGAGCCGGAACCGATTCCCAAACAGGATGTCGCATCACTGGTTTTGGTATAAATCGTATAGCTACCATCGCTGTTTTTCACAAAACGGAACAGATTTGCATCGGTTAGACTGCCTGTAGTAACTGTAATCGCTGCACCATTTGCTGCAGAAGCGTTCGCCACATTCAGGTAATATGTTTTGCCGTCCCCCGCCTCAGAGCAGATGGCATAGTAGCCATCATCGGCTGCCTGCACAGTCCAACCGGTAAAGCCGTCGATACTCTGTACAGCTGCGCTTTCTGTGGCAGCTGCAATGGAAAGGGGCAATCCGCTATTGCTGTTGGTGATAGTATATTTGTATGCTTCATCGATCACCGCAGGGGTATTGCTGTCAATACCGGTACCGTATACTACGGGATCACCTGCAAGCTCATTCAGAAACATTTCCACATTGGTATAGCCTTCATCAGAAAGACTGATTTTTGCACCATCAGAGGCATCATTCGGGTCAAGACCATGCTCCAGCTCCCATGCATCAGGCATACCGTCACGGTCGGTATCGTTCTTGGAATTGCATACACCGTCAGTGCTATGGGCAAAGTTGGAACTGTTCGGGTAACCACCTGCATCATCCTGACTGTCGATGATGCCCTTCAATCCTTGTTTGCTGCCGGTGTAAGTATATGTACCGTTTGTGACCTCGCTGATATAGCGACTGTCGATGTAATCTCTACCCGTTGCAGAGGTACCACCTGCGCCAACATATGCCAAAACGCTCTTATAGGCCTGTTCGGCGGTTTCTGTTTCCACAAAGGATTCAAAGAACGGTGTATCACTTCTGACATCTGCATCGGTAGAATTCTTTCCGCCTGATTTCGCCTTGCCCAGTGCCCATGCATCATCGGTGGCTTTTAGTGAAAAAGTGCCGTCATAATTCTGCATGACATTACCCGAAACATACATCATCTGCATATCAGAGGTGTTCAACTCGTTGCCATCCGTGGAAACCACGTGCAGACTCGTATTGGAAACAGGCCCTGCTTTATAATAGTTGTTGACGAAGTTGAGACGGCGTACACCACCATCTGTGGTACGATCCATCCAGTTGTATACCACATTGTTGCGAATATCTGCCTGTCCGCCATAGGTCACGGCATCCTGCTCCATCGCACCTGCCAAAGACCAGTTTCTACCGGTACAATCAATTAGCAGATTATGGTGATAGCTACCTGTATATCCACCAATGGATGCCGCAAAGGCGTGGGTTTCCGTGCCGGTTCTGTCACCATCATAATGTACGGAATCGTGGAGGGATTCGCCGATGATATTCCACTGGAAGGTGATATTTTGCGCCTGACGAGAGCTGAAGCCCTCATCGGTTGCCCATGAAATGGAGCAGTGGTCAATGATTGTATGATTGCAGCTGGAAAGCCCCATGCCACCGTGAGAGGAGCCGTTCATGTCACCCACACGCACACGAATATCACGAATGACGACATCAGAGCTGCCCATTGCACCAAAATCATAATTGATCAGTGTAATGCCGTCACCGGGGGCTGTCTGCCCAGCAATATAGACACTGCCGGCATTATCGGGAATGCATAGCCTACTCTTCAGAGCGATCACGCCACCCACATCAAACACAACGATTCTTGGTACGCCCTTCCAATCATCGGTTTGCCACTGTTCGTCACAAAGTGCCCAGCGTAGAGAGCCTTCGCCGCTATCATTGAGATTGGTTACATGCACCACAACGCCGCCTTGACCGCCTCTTGCATAGCGACCATAGCCCTCAGCAGTTGGGAAGGCAAGTCTTGTAGTATTGAACGAAAGCACCGAACCTTTGATCACATTACCATTTTTGTCAATCGTATCCACACGCCAATAGTATGTGTAGACGGACAAATAAGAATCATCCAGTGCATAAGAAGTGCCTGTCGTATTGCCCTTATAACAACCGGAAGCAGTGGTTGCGTTATACACATCATCATAATTTGTGCCAATATAGATGTTATGGCTTGCAGCATTCTTACCTGCTTGCCAGCTCAGACCATCTTCTATTTCCAAATGCGCTTCCTGATCGGCAGGGGATGCATGATGGATACCGTTGATGGGATCACCACCATCCAGTTCAAAGGCGTTGAGCCATGCATTGCCACTGCTTGCCTTGATGGTGATCGTTGTAGATGTGCCACTGAATGTCACATAGCCAAGCCCTGCATCATCGGGCGTTTTCACCTGATTCGGGCAGGCAATGCCACTCATAGAAGTGCCACCGCTTGCCGAAACACTGATGCCGCTGACCGATTCACTGCCCGTGGCACTGTGATATGTTTTCAGTGAATGCGTTCCATCTGAAAGCCCGGAAATTTCAAGGGTCAGTACGCCGCCGTTGTCAGCATCCACTGTTGCGCCGTCCATGGTCAAGTAGGAATACAGTCCACTCATCAGCTGTAACTTTTTGTTGTTTTCACCGCGCAGTGAACCGCCACTTGCCGTCAGTTTGAATGTAACGCCGTTGATCGTCTTGGTGATAGAAGAATCACTATCGATGATCCAGTTGACAGCATTTCTCGCATAGGATGCTTTTCTGCCGTCGTTCTTGTCCAAATCAACCAGAATGCGGTTACCCGTATTGGCTGCCTGCGCCACCAATGCATTCTGCGGAACATTGGCGTAATCCGCTGTGACATTGCCGCAGCAGATGCCCAAAGCCATGACAAAGGCAATGGTCTTGATCAAGTTTTTGTGTGTTTTCATCTTGAACCCCCAAATATATTTTTTCGATTTCCCTGTTGCTTGCCGTTCATACAACAAGCGGAGCAGATTTTCGCCTGCTCCGCTTGTATTATAGCATATTCAACCGGTGGATACAATGCTTTTTTGTGCTGTGATACTGTGCTTTTATACACATCCTACAGGGGAAAGCACAAAAAAACATAAGGATATTGCGCTCCCTTACGGAAGGGCTGCTTTCTTCTCCGTCAGCTTTTGGTACATTTTCATCAGCTCCGCCACGCATTCTGATTCCGAGTTCAGCTTACCCCAAAAGCCATACGCTTCCATCACAGCACGGTCGTTGCGTTGGTGGGCTTTGCGCAGTTCGGGCGGCATCACTGCTTCATCGTAGAGGTCTGCAAGGGAGCAGTCGGGGTACAATGCCCTTGCATCAAGGATCATCTGTGCGGTTTTCTCAATTTTGGCTTTCTGCTCGTCTGTCGGCTCACACCATGGGAAGTTGTTGTAGACGATGTCTTTGGAGTAGCGGTAATCGCTCTTTAGTCTGCCCGCAACAGCTCTCATCCATGCCATATGAACATTAGATGTAAGAACGCCGAAATGATAAAGGGTTGCTTCGGGTACAGTTAATACGGCATCATTCACCTTAACATCTGGAGAAACAAAGCCTAAAGGAATGTATCGTCTACTTTCCGATGAATGTCTTGGAACAATAATGTATTCTTTTCCTTCCGGCTGTGTTATTTGTGCGAACAATGTTGGTGTTGCTGCAAACTTTCTTATTCCTGCAGCAATGCTATTTTCACGAGTTTCCTTGCAGCCCTTAATTCTTTCCAATACTAAAGGGCATTTCTTCAATTCAGCAGGATTTGCACCTACCAACCATAAGCACCAGCGTTTCTTGTTGTTTATAAATTCTGTTGCGCCTAATAGCGGCTTTATATACTTTTGCGCTTGTGGTTCTCTTGAAATGAAATCATCATATTCATCTCGCTCGATAATTAAGAAACCTCCGTCTGCTGGTTTATTACCGTAAACCATTTTTGGTACATCGCATAATGGCTTGTTTCTGCTGACAATTAAAATATCAGGTGCATCGCAAAGATATGCATTGATATTTTCAACAACTTTGCAAGTTCCATTTTGATATATTCGTTTTACATTTCGGCTTTTATTGGCAAATCCTATAATTACACAATGTACGTGAGCTTTAAGGGTAGCTTCGCTATTCCATATAAATGATTGGTATGCAAAATTGATTTTTACATCAAGGCATTCCCATAATCTGCTGACCGTTTCGCCCTGAGTAATAGAATTTGTGGATACAAAGCCACATTCGATATTCGTTTCTTTTATATATTCAGAGGCTTTCTTATACCATCCCGCAACAAAATCAAGATTTTTTACTCCGGGGAAAAGATTTTGCATATCTTCTTTTTGCTCTGCCGACATAAAAGTAAATCCCACAAACGGCGGATTTCCCATAATATAAGACAGCTTGCTCTTGTCAACTACACTCTCCCAATCCGTCCGCAGCGCATTGCCCTCCACAATATTCGCATAGCTTTTCAGTGGCAGAAAATCAAGGTCAATCTGCATGAGCTTTTCTGTTTCCTGCATCATCTGGCTCTCCGCGATCCACAGCGCAGTCTTGGCAACCGTCACGGCAAAATCGTTGATTTCAATGCCGTAAAACTGCCCGATACTCACCTGGATGACATCGTGGTTGCCAAGCCTCATCTGCCCAGGGTTTTCCTCGTAGAGCGCGTCATTCTCTAATCGGCGAAGCGAAATATACGTCTCCGTTAGGAAGTTTCCGCTGCCTGCGGCAGGGTCGAGAAACACGAGCGTAGACAGCTTTTTGCGGAAATCACGCAGTTTCTGCTGACGGGTTTTCTCCACTTTCAGCGATTTGATTTCTTCCAGTTCCGCTTTCAAAGCATCCAGAAACAGCGGGTCAATGACTTTATGGATGTTCTCAATCGAGGTGTAGTGCATACCGCCGCTGCGACGAGTTTCAGGGTTCAAGGTAGACTCAAACACTGCACCGAAAATGGTAGGCGAGATGCCCGACCAGTCGAAATCCTCGCTTGCATTGCTCAGCAGAAGGTTCACGATTTCCTCGGTAAATCGGGGGATTTCAATATTCTCATCCGCAAACAGTCCGCCGTTGACGTATGGGAATGCAGCGAGATCTTCATCCATGTAAGGGTCACGATCTGCAGGCTTCTGGTCAAGCACCTGAAACAGCTCAATCAGAGCCTTTCTCATGTCACGAGGGTCAAAGCGTTTCAGATAATCGTGGAACATTCCGTGCTTGCCAAAGATGCCGGCATCCTCCGCATACAGGCAAAAAACCAAACGCACGCACAGCTTGTTCAGGCTCCCCAGCGTTTCGGGATCATCGGGATTCTTGTACTGCCTCAGAATGGAATCATACAGTTTGCCGACCAATTCGCCTGCCTTTAAGGAGATCTCCATTTCCTTTTTCAGATGTTCACTGCCTGTATCCACGAGGAATTGCAGGCGGTAGAACTCCTTGGGCAGGTCTTTCAGGAGAATCTGCTCCGGCTCGCCGTTGGGATTGTTCATGTTGTAAATGAGAAATTCTTCGAAATTACAGGTAATCAACCAGCGAGGATGCTCGTCCACAGGTAAATTTACGATATAACGCTTCGCCTGCTGAAACGGCGAGAGGATAGAGCCGTCAGACTGGATAATGCCCTTGCGGAGATTTTTGCCGAGCGTTTTCTGCTCAATCATTACCCTTGTTGCAGGGATGTAGACATCTATGAAATTGGTGGTGGTGTCCTTTACACGCTTTTCAAAGCGAACGAATTTTTCAGGCGCGTCAACGCCATAAACTTCACGCAGAAGCATGAGCCAGAAGCTTTGTGTATCGCTCTTTTCATCGCCTTTATCTTTCCAGTATTCCGCAAATGCCTTCGCTGCGGATTTTTGTTCTTTTTCGGTCATGCATGGATCTCCTTTTTCCGGATGTAGTGGAATGTGTTCGATGTCATGAAAATCTGAATCAAAGGGCAACAAACTAAGCATCCGGTTCTTTTTTTGTGGATTCTCTCATAGTCGATTCTGTCATAATGGACTCTATGAACGCATGGCAGATCGAAAAATCCACCCCATACGCAGCAAAACTATATCTTGCGTTTCCAACCGCAAATACGGCATGAAAACGATCCTCTTCTTCCAGCGTAATCATGTAGATCCCGTTGCATTCTTCCTGTTTTAACTGATAAGTTTCCGTTGGAACACCACATATATTTTTCATGTCTTCTGCATCATGTATGACTGCCGTAGAGAAAATCAAACTTCCCTCATTGAAACGATACCATACAGTCATTTGGGTTTCTTCCATATCCTTGTCGATGGTACGCCCCAGTTCTTCCAGCTCCACGGAAACATCGCTTGGCAAAAATGCCGGAATGCCCAAAATCTCCAGATCATCTGCAATGCCCAAAGGATCTTCCTGCCCCTTTGCAGGCTGCAAATGCGCATTACGGCTACCATCCAGTAAAAGTGTCACTGAGCCGTTATCAATACGCACAACTTCCGAGATCAAATCAACACCCAAACTCCGCATTGGCAGATGTGTCACAAACAGCAGTGAGCAAATCGCGATCATACAAACTGCCAATGGTTTGATCCACTTATTGACAATATGCTTCCAGTAGGTTTGCTTCGGGAACAACCTTGCAATACACTTTTCTTGCCCACGCGCAAGCTCCACTTCGTCAACACCATATGTTGTGCAAAGTGCCTCAGAAAGCTCGGTGACCAAAGCATAATCGATCTCACCTTCCGGTTTTGCAAGTTCAGCTTCAAGCTTCTGCTCCAATTCAACACGAATCTCGCCGTCATCGTCCTCCATAATTTTCTGCATGAGTGTTGGGTCGATCTGTTGCTTATTCATGGTCATCCCCTCCGTTTCTTTTCTCGGAAACATTGCGATTCTTGGTTGGTGCGAAGCGTTTTATCTTTTGTTTGATATAGCTGACCTTTTCATACAGTTGTGAGATCTGCAAGCCATACTGTTTAGCAACTGCGCTACGATCAGCATAGCCTGCGTTATAGTAATCATACAGCAAGCGATATTCTTCTTCCGTCAAATAACTACGTAGCATAGCACACAGAAATCTTGCTGTACACGCCGGATCTTCAACGCCCTCCACATCTTGCAAATCTTCATGGCACGGATTTTTTCTACGATAATTGCTGATCACAACCTTAGCAGTTGTATACAGCCACGGCAAAATAGTAGTGGACAGATCCAGCGTATGCTGCTTTTGAATAAAAATCAGAAATACTTCCTGTGTACAGTCCTCGGCAGCCGTTGCATCATATGCAAGCGATGTGTAGCAATACCGATACACGGGGGCGTAATATGCTTGTATGATTTTCTGACATTGGCTTGAATTGCCCACGATTTCACCTTCCTTAATCTGTCACTACTTCCTTTTCTCCCACAATCCATAACAATATTCATCATGTAATTCGGTAGTCGTTGCTACCAAGCGGTAGTTTTCATACAAACCGATATCATCGTATACTTCCTCCATATGCCCGTCAAGCTCCCAACGAATCACCACATAATCTGTCGCCTGTTCGGCAATCAACCGTTCCTGCTCCTCATACATCAGGGGCAATGCTTCCTGCGGGATATTCAACTGGCAAAAGAAATCACTTTCAGGAAGCGGAGATCCACTCATAAGATAGAATCCGCCATCCAAAAAGCCGTAATTGAGTAGTGTTGCTCCGGGGGTTGACGCGATCAGCTGCGCAAACTGCACCTGCGGATAATACGAGCAGGGCTTGCCCATGAAATACAGGCAGTTTCCTGCTCCGATCAGTGTCGCAAGGTATCCCCCTGCCAATGCAATGCAGCCAAGACGGTCAGGGGCGTATTTTTTTCGCAACGACTGGGTCATACGCAAAATGGCGATCACACCAAAAGGCACGAATGCCCCAAGAATCAGCAGATAATACCGATACCGCACACCACCAATGAATACAAACACATAGGTCGATATCAACGTAACGGAGACCGCCCATCGGCTGAAGCGATCTGCCGCCAATATCTTTGCGCTTCCATGATATATCGCACCCAACAGCACGACAGGCATCATCACAGGATTCCACAATATATCCTTTGTGAAAAAATCTGCAATGCGCTGCCATATTGTGACTTTGCGCGGATACAGGGCAATATTCGAATAGAAATACACATACATCCACTCACTGACGGCATCGTTGGCAATAAAATAAATCAGCCACGGCAGCGTTGCAAGAAGCATTCCCCCAAGCACAAGCAGTGCCGCACGGCAAGCAGAGAAAAATCCATGCTGCTTCCAACGGTAAAACCCAATGAGCAGACACCAACCAATGTAAAAGCCCAGCATGGTAAATTTGATCCAAAGCACGCAACCGGCAAGTACACCATTTTTAAGGAGCTGCTTGCCTCGGAAATCTCCCTGTCGCTGAAACACTTCCAGCAGATCATACAGAGAGGAAAGCACCATGGGCAAGCAAAACTCCTCAGCATTGTCGCCACGGCTATAACAAAACGCTGTTATGATCACCAGTGCGCTGATCGCAGCGGTCATCAGGCTCTCTTTGTGGGAAAGATACAGCCTTGCAATACGGTAGATTTCGTATAAGATCCACACCCAGCAAGCGATTTGCACCAGATACACCCCGAAAAACCTACCCTGCGGAAGCAATGCGGCAGGCAGGTGCAATGCATACAGCAATGGCCCTTTCTGCTCATAAATATCCGCATAAAGGACTTTTCCATCAAGCATTGCCTTTGCTACGGTGAGAAAACAATTCTGATCGACGCCGGTGTGCAGTGGAAACAAAAAAGAGGTCATCGACCCAAAGGTCATCAGCAGTGTGGCAAGAAGCACCGCCCCACAAAAGCATCGAAGCCGCATCCATTTTTGATCGCGTATCATTGCGGTTTGTTTATCGGTATCCGCGGCGAATCCACGCAACGCAGGAATCAAACCATGGAGCGCAAGCAGGATTATCATGCCACGGGCCGGACATGGTGGTTTCATCCGAAAGGGAAAGCCCATGGCCACCCATAGGATAGATATGCGCCTCGAAAGGGATCCCCTGCAAGGCCAAGCTGTTCATGTAATCCAGACTGTTTCGCACGGAAACACAGCCGTCATCGCTCGTATGCCATAAAAATGCAGGGGGCGTGTCACTGTCGATCTGCTGCTCTAACGCCACGCTCGCGCGCTGCGCCTCTGTGGGGGCTGTGCCAATGAGATTATCAATGGAGCCTTGATGCGTATATGCCCCTGCTGTGATCACAGGATAGCAAAGAATTTGCGCGTTGGGACGATAGACAGCTGCATCACCTAAAATTTCTTTCAGCCACGCATGATTCCAATGCACGGCAAGACTGGCTGCAAGATGCCCTCCCGCAGAAAACCCACACACCGCAATACGATCAGGATCCACTTCCAGTTCGGTTGCATGCGTACGCACATACGAAACCGCCGCAGCAAGCTCTAACAATGCCATTGGAAACGGCTTGCGATAGGTGCTGTATTGCAGCACGAATGCCTGCACACCATATCCTGCAAAGCGATATGCCACAGGCAATGCTTCACGTTCAGAACAATAATCATATCCGCCACCGGGACAGATAATCACCGCAGGACGGTGCTTTTTACCATTTTCTTCTGAAAATTCGATGTATACGGGGGTCAATGTTGCGGATTGCTCCGGAGGCTGCAATCCCGCCTGATCATAGGGAGGTGTCATCACGATAGAATCCATACGGCATTCTCCTTTCGGTGCAAAATTTGTGTGAAATGTATCTCTTACATTATATTGCAAATTCCATGGAATGTCAAGTTGCATTTTTCATTGAAATGTGCTATAATAAAAAGAAAACAGCGATTCTATCAAAGTAAGGAGCATATGTTATGAGGATCCGACACAAACCGTGGGCAAAGCCCGAGCTGGAAGCAGCTGCGTTCTGCATGAATGATGCTTTTGCACTGCGCGGAAAGTGGCGTGCACAATTTGCCCGCCCCGAACAGCCCTTTTATGTCGAGCTTGGCTGTGGTAAGGGTGGATGGGTATCGCAGGCAGCGGTACGCCGCCCGGAAAACAACTATCTGGCACTGGATATCAAAAATGAAATGCTTGGCATGGCAAAGCGCAAAACAGAAGCCGCCTTTACAGAGGCCGGCAGAGAGATCGACAACATTCGCCTTTCCATTTTGAACATTGAGCGCATTTCTGAAGTGCTTGCGCCGGAAGATGGCGTGGAACGCATCTACATCAATTTTTGCAATCCCTGGCCCAAGCCCAGTCATAAAAAGCGTCGTCTAACGCATCCTAGGCAGCTTGTGCAGTATCAGGCGATTCTGCACGGCGAGTTGCATTTTAAAACCGATGACGATGAGCTGTTTCATGAGTCGGTGCAGTATTTTGAGGCGTGTGGCTGGCAAATCCTTTATCGCACCGAAGATTTGCACGCAAATGAACCGACGGATAATATCCGCACCGAGCATGAAAATATGTTTGCCGCAGAAGGCAAAACCATCAAATTCTTGATTGCCGTACCACCCAAAACCGAATTACAGAAGTAAAAGGGAGGGACAGCCCATGCCCCAGTGGATGTTTCAATCACCGAAAAAACGACGATATATCAGCTTTGGCTATGGCACGCTGCGAAACGATGCCAAGGACGAGCAGGTTTCCTTGCACGCCGAAGTGACAAGACAGGTGGGCAAGCAGGCGATCAAAACGCTGAAAACGCAACTGAAAACCTATGCCATGCACAAGGTCAAAGAAAAAATTTCCCATAAAAAACAAAAATAAACTACAAGGAGTAACTGTCATGCGTTCTCTCTGTATCCGCAATGTGCGCGCTGTAGATGCAAACCGCGATGGCATCTGCGATATTTTACTACAAGAGGGCAAGATCGCCGCCATTGGCACGATGCTTGCCGCAACCGCTGATATCGAAATGGACGGTACCGGTCTGACTGCGATGCCTGGTCTGTTTGATATGCATGTGCATTTTCGCGACCCTGGGCAAACCCATAAAGAGGATCTGCAAAGCGGCACTGCTGCGGCACTGGCAGGTGGCGTAACAGGTGTATTGTGTATGCCGAACACTGTCCCTCCCATGGATAACGCGGATACTGTTGAAGCGTTTCTCGCGCGCGCTGCGCATTGTGGCATTCATGTATATCAAACGGGCTGCCTGACACAAAAAATGCAAGGGAAAGTACTAGCGGATTATGACGCATTGCAAACAGCCGGTGTTACCGCCTTTTCCGATGATGGCAAACCCGTTGCTGATACGCAACTGATGGAGCAAGCTATGATACAAGCGGCAGCGCATGATATTCCAGTGGTATCGCACTGCGAGGATCTGACTATCATCAACGGCGGTATCATCAACAAAGGAGAAATCTCAGCACGTTTGGGCGTAAAAGGCATGGATAGAGCCTCCGAGGATAGCATCACCGCGAGAGAGATCGCACTGGCAAAGAAAAATCATGTGCCCATTCACATCTGTCATGTCAGCACCAGAGGCAGCATAGAGAGCATTCGTGCGGCAAAGGCCGAGGGCGTAAATGTCACCTGCGAAACTGCACCGCATTACTTCATGCTTACCGATGAAAAACTGCTAAGCCGCAATGCAAACTACCGCATGAATCCACCACTGCGTACCGCCGACGACGTCAAAGCTGTTATTGAGGGCATTCTGGATGGCACTGTAGACTGCATCATCACCGACCATGCCCCCCATGCTCCTCACGAGAAAGCAGATTTTGAAAAAGCACCTAACGGCGTTGTGGGCTTGGAGACCTCTTTGGCTGCTACACTGACGGCATTGTACCACACGGGACTTGTCAGCTTGCAGCAAATCGTTGCCATGATGTACAATCACCCACGTGACATTCTGCATTTGCCTGCCGATGGCATTGCAGAGGGCGCGGTCGCTGATATGATTTTGGTAGATACCGAAAAGGAGTGGGTAGTGAATCCCGCAAAGCTGCATTCCAAATCTCATAATACAGCCTTCCAGGGCATGACGCTCAAAGGCAAAAATCAAGTTACCATTGTCGGCGGCGTCATCCGTTACGCGGATGATCGCTTCGCTGCATATCTTTGAAGCATAAGAGAGGAGCTATTACCATGAAAGAAATTTTAACACTTCTGAAGCAAAATGCAAGACTTTCCAATGCGGAGCTCGCAGCCATGACCGACCACACTGAGGCTGAGGTTGCGGAAATGATCACAAAAATGGAGCATGATGGCATCATTCGCGGTTATAGTGTGATCGTTGATGATGAACTGGCGGATCATGATACGGTGAGCGCGTACATTGAGTTAAAGGTCACTCCAAAACCTGATTGCGGCTTTGAAGAAATTGCGCGGATCATCACAACCTATCCAGAAGTGGAATCCGTCACACTGATGTCAGGTGGATATGATCTCGGTCTGACCGTGCGTGGCACCAATCTGCGCGATATTGCCGCGTTCGTAGCGCAGCGTCTTTCCACATTAGATGGCGTGCTCTCAACTGCAACGCATTTCGTACTCAAGCACTATAAGGAAAAAGGCATTCTGATTATTGAGGAGCCACATGATGAGAGGAGCGTTGTTTCGTGATCGCATACGACCAAATTCTATCCAAGCGTGCACAAGCAGTCGCTCCTTCGCGTATTCGTCGCTATTTTGATCTGGCAGAAACCATGGAGGGCGTCATTTCTTTGGGTGTGGGAGAACCGGATTTCCGTACCCCATGGGCAATCCGTTCTGCTGCGATCAATACCCTTGAGCGTCAGGCAATTGTGTATGGCGCAAATAGTGGTCTGATGCAGCTGCGTGAAGAGATCGCACGATTCATGCAACGCCGCCATGGTCTTACCTATGACCCTGCACACGAACTATTCGTCACGGTGGGCGGTTCCGAAGCAGTCGACCTGACCTTTCGCGCGCTGTTAGACCCCGGCGATGAGGTGTTGATCGTGGAGCCTTGCTTTGTCTGCTATGCGCCACTGGTTACCATGGCAAGCGCAATACCCATCGCGCTGCCAACTCGTCATGAGGACGCTTTTCGCCTGACAGCCGACACCTTAAAATCCGCACTGGAAGCGCACCCCAAGGCAAAATTGTTGGTGCTTTCCTATCCAAATAATCCCACAGGCGCGATTATGACCCGTGAAGACTATCTGCCGCTGACAGAATTGATTTGTAAAACCAATATGATGGTGCTTTCTGACGAGATTTACTCCGAACTGACCTATGGAACAAAGCACTGCTCCATTGCCACACTGGAAGGAATGCACGAACGTACCGTTGTTGTCAACGGATTTTCCAAAGCCTTTGCCATGACCGGCTGGCGTCTTGGCTGGATGGCAGGCCCTGAACCGGTCATCAGGCAGGCTCTGAAAATCCACCAGTATGGCATCATGTGTGCCCCAATGGTCAGTCAGCGTGCAGCGTTGGAGGCTCTGACACATTGCGATGATGAAGTAACACGCATGGTTGCGGAATACGATCACCGCCGCCGTTATATGCTGAAGCGATTTTCCGAAATGGGTCTAACCTGCTTCCCCCCTGCCGGTGCATTTTATCTGTTCCCATGTGTTGCATCTACAGGCATGAACGGCGAAGCCTTCTGCGAACAGCTGCTATATGAGGAAAAAGTCGCTGTGGTACCGGGGGCAGCATTTGGTGAAAGCGGAAAGAATCATGTGCGGATCTCCTATGCGTACTCGCTCAAACATCTTTCCGAGGCTGCCGACCGCATGGAACGGTTTATCAAACGACACGCACAAAAAGGAACCACAAAATGAACGAGAATACATTGATGATCCGGACACCTGCCAAAGTCAATCTCTCTTTGGATATTACGGGCAGACGCGCCGATGGATATCATACACTGCGCAGTGTCTTTCAGACCATTTCGCTGTATGATACGTTGATCATTACCAAAACGGACAAAAATACGCCGTTTTCCCTTACCTGTGATACGGAAGGGATTCCCTGCGATGCAAGTAACCTTGTCACAAAGGCTGCCATTTCGCTGTTGGGTGCGCATCCTTGCGGCGTGAAGATCCATCTGCAAAAGAAGATCCCCTCACAGGCAGGTATGGGTGGTGGCAGTTCCGATTGCGCCGCTGCACTGCTCGGTATCCGTAGAATATTGGGGCTTGCTGTCAGTCATGCAGCACTTCACGATATTGCCGCATCGTTGGGCGCAGATGTACCGTTTTTCTTGTTGGGTGGCACAGTACTCGCCGAGGGCATTGGCGATCAGCTAACGCCCCTTGCCACCACACCGGAACGTATTTTGGTCGTGGCAAAGGGAACAGAGGGCATTTCCACCCCTGACGCATACCGTCAAATAGATGCCCTACAGCAACCGCTGCCGACTTATACCGATGCTGTCATGCGCCATCTTTACGACAATGCCACGGCACTATTTAACACCTGTGGGAATGCGTTTGATGCCGTGGCAAAAAACGAAGAAATCTGCACCATACGCCAAATTATGCGCAGATACGGAGCAAATCCTGTACTTTCGGGCAGTGGTGCAGCAGTGTTCTGTGGCATGACGGATATGGCATCTGCCCAAAGCTGCGTTACAGCATTGCAAAATGCAGGGCTACCCCTTGCTTGTATTGCACACACGACTGCGCAGGGTATCACCACAAAGATCTTATCATAGCATATACCCCCATGTAATACAAGACCCGTCCCTGTGATACAGCACAGGAACGGGCTTTTTTATTATTCAAAAGAAATCACAAGCGTGCCGATTGGAACAAAAACACACCACTTTCGCGCATGGAGTGCGCCTCGCCATCCGCGCCTATAATAATGTGATCGATCAGACTGATGTTATAATAATCCAACTTTTCAAAAAGATGATGCGTTGAAGCAATATCCTGTGCAGAAGGCGATGCAGTAGCTTCTGGATGATTGTGTGCAATGATCACATTTGCGCAATCATGCTGTGTGCAGTAACGCACGATGTCCTCCACGGTTGATTCCACACGCGTCACTTTTCCCTGTGCAATCACCTCGCAGCTTTGAATCCGCAGATCGTTGCGCAAACAGGCGATGCGCAGCACCTCAACTGTATCAAATGCATAGACAGCCTGAAAATACTGCATACTATCATTCGGACAATACAGTGAACACACCACATTATTTGCGCGCAGACATTTCGGGTAAACGGCAGGAAACATTTTCAGCAGAACTGCGGCATTTTCTGTTACGCCCTTCACCTTTTGCAGATCCTTCATATCGGCGCACAATACGCCGTAAAGGCTCCCAAACTGTGCGATCAGGCGATGTGCAATGTCATTGGTATTGATTCTGGGAATGGCATAGTACAACAGCATTTCCAGCACTTCATGCTCGCTGAATCCAGACAAGCCATGGTGCACAAAACGGTCACGCATTCGCTGCCGATGCCCGTCATGCAGATGTTCTGCCATGCCCTTACCCCTTTCTATCAACATCATGCACCGGTGCACAAGACATATGCCATGCATCATAGCCATCTTCTACGATTTGCCACTTGCGGTGCGTCATGCTTATTATAGCATATCCCACGCAAGATGTCAAATCATAATGGTTTTCGGACTTTCCCATTCAGCGTTGAAGCCAAGAAAAATGTCCCCCACCTCTGCAATCATTTCTTTCGCATCCGGTGCATTCGAAGAGACTTTTTTGACTAATGCCACATTTTCCTGCACGGTCAGCATCGGAATGAGGTTGTAGAATTGAAACACAAATCCCACAGTAGATGCACGATCATCGGCAAGTTCATTGTTGGTAAGCGTAGAAATATCCCTGCCATTCACAACAATCGTACCCGTCTGTGTATGAGATGCAGTTAAGGCTGCATCGCTGCACAATGATATCACTTCATGGAGAGATGATTATGACGAACTGACTTGAAGAACGCATCGACGAAGTTGGAAACACAATTCATGATGGACTGGTTGACGTTGTAACCACCTGTCTGACAAGCGCACAGGAGCTTCCGGCAATCGGCATGAACAACAACTCAGACCGTGATGGATTGTTTGCAAGTTTTCTGACAACGCATCCCGCTCATTTTGATGCTTCGCTCGGAACAGCATCCGGTGGTGCAAATCGCCGGCAGAGAATGGAAGCACTTTATGGGATGCGAAAACTTTTTCTGCTCACTGGACAAAAATGATAGAATATGGTATAATGAACACAAAGCATGATGATGCCATAACCGCAAGGTTATGGTATCCTTAACGATATGCATGAAGCAAATTTCCGATTTGCCTTGCCTCTATCAAACCCGGAAAGGAGCGGCTTTTGATATGCCGGATTGGACAAAACGCAGTACTTATGCATATGATCTGCCTGAAGAACGCATTGCACAAACGCCCCTCACCCCACGCAGTGCTTCCCGTCTGCTTTGCCTTGATCGTCGAAGCGGTACCATCGCACATCATCATTTTTATGAGCTGGGCAGCTTCCTGCGCCCCGGTGATCTGCTGGTTATGAATGATTCCCGCGTACTGCCGGCGCGGCTATACGGTGTCAAAACCGAAAACAATACCCCTATTGAGTTTTTGCTGCTGCATTCCGTTGAGCAAAATGTCTGGGAGATCATCTGCAAACCCGCCAAAAAAGCAAAGATCGGCACGCGATTTACCTTCGGCAATGGTTTGCTGGAGGCTGAGGTGCTGGATATCACTGCGGACGGCGGACGCTTCGTACGATTTTTCTGTGAGGGAAATCTATATGCCGTGTTGGATGAGATCGGACAGATGCCTTTGCCGCCTTATATCACAGAAAAACTCGCTGACAAAGAACGCTACCAAACCGTATATGCCAAAGAAATTGGCTCCGCTGCCGCACCGACAGCAGGGCTACACTTCACCCCGGAACTACTGGATCAATTGCGAGAGCAGGGCGTAGATACTGCTTTTGTGACCCTTCATGTAGGGCTTGGCACCTTTCGCCCCGTCAAAGCCGATGATATCCGTGAACACCATATGCATACAGAGCATTATGCAATTCCCGAAGAAACTGCGGCAAAGATCCTTGCAACAAAGGCAAGGGGTGGCAGAGTCATTGCAGTGGGCACCACATCCTGCCGAACACTGGAAGGTGCCATGCAAGCAAATGGTAAAATGTGTGCCTGCGATGGTGACACTGGTATCTTCATCTATCCCCCTTACGATTTTCAGTGCATTGACGGTCTGCTAACGAATTTTCATCTGCCGGAATCCACATTGATCATGCTGGTATCTGCCTTTGCAGGCTACGAACATACCATGAACGCCTATCATATCGCAGTAGAGGAAAAATATCGTTTCTTTAGCTTCGGGGATGCAATGCTAATTTTATAAATCAGCCAAAAATTATCGCGTGTTGGGATCAGCCACTGTCAAAGATCGCATCGCTTCCGAAAAGCCGTTGACAATACCGTGGTACCATGGTATAATGTAACCGGAAAGCATGATACTACCGTACAAAGCGATCACTCACAAAAAGTAGTACGATAAAACTGTTTTCAAAAGATTTCATTGGCAATATCCTATATATTGCTCAGAATCACCCCGTTGATCTCATCAACCAATACACAAGGAGGAACCCTGTTATGTTGAACCCGTTGCTTCGCAAAACCAAAATTGTATGTACCATGGGCCCCGCTACTGATTCCGATGCTGTGTTGCGACAAATGATGCAAGCCGGCATGAATGTTGCACGTTTTAATTTTTCACACTCCGTGTATGAAAAAGACCGCGAGCGTTTTGATCGCGTCGTACGCCTGCGCGAAGAGCTTGGGCTACCCATCGCCACTATGCTGGATACCAAAGGTCCCGAAGTGCGTCTGCGCAGCTTTCCGGATGGTCCTGTCGATATCAAGGAAGGTGATTCCTACACGCTCACTACTCGCGATGTGCCATGTGACGCCCATATCGGTAGCGTAAATTATGCCCGTTTGACTCACGATGTTAAGCCGGGCGACACTGTCATGATCAACGATGGTCTGGTGGAACTGGTGGTGGAGCAAGTATCTGCCACAGAGGTGGAGTGCCGCGTAGTATGTGGTGGTACACTTTCTGCCAATAAATCCTGTAATTTTCCCGGCGTGAATCTCTCCATGCCCTACCTCAGCGATGCAGATATGAATGATCTTGAATTTGGCGCAAAGCTCGGATTTGATTTCATTGCCGCAAGCTTCACCCGTACCGGCGCGGATATCCGCTACCTGCGTAAATTTACACAGAGCTTGGGATGGCACAATGTGCGCATCATTGCAAAGATTGAAAACCTTGAGGGCGTAAAAAATATTGATGAGATTCTTGAGGCAGCTGACGGCATCATGGTGGCGCGCGGCGATATGGGCGTGGAAATTCCCTTTGAGCAGATTCCTGCCATACAAAAAGAATTGATCCGTAAGGGCTACGAAGCCGGTAAGCAAGTGATCACCGCTACCCAGATGCTGGAATCTATGGTGCAGCACGCACGCCCCACACGTGCGGAAATTACCGATGTGGCAAACGCCATCTACGATGGCACGAGTGCTTTAATGCTTTCCGGCGAAACCGCCGCAGGTCAATACCCTGTAGAAGCTGTGCGCACGATGGAACGCATTGCTGTGACCACCGAGCGCAATATTGATTATAAGCACCAATTCATGAATCGTGGCGCGGAGCACGTGGATATTGCCGATGCCATTGCACACGCAACGGTTACAACGGCTCATGATCTGGATGCAGACGCCATTATTACCGTAACAAAGGGTGGCGAAACCGCAAGACTGATTTCCAAGTATCGCCCCATGTTCCCCATCATCTCCTGCACAACAGAACCGGTGGTGCAGCGCCAAATGAATCTTTCGTGGGGTGTGTATCCACTGGTGATTGACGAAGAAACAAACACCGATGACCTCTTCGCACACGCCGTGGAAGCCGCTTGCAAGGCAGGCTATACCGAACCTAGAGATCTGGTCGTCATCACCGCAGGTGTTCCCCTTGGCATTTCGGGTACTACGAATTTACTGAAGGTAGAAACCGTCGAATAACCGTTTTTCTAAAAGCTTCTATCTGTATTTCCCCGGTAGGTATTTCCGTATCCCTACCGGGGAAATTCTATATATGAAGGTTGCTTCAGCGATCATAATATCGCCTGCAAAGTGAACCAATACGCAGTCGTCATCCGTTATCTCTCCCATAGCAATATGGCGGTCAATACAAATATCCTCAGTGTGGGCACAGCGATAGGTACAAAGAAGCACACCGCAGTGCATCCTTCTGCGATGTGCTTTCAATATGTTCAAAGAATAAAGCAGATCAGCCCGCTGCACCCCTCATTGATGACCCTTTCTAGCGTTTCTTGTAGCTTCATACGCGCCTCTGGGGGCATTTTGTAAAGCTTATTGTGCAATCCCTCATTGACCAACTCGTGCAGTGATTTGCCAAAGATATTGGAATCCCAGATTTTTGCGGGATTTTCCTCAAATTCGCGCAACAGATACAGCACTAGCTCTTCGCTCTGTTTTTCACTGCCCACAATGGGGCTAACAGTGGTTTCAATCCCTGCACGCATAATATGCATAGAGGGTGCCGACGCACGTAGCCGTACGCCATATCTGCCACCCTGCTTGATCATTTCCGGTTCTTCCAGTGTTAGCTCATCCGCCTCAGGCATAATGATGCCATAACCCGTTGCCTTTGCTTCCTCCAAGGCAGGGCGGATTTTTTCGTATTCCTTGCGAATACGACTCAACTCCAGTAGCACAGGGAACAATTCACTTTCACTGTGGATAGAAATACCTGTTTCTTCCCCCAACACGCGGTAAAACAACGAGGGATCCAGCACCAGACGGAGATCCACACAACCACTGCCAGGCTCAATACGACTGATGGCAGCCTCTTGCAAATATTCACAGTCTTGCAGCTTTCGCACCATACTTGCCGCATCGCACATCACAGAAAGCCCTGTTGCCGCCTGCCGCACTGCATCGAACACTGCTGTTTTCAGCCAATGTCCCTGCGCCAATGCAGGCAACCAGCCCGCAGTTTCCACATTGATCTGCCGAATGGGAAACATATCCAACAGCCTTTCCATAATCTCCCGAATCGCAGCTTCGTCCAAATCCAAACAATTCACTGCCATCACCGGTGTTTGATAGCACGCCTCTAGCGTTCTGGCAAGCTCCTGTGCCTGCGCACTGCGTGGCTCTACACAATTGAGCAGCACTGCGAAAGGCTTGCCAAGTGCTTTTAGCTCTGAGATGACCCGCTCCTCAGCCGCAGCATATTCTTCTCTGGGAATATCCGTAACGCTGCCATCAGTAGTGACCACCAGCCCCACAGTAGAATGCTCTGTAATGACCTTTTGTGTACCTAGTTCCGCTGCCATATTAAAAGGCACCGCTTCATCAAACCACGGAGTTTTCACCATACGCGGTGCTTCTTCTTCCAAATAGCCAAGACTTGCCGGCACGATGTATCCCACACAGTCAATCAGCCGCACAGCACATTCTGTACCTTCTCCCAATGCGATGCGCACAGCCTCTTCCGGAACAAATTTTGGCTCAGTGGTCATGATGGTCTTGCCACCCGCACTCTGCGGCAATTCGTCAATGGCACGCTCCCGTTTGGCATCCTGCGCAATGTTAGGAATCACCAAAGTTTCCATAAAACGCTTGATGAGCGTAGACTTGCCCGTGCGAACAGGCCCCACCACGCCAATATAGATATTGCCACCTGTGCGTTTTGCAATATCGCGGTAGATATCATTCATCGAGGTATTCTCTCCTTTGCTTACAGTACGATGGGAATCAGCAACATTTGTGATGCGGAAAGGGTATCGGCAGTACAGTCATTTTCCTCGCGAATCGCTTCTACAGAAGTGTGAAAACTCTTGGCGATTTCCCACAGTGATTCCTGCTCCTGCCCAAAATACAGTCGCAGCGCATAGCGATCATTACGCCCTAGCTGCTGCGCATCATCAATCTGTACATCCACTGCCAATGTATGAGATTGCTCTGCAGTACAATAGCCACAAAGCTGCAATTCGGTCTGCACCGATACGGTATCGGCAGCAGTAAGGGTATAGCTACAATTTACAAGCTGTATCATCGGCGTACCCAACTGATTCTGTCCGCAAATAAAGTGCATGGCAAGTGGCGCAGAAAGTGTTTCGCACTCTGTCATCAGGAATGGCTCTCCTTCAGCATCTGCCGCCAATACATAGTATTGTACTGCGCCGCAAAGCAACATTTGCTGTGCCTCGTCATCAGCAGCAATGTACAAATCTTTCGGCTCTGCCCACACAGTGTATACCTTGTCGATAACAGCATCGGCGCGGGAAAGCTTCGCTTGTAGCCGCAGCGTTTCCCGAATCGGCACCGGCACACCACGCAACGCAATAGATTCAGTCTGTACCGAAGTAGGATGTACGGTAGAATACAGATCGACTACCGGCTCAGAAATAGCAGCAGCCATTGCCTCACATAACAGACGCAGTTGCAGTTCGCAACGTAACAAACGGATATCTCCGTTTGCATCTGCTTCTGTGGTGATGTTCAACTCGGCAACTTCTGCTTGACTATGGCAGCGCATGGTATCCTCTAAACCCTGTAGCTCTACAATCTGACTAAAGGGCAAGGCAAATTGCATCGTTTCAACACCGCCTGTTGCAGTATACAAAAGCTGTACCAAAGCTTCCCCTTTGACCACCAGCTTGCCTGCCACGCACCGTGTTTCACTCACAGCAGCCTGCACGCGATCACGCAAAAGCGTCAGCAACGGCGGTTGCGTATCCGGGAGCGTGATTTCCTCGCTAAGCAGGCAGGATTTCTGTGTCCGTATCACACGAGAAAGATATGTCATCGGCTCTTTGCGGCAACGGATATGCAAGCCCGCTACATCGCAAAGGATCTCTTTTTTGGTTTCTGCCGTAAAATGTACTGCAATGCGCATCGCACCGCGCACATCAATACGGCGACTGTTGATTGCACGACAATTCAGATAGCCGGTTGAGGGCAGAATCTGTACACCGATACTGTCGCAATCGCAGCCACTTGGCAAAGAAAGCTGCTTTGTGTATTCCATGCGCTGTGTTACGCACTGAACAGTCACCGATTGCTCGGCACAGTACCAAATACGTAACTTTACGCACAGTACATAGGAAAGCTCGCCATCCTTACATTCCCATTGCAGCACAGTCGGCTCTGCGGAGCAATGCACTAGCCGAAAGAAATCAGGAAAATAATCGGGCAGTACATAATCCAGTTCTACGCTTTGCTCCTGCACGATTTCGGGAATCTGCACGGGCATACAGACGGTTTCACGGGTCAATTTGCATTCATTGGATGTAACCATATCATTCGCCTCCGGGACACAGCAGTATTTTTTTCGGTTTGCACTGCCGCGCATGATACAGTGTATGCCTGTCTGCTGCAAAATAGAACCGTTCATCTCTTGACGAATACGCACAATTATGATATGATGAACATAGTTTCACGCACGGCAGTTCACATTCACAGCAAAAAACGGCTGCCAACTTTTTTTGTTGACAACCGTTTACTTTTGATATCCAATTTTTATTCAGTAAAGAAGCGCTGATTCGCCTCAAAAGTGCCATGAGGGCGCAGCTCCAGATAGCCTGTAACATCCGTCGGTAGATTCAAATTCGGTGCATCGATCATAGCAGTCATTGGCTCTGGGCAAAAATACCCGTTAAAGCCTTGATCGTTCCATATGATCCAGAACTTGTACTGCTCACTGACCTGGTAGCAGATCTTCTTGCCACTCACCTGATCCTCCACCACACAGCCATAAAAACTCTGCTCATCCAGCAGACCCGTTTCCGCTTGGTACATATCATTACTGATATTTTGCAGCACGGGGCACTTCGTACCATTTTTGTACTCCAGATCCGACAGCTTTGGCTCCAGCAAACGCTCTGTCGGCAAGCAGCGATCATTTAACTCACAACGCTTGCCAATCGGCACGGTCAAGCGCATATCCTCTGCTTTTGCGCCATCCAGAAAAGGTGCTTGAATGGTTGTATGCGTTGCCACAGAAATGGGCAGCATTTTCTCGGAAAGATTGGTAATGGCGATATGATGCTCCAGCCCACATTCACTGAGGGTAAAGGTCAGCTCTGCCAGAAAGCGCAAGGGCATATGCGCAAAAAACGGATCATTTTCATCATAACGATACTGCGTTTTAACCACCGCACAGTTTTCATCTGCATGCTGTAGTACAACGGTATGTACACGCTTATGCAAAAAGCCGTGGATATGATTATGATACGGTGCTGCCTCATTGACCGGCAGCTGGTAGAACCCATCTGAAGTTTTCAGCACGCCATCTGCAAAACGGTTTGGCAGATACAAGGTGGGCAGCCCCCATACTTCAGCAGATTGCAGCAACGATTCGGCGGTATTTTCCTCATTCCACCGAAAAACCTCGATGCCGTTCTCCACATCTCGCAGGCGGATGACATTGGAACCAAGCTCGTATGCAACATAGGCTTCATATCTTCCGGCTGTCAGCTTAATACACGGTGTTCCGTTCAGAATGACCTGTTCTGTAGTATTCATGAATTAGCCTCCTTACTGATGCAATTCCATGCATTGCTACATTATACCATATTTTCATGGAAAAGGCAAGCATCGCACACTTTTTTGGGCATTCTGCACGAATATAATCAAAATTTTTGGGCATAACGCAAAAAGAAATCGCCCGAAGGTCTGTTGTTTTCCCAAAAACGACACAGACCAACAGACGATTCCGTGGGGCTTTTTCAGGCTTCGGAATGCATCAGACTGCGGCTTCTGAACAGGAAGGTAATACACCATACTGCAGAAAGTGCAACCAGAATATAGATCACTCGGCTGACGATCGAGGCAGCACCGCCAAAGAGAAACGCCACCAGATCCAGCTCAAAAATACCCACAAGACCCCAGTTGATCCCGCCAATCACCAGCAAGATCAACGCCAGCTTATCCCACATAAAAGATTCCCTCGCTTTGTGGTTTTTGCCGCATATACTGCGGTATGGATAGTATAAACCGCATCTAAAAAAAAATACACAGGGCTTCGCCAAAGCGAAAAGAAAGGTTTGGTTTCTATGACATATTGTTCCATCATCGTTTTACAACGTTTCCATTTTTGGTTGATCACAATTTGCAGCATCTTGATATTGTGCCTGCTCATCTCTATGCTGTTGTGGGTGCAAAATCGCAGAAGAAAACAGCGGGGCATTGTAGGAGAACGCAAAGTCGCAAGGGTTCTGCGACGATTTGCCAGGAAACGCGGTGCTGTGCTGATCAACAGCCTGTATTTGCCACTATATGACGGCTGCACCGAAATCGATCATTTTCTTTGTGGCAGCTTTGGAGTAATCGTGGTGGAAACCAAAAACATCGGTGGCACGGTAAGTGGCAGCGGCGAGTATCTCGTTCAACAGATCGGAAGAAAAAACCGCAAACTGCATCATCCGCAAAAGCAAAACGAAACGCATATTCGTAATGTGGAGCATCACTTGCGAAGGGCAGGGCTGAACGATGTGCCCGTGCGCGGCTATGTGGTATTTTCAAATCCCAAAGTAGTGCTGAAAACCAAAGCAGGGTTGACGTTGCCCGAACTGGCTACCGCACTGCAAAAGCTACCAAATGGACACTGCGACGGCAAAAAAATCGAAAGGGCTTTGCGCGCCGTACAGGTGCGCTCACCCTTTCGTAAGCTATGGCATGATCTAAAATTACATCGTGCAAAGCGTACCTGACAGCCATTTGCGCAATGGTCATGCAGGGAAATTTTTCTGCCCGATATAGACCTCATCCGGAGAAAGCGGCACTGTTTCCTCTACGATCTGTCCGTAAATATCGGTAATACGGAAAGTAAAAGGCCCACTGCCCGCGCCGGAGCAGGTAAAATAATTGTCGTTACGGCGGGTAAGCGTTTTATAGGTGCCGTCTGCTTGCAACAGTTCAAGACTGTAGATGGGATACACATGATAGCGGATCTGCAAGGAAAACCATGAAGAGGAACTATCAGAGGAAAATTGATAGTACATTCCCTCCTCAGTGGGGTATGGAATAATCGTCCAGGTGATGTCGATTCTGCCTGCGTTCAATGATGCGATCTGTTCAAAGGCAGCAGTATTCAGATCCAGATTCCCTTCACTTTGCCCCGAACGATCTGTCACATACACATTCACAGATTTGCCGCTGCTGTTCACCACTTCCAGATATGCACCTGCCAGCATAGAACCATGATAATCGGTAGTGTTGATCGCTGTCACATAGATGCCATCAGGCACCGGTGCCAGTGAAGCATTGCCGCTTTCGATGCCGCCATCATAATAGGATGCCTCGCCCGTATGCACTGTACCCATTGGTTCCAGTATCCAGTCACCGGTTGGGTCATCATTTCGTCCGATGGTAGTATACCCCATCAGGTGGCTGTCGATCATCATATATTCAATCAACGCACTGCTATTAGGCTCTGCCAACGCTTCTCGCTTTTTTAGTACAAGATCAAAGGCTGTGATGTTGTTGTCGCCATCCATATCATATGTAGCAGCTGATGCCGTAGGTATCACCAGCATCATACTAAGTAACGCTACGACGCACAAGCGGCTGCCGATCCTGCGTACATCTTTCGCAAAAGAACGCATCCTCACACCTGCTCTTTCCTATCGTTGGTATCCGTTGCAGTTTCCCCATCAGAGGACATTTGTGCTTCCTGCGATGTATCTGCCGGTAGTGCTGCCTGTACATCGTAAATACTCTTTATCTGCGCGCATCGGGGATCCACTGCGCCCTGCGCGGAATTTTTTTTGTTCTTCGCGCGCAAAAGGAGCTTATCAACCTGCTTTGCCATCCATGGTGTCAACACGGCAAGCACAAAGATGATCGCCATGATCAGCATCACAATCAAGCCGTATTTGAGTACCACGGTAAAGAAATCTACATTTTCATTTTGCATATGCGATCATTGCACCTCCTGTAGGGGCTGTACATCCTTGGTGATGAACACCGCAAAGGGTGGATCCCCTGTACGATTGGGAAACTGACATTGTACTACGGTATAATAGCGGCTGTCCAGCGATGCGATATATGCAAGCAACGCGTCACGCTCAGTGTAACCGTTTGCGCCACCATAATAAATGCAAAGTGAAAGCAATCCGCCCACCCTTAACAGCGCAAGGGCAGCATTCAATGCAGCGATACTGGAATCGGCATGAGTAAAGATCTCGTGACTGCCCTTTGGCAACCATCCAAAATTGAACACAATGGCTGAAACCGTACCATCAGCAGCATACTGCCGCATATTCGCGTGAGAATCCAGGTGCAGCTCGGCATGATATCCTTTTTCATCCAGCAATGCCCTGGTACTCGCAATGGCATCGGGCTGAATATCAAAAGCAAGCACCGTACCCTGCCGCCCTGTCAGTTCACACAACAATGCGGTATCGAATCCTCTGCCTGCGGTAGCATCAATGCAAAAGTCCCCCGGCTGAATATGCGCACGCAGCACGCGGTGGGTAATTTCCAATGCTCCCAGCTGTCGCTTTGCTTTCTTTTTTTCACTCATACATAAAATACCTTTCTGTCATCCAGTCGCAAACACGCCAATCTCCCACCTGCTTCGGCAAACACCGCGCCACAATCAATGTTGATATAGCTTTCGGTGAACAACACCTCTGCTTTTGGCGCATTGGGCAGATATGAAAGCGTTGGCGTATGCCCGAACACCATCACCGTATCACCGGCATAAACCGTATCGGTATCAGGACGCGCCTGCAAAAAATCATCGGGGGCATAGTCTTTCAATGGTTTTCCCTTACGGTAATTGCGTATGCCACTATGCGTCAGCAGATACGGCACACCGCCCACCACACATTTCTCATAGAGTGAAAACTCCGAGAGATATGCAAGGATCAGCTGCCGCTTTACAGGTGTCAACTCCAAAAACTGGTTCAGCGTAACATCGCCGCCATTTTGTAGCCATGGTGTACAAACCTCATGAACAAACGGAAAATACTGCTGATAAAAATTTTCGGTGGTCGCTTGCGGCGAAATATGCTCTGCACAGCGCAAGAACAGTGCCTCATGGTTCCCCATCAGTGGATACACATTGCTACGTTCCATGCAATCCAGCAGCAACGGGATCGGCTCCGTACCACGGTCGACCATATCCCCCAGAATAAACAGATCGTCAGCCTCCTGCAAATCAATCTCGCGACACATCTGCAAAAATTGCTGATAGCAGCCATGCAGGTCGCTCATTACATAGGTCATTGCAAAGATCCTTTCGCAACAAATTCAACAGCATTACAAATTACCCGTCAAATGCATCAACACAGCAAGTGCTGCAACAGGTGCGGTTTCGCAACGTAAAATACGCTTTCCCAACCACACGGGAATCACATCATACTGTTGCAGCAGCGCGATTTCCTGCGGATCAAACCCGCCCTCGCTGCCGATCAGCACAGCATATTGCTTAGCATCTGCCCGTATTTGTGAAAAGCGCACACCGCCCTCCGTTTCATACAGCACCACTGCGACATCCTTCTGCTGCATTTGCCTTGCGGCTTGCTCCAGCGTACACAATGCCCCGATGCACGGTATCTTCCCTCTACCACTTTGCATGGCAGCTGCCTGCGCAATTTTTTCATATCGACTGCGCTTTTTTTCGAATTCTTTTGCCGTCAGCCGCGCCACACATCGTTTGGTCAGCACCGGCACGATTTCGGAAACGCCCAGTTCCACAGCCTTCTGCACAATTTGCTCCAGCTTATCGGCCTTTGGCAATGCCTGATACAGTACAACACGCACAGTAGGCTCGGCAGCACAGGGGGCTGTAGACAAAACAGACAGCCCTATGGTCTCGGGAGTAATGTGCACGATTTCGCACTGATAATCGATACCGTTTGCGCAAACTGTCACAGCTTCGCCCACACGCATTCGCAAAGAAAGCCCAATATGCCTTGCGTGTTCGCCCGTAAGATAGGGATGGGCGGTGGTGAATGTATCATCAAAAAAGCGTGGCATCCCTGCACGCCCCTTTCCGCGTTCTAATATCCTACGATACAGTATACCATATTTTTCGCCAAAATGCAATAGAACCAAGAAGTCGAGGCATCGCGATATGTAGTGCTACAATAGATCACAAAAAAAATCTCATCGCTGATTGACAGAAATCGTAAAATGTGCTATAATGTCCCCATCGTAGTCGATTGAAAGCGATCCCTTGCGGATAACGTATGGTCGGTCTTTCGTCTTTGCTACGAAAGACCGTTTTCGCTTTTCCCTCTGCCACGGTTCATTTTGATAACATAAAGGAGCGATTATCATGAACACAGAAACTTTGCAAAAACTCGAAAAGCTGAACCAGCTCTGTTTGACGAATGCTGAAAAAGCAACCGTAACAGCGTTCTTCAATCAGCAGGCAGACTACTTCTCATGCCTAAATCAAATCGACACTGATAATATCGAGCGCATGGTTCATGTTATGCCGATTCTGACTGTTGTGCGAGAGGATCGCGAGATCAAACTGTTTACCCGGGATGCATTGCAAGAAAGTGCCCCCGAAACCTACGATGGCTACTGGCAAGTGCCTCGTTTGATTGAGTGAAACGAAAGGAGTGCTACCATGAAGCTGTATATTACAGAACAAGGCGCAGCATCACCAAACACGATTGCGCTGGATGATATGATCTTGACCAAAACCGTACCCACTTCCGCAGGCTCAAAGATGCTTGACGGCTATCAGGGGTTGTTTGATGCAGATATCATTGCAAGACTGGAATCGGCCGGCTACACCATCGGTGGCAAGGTCAATGTGGGTGAATTCTCCATTGATCTGCTGGGCGAGACCTCATACTATGGTGCCTGCACCAATGAAAAGGGCGATTTGACCGCTGCCGTTGCAGAAGTTGTAAAAGCCGGTGAGGTCAAGGCGGTTGTTTCCTTGGATGTAAACGGTATGCCACGCCGTGCTGCTGCATTGGCAGGTACTGTTTTCGTAAAGCCCACTTATGGTACCGTTTCCCGATATGGCACCATACCGGTTGCCTGCTCCGGTGAAACCGTCGGTGTCATGGCAAAATCCACGGCAGATTGTCGTGAGGTGTTGGGACATCTGGTGGGACATGACGACAAGGACGGCACAAGCCTTTCTGAAGCAGAATGCGCACAGGTGAAAACATCTGCTGCGCCGGTTAAGAAAGTGGCAGTGCTGCAATCTTTGGTAGATGCCGCAGACGATGCCGCCAAAGCAAAAATCAATGCAGTGTGTGATACGCTAAAAGCCAATGGCATAGAGATCATTGCAATAGAAGATCCCATCTATAAGGCGGCAAATCCTGCATGGGCTGCATTGCTGTGCGCTGAGCTTTGCAATAATGTTTCCCGCTATGATGGCATTAAATTCGGATATCGCACACCCAATTATACCAATATTGATGAGCTCTACATCAACAGCCGTACTGAGGCATTTGGGCTTCTGCTAAAAACTGCCATTCTCTATGGCTCTGATGTGCTCTCTACTGAAAACTATATGCGCGTTTATGACAAGGCGCTGCGCATTCGTCGCGTGATTTGCGATGCCTTTGCAGCTCTGTTTGTGCAGTACGATGCAGTGTTGCTGCCTGCCTGCTCCAAAACCGCATACAAACCCGATACCGTAGACACCTACACCGTCATGGACGAAGCACTGTTTACCGCCCCTGCGGCTATCAGCGGTCTGCCCGTAGTTGTGGCAGGAGGCGTACAGCTCATGGGCAAGGCATTCTCCGAGGACAGCCTGTTAACCGCAGCTGCCCTATACGAATAAGGAGGGTCACACAATGAAATACGAAACCGTCATTGGTCTGGAAGTGCATATTGAACTTGCGACCGAATCGAAAATTTTCTGTTCCTGTTCCGCAAAGTTTGGTGGCGAACAGAATGATCACGTTTGCCCCGCCTGCTGTGGTATGCCGGGTATGCTGCCCATCGTTAACAAGCACGTCGTGGATCTTGGCATGACTGCCGGTATGATGCTCAACTGCCATATCAACCGCACCACTACTTTCGATAAGAAAAGCTACTACTATCCCGATCTGCCCTGTTCTTACCAAACTACCCAGTGGTTTGCTCCCGTTTGCGTCAATGGCGCGGTGGAAATCGAAACCTCCAAAGGCAAAAAGACTGTTCGCATTAAGCAGATTCACATGGAAGAGGACGCCGGCAAGCTGGTTCACGATGATTGGACAGATACCTCCCTGGTGGATTTCAATCGCACCAGCGTCCCACTCATCGAAATCGTCAGCCAGCCTGACCTCTCCAGTGCAGAAGAAGTGGTAGCCTATCTTGACCGCCTCAAAACACTGCTTCGCTTTGCAAAGGTTTCGGAATGCCGCATGGAGCAAGGATCCATGCGCTGCGACGTGAACCTCTCCATTCGTCCGGAGGGCAGCGATCAGCTGGGCGTACGTACCGAAATGAAGAACATGAACTCTATCTCCGCCATCACCCGTGCCATTGATTATGAAGTGGCACGACATATTGACGCACTGGAAAACGGTACTGAAGAGCTTGTACAGGAGACCCGTCGGTGGGACGATATCAAGGGCAAGAGCTACGCGATGCGCAACAAGGAAACAGCCGGCGATTACCGCTATTTCCCTGATCCCAATGTCATGCCTGTGGTGATCGATGACGCGTGGTATCAGCGCATTTGTGATTCTTTGCCTGAGTTGCCTGAGGTGAAAAAACAACGTTATATCACCGAACTGGGACTGAGCGAATACGATGCCGAACAGCTGACACAAAGCCGTGCCTTCTGCGACTGCTTTGAGGAAGCATATGCCATCTGTGGCGTTGCCAAAGAAGCGGCAAACTGGCTCATCTCCGATTGCTACAACATCCTCAACAAACGGCAACAAACCGCCGACCAGCTGCACATCAGCGGCAAGGCACTGGGCGAGCTGATTCAGCTGGTGGCTGAGGACAAGGTCAGTCGTGGCAATGCAAAAAAGATCCTCTCTGCAATGTTCGAGCAGGATCTTGATCCGTTGCAATATGCCACCGAGCATGGGCTTGTCGTCTCGAACGATACCGGCGCCATGGAGGAAACCATTCAGCGCATTGTGGCTGCCGATCCCAAATCCGTTTCTGATTACAAAAACGGGAAGGAAAAAGCACTCATGGCATTGTTCGGCAAGTGCATGAAAGAACTCAAGGGCAATTGCAATCCGCAGGTGCTGCGCGAAATGCTTCTAAAATGCATTGAGAACGCATAACAGGTAAAAAAAGGCTCCCGAAATCATAAATCGGGAGCCTTTTTGTGTACCGGTATACCAAATACCGGACATGGGTGAAGCAAACGGCTTTGTCACCGCAGATTCTCACTGAGCCAAAATGGCGTTATGCGATGCGCACTACAGTCATACCCGCAACAAACGCCAGTGGCGAAGTACCTGCTTCGGGCAGTGTAATAGCCGCAGTACCTGCGTTGACCAACACCACATTGGCACCGGCAGGCAGGGTTGCGATCGTACTGCCACTGATGTTGCTTCCGGCTTCTGTTGCCACCTCGTTTGCCCCCGAAAGCGCAAGATTGTTCATGCCATCTAATGTTTGCAGTCGCAGCAAAACATCGCTGGCAGTTCCAGTTGCCTGCGCCAGTACATCCCATGTAAAGAAATAGGTACCTGGCGTATTGATGACAAATGCATTATTGGTACTGTTGTAGCCGATATCTGTGCCGATCGCGCGCCCCGTACTGTCAAAAGGAACCGAATCACCCACCGCCAGTGACGTAACAGCAGTATTCTGCTGGTGGCTGATGGCACTGATCGTGGAGATAACCGGTGTCGTGGGGCACGGTGGAATCAGAGAAGAACAGCAGCCATAGCCCGCAGGATATGTGGCAGGGTAACTGCCTGTGGTGGGATAGGTTCCGGTAGTGGGATAAGTGCCTGCGGTAGGGTAGGCACTGCTTGCCGGATAGCTGCACGCACCACAGCAGCTTCGACTCATGCCGGCATCAATGATCATAAAAGCTCACTCATTTCTGTTTGGATTACAAACCATGATGCAAATCTATGGCTTGCACTAACAGCATATGCACAAACGATGCGTTTTGTGCTAATATTAAAAGCCTTCATACAGATTCTATGCACTTGGGACAGCGCGTTCTTATATTTTTATGGCTTGGGAATCTGTGCCATTTGCCTGTAAAGCTCCGCCGCCTGTGCATCAGTACCACCACAATCACAAATGATTTTAGAAACAGTATCCTGTGCGGTATACTCATAGGAACTGAGCATGGCAGACCACGGAAAATGCTGCTTGGCGAAAAACGCCCTGCAAAGACTTTGCAGTGCTTGGGTTTCCATCATCACCTTTACCGTGGTGTTCGCACCGTAGGTATATGGCGAGGTCACATCAGCATATACCGTGCAGCTTGCCTGTATCTCACGCGAAGAAAAGCCGACTGCAATCTGATAACTGCCCTCTTCCGTGATCCATGCGTGCAAATTCGGGTCATAGCTTGCAAAATCCTTAACTGTAAGGGCAAAGGTGATCGTTTGCACCTCGCCCGCACGCAGCAGTAGCTTGCGGAAGGCTTTTAACTCACGAATCGGCTTTGTGAGGGTGCTGTACGGGTCAGAAATATACAATTGCAGAACCGTTTTTCCGTCTGTTTGGCTGATGTTGCGCACTGTTACCGATATCTGTAGCGTGTCAGTAAAACGGTCGCTGTCGGCGACGATATGCTCTACCGCAAACGCACTGTAGGAAAGACCATATCCAAAGGGGTATTGGGGCACAATTCCACACTTATCGTATCCACGATAGCCCACAAAAATGCCCTCTCCATAGCAAGTCTGCATTCCATCGCCGGGAAAATGCAGATACGTGGGCATTTGTTCGATACAAGCAGGCCACGAAAGTGGCAGCTTCCCACTGGGGTTCACCTTGCCCACCAAGATATCTGCAATGGCATTGGCGCCCTGCATACCGGGCAGCCACAGACAAAAGATCCCATCGAATCGCTGTTCCCACTCCCCCAATGCAACAGGTGCAGCCACATTCAGTAACAGAATCTTTCGCATTCCCTTTGCTTCGGCAGCGGCAAGTAGTGTTTGCCACTGCACAGCAACCGCATCACGCACACCGATGGTTTTACGATCATTGCCTTCCTGCCCCGGCAGATCATACACATACACAAGGGTATCAGCCGAAGATAAATCGCGCAGTGCAACTGACGCAAATCGCGCAGAAAGTGCATCATCCAGCGTGATATTTCTGGTGGTGTGAATGCCGGCACTGCCCTCGCCACAGGTCAAAAGTCGAGGCACGTTTTCCCCATATAGGGCGATGTGTGCCGCGGCTGGTAATGGGCAACAACCGCTGTTTTTCAGCATGACGATGCCTTCTGCCGCTGCTTGATATGCAGCCGCATCGGTTTCCGCCACGGGAATCTCACCTTGAGCAGGCCTTGCATATTGCCGCACAAGATCCAGCATACGCTGTGCAGAAAGTGCCAGCTTTTCGGGTGCGAGGCTGCCGTTTTCGTAGGCTTCAGTCACCACACTCGGGGAGACGGGCCCGGGCATTTGCAGATCATTTCCTGCGTGAATCGCTGCCACAGGATGATATACCGCGCCCCAATCCGAGATGACTGGGCCCCGATAGCCCCATTGGTCGCGAAGCATATCCGTGAGCAGTTCACGGTTTTCGGTGCAAGGCACGCCGTTGATGCAGTTATAAGCACTCATAACGGTTGCAACGCCTGCGTCCACACAGGCACGAAAGGCAGGAAAATACAATTCCTGCAAAGCACGCTCAGAGATGGTCTCATTGATACCCAGACGGTTGGTTTCCTGATTATTGGCGGCAAAATGCTTAACATTTGCTGCAACCCCGTATTTCTGAACACCTTTCACCAGTTCAGGAGCCAACGCAGAAGCCAAGCAGGGATCCTCCGAATAGCCCTCAAACAATCGACCATTACGCACATCGCGGTGCAAATTGACATTGGGCGTACCCAACAGCACATTCACGCCGTAAGCGCGTGCCTCCATACCTAATGCTTCACCCACCTCGCCTACCGCCTCGGGCGACCATGTAGCACCCAACAAAATGCCCGGTGGATAGCATCCGGGTGGTGTCATAGCAGGAATGTTTTCCTGTAAACGAGAAAAAATCCAGCGGTACAATGCTTTGGATTCATCGTCAGGCAGGTTTTCCGGCGTATAGAAATCAGCCAAAACCGCACGCAATGCATCGCTGCCAATGCCGCCATAGCCGGCATCGCTTAGAAAATCACCGAACAGCTGCTCAAAATTCATGCCCGTGCCGCCATCCAACAATTGCAGACGCGGAATTTCCGCTTCGGGAATACGGGCAGAGCCAAAAAACGAGCCACCCAACACCAGACGGATCTGCTGGGCAGTGGTAAGCTGCGCTACATCATGAGGGATCGACACGACAAGCCTCCTATATCATTCATGTTGATTGCTGACATCGTTCAGCAACTGCGTCAATGCTTGCAATATATACGGGGACAGCGCATCACCGCCGTAACGGATCTGTTGATACTCTGCGGTAAACCGCTCCAGTCGCTCATGAACAGAAGCCGACAACGCTTGCTCCCCCTTTTGCGATATCTCCTGGGGTGTTTCTGAAGGCAGTGGCTGTACTTCGCCCCATGCAGGGGCACAAATCATAAGATGATAACCCTCTTGCAGCTTCTGCTCAGAATCAGGCATCTTTTTCCACCTACGATAGGCTTTCTTCCAGCTGCGCAGTGCCGATTGTGTCGCTTTGTCTTCCACATCGCAACGCGTTTCGATATCTTCATATTCACGGTGCGTGCGCACTTGCACATCTTGACTGCGCGACTGCACGCGGCCCATACGCTGCCGCAGATTTTCTAACAGATCACCCAAAAAATCCCGCAATACAAAGTGCCAGATCAATACCACCATGGGGATGATCAACAAATACAACAGCGACCACAATGGATTGCCGTCATCTACGGGCATAGGCGCTGATGTTGCATCTTCGGTAGCATCAGAGGGTGTCGCAGGGGCATCACCACCCATAGTACCGATCAACGAGATCATACCCCTCCCCACCAATCCAAACAATGCAATGCAGCCATCCAGCAAAAACTGCAACAGTACGACAATGGGTTTGCTCAGTAAAAAAACAAGTGCACAACCCAGAATGATACCAATCACCATTCGACGATTGCTGCGTAGGATTTCTGTGGGCACAGCCATATTGCCGTCACAGCGCCGATTGACCAACCGCAACAGATGATATCGGTTGCAAAGCAATAGAAACACCACGCTCTGGTAGGCTGTCAGCCCAATGGCAAAGGGCATGGAAACGGCAATTTCTACCACATTAAGCATAATCAGTGACACAGTTTCCAATGTAAGATAGCCCACAAACACAGAACGATCAAACAACGCATCGGATTCTTTTTGCGATGCATGACTGCCAAAAATTGCGGTAACTACAGAAAGCAGCACCGCTGCCACATTACCGATTCCCCCGCGCGTAGCAAATATACATACGAAAGCGCAAAGGCAGGTAAATGCTCCCCGCGCGATGCGTTTTTGCCCGATTCTTGTAAATCTGCCCCAAAATGCCGGCAAAACACCACAAAGCAGCAACAAACCGCAGCAATCCAGGGGTAGTGTGTTATAGGAGGAAGCAAAGCATAGAACAGTAACCCATATGGGAAACAGGGTCAAAATGCGTGATAGCAGACCAAACAATTCGGGGCAAAGGGTGACGATCCGCATGGGTACACCTCTTTTCTTATAGCTGATTTTATTCTATCATAACATTGGTTTTTTGTCAATCAAAAAGCCGCATCCGGGGCATCGGATGCGGCACTTGATTCATTGCAGATCATTCAAAGTTGTTGAGACCTCTCAACAATGTCTCATAGCTGACAACCACACCGGAGCTACCGGTAAAGCGATTCAATCGCACAGTAAGACCGGTATATGCACCATCGACTACAAGATAAAAATTGTTTTCTGCCTGAGGGATAAACTCTGCGGAAGTCACACTGCCATCCAGATGCGTATACAGAATGGTCACAGCTGCTTCGCCCTCCGGCACGGCATTCAGATCCATTGCGGAGAATTGCAGATTTGCCACCGCACGGTAGAAATTCTGGTACAGGGTCAGGATATCCTCATCGTCATAGGCATCAATATCAATATTGCCCAACGCATATTGCTCATTGGCATAATCAAGATAGAGCGTCTCATGCATATCATACACTTCGCCCATGTCGATCTCGATTTTGCTGAGATCTTCAATACTCACATCAACACAGTAGGGCAAGATGTACTTCGTGGTATCCTCATTCAAGAAGCTAACCGATGCCTTGGTAATGATAAACACCTGATCACTGTCGGAGATATAGCCGTACATCTGCGTCTCGTTGGTGTTATCGGTGATCATATCCCCAAAGAGCAACTCCCGATTGACAACATTGCCGTTGACAGTACCACGAAGCTTCAGGGCGTACTGTGGATGATCCAGACCATATTTTGCAAGGTCAGCGGGATTTTCTTCCACGAACGAGTCCACCTGTACACGCACCACGCTGTCCATCAGATCGGTGATATTGGAGGAATGCACGGTATAAGGGCGAGGGTATGTCATTTGCCAAAGAGAATCGCTGTCACGCTCCAGTGAAAAGACAGTCTCCTCCTCGCGAATCAGTTCATAAGCATCCACCAATGTGCTGTATGTATCAAAAAGATAGGTATTCTTCAGCGTATTTTTATCGGCACAGAAAATGGAACCCTGGGTATAACCGATGGTGTACACATCATTGGAATCCGGTAGCATGGCGTAGTATGCGTCATAGGTAGGGGTGCTGTCACCCACATACAGCACATAAGGGCTTTCTTCCCCCTTGTCGGTGGTGTAGACTTTCAGCACGGTAGGGGTATCAAAGCCATAAACGGCGGTATCCTGACAATCGAACACAACAGTCTTTTCGGAAGAAAGCTCACTGAAATAGTTGCAAATTGTAGAAATTGCGTAGGTGTTAAAGCTGAACTGGTCTGCGCTGACAAGCTGCCAGGTGGCATTGTTATCATCCCAGTCAAAGGCAAAGTACCCGTCCTCATTCTCCAATGTCACGCGGCTGACCGCTGAGGTATCAAAAGAAAACAATGTTTTCGCTGCACCAAGCTGCTGCTTTTTTTCACGATCGTCTGCCTGATGGTCTACTACGAAATAAACGGCACAGAGCGCGACCGCAGCAATCACAAGGGCAATCGTCCAGCGAATGGGTTTCATGCGTCCTTCCTCCTCAGCCAGATCACCACGCCACCCAGCGCGATCACAACGGGCACTGCCACAAACAGTGCGATGTAACCCGTTGCGGCATCCTCGCTATTGACATTCAGGGCATCATAGGTCTTATTTTTGTCGTCGATCTCCATATCCACATCGCTGTTGTACATCCATGTGATAGTAGAGAGAAACAGGTTCACAGGGTTGATATAGTAATCCGTTTTCATAGCATCATCCGTAATGAACTCCGCAGAGCCGAACACCGCCATTTTTGCGTACTTGCGCAATGTATCCTCGGAGTACATGGCAAGGTACATCTCCTGCCCCTCAATGGGATCGGGATCTTCAAAGGTACCGCCATAAGGCTCACCACAGGCAGTGTTCTGCGTAGCGATCAGCGTATCCATATTCAAAGTCTGAAAATTGCTGCCATAGATACTGTAAAAACTGCGGGATGCAGGCATATAGGTCAGAATCGTGGAATCCTCCAGCAGCGGAGCAGTCAAATCGACCTCAGCGTTTTCGCCAGCTTCCTTCAAATCACACAGAAAGATATAGGGGTTGCCTGATACATGACGTGCACTATCGGTTTCATAGACACGGTCGTAATCCATGCCGATGCAAAACTCTGCCATCAAGAACGTAAGATTGGTGTAAGAGATCTCTGCATCATTTGGGGTCATCAGCAGGGTAATATTGCCGCCCAGATCAAGAAAATCGGAAAGCTTTTCATACTCCTCATCCGTGATATCAGAGGTAGGGCCTGCAATCATCACGATGCAAGCGTCATCCGGCACTTGTTCCGCGTTGATCAGATTCAACTGTGCCGCGCCGTAGTTATAGTTCCCAAGGTTTGCCTGTAGTGTGGTCATCTCTGTCAGTGGGATCTCACCATGGCCCTCCAGAAAATACACGGTGGGCTGCACACCATCTACCACCGATTTCATGGCACCGGTAAAGTAATTCTCGGCGTTAAACGATGCAGAAACAATGCTCTGGGTACCGTCGTCTCCGGTTTCATACTCGTAGGTGTACATCAGCTTGCCCGGCATACGCTTGACCATATCTCCATGCACAAACATAAAGTCGTAATCGGAAAGGTTGTAGAAACCGTCAGGATTCAGTTCCTTCAACACTTGCGGTTCTGTATCGGGGTCAAAGTCGATCAAATTGAAGCAGGCATATGCATCATAGGCGAGCAGTGTTTGATAGAGTGCCAACACCTCCGGTTCGCCCTCCAGCTCCTCTAGAGGAGTCAGAAAGTACACATCCACCACGATGCCCTGCTCGTCTAATGCCTCCAGATAATCGGTAGTGGTCTTGGTCAACGTATACATACGATTACTCGTCATATCAAGGTCGATATCAAGACGCTCAAAGATCAAATTCAATGGGATCATCACAGCCAACATCAGCGCAGCAAGTGCCCATGCGATGGCAGTAAACTTCTTATTCTTTGCGTGAATATCCACGGTTTTCATACACTTTTCCTCCTGCGATCAACCGCGGCTCCAGCGGCGTTTTTCAATAATGATGACAGTCCATGCCAGCACCACAAGCGTCAGCGAAAGGAAAAACACCAGATCGCCAACACCGAACAGACCCTGCGAGAAATTCACAAAACGCGCCTCGGTGGAAAACCACTGGAACACCTTTTCTACCACTGGGAGCGACTGCACCAGTGCCGAATCTGTGAAGTTATCCAAAAAGATGATCAACAGCATGGCTGCCTCGCCCAGCACTGCCGCCAGAATGGGATTATCAGTAGTGGCAGAAATCATCACGCCCACCGCGATGCAGAACAATCCCCACAGGAAGAACCCCACATAACCGCAAATCAGGCTACCTACGATCACCGTACCATTCAACGCAACAATCAGCGGAAAGAACAGCGAGCAAAGCATCATGCACAAAAAAACGGTAGAAACTGCCCCGAACTTTGCAAGCACGATCTTTACGATGGAGATTGGCGCAGAAAGCAGCAGGGTTTCCGTATTATTTTTTCGTTCCTCAGCAAAGGTACGCATAGTCAGCATGGGGATCATAAAAATAAAGTAGAAAAAGTTGTTGTAGAACACATTGGAAAATGAAAACTTGAACACATTGGAATCCATATTGGCGATGCCGTTGATGAAGCTGAGCGAAAACACGAGCATAAACAGCGCGCAGACCACATAAGCAAACGGCGAATAAAAATAGGATTGTATTTCCTTTTTGTATAGTGCAAACATCAGGCTTCCTCCTCATCATTGTCATAAGGATTTGCAGCTTCTTCGGCAAGGCGGTCAGCCTCCAGCTTCTGCCCAAGCTCTTCAAGCTCCTCTTCGCGGGTCTTTTTCCGATCGGGCGCGGTCAGCTTGACGAACACCTGCTCAAGGCTTGCCTTTTCCGCAGAAATTTCCAGCACCATGCAATCCGCTTCAATGAGCTTTGTCATCAATGCTTTCCGCACAGCTTCCTCTGCTACCACCACTTCGAAACTGTTTACGCCCGCAGAAACATACTCGACTTCGCGCAGCTCGCGCACCCCATCTATACTATTAATAATGGCGGAGATCTTCTCCACATCGCCCTCCACCTTCATGCGCAAAGTGGGATCGCCCTCGGCAGCAGCAGCAAGATTTTCAATGGTATCCACAGCACGAATCTGCCCTTTATTGATGATGACCACGCGCTCACATACCGCGCTGACCTCTGCCAAAATATGAGTAGAGAAAATAATGGTATGCTCTTTAGCGAGATCTTTGATGAGATTGCGTACTTCCATGACCTGTGTCGGGTCAAGACCTACGGTAGGCTCATCCAGAATTAAAAACTTCGGTGACCCCAGCAGTGCCTGTGCAAATCCAACACGCTGACGGTAACCCTTGGAAAGATTCCCGATCAAACGCTTCTGCACATCTACCAGCCGCAGACGTTCCAGGGCATTATCTACTTCGCTTTTGTGCTGTTTACGTGCGATCCCCTTTAAGCCTGCCACAAATTCCAGATAGTTGCGAACGCGCATATCGCCGTAAACCGGTGGCAGCTCGGGCAAATAACCGATGCGCCGCTTGACCTCCATCGGTTCTTTGGCGATATCGTAACCATCCACCAGCACAGTACCTGAAGTGGACGGCAGACAGCCGGTAATCATGTTCATTGTAGTGGATTTACCCGCACCGTTTGGGCCTAGGAAGCCAAGCACCTCGTGATCACCGACGGTAAAGGAAATATCCTGCACGGCGGGATGTGCGCCGTAGTATTTGGTCAGATTTTTAATTTCAACCATAAAAACAGTACAGCCCCTTTCCACTGCCATATTCGACAGTGCTGTATAGAACGCGCCCCTCAAAAGACGCTCTTTTCCATTATCGCAAAAAAACATGAATGTGAGATGTACAGTATATGACAATTTTGTGAATAGCCGACAAAAATCACATCATATTGCCATTTTACCGCCTGAATGTGTGCGCAATGTGTGCAAAACTTGAGAAAATCATGCCCTGATCGTAAAAGGCTACCGAAAGGAGCGTTTCGACAGGTTGCACAAAAATCACTGCATTTTTTTGTGAAATCATCCGAAAAGGCTTCCGAAGTGGCGCAGAATCGCGCAAAACGCTTGACAAAGCAAAACGAAATCACTATAATGAAAATAGGCTTTATGCGGCATAGCTATGTCTATCTGCCCGCGCGTGAAGGAAACAGTACTTCAGCGAGTGAATAGGCTGTTTCTGCACATGACGCACAGTCGAGCAGCAACTTGTGACTGCTTATTCCGACAGTACCTGCCGGAAACAAGAATGTTGCCGAAATTGTGACAAAATTGCTTTTATCACGGGGAGTGCCGCATATTCGCAAGCCGTTCTGGTCAGATCGCACGGAGCTGCCCAAACGGTACGAATCTGAATGCCTGTGTATCACGGGTTCCGTGCAAAATCACCTATAATATATGAGAGGGGAAAAAAGAATGCAATTTAAGAAGAACAGAGCGCTTCTCGCAGCAGTTCTGGCAACAGCCATGGCATCAAGCGCATTGATGACTTGTACCGCATCCGCTGCCGGCACCCGCACCAAAGAAGAGAAGTATGGCGACGAGACCTACGCACAACGTTTTCTTTCGCTGTATGACGATGTCGTTACCAACGGTCAGGAGAACGGCTACCTGAGCAAGAACAATGTTCCCAGCGGCGGTTTTGGTATTCCTTACCACGCAGTGGAAGAGTGCATCGTTGAGGCTCCTGACTACGGTCACGAGACGACCTCCGAGGCGATGTCCTACATTGTCTGGATGGCAGCAATGCAGGATAACATCACCAAGAACACTGACTACTATGGCTCTGCCACCAATGACCTGGCAAAGGCATGGAAGACTCTGGAAGCAATGATTCCTACTACACAGACCGGTTTCTGGCAGAAGACCTCCCTGAGTTCTCAGGTCTGCGCTGAGTATCCTACCAGTATTGAGTCCTATCCTTCCGAGGGTAACTCCAGCAACACCGGTTCGAACCCCATCCATCAGTATTTTACTTCTGCATATTCTTCTCAGGGCGGCGAGTATTTGCTGCACTGGCTGGCTGACGTTGATGACTGGTATGGCTTCGGCGGTTCCGCAGAAGGCACTTTGGGTACTTTCACCTTCATCAACACCTTCCAGCGTGGTGATTCTGAGTCCTGCTTCGAGACCATTCCTCATCCCTGTATCGAAGATCTGAAGTACGGCGATGTGGGCGGTCTGGGCATGAAGTTCGCATTTGAAACCAGCGCAGGTACCAAGAAATGGTCTTACACCAACGCTCCTGACGCTGAAAACCGTGCAATTCAGGCTGTTTATGCAGCTAACAGATGGGGCGTAGGCGATTCCTCTGTTACCACCAAGGCCGGTATGATGGGCGATATGGTGCGTAACAATATGTTTGATAAATACTACAAGACCATCGGTTGCCAAAGCATGAATGCCGATTCCAATGGTGGTGCAGGCTACGCATCTGCTCACTACTTGATGTCTTGGTACAGCGCATGGGGCGGCGCAGCTGACGGTGCATGGGCATGGCAGATTTCTGCTTCCCACTGCCACCAGTTCTACCAGAGCCCTCTGGCTGCTTACGGTCTGCTGTATGATTCGGGTCTGAATGCCGCTATGAAGGCTACCGGCGCAACGAAAGACTATACCACATCCTTGCAGCGCCAGCTGGAGCTGTATATGTGGTTGCAGTCTGCCGAAGGTCCCTTCGCAGGCGGTCTGACCAACTGCTGGAACGGCAAGTACGATACTTATCCCTCTGGCGTGCCTACCTTCTACGATATGGCTTATGTGGAGCATCCTGTTTATGCTGACCCCGGTTCTAACTACTGGATCGGCAACCAGGTTTGGGCAACCCAGCGTCTGGCTGAGCTGTACTACATCATCAAGACCGATGGCGATGGTTCCAACGGTGCTGTCAAGCCCGGTGGCGTAACCATGGAAGAGGGTCTTAGCAGTATGCTGAAGAAGTGGGTCGATTTCTTCCTCGATGAGGTTGAGCTGACTGACGACGGCGACTATGCAATTCCTTCTAACCTCATTTGGTCTGGTGCTCCCGATACTTGGAACAAGACCTATAGCACAAGTGCAAACGCTAACCTGCACGCTACCGTTCAGGGCAAGGGCAGCAGCGACCTCGGTTGCGTAACTTCCCTCGCAAATACTCTGATCTGGTATGCAGCCGCAGAAGGCGTTGAGGCTTCCGGCGTGGTTGCCGAAGGCACCGATACTGCTTCGAAGGCTCTGTACCTCGGTCAGCAGCTGCTTGATCGCGTTTGGGAAAATGCACGTGATGATATCGGTCTGTCCAGAACTGAGCATAATGGCTCTCTGACTCGTATCTTCGCACAGCCTGTTTATGTTCCCGCTGGCAAGCAGGGTACTTATCCCTACGGCGATGTAGCTAAGAACGGCATCGTGTTCTGCGACATCCGTTCGATGTATGAGTCCGATGAAAAGTACATGGAGCTGAAGGCTGCCTACGAAGCTGATATCGCAAACGGTGCAGTGTTCGATGAGTCTGTTACCCAGTTCAATGGTGCTCCCGATGTCAGCGACTTCACCAATGTTGCTTCCGTTGACCTGAACTATCACAGATTCTGGCACGCAGGTGACATCATGATGGCTCTGGGTACCATGTATGAGCTGTATCCTGATGTAACTCCGTCCACTGCTGATACCGATATTGAAACCAGCTGGGGCGATGTCAACTGCGACGGCAGTGTTACTACTGCTGACATTATCCTGTTGAACCGTTTCTTGGCAGAAGACGATGTTATCATCACTGCACAGGGTATGCTAAATGCTGACTGCGCTTATGATGGTAAGACCTCTGCTGAGGACGCCACAAAGATCCTGCAATACATCGCTGGTCTGATCCCTTACTCTGCATTGGGTAATCAGTGAGATTTCTTGCATTGCCTCTCGCAATGCAACCACCTGTGTTCAGGTTCATTCGCAATCACTCATTTAGACATTCCGGAACAGTACCACCTCGTGTGGTGCTGTTCTGCGTTATACAAAAGTTTTAAGGAGAGTTTTATATCATGTTGGACACGATCAAGAGCTTTTTCATTCGTATCATTAACACCCTCCCCGATATTCTGATTGCCATTCTGTTGCTGATCATCGCATTTATAGCAGCTAGTATTGTAAAATCGCTGCTGATGAAGCTGATTGGTCTGCTTAAAAACGATAAGCTGACCAAGATCGGCATTCAGCCTGCTGCAGCGGAAAGTGCAAAACAGTTCATTGCCAAGCTTGCATATTTCGTCACCTTCTTGCTGTTCCTGCCCGCTGTCCTCGATAAACTCGGTATGCAAAGCGTTTCTGCCCCCATTACTTCGCTGGCAAACGATTTTCTTGGATTTATCCCCAAACTGGTTGCCGCCGGCATCATTCTCGCAGTAGGCATCTTTATTGCCAACATTCTCAAAGACCTGCTGCTGCCCCTGCTGAAGGCGACCAAAATCGATACCTTGCAGGAGAAAACCGGAATCAAAGCTGGCGAAAAAACAACCTTCTCCAGCGTGATTACCAACATTCTCTACGGCTTTGTGCTGCTGGTGGTCATTGCCTGCGCGTTGGATCAGCTCGGGGTCGTTGCGATCTCTACACCTGTGAATACCATTGTGAATACCATTTTCGGTATGATTCCCAGCATTCTCGGTGCAATTATCATCATCACGGTCGGCGGGTTTATTGCCATTTTGGTTGCAAATCTGCTTGAAAGCCTGCTCGCAAGCGTTGGCGTAAACGATCTGATTGAGAAAATCACCGGCACACCTGCAAAAAAGATCGTTCTCTCTAAGGTGATTGCCACTACCGTCAAGTATATCCTCTGCATCATCTTCATCGTGCAAGGTCTTAATGTGTTGAATCTGCCTGTGCTGACCAATATCGGTGCCACCATCATTGGTTTTATCCCTACAGCATTGGTAGTGATCGCCATTCTGGGACTGGGCATTTTTGCCGGCAACACTGTGGAAAGCCTCATCACCAAAAAATTTGCAACTGCAAAAGGCACTGCGTTTATCGCAAAAATTGCCATTTATGTGATTTCCGTATTTCTCTGCCTGAGTCAGCTTGGCATCGCCAATGCAATTGTTGAAGGCACCTTCATTCTCGTGGTTGCCGCAGTCTGCGTTGCATTCGCCATTTCCTTCGGCATTGGTGGTAGAGAATTTGCTGCGCATCAGCTGTTTAAGCTTGAAAAGAAAATGGACGCGAAAGATGACTCTGATCAGTAATTTGAGCTTCACATCTCTTTCAAACAAAAATTGCCCCTGCCTCCATTACGGAAGCAGGGGCTTTTTGCTAAGATCACTTCATGAACACAAACGCCTGCAAATCAAACAGCTGTCGAGTATCAAAAGCATCCGACGCCCAACCATGATAGGCGTGGTCTACCACAAAATAAACACTGTGACGACCTGTAACAGATTTCACCTTGGTCTGATAACTGCCGTCATGCGTATCGATCTCACAAATACCGATTTCTTCACCGTTCTCGCCGTCAATGCGAATATGAATCTCTGCTTTACAACCGCTAGAAGCAACTTGTGCGGCAAATGTCATGGAATCGCCCGTAAAATCATTGCCAAAATCGAAATACTTGTAGCCGATCACCGCACCCTTGTGAATTGCCGTAACGCAACGCGTAAACACATCTTTTTCGGTGATAAAACAGCCGTTTTTCAAGACGCAGGCAATATCAGCAGGGGTGATATGATAGGGATTCAGTGCGCTTTCAAATCCCAATGAAGTCATCTCTACCTCGGGAATGGTACCATCAGGCAAAATCTCCACGCGCTCCACGCAAGCACGTCGTGAAGTGATCGTGCTGTTGGTCATTCGGTGATAAAAAATATACCACTGCCCGTTGATGTGACACAATGAGCCGTGATCGTTGCCACCGGGATAATCCTTGCTGTTATCCACGATATTGCCCATGCGCACATAAGGCCCCTCGGGACGCTCCGCAATGGCATATGCTAAACAACTGCCGTATTTCGGTGAATAGATGAGGTAATATCGATTGCCGATCTTTCGTGGGGAGCTTGCCTCAAAATAATCATTGTGCGCTGTACCATTTGGAATCATATCCGCCTTGTATGAACCTTTTTTAATGGTGACCATATCTGGCTCCAGCTCGTTGAAATGAGAACGCTCATAACCATAAAAGATATATGCTCTGCCATCATCATCCACTAGCACGCCCGGATCGTTGAAAGTTCCATCATCTCCGGCGTCTGCTTCATCATAATGATAACGATCCAGCAATGTAAAAGGCCCTTCAGGATGATCCGCAACTGCCACACAACCCTTGCTGCCCACAATATACGCATACAAATAATACCTGCCGTCGCGTTCCACCACATCAGGCGCATACAGTTCATTTTGTGTCCAAGCGGCGGTATCAGATGCTCTGCCGTCTATATCTCTGGTACAAAAGCTCACCCCATGGCAGCTCCAGCAATTCAGATCATTCACAGGTGCAGACCACACCATTAAGCGATAATCGCAAAAAAATTCACTCGCGGCTCTGTCATGAGAGCCATAAATGTACACACGGTCACCGAATACTCTCGGTTCGCCATCCGGAATATACTCCCACAATGGTAAATACGGGTTTGCCATAGATTTTTCCTCCTTGCGGCGTTGTGCCACTACATCGTACGCACATTATAACACAAAACGCGCCCGGTTGCAATAGTCGAGCGCGCCATGTTTCCATTACTTTTAGCACAAATCTGCCACTGGTGGTTGCAGTGCCGGAAAACAATTTCTTGCTACTGACCAGATCAGCAACACGGCAACTGTCCCAATCCAAAAGCCGACACGCCTGGGAACCAGTTTCTTCGGTTTGCCCAGTGTCTTGCAAATCTTTTCAGCATAAAGCAACAGCAAAAAGACTATGATACAAACCACCGACGGATTGCATCGCAACGATAGCAGCAGATCACCACGCAGTAGCGCAAGTGTTGCACGTGTGCCGCCACAACCGGGGCAAAGAACCCCCGTAAAGGCATACATTGGGCAGAACATATACCGCCCAATCATTTCCGCAAGAGCAATCAGCTCTGCGCGAAAAAGGAATGCCGCCAATAGCAGTGTCGGCGGCATCCATATAACGGCATACTTGCCGATTTGCTTCAGTTTCATGACCAAATGTTGTTTTGATTAATGAAATCGGCAAATAAATCAGAACTGCTCAGTGCGCCCATAATTGCGCCAAATATCATGGAAATTACGCCCAAAACAATGGCAATGATACAAAGCGTACGTCCTGTTTTCAGATCCTTCTGAGCTTTCTCGGAAAGATTAGAGATCATGGGCATCAAGCCATTTGCCTTTACCAATCCCACAATGCCAATGATAGGCCCGGGCAAGGTGCAACAGCAGAAACCGATGACGATACTAATGACCAGACCCACGATACCCAATGTCATAACGGTATTGGCACGCTTTTCCAGATCAGGATGTACGCCGTTAAAACCACCGTTGGGGTAGGGTGGCTGCTGGTAAGGCGGTTGACCATAACCGGGCTGCTGATAGGGATTCTGCTCAGGGATCGGCTGCTGGTAAGGTGCAGCCCCACTCTGGGGATCATTGTTCAAGTTTGCCTCGCTTTGCAACTCCTGCGAGATAAAATCCTGCTCGTTGTTCTGATTCAAATTGTTCTGCTCATCCATGTCGTGTACCTGTTCCTTTCATTTTTCAGTATGTTGCCATATGATTCTATGCTCATTATAGCATACTCAGCCCTCACAGATATATACACAATGTTTCTATTTTATGTATATTTCATGAATTGAAGCGTGTGTGCCTATTTCCATGACTTGACATCGCGCACAGTTTCTGGTACAATAAACGCTAGAGAAAAACCTGACAATGCATTACTTTTTAGACAACAGATTTTTTCGTGCTTTGGCAGCCATTATGATACAACGAGTAAGGAACGCTCTATACATATGGAATGCGCCCAAATAAACCACGCTTTACGCGTCAAAACACGATTGCAAGGAGAACAATTCATGAGTATTCTGACCGTTGAAAACGTAACACACGGCTTTGGTGCCCGCCAGATCCTGAACAACGCCTCATTCCGCTTGCTCAAGGGAGAGCATATCGGCTTGGTTGGCGCAAACGGCGAGGGCAAATCAACCTTTTTGAATATCATCACAGGAAAGCTCGCCCCGGATGAAGGCAAGATCCAGTGGTGCAAGCACATCACCACTGGCTACCTCGACCAATATAGCACACTACAGGCAGGCAAAACCATCTACGATGTGCTGAAAGACGCCTTTGCACATCTTGAAGAATTGGAACAAGAGATGCTCGCTCTGTACGACAAAATGGGCGACTGCTCTGAGGAAGAAATGACAGCTGCCATGGAAGAAGTTGGTGAGATCCAAAGTATTCTTGATTACAGCGGCTACTACACCATCGATGCAAAAATCTCAGAATATGCAAACGGTTTGGGGCTCGGTGAGATCGGGCTTCACCGCGATGTCACAGAGCTTTCAGGCGGACAGCGTGCAAAGGTACTGCTTGCAAAGGTGCTTCTGGAAAGCCCTATGATTTTGATTTTGGATGAGCCGACCAACTTTTTGGACGAGAACCATATTGCATGGCTGAAAAACTTCCTTCAAAACTACGAAAACGCATTTATTCTGGTTTCTCACGATATCCCATTTCTCAATGATGTGGTCAACGTGATTTACCATGTTGAACAAGCTGAGCTGACCCGTTACGCAGGCAATTATGACAACTTTATGCGGATGTATGAGTTGAAAAAACGACAGCTGGAACAGGCATACGAAAAACAACAGAAGGAAATCGCCGACCTGGAGGACTTTATTGCGCGAAATAAGGCCAGGGTCGCCACCACCAATATGGCAAAATCTCGACAGAAAAAGCTTGATAAAATGGATAAGATCACGCTAGGCACACGCAAAGCAGAGCTTTCCTTTGGTTTTACTCCCGCGCGTACACCGGGTCGCGTGGTGATTGAATGCAGCGATCTGGTATTAGGCTATGATACGCCGCTCACGCGCCCCCTATCGCTAAAACTGGAATGCGGTCAAAAAATCGCAATCAAGGGCGTGAATGGTCTGGGCAAATCCACACTGTTAAAAACGCTGCTAAAACTGATCCCACCAATCTCGGGCACAGTAGAACACGACCAGTTTATCGAGGTGGGCTATTTTGAGCAGGAGGAAATTGCTACCTCCGATACCGCTTTGCAGACGATTTGGGATGCATATCCTGCCATGACCAACGGTGAAGTGCGTGCAGCACTGGCACGTTGTGGCTTGACAACAGAGCACATTACCTCACAGATGCGCGTGCTTTCGGGCGGTGAAAATGCCAAGGTGCGCTTGTGCCGTTTAATGTTCAAAAGTATTAACCTGCTGGTACTGGATGAGCCAACCAACCATCTGGATGTAGATGCCAAAGAAGAACTGAAGCGCGCCATCCAGGCGTTCAAGGGCACAGTGCTATTGGTCAGCCATGAGCCGGAGTTCTATCTTGACGTGGCGGACACGGTTTGGAATCTGGAGGAATGGACAACGAAAATTGTATAAGAATCAAAATTCCCCCTCTGCCCATGCGGACAGAAGGGGAATGTCTTGTTTCATGAGCAGCCAATGGGGCGCAGGCGATCCGAATATATTTATGTTTACCGGACTTTGCCCCTTTGCTTACCGAAGTGTTGCGTGACAATGAATGAAAAATTCCTCCTGCGAGGGTTGCCACGCCTTTTCCTTGGGTGGAAACAGTGCGTCAAACGCCGCCACTGCCGCCTCATTCTCACAGACCGCCTCTGCATCACTGGGATAGTAGTACCACTTTCTACCATCAAGCACACCTTCACACAGGGGCTTTACCAACAGTGCCATGGGGTACACATCGCCTACAAAGCAGATATTGTACTTCAGGCAGCTTTTGTAGCCCCGTGCCACATAGTTTGCAGGGCTGCCCAAATTCACCACGATGTCATAGCCCAACCGCTTCGCTACAGCAAAGCTATGCTCCAGCAATGCCTTGCCATAGTGTCTGCGCTGATAATCAGGGTGCACTGCGAGAGGCCCCATCGTCAGCACCTGCTTTACTGTGCCGTTTTCGTCGATGAGTTTCCCCTTGGTATACATCACACAGCCGATGACATTCCCATCCACTTCGATGACAAAATCGAGGTCGGCAATAAAGTCTGGGTGATTGCGCATAGTATGCACGAAGTAATGCTCATAGCAACCGGGGACATAATGGTTCCAGAATGCTTCGCGCACCATGTTTTCCACATGGCGATAATCGGCGGGGTTTTCTCTGCGGATGATATATTCTTGCTTACGCATTATTTTTCCTCCTGAACATTGTGAATTACAACACGGGAGGTTTGTGTAATTTTGGATTGTAGTATTCGCAAACCATCCCGTTTACGCTACAATCTCCATTTGGCTGAATTGTTTCAAACAATAGCTCCTATCATTCAAATTACGCAAAGCGATGCTTTGCACCTAGATTATACCACAGCCATACCATATCTGTCAAGAGAAAATTCGCATAGCTAGATGATACAATTCACTGTATCAACACGATGCAGCGCGTCCAAGTTGCTTTGCAATCGCGGCAAACACCTTTTCCATTTGCATACCACGGGAACCTTTGATCAGCATAACGGCTTTGGTATCATCCTCTTGCAGATCCGCGCAAAGCTTTTCGATCAACGCGGATTGCTCCGGATAAGCATAGCAGCCATCTCCATAGCCGGCGGCAAAATCGAAGGCATTCACACCACAAAAATACGCAACATCCACAGATGCTCTAGCCAATGCGCCCAATTCATGATGAGCATCTGCGGCATATACGCCCAATTCATTCATATTGCCCAACACCGCAACGCGCTTTGCGCCCTGTGCAATGGTTTGCAGTGCCGCCAACGATGCACGCATCGCCTCGGGGTTGGCATTATAGTAATCCTGCACGATCGTATAATTACCAATGGTGATACGCTCACTGCGCATGGCACCGGGTTTAAAATCTTCCAAAGCCGCCGCTGCGGTTTGCAGCGACATTCCGCAAACGAGGGCAGTATGCACAGCAAGCAAACTATTACTCACATTGTGGATACCGGTCATAGGCAATATGGCGGTTGCAGTTTCGTTGTCATAGGTGACAGAAAAACGCGTTTCTTCCGCCGTTTGAGTGACATCGCTCGCGTGAAGCGCAGCAAACTCTGCACCAGTGCGAGAACTATACCGCAGCGCACAAGGCAAATCGTCACGTTGCCGCACCGTTGCCAGATGAACATCCTCCGCAGGCAGCACCAATACAGCATGGTCGGCATCCATACCCTCAATGATCTCCATTTTGGCGGCAAAAATCGCCTGCTGCGAACCAAGGTTCCCAATATGCGCAGTACCCACATTTGCAATGATCGCCATATCGGGTTTTGCAATATTGGTCAGATACGAAATCTCGCCAGCGTGATTCATGCCCATCTCCAAAATCACAAACTGCGCCTCAAGCGGCGTATGCAAAATTGTATACGGCAGCCCAATATGATTATTGTGATTTCCGGCGGTACAATACACATCAAATTCCTTGGCAAGCACGTGTGCAGTCATATCCTTCACCGTGGTTTTGCCACTACTGCCGGTAATGCCAATGACCTTCGTGCCTTTTGCCTTCAACATTTGCAAATAGCCCGCGGCAATCTGACCATATGCCTTGACGCAGTCCTCCACCAACAAATACGGCACGGACAACGGCGTTGTGGGCATTTCAGAGAGAATACAAAGCACTGCGCCCTGATCGGCAGCTGCTTGGGCATAGTGATTCCCGTTGAAGCTTTCACCCTTCAGCGCAATAAAACAGCTGCCTACGGTGATGGTGCGGGTATCAGTACTAAAACCCTTGATAATAAAATCCGCTGCAAATGCCGGCTTTTGCAACCAACGGCAAACCGTATTCGCCTGCACTGTGGCAGGTGCTGATGCGCAGATCATGCCTGTTCCTCCAGTGCCAACGCAATGATTTTTTCAATCAGCTCAGCAAAATGAATGCCATCGGCAGCAAACATTTTAGGATACATGGAAATCGATGTAAATCCAGGCAGCGTATTGATTTCATTGAACACGATCTCACCAGTGTCGCGAGTCACAAAGAAATCCACACGAGAAAGCCCCTTGCAGTCTAGCGCACGGTAGATTTTCACTGCCCACTGCTGCACAGCGCGCAGGGTATCTTCAGGTATACGCGCTGGAATGTAGGGCATGGAGGTAGATGTAACATATTTCGTGTCAAAATCATAGAACTCTGCACCGGCATCAATCTCACCGGGAGTTGCAGCAATCGGATTCCGGTTGCCCAGCACGGCGACCTCAACCTCCTTGCCGTTGATGAATGCTTCAGCGAGAACCTTTTCATCAAAACGGAAGGCATTTTCCAGTGCTTCACATAACGCAGCATCACTTGTCACCTTGGAAACACCTACTGAAGATCCCGTACAGCAGGGCTTAATAAACACAGGGTAGTGCAACTTTTCGGTCACGGATTTGCACATGGCATCAGAATTTTCGATAAACTCACACCGATGCAGCACAAGGCAATCTGCCTGACGTACACCGGTAGCAGCTGCCATCATTTTGGTTGCAGATTTATCCATTGCAGCTGCCGATGCCAGCACGCCACATCCCACGTAGGGGATCCCTGACAGTTCAAACAAGCCCTGAATGGTACCATCCTCGCCGTTTTCACCATGCAATACCGGAAAGATCACATCCACGGGCACTGTTTCCATTTGATGCTCAGCCCCCATAATGCACAGGCCCATACCGCGCACAGGAGACAAAAAGGCTTGGCGGTTATTGGGATGCTCCTCCCACGTACCGTTACCCAGTGCAGCGTAATCATCGCCGCCGAACAATATCCACTGTCCCGTTTTGGTAATGCCCACAGGCAGAATCCTGCGTTCATCGGCTTTCATGTTGCGCAACACAGCCTCTGCTGAGCGCAAAGAGATATCATGTTCGGGAGATACGCCACCGAACAACACACAAATTGTTTGCATAACAGCCTCCAATGCGATGTATGATAATAAAAATATGTTTTGAAACTGCACCACAAAACCCCGTCACCCGTAATGGGCAGACGGGGCTTGCAATATCGATTTTCAAATGCCTTTCACAACATCCTTCACGATTTGTTCCATCTCGGCACGCTTACTGAGCATATCCTTGGCAAGTGCCAGCTGGCAGCGTGCGCGCACCAAATTATGCCCCACGTAGTTAGTTTTGAAGTACTTGTCACCCGTGAGATAATCCGTCAGGAAACGGACAGCAAGCTCAATGGTAATGGTGATCGCTCCCAGCGCCATGGTATCCATCTCAACATCGGTAAGCGCATCAGCAGTTCTACCGACGAAGCCTTGCGCAAAGGCGCGGTATTTTTCCAGATCCAGTGCCACCTTGCTGCAATCAGGTTCATCTTCCACAGCAGTGGATGCCGCAAAACGCACCGCATCGCCAAAATCATGCATCGCAAGACCCGGCATTACCGTATCCAGATCGATAATGGTCAGTGGCGCATATGTCACACGATCAAACAGCACATTGTTGGTTTTGGTATCGTTATGGGTCACACGCAGGGGCAGCTTGCCGGCATCTAGCATGGCTTGCAAAGTAGATGCCAGTACGGTATGCTCTTTCACAAAGGCAATTTCCTCAGCAATCTCCGTCGCACGATGATAGGCATCTGCTTCTACCGCCTCAAAGAACACTTCCAGGCGCTTTGCAGTATTGTGAAAATCGGGAATGGTCGTAAAAAGCTTCGCGGCATCAAAATCGGCAAGCTGATTCTGGAACTCACCAAACGCTTCACCTGCGCCACGCAGGGTATCCAGATCGTCGCAGGTATCAAAGGTCACGGAGTTGATATAGTTGAATAACCGCCAAAATGTGCCCTCATCCTGCATATAATAATTGTTTCCCTCCGCTACGGTATGGTAGAAATGCAATGCAGGCTTATTCAACTTATTCAGCTTACTGCGCAGATGAGAAGTCACCGCATCAATATTCTCCATGATCTGTATCGGATTTTGAAACACATAGGTATTGACACGCTGCAAGATATAGGATTTGACCGTACTGTCCTCCAGTCGGTAATCAAGGCGATATGTGGTGTTGATATTGCCCTGATTGATGATTTCATGCCCGATAAATTCGCCTGTCACATGGAATTTTGCCGCGATAGAGCGCAGCATTTCCTTTTCTTCCATATAGCGCTTGTGCTCTTCATTATCAGGGCAGATAAACTGACCACCGATCATCACATGAGCAAGATTCATCTCGCCATCCAAAATCAGCAAATCGGCATCAGCACCTACCTCAATACGCCCCTTGTTGGTTGCGCCAATCAGATCGGCAGGGGTACGGGTCGCCATGGTAACAGCATCCGCAAAGGGCACACCGAACTCTACAGCACGCTTCATACAGGTAAACAACGTAGAGGTAGAGCCTGCGATAGCACCATCCATGGTGCGTGCAACGCTGTTTTTTACCGCAATCGGCTGCCCACCAAACTCATAGATGCCATCGCAAAGACCGGTAGCGCGCATACTGTCACTGATGATCACCATACGCTCAGGCCCAAAGATCTTGTACAACATCAGCACGATGGAGGGGTGCAGATGCAGACCATCGGTAATTGCCTGCACGTGAATATTCTTCTGTACAGCTGCCCCAATTGGGCCCGGATTGCGGTGGTGGATACCGGGCATAGCGTTAAATGTATGCGTCAGGCACTGTGCGCCTGCATCAATTGCCCGGATACAAGTATCGTAATCGGCGGCAGTGTGACCAAGGGACACCACTGCGTCGCACTCTTTGATAAATGCCATGCTATGCTCCAACTCGGGGGCAATCGTGACCATCTTCATATCGGCAAGAGAACGAAACTCTTCGAGGTCGGGGGCTTTGATAAACTTGCCGTTTTGTGCGCCCTTATACTTCTCCGAAATATACGGGCCTTCCATATGGAAGCCAAGGATCTGGGCACCGGAAACATCACGACTGGCAACGGTCACTCTACGAATCGACTCGTAATCCATGGTCATGGTCGTAGGCAAAAACGATGTCGTACCATTCTGTGCAAGGTAATCACTAATTTCCTCAAAATGCGCATCCATGGTATCATAGCCTGCGCAACCGTGGGTATGAATATCCACAAGACCGGGAATCACGGTCATGCCGTCATAGGATTGCCCCTCAGTGGCATCACTCGCAGGCGCAATGGCAGCAATTTTGCCGTCCTCCACAGTAATATCGGATAAAACCCCGTTCAAATTCAGATTTTTCAGAATCATAAAGTGCATAAATCACGCAGACAGCGTGGTTCCTTTCGTAGTAATATGCAATATCAGTCGCATCAGAGCGTAATCAAGCATTCGGCAAGCTTGCTGCAGCCACTGCTTGCCCCACGCGACGATCCATTTCATCGGGCAGAATAAACCGGATCTGCTCATACAGCGCAGGGAACTCCGCCTTCAGCACTTCTTTGGCACCACCAATCACCAGTTCACCACCCATGCCTGAAGTCACGCGACCGGAGATCTGCAAATAACGAATATCATAAAAATCAGCATAGTTCGCGATGGCATACCCAAAGTATGTACCAATGGTACGAAAGATATCCTTTGCGCCCTCATGTCCCTCTGCCAACAGCTTTTGCACAGCGGTCAGCTTTTCGGCAAGGGTAAGGTTTTCATCCAGTGTAATACCCGCCTTAGGTGCCAGACGAATCACAGCATCCTGCGAAAAATACTTCACGCCACAGCCGTAGTCCCCTGACCACTCATCCACCGCAGCAGCGGGGTTATAATCCACGGGAACAAACGCAAGCTCATTGTGCCAGCCTGTAACATTACCGTTGCAATCCACATATCCACCTGCCTGACTGGTACCCATAGCAATGCCCAACACACCGTTGACATCCATCGCCATAGATGCAGCCAATGCTGCTACATCGCCATCATTTGCCACAGCGTAAGGAACGCCCATCTGCCCCAGCACATCCACATAAATGTTCTTGCACGCAGCACCCTGTGTATCCTTCGGAACTTTCAAAAACAGATGTGAAACCATTGCGCGGTTTGCCACCAGAACACCCGCAGTACTAACGCCCACGGCATCAAAACGGGGCATCTTCGATGCCGCCAGCTCGATTGCCTCACGGATATGCTTTTGGTGATAGGAAATATCCTCGGCGAGTTTTGGCAACCACACAATTTCCTCTGCCCAGATGGTTTCACCATCTACCACGGCAGCCACCTTGATATCACTGCCGCCCGCATCAAATCCTACGCGGCAACCGCCCAGATTTCTGCCAATGGAAAGAGGGCTGGTCTTGGTCTGCGGCATATTCTCCATCGTGCGCTCCTCTACCACAAAGGGACGCTCATAGGTAGTGCTCCAGAAATCCACATCAAAGGCACGCAGGCCCTCTCCGGTATATGCATCTCGGATATAGCAGAACACATCATGGTCGCCGGAAAGCATGACCTTCCAGCCGCCCGCGCACCACAAAATCGTTTTGATCAAGCGTTCTGCGTACAGGCAATTTTGCGTAAAATCATCACCGAGCATGGTATCGCGGCGATATACAAGACCGTTCTCACGCTCCACAGCAATGGAGAACGGGCGGTTTGCCTTTGCAAGGAAATCGCGGTTAAAATACACCGCAGGAACAAATTGGTCATCGAGAATGGGCTGAATCATGTTGAAGGAGTCCTTTCTGTTAATATTTTATGACACAATGTACTGCGAAGCAAAGCGATGCCTCGCAGTACATATGCATCATTTGGTATTATGGAGATTCCAACGGAAGGGGCAAAAACGTGCCGCCTTGGAAACATCGAACATAAAATTCTTATCGAGGGTTTCAAAATCCAGATAACGGTAATTGGTTTTTTCCTGCGGATCAGAGAACATACGCTTGAACAGGCTGCCGCCAACGCTATTTCGCTGCAGCACCGGCCCCAGACGGTGATTTTCCTTCATGAAGCTGATAATCTCAGAAGCCATAATTAGCCCGGAATCCGCAACATTATAGTTGCCTGTATAGGTCAGCCCCTCTGCCTGGCGCAAGAAGCAGATAATGAAATCCGCCACATTGTGAATGCAGCAAAGGTGGAAGCCGTACTCTCCCGTACGGTACACGAAGAGCGTCTTATCCTTCGGGTCGGTAATACGCGACATGAGGTTGTCGGTAAAATCAAAGGAATATACAGGAGGGATACGCATAATGCAGCAGACCATCGTTTTGGTACGCGCCACATCAGCGGCAAACGCCTGCTCGGCCTCTGCCTTCAGCTTCCCATAATTGGTTATGGGCTTTTTGGGATCATCCTCACGAACAGGCTCTCGCGTTTCAGGCTGTTTATACACCTGTGTGGTACTAACAAGAATGAATTTTTTTATTTCTTTGCCAATTGCCAGCTTATAGAGGAACTTATCGCAAGCGGCACTCATATCCATTTGTGCCTTTTCCACAATAGGACCAAAGTCGTTATCTACGGTACAGGCAAGGTGTACCACATAGTCGATGGCAAACTCATCAAAGATATCGCCATACTTTCCCTTTTCATTGGGTGCTGCCTGGCGGAAGATATAATTTTCTTTTTGCGCGTTATACTCGGTGGGCGCAGTATCCACTGCAATAACGGTATTGCCCTTTTTGAGCAGACCCGAGCAGACCTTTTCACCGATTCTGCCACAGCCGCCGGTAATCAAAACGGTTGCCATATGAATCACGCATTCCTTTCTGTCTTGCGAAAGGATACACCCATCGCAAATTATAATCACACATCATTATTATAGCACACAGCGGCGCGAAATGCAAGCGACAGCGCAAAATTTTCCAAATTTTCTTTGATTGTTGCAAAAAGGCACCGGCTCTCTTGTACATGGCGCACAAAATAGGCTAAAGATCGATGTGCGAAGCATCATTTTTTTCGAATAGATTGAAAAAAGGCTCGTAGCTGCTCAGTGCAAGGATCTTGCAACAAGCCGGCAGTCACCTTCGGCTGATGGGCATAGGGCAACGAGAACATTTCCTCCACCGATCGCACTGCTCCGCCCTTGGGATCGTAAGCACCAAACACCACACGATCCATTCTTGCATTAATGATGGCTCCACTGCACATAGGGCAAGGCTCTAGGGTTACATACAAAATACAGCCGGAAAGCCGCCAATCTCCACGCTGCTTGGCCGCCTGCTCCATGGCGATGATCTCAGCATGAGCAAGTGGCGAGTGAGCTGTTTCGCGCAGATTATACCCTCTGCCAATAATTGCGCCGGTTGCACGTTCTACCACAACGGCTCCCACAGGCACTTCGCCCTTTGCGGCGGCTGTTTCAGCTAGCGTCATCGCCGCACGCATATAATCAAAATCAGTCAGTTCCTCCATGCTTTCACCTCACAGCAAAAGCTGCACAACGGCAGTCAGAATAGAAAAAGCGATCCACGGCAGCATGGTCACGCTTTCGCCCAGTGCCAATATTTTTTTGTCATTTGGCAACAGTGTGGTTCTATTTTCCAACCGCAGTTGACCGCGGCGTGCGATGCTATAAGTGATGATCGCTGCCACGCCCATGATTCCCAAGTACAACGAATAGTACAAAGGCGTTGTCACCGCCCCGTCATGATATGCAAGTACCAATCTCGCATCCATCAGGGCGTGGTAGATGATATGCATCAGCACACAATTGAAAAGTGAACCACTCTTAAGCAAAAAATACCCTGCACCAAGCCCGATCAGGCACATTCCCACGCGGGCAGGTGCTGTATTCGGAAACAGCAACGCCATACCTGCTACTGCACATACTGCAAAGCCATCGCCAAACTGCCGCAGAACGGGCAACAAGGTACCACGCATCAACAGTTCATGTAAAAATGGTAGGATCAAAATTTCAAACAGCCCGTACACGCCCAGTGCGGTACTATTTTTATACGAAAACAACTGTTGTGCGGCTTCTGCGTCGCTTCCATCGATGTGGTCGAGGATGCAGACGACTGCGGCACTGAACATTGCCCAGCCCATCGCACCAATGGCTTCCGGAAAAGCATTCATGGCCATGGGCATTTGTACACGCATCGGCACACAAAAATACCGGTTGGCGATCAGCAGTGCGCCACCGTATTGCAACAGCATCACAAAAATACGCACGGCGATCACGAGCCACTGACTCCCACTCATGCTAAAGGTGAGAAAGTCCAATCGAATATCCATACCCAACCGATGCAGCAGGGATACGATCAATGAGCCTGCCCCAAGCTGCACCAGCAAGAAAAACAGCAACGCAAAACCGATCACTTCGCTGATGCGATGCAGCACTTTCCGCTCATGGATGGCAGGCTTTACATTGGAAAAACCCGTACCATCCGTATAAGTGCACTCCCTGGAATCCACCACAAGACGATACAAAAAGGGGGAATCGGTTTGCTTGCGCCACGTGCGACTTGCTGCATTATATTTGGGATTACGGCTATTGTAGATAAAATCTTCTGCTACATCAATGCGATGCGCATTTTCAGTCAACTGCTGTGCTTCAGAGTGAATTGACATATGGCACACCCCCTTTGGTTTCAGGTAACATTACACGGAGCCGGTGGTGCAGACACGCAACCCACTGCGTATCATTCTCCATATTCATTGTAACAGATGGGAAAGCTGAATGGTACAGCATCTTGTGAACAAAAAACGAACAAATCATGAACGCCAAACAATACAGCCGCCATGCCATTTGTGGCACAGCGGCTGCAAATGATTCCGGTTGCAGATATGCTCAATCCTCAAAATCATAAATATCGCCATACTCCGCACGAAAACGGTCAAACAGCTTCTCCATTAGTGATTCATCGGTCACAGCATCATAGTGCTCCGTTTCCTTACCCAAGTCGATAATCTCGACAATGACAACGCCTGCCTCCTCATCCTCCTCGGGCAGCAGCACGGCATAAGATTTGCCCTCATGCTGAATGATCGCCAGAAATGTAAACAGAATCTCGTTCCCGTCCTCATCCTCCAACAGCACACTTTCATCGGGTAGCTCGTTTTCGGTATTCTTGATTTCTTCCGACATGACATATCTTCCTTTCGGTTATTGTTGCGATTGTTCCAGTGCCGCTGGCACAGTGGAAAGATTCATATCCGTGCAAAAATTGCTCATCTCATACAGCACCAACACATCATCCGGGGCGGCACTGATCTGTTCCGTCCAGCTGCCATCATTGTAACGCAAGTCGATCATGGTAATTGTATCATAATGCGTGAGCAGAAACGGCACAAAGCAGTTGGCGTAGGAATCCTTGAAGATAAGCAATGAACGGCCCGTTTCCGCGCCTGTTTCGATCGTTACCTGCCCATAGTTACCGCCAAAGAACACCTGATATTGATCCTTTTCAAGCAGCTTGCCCATATCCAGCACAGGGATGCTGTTGCCATCGGCAGTCACTTTCACATCGGGCAGCGCGAAGGGCACTGTCACAACATCGGTAGGCCCACTGCTATCCAGCACCTTGGAATCCAATGTGCCACGGAAGGATTCACTGACCACTTGTAGATCAAAGGATTCCTTTGCAAGTGGCACCAGCCCTGCCGCCTGCGCATACACTTGATATGCCACAAACGCACCGTTGGTATTCCAGTGGTGGTCTGTGCGGTAGTAGAGCTGCTCCCCTGCTGCATCATGTTCTTCCAGTGCATCGCGAACATCCACATTATAGCAATCATACATTTTCAGCGTCTGAAAAGCCAGATTGATGCGAGTATCTTCGGCATAATAGGGTGCAAATGCAGGCAAACGATCTGCGCAAATATTACCGGCAGTGGGGGCAGGCAGAAAATACAGCTTACTTTGCGGCATGGCATCCATCAGTGCCTCCACCGCCTGCAAATTGGCAAGCAAACGGCGTTGGGACAGATCTGCTTCCGTGACCTTTTCAAAGTAGTAGTCATCTTTGCCGATAAATACCCCTGCAACCTCCTTTTTGCCAATGCATTGCTGCATCTTAGATTGCAAGGCCGTCCACCCATTGCGTAAGGGCATCTGATCGCTCATATAATCGGTAATTTTCTCCTGCCAGCTGCCATCCTGGATGGTATCCCACGTGGGGACAGCTTCGGCTTGGAGGTATCGGTTTTCATTCTCAGAGTAGGTTTTCGGCTCTCGAAACAAAATCACAGCACCCGTGATGGCAAGGACAGCCGTAAAACCAACAGAGATCATGATCTGCAAATCTCGTTTCATAGGTCGTCCTCCTTTCAGAAACGGAAGTATAAAAACGGATTATAGCTATCCGCAACCATCGAGGAAACACTAAGGATCAATAGTACCGCGCTCCAAAGCGTTTGCACAAAGACACTTCTTGCACGATCGCGATCGCCACATATCCATCTACCGATGGTAGCAGGCAATGCAGTGGAACCGATCGCCATAACAACCAACAGCGCGCCATTGCCGAGCAAATAATAGATCGACTGCGCATCATAACCACCATTTGCGCCAAACAGTGCGATAAAGTAAGCCTTCAGTGTCGCAAACTCCTCATTGGCAAACAGCACCCAGCCCAGTATGATCATCAACAGTGCGTAAATATGCCGCAAGAATCTCGGTGTGCTTTCCAGCACTTTTTTCAGGACTTTTTTCTCCAGCACCAACAGCACGAAGAAATACAATCCCCACAGCACGAAATTCCACCCTGCGCCATGCCAAAGACCTGTCAATGCCCACACTACAAGCAGATTAAAAATCTGCCGCGCCGCCCCACAGCGATTGCCGCCCAGTGGGATGTAGACATACTCACGAAACCATGTGCTCAGCGTGATATGCCATCTGCGCCAGAAATCCGTAATGCTGTCTGCTTGATAAGGATAGCGGAAATTTTCGACAAAATCAAAGCCAAACATTTTGCCCAGACCAATCGCCATATCGGAATATCCAGAAAAATCAAAATAGATCTGGAATGTGAACGCAATGGCACCGATCCATGCAGTAGCAGCAGGCAAGGTATCCGCTTGTACGGAGATCGCATCCCATAGCTTACCCGCTTGATTGGCAAGCAATGTTTTCTTAGCAAGGCCAATGCAGAATCGGAAAATACCATTACAGAACTGCTCTACGCCATCATCACGCCGGGCGATTTGCGCTTCCACATCAGCGTAGCGCACGATCGGCCCTGCAATCAGCTGCGGAAACAATGTGACATACATGGCAAAATCAATGGGATTCCACTGCACCTTCACTTCCTTACGATACACATCAATCACATAGGAGAGCGCTTGGAAGGTGTAGAAAGAAATACCAATGGGCAATGCGACCTTCAGCAGGGCAATGCCGGCACCGGATATGCTGTTGATGACGGAAATGACAAAATCCGTGTACTTGAAAAATCCCAGCAGGGCGAGGTTGATGATCACTGTAAGCACAAGGGATGCCTTGGCTGCGCTCTGCTTTTCTCGCTTTTGAAATACGCCTACCAACACACCACCAAGGTAGTTGATCAGGATCGAGAAGAGCATCAGCAGGACATAGACAGGCTCGCCCCATGCATAGAAGATCAGGCTCATAATAAGCAAAAATGCGTTGCATAATATGATGCCCCATTGCTTGCCACCGCCGATCAATCGCAGCAAGCGGTAGCACAGAATGGTAATCGGCAAAAAGCCGCAGAGGAAAATCAGGCTGCTGAATACCATATGCAGTGTATCCTTTCATTGCGGTTTTCAGTAATTGTCAGGTGATACTGCGCAGAAGCTACAACGCAGCTGCGCAATCGGATCATACAGAAGCGGCGACAAGCAGGGGCGTCCCGCTCCAAACATCGGAAGCTATGCCCCAAAAGCTGTCAAATGGGCTGTACGACGCTTCCTTAAGAGAGATATGCCGCCAGCTTGCCCACCAGATAGCTGCTCTGCACCATGGAAACATTGTTGGCAAACACCACATCCGCATTGGGGTGCTCTGCAACAAACGCGCTGAGATCGCGGTGATCATAACGATAATCAAGGGCATATACAGTCTGGTAGCTGTCAGCAAGATAAGGCACAATGGCATTACCGTAGGATTCTTTCACGATGATGCACACAGAGCCGTCGGTGAGCGCGGAGTTGGTAGTCACCACCATAGGATTATCGCCACCGGCAAATGTTGCATATTTCAATCGCGCAGCATACTCGGTCACATCGGAAAGCAGCGGCCAATTATGTACCACGCCATCGGTATCGGTATACTGTAGCTTGATGGATTCGTAATTTAGGGGATAATGCACTGTTACGGTATCGGGATTGGCTGCAAGCTTGGGGTTCTCGTCACTGTCGCGATAGAACGTGCCAAGGAAGCCGGTATAATCTTTGGTGGTCATAGCACTCAGCGATGTAGGCGTTTTGCCCGTCAGCGCACAAAGATTCTCATAAGCATAATATGCGCCCAGAGCCGTCCAGTGATGATCAGTACGAAAATAGATATACTCCGTGCGGTGAGAACGCAAGGTGTCGTACAGCTGCACAGGTGTCACATTGGCATCCAGCTTTGCATACAGCTTATCAATAGAGGATTTCTGATCGGTAGAATTCACCACGGATTCCAGAGAATCGGGCAGTGTAATGCCCATGCTGTTGGGAATGATCATGGTATAAACATGGGCAGTAGCGGGCAATGTTGCCGCAAACGCATTCACAGCATTGGCATACTGTGTGGCGTACCGGTCATTATAATAGTAGCACTCATAAACACTGTCACCGTCGCGGACGATCACCCCTAGGTCTTCGTAATCGTTCTGGGAGGGGATCACGCTTTCGCCACCCATATTGGGTGCTGTAGTCGTAGTTGTAGTTTCGGTAGAAGATGAGGTGCTGCCGCCCTGTGTAGTGGTTGTGGTTGTGGCACTTGAAGATACCTGCACTGCCTCGCGAAGATCTGCCGCGTCCGAAGTACCGGTTTTCAGCACATCATCAATGATCTTGCCGGTGGTTTCTGCATCAGACGATACACACAAAATCGCCCAATTGCCACTACTTCTCACAATCGCGTTTTCCAGCTTTGGCACCTGTTCGGGAGCATAGCGCTCATACTCGCGGCACATCTCTGTTGCGTAGGTATCCATTGCTGCACGGATGCTCTCTGCGCCGGCTGCATCTTTCGCTTCAAACACAGCGATCATATCGGGTAACGCGCCGGTAGCGGTATAACCTGCTGCGGCAGTGTAATCCGTTACATTCATCAGCAATGCCAATGTAGCAGAGGGGGTTGCCTTCACGGTAGCATCCATGGGCATTTTGCAGTACAGAATATCGGCAAAGGTCTGCGCAGTAATGGTTACAGAAGTACCGGAGTTTTCTATCTCATCGGCGCAGCTGTACAGGCAAATCGTAGAAACGCCTGCAAGGGCAAGGGCAGTCAGCTTGTTGAATCTCATTTCTCATGTTCCTTTCTCTGTAATAAATCACGCTTGGCAATTTGTATAGGGGGATGATTCATACATCATTATTATAACCGTTTGCATGATGAAAATCAAGCCTTTTGTACGCTTGATGCTACCAATTCTTGACATTTCTTTAGGGAAATTTTTGTTGATTTTTCGCTTATATAGAAAAAGCAGCGGCCCTCTATTGAGAACCGCCGCTTGCAACAATCGATCTTACTGCATTTTGTAAGCGTCGATCATCTTCTTGACCATCTGACCGCCAATCGAACCGGCCTGACGAGAGGTCAAATCACCGTTATAACCCTGCTTCAGAGTAACGCCAACCTCGCTGGCTGACTCCATCTTAAAGCGCTCCATGGCTTCCTTGCCCTTTTGCGTAAATTCGCCCTTCATGGTAATTCTCCTTTGCGGCAGCGGATTCTTACTCGTGCATCTCTTGCGTGCCCGATTTCTTTTGCTGCCGTGCTAGTATTATGCTGCACGCATCGCAGTTTATCAGTGGTATGTTATGGAAAGCAATCGTGCTTTTTCATGCGCTATTGATATTTTTCAAAAAGCAAACAAAAAACTCCTCTTAAAACGAAGCCGCATTAAGAGGAATCTTTTTTTTAGTGCGAAAATGATTCCTTCCCAACGATTTTGCACATCGCATCGTTGAGCTCAGTATCATAGACAGTGCAAGTATCTCTGTTGTAAAAATTACCTGTGGTTGACCACAGCACAGGGCACATATCACGAGTATATGCTGCTTCACAGACAGATGTCACAAACAGATTGATCATCTCTCGAGTCTTATTCTCTACAGCCACGCCATACTCGCCGATGATCACGGGATAGCCTTTATCCACAAAATTGGTTTTCAGCATATCCATATACCGATTCAGTTCCTCGATATCCTTTTCGCTACCCCATTCGGTACGCGCCTTCCCCCAAGTCGCATCCTCAGTGAGAATACAGAACGTAGAGGGTGTATAGTAATGTACCGAAACGGCACAACGGTTCGCAGGATCATTTGGCATTGTAAACATAGCATCACAGGTCAATTCTACATCGGTAGCGTAGCCTGCGATCAGCAAGTGACGTTGTGCGTTGTTCCCGCCTGAAGCACGAACAGTATCCACAAAGGTCTGATTGATCTCATTGAGCAACCCATAGGATTCATCTTTGCCATCCAAGGTGCCACTATAACGGTTCCATAGACTCTCCCAACCGCCTTCCTCGTTCAGAGATTCAAACATGAGATGCTCATCGTACTCCTCAAACGCCTCGGAAAGCTGCTCCCAAACGCGAACATATTTTTTCATGCAGTTTTCCTTGTCAGTGGGGAAATCCGTCCACCAACCGCCGTCATAGTGAATATTCAGGATCACATACAAGTCAGCATCCAACGCCCATCCAACGATTTCTTTGGCTCTGGCAAGATAATCCGGATGAATGGTGTAGTCCTCCAGCATCATATTCGACCATGCCACCGGAACGCGCAGCACACCGTAGCCTGCCGTGTGATAACCCTTTATCATATCCTCGGTGACGACAGGGCTGCCCCATGCAGTTTCATAATTGGTCACGCTACTGCTGTTGATCCAACTGCCACAGGATTCCAGTGTATTGCCCAAGTTGATGCCCATGCCCATATCCTTCACGATCTCCATGGTGGACATTTCGCCCATATCGCTGCCACCGCGGTTACAGGCAGTCAGTGCCGACGTGCTCAACGCCGCGCCCAAAAGCAGTGCAATGATCCGTTTTATTCTCATATCATATTCCTCCTAATTCCATGCTGTAAAAGCACATTTAGTATAGCATATCGCAATGCAAAATGCAAGCGATTTTTCAAAGTACAGGAGAATCTGCATGAAATTGAGCAGCTATCCGGTAAACAGCGTCCTCTACCATGGCAGAGGACGCTGTTTACCGGATAGCTGCTCAGCGCAAAGCTGACAGTGCTTTATCTTTCTTCCTGCTCCGGCACATTCACGGTGATCTCCTCAATCAGAGCACGCAGTTCAGGCACACCTTCACCGGTCATAGAAGAAAAAACGGTTACATGCATTTCATCAAACTGCGGTATTTCATGCGGAAGTGCCTCCAGCCGCTTTTCGCGCTCGGTTCGATTGAGCTTATCCGCCTTCGTCAGCACAATCGCAAATGGCATCTCGGTATCCATCAGGAAATCCACCATTTGCAAATCGTCCTTCGTGGGTGGATGTCGCATATCAATCAACAGAAGCACAGCACGCAGGTCGCGCTCTGCTTGAAGATAGCCGTTGATGAGATCGCGCCAACGATGCAGCTCAGACTTTGCAGTTTTTGCATAGCCGTAGCCGGGCAAATCGACAAAAGTGACGGCATCGCACCGATAAAAATTGATGGTAGCTGTTTTGCCGGGCACCGCGCTGACCCTTGCCAGACCCTTGCGGTTAAACAGCTTGTTAATCAGCGTGGATTTGCCCACATTGGAGCGACCCGCAAAAGCGATCTCGGGGCATTCGCCCTTTGGCAACTGCGAGGACAAACCATAGGCAGATAAAAATTCCGCAATATTCCAGTTCACTGTGTTTTCTCCGTTGTTGTTGTTACTTTCTGTTTTCTGGATTGCTGCGGCACATCCCAGACGGAAACAGCCGGCAATCCGATGGACTGCAATTCAGTATTATGCAACGGCTCCAACTTATTATCGTATTGGGGCTGCACCAATGCCAGCTTCAGCACCTGCTCGATCCGTTCTACGGGCACAAAGCAGATGCCCTCGCGCACCGTCGCATCCAGCTCTTGCAAATCCGGCTCATTCGCTTTGGGGTAGATCACCGTACGGATACCCGCCTTGTAAGCAGCCATCGATTTTTCCACCAGCCCACCGATAGGCAGTACCCTGCCATGCAAGGTGATTTCGCCGGTCATCGCAATATCATGGCGCACCGGGCAGCCGGACAGTGCTGAAATCAATGCAGTGATCATGGTAACGCCTGCGCTGGGGCCGTCTTTAGGCACAGCACCCTCAGGGGCATGAATGTGCAGATCCTTCGTTTTGAACAGCTCAGGACGAATATCGTAATCCTTTGCCACATATCGGGCATAGGATACAGCAAGCTTTGCGCTCTCTTTCATCACATCACCCAGGGAGCCGGTTAACTGCACATCGCCCTTGCCTTCCAGCACCAGCACCTCCAAGGGCATCAACACGCCACCCGCGGCAGTCCATGCCAAGCCATTGACCAAGCCCACAGTATCCGTCTGTTCCTGATAATCAGGCAGAAATTTATGCGGCCCCAACGCGATTTCGAGAGTTTCGGGCGTATACACCACGCGTTTTGCATCCTCGCTGATGATACTGCGTGCGCATTTTCTGCACAGAGAGGCAATCAATCGCTCCAAAGAACGTACACCGGCTTCTTTGGTGTAGTAATCGATCAGGTCAAAGAACGCCGCATCGGTAATTCGCATCTGCGATGCCTTGATGCCGTGCTTCTTCAACTGCTTTTTCAGTAGATGTGATTTCGCAATGTGGAATTTTTCCATACGAGTATAGGAGTTCAACTCTATGATCTCCATACGATCCAGTAATGGCGCAGGAATGGTCTCCGTGGAATTGGCAGTGGTGACAAACATGACATTGGAAAGATCAAACGGCAGCTCGATAAAATGATCACGAAATGCATAATTTTGTTCGCTGTCCAGCACTTCAAGCATCGCAGAGGACGGATCGCCCTTGAAATCACTGCCCATTTTATCGATCTCATCCAGCAAGATCAGGGGATTCTTACTCTTTGCCTGCCGCATGGCCTCCATAATGCGTCCGGGCATTGCTCCCACATAGGTTTTGCGATGACCGCGAATATCGGATTCATCCCGCACGCCTCCCAAAGATACGCGAACATAGTTTCTACCCAATGCCTTTGCAATGGAACGCCCGATCGATGTTTTTCCCACGCCGGGAGGGCCAACCAAACAGAGGATCTGCCCCTTCACCTCCGGATTCAGAGCATGGATACTTAAACTTTCCAGCACACGCTCCTTCACGCGCTTCAAGCCATAATGCTCCTTATCTAACAGGGCGGCAGCCTTTTGAATATCAAGCTTTTCTTTGGTAAAGCGATTCCACGGCAGCTCTAACACAGTATCCAGATAATTGGTGATGACATATGCCTCTTGGGAAGAAGGCGGCATTTTTTGCAGACGATCGGTTTCACGCAACAGCTTGGTAGTGGTATCTTCATCCAGACCCAACGCCAAAATTCGCTGCGTATACTGCATGGAATCCTCCGCAGTCGACTCATCTTCGCCCAATTCGGCAGAAATCACACGCATCTGCTCACGCAAATAATACTCACGCTGGCTGCGATCCATGCTCTCTTGTACCTGCATATGAATGTCCCGCTCAATCTCCAGAACCTCGATCTCACGGCACAGCATGGCATAAAGCATCGTCATGCGCAAAAACAGACTGTTCTGCTCCAGCAGTTGCTGACGATCGGTATAATCCAGCTGCACATTAAACAGCACCGACTCGAACAATTCCGCGGGCGTTTCCTTGGTGCAAACATGGTCCACCATCTCACGAGGCATTTTGGGGAAGAACCCCACATAGCGCATAAATACATCACGCAACGAACGCATAATCGCATCCACTTCAATCTCATCGGCTGACACGCGCTGTACGGCAGGCATTTTTTTGCACTGTACCTGCAAATATTCGCCATCGCTCATTTCCAAATTCAGAAGCTTTACGCGATAACAGCCCTCCACGAGCACGCGTGCAACATCGCCATTGCGCAACACCTGCCGTATTTCGGCGATCACGCCGACGCGATACAGTTCCTTACGGTCGGGCTTTTCAGTGGAAAGATATTTCTGTGCTACAAGAAAGATTTTACGATCTCCTGCCAGTGCGGCATCAATTGCCTTTTTTGAGATTTCACGAGCAACGTCAAAATGCAGCACCTGCGAAGGAAATGCTACCACACCACGCAATGCGATGGCAGGAAACATTCTCTCTTCGTCATGTGCGGGGATCTGCGTATTTTTTTCTTCGTTTTTCATAGTTGTTCCTGACTGCCCTGCGCGGCATAGATACTCGTTGTCCCACCGTGCGCAGCCGGGGGGACATATCTGTCTGTTGTTCTATTATACAAGATATCTGTGAAAAAAGCAAGTGCAAAATGTGGCAGAATGCAGTGATTCCTTCCATCTTCCACAAAAAGCAAAGCAATCTCCCGCATCAGCAGGAGATTGCCAATATGCTGTATCACAAGGCAGCTTCTGTTACCCCTGATTCCGTTTCAGATTCCGTAATATCTGTTTCTTCCGGATCAGGTGCTTCCAGTCGCTGCACCAGCAACGGTGCAGTACGGTCGCGCACGCACTGGGCGGTAACGATTACCTTCGCCACATTTCCCGTAGAGGGCGCATCAAACATCGTCTGCATGAGGATTCCTTCGAGAATCGTACGCAAACCTCGTGCGCCGGTTTTCTGCTCAATGGCGCGTTTTGCAATCTCGGTCAGCGCGTCCGGCTCTACCTCCAGCTCGATATCGTCATAATGAAACAGCTTCATATACTGCTTCAGCAAAGCATTTTTCGGTTCTGTCAAAATGCGCGTCAGCGATTCTTCGTCCATCTCATCAAGCGCGGTGATAATGGGCAATCTGCTCACCAACTCGGGCACCATGCCGAACTTGACCAGATCCTGCGGAATGGCTTTGCGGAAGATATTGGTATACTCTTCTGTTTTGGAAACGATCTGCGCACCGAATCCCAGTCCGGAGGACTGCGTACGATGAATGATATGGCGCTCCAGACCATCAAACGCGCCGCCGCAGATGAAGAGGATGTTTTTCGTATTGATTTGGATGAATTCCTGATTGGGGTGCTTTCTGCCACCCTGTGGAGGAACATTGGATACCGTACCTTCGATGATCTTCAGCAGCGACTGCTGCACACCTTCACCGCTGACATCGCGAGTCAGGGAAGTATTCTCGGATTTCCTTGCGATCTTATCGATTTCGTCAATGTAGATGATCCCGCGCTCAGCTGCCTTGACATTAAAGTTTGCTGCCTGAATCAGGCGAAGCAGTACATTCTCGACGTCATCACCCACATAGCCTGCCTCGGTAACAGTCGTTGCATCGGCAATGGCAAAGGGCACATCCAGAATCTTCGCAAGGGTCTGCGCCAGATAGGTTTTCCCTACGCCCGTTGGCCCGATGAGCAACACATTGCTCTTTTGCAGTTCCACATCATCGCCATCATCGTGGCTTAGGATACGCTTATAGTGGTTATAAACCGAAACGGACAGTGCAATCTTTGCCGACTCCTGCCCGACAACATACTCATCCAACACCTTTTTGATCTCGGCTGGCTTGAGCAGTTTCATTTCGGATTCTTTTGGCTTCGTTCTGCGGTGGCTTTGCTTACGGGACGCTTCAGTGCTGTTGCCATAGATCATCTCATAGCAATAACACACGCACTCATCGCAGATATTGGACTCTCCTGCGGAAAACAAGCTCATCACTTGATTTTCGCCCTTCCCGCAGAAGTTGCATTTACGGAATGTCTGGTTGGAATCGGGCATTGATTGTCTTCCTTTCGTGTTGAGGGGAGAAAAACGCTGCTTAGCGCTTGGTAACGACCTTATCGATCAGACCATAAGCCTGCGCCTCTGCGGCGGTCATAAAGTAGTCGCGCTCCACATCACGCTGAATCTCCTCAAGAGATTTGCCGGTATTCTCGGCCAGCATACAATTGAGTTTTTCCTTGGTACGCAACAGATTATCGGTTCGGATCTTGATATCGGTTGCCTGCCCGGAAAGTCCGCCACCCATAATCAGCGGCTGATGGATCATAATCTCGCTATTGGGCAGTGCCATACGCTTACCCTTTGCGCCCGCCGCCAACAAAAATGCGCCCATAGATGCCGCCAGACCGATGCAAATAGTAGAAACATCGCACTTGATATACTGCATGGTATCGTAGATCGCCATACCGGCGGTCACGGAACCACCAGGGCTGTTAATATACAAGGAGATGTCCTTTTCGGAATCCTGACTTTCCAAAAACAGCAGCTGCGCGACCACGAGGCTTGCGGTAGTATCATTGACATCTTCCGAAAGCATAATGATACGGTCGTTCAGCAGGCGTGAAAAAATATCATAGGCGCGCTCGCCACGGCCTGTTTGTTCGATGACGGTTGGGACAAGGCTCATTCTCGTTCTTCCTTTCATTCAAGATGAGCGACACCGTAAACAGCGTCGCTCAATGTGTAGTATATCGATTTCGGCTTACTGGGCATCCGTTTCCTCAGTGGCTTCCTCAGCGGATGCCTCCTCAGTAGCGGTTGCCATATCATTGTCAACAACAGCATTGGATTTCACCAATTCGACAGCCTTAGTCACACGCATATCCAGTTTGAAGTCTGCCATTGAGATCCGTGCTTTCACAACTTCCACGGGAACGCCGACCTTTGCTGCGAAATCCTGCAATCCATCTTCCAGTTCCTCGTCGGAAACCTCGATGCCCTCCAAATCAGCGATCTTCTCAAGTGCCAAACGCAGCAGCACTTCCTTGCGCGCCTGATCCTCATAGGTATCTCTCATCTGCTGCTCGGTCATGCCGGTAAAGGAGAGGTAATCCGCGAGAGTCATATCATTATACTGTCTGCGCAGATTCTGCTCAAAGTCTTGCACCATCTGGCTGATACGACGCTCATACATCACAGCGGGCACAGCGGCATCGGTAGCGGCAATCAGGGTATCGAACACGGCGTTCTCAAACTGATTCTCCGCCTGTTTCTGTGCGTTCTCGGTCATCTTCTCACGGATATCTGCACGGAGTGCATCCATGGTATCAAATTCGGAAACGTCCTTTGCCAGCTCATCATCTGCATCAGGAAGCTCCTGCATGGAAATTGCCAGCAGTTCAATCTTGAACACTGCCTCTTTGCCTGCATAGCGCTCATCGCCGTAGCTTTCAGGGAAGGTCACGGTGATATCGAAGTGATCACCAATGCTGTGACCAACGATCTGCTCCTCAAAACCGGGAATAAATTGCCCGCTGCCCAAGCGCAGGGGATACTCCTCGCCTTTCCCGCCTTCAAATGCAACGTCGTCAATAAAGCCCTCAAAGTTGATCTTCACCTCGTCACCATTCTCGGCAGCGCGATCATTGACCTCAACGATACGTGCCTGACGCTGACGGAAAATCTCAACCTGCTGATCGATATCTGCATCGGTCACCTCATGCACGGTCATGGGTGCATGAATACCCTTATATGCGCTAACGGTAACCTCAGGCTTGGTGATGCAAGTTGCCTTGCAAACGGCGCCTTCATCCTTGGTACAGGAAACCAGCTCAATCGCAGGACGATCAACTACAGTCAGATCCAGCTCAGCCATCATCTGTTCCAGTTCAGCAGGCAGCAACATATTGACTGCATCCTCAAAGAACACTTCCTCACCGTAGAATTTCTCGACCATCTTACGGGGGGCCTTTCCTTTACGGAAGCCCTTGATCAAAATATCCTTTTTCTGGCGCTGATACACACGCTCACAAGCGTTCTCCAGAGCCTCAGCGGAAATTTCGAAAGTAACTTCTCTCATATTGATATCGGTTTTTACATCGGAAACGATACGCATGACAATTCCTCCAAAATGCTTTTTCAACGAATGTACAGGGCACGTAGCCTTTTTTTGCACAGATACCCTATTATTATAGCACGATTTCCATGATTTTTCCAGTATTTTTACACACTTCATGGATTCTCACAAATCAAAGAACATTTTCCGGTGAAAACTGTAAAAAATCACCCGAAATTAAGTGATATCGAACGTCCTCTCTCACGCCGTTAATTGCATGACGATGTCCGCTTCCATGCACATGACCGTAATAGCAGTCAGTGATATGGTGCTTCCACAGCACATCAAGGAGCTCATAATTACAGCTTGCCCCATATACCGGGGGATAATGCAAGAACACGATGGGCTTCAGCCCTGCTGCCTCGGCTGATGCCACAGAAACCTCCAGCCGCTGCGCCTCTCGCGCATTGACTTTTGCATTGGCAGGCTCATCATGATCCATATTCACCCAGCCCCTTGTACCGCAAATCCCATATGCCCCATAGGCATAATGATTATTATGCAGAAGTTGCAGGCTGTCCAAACCATTTTCCGCAAAGAAGCAGTTCATCTTCGCCATGGTCGTCCACCAGTAATCATGGTTGCCTTTTAAGATAATTTTCCGTCCCGGTAAACTGTGAATCCACTGAAAATCAGGAAGGGCTTCTTCCATGGTCATGCCCCAAGAGATATCTCCCGCCAGCACAACGGTATCCTCCGCACAGATTTTTTTCAGCCACGCCCTTTGCAGCAGTACGTGGTGATTTTCCCATCCACCGAAGATGTCCATAGGCTTATCGACACCGAATGACAGATGCAGATCGCCGATGACAAACAGGCTCACGCGATCCCCAGCTTTGTCTTCACATAATCTGCCATTGCGTCCTGCGCAACAGAATCCGTGAAGCGAACGGGCTTGGTTTTCAGCTCTGCAAGTGCCTTGGGAATCCCCATCCCGGATTTCGCCTGCAACAGATCCAGAACAGCATACTCGTCGACATCAGAAGGGACAGTATCAATTGCCTCAAGCACGGCGTTGCCAAACTTATAGGGATTTGCGGTAGATGCTACCAGCATAGGCAGTTTCTCGGTGGCAGTTGCCTGATAATCTCTTGCGGCACAGATGCCAACAGCCGTATGCGTATCGCTGAGATAACCATTTTCGCCAAAGACTTTGCCGATCATATCCTTTGTTTGGGCATCGTCCCAGTAGCTGCCGGAAAACTCCGCCTGAATACGATTGCGCAGTTCCGAAGAAATGGTATAGCTGCCCTCCGTCTTCAGTGCGCCAAACCATTCACGGATCTGGGCATCATTCTCGTGTGTCATATGATACAACAAACGCTCCAAATTACTGGAAATGAGGATATCCATAGAAGGAGAAACCGTTGCATGAAAGGCACGGTTGCGATTATAGACGCCGGTGCGGATAAAATCACTGAGTACGCAGTTGATATTGGATGCACAAATCAGATGCTGCATAGGCACACCCATTTGCTTCGCATACCATGCAGCCAAAATGTTACCGAAGTTACCGGTAGGCACAGTCAACGAGAAACGCTCACCGGGCTGAAGAATGCCTTTTTCCAGCATAGTGACGTACGCAGAAACATAGTACACGATCTGCGGTGCCAATCTGCCCCAATTGATGCTATTGGCACTGGAAAATTGCATCCCATTCGCAGCAAGGGCTGCCTGCATATCGGGGTCGGTAAAGATTGCTTTGACACCATTCTGGCAGTCGTCAAAATTGCCCTTCACCGCGCATACACCGACATTTTCACCCTCCTGCGTCTGCATCTGTCGCTTTTGCATGGAGCTGACACCATCTTCGGGATAAAACACCAGAATACGCGTACCCGGCACATCTTTGAAGCCTGCCAAAGCCGCCTTGCCTGTATCTCCGGAGGTTGCCGTCAGGATAACGATTTCGCGATCTACGCCGCTTTTTTTCGCGGAACGAGTGAGAAAATGCGGTAAGATCTGCAACGCCATATCTTTGAACGCACAGGTAGGGCCGTGCCACAATTCCAACAACATTGTGCCATCAGCCAATGTAGTAATCTCCTGTACATTTTCAGTTTCAAAGTTGCCACTTGCATATGCAGCAGTGGTACACTCTCGCAACTCATCCAGCGTAAAATCCGTGAGATACAGATGGAAAACTCGTGCGGCGCGCTCTGCGTAAGAAAGGCCCTTAAGTGCCTCGAAATCTGCGGCAGAAAGCTCCGGAATCGACTCAGGGACAAACAATCCGCCATCGGCAGCAATGCCCTGTGCAATGGCTTCTGCGCTGGTCACGGAAAGCGCACGGTTTCTTGTGCTATGATACAACATGGTATGTTCCTCCTATCGAAGCGTTGGCTTCGTTTTTTGCATAATATTATGATAGTCCATCACATTGCAGGGCACGCAGTTAATAAAACGCCCCCGGAATGTACCGTATCCGATGCACGATATGCCCTGTATACTCCACCTCTGCCACATCGAACCGTGTTTGTGCAGGGGGTTGCGCCAGCGTCAGCAAATATTGTTCTGCTGTGCGTATCATACATTGCTGTTTTCGGTAATCTACTGCTGCCGCACCCGATTGCAACGCATTGGGTTGGCGTGTCTTGACTTCTACAAACAGCAACATATCGCCATACCGCGCAATGATATCAATTTCTCCGCCACGAATCGTAAAATTTCGGCGAAGGATCTCTGCGCCTCTTTGCTCCAGAAATCGACTGACAGCGTCCTCGCCGATATCGCCAATGGCGCGCTTATTCTTCACTGCCATAGAACTTCTTCAAAAATGAGGGACGGTGCGCAGGGCACATCCCATACTGACGAATGGCATCGTAATGCGCCTTCGTGCCGTAGCCCTTATGCTTTGCAAATCCGTACATGGGATACAGCGTATCCAATTCGCGCAAAGTAGCGTCTCTGGCGGTTTTCGCCAGTACAGATGCCGCCGCAACACTTGCGGACTTGGCATCGCCGCCAACGAAAGGCTGCACGGGGATCTGCAAATGCGGCACTTGATTGCCGTCAATTACAGCAAGCTGTGGTGTCACCGCAAGCCCTTCCACCGCACGACGCATGGCAAGCATGGTAGCCTGCAAAATGTTCAATTGCTCGATCTCCTTCACCGTCGCAAAGGCGATCGACCATGCTACGGATTTTGCTTTGATTTCAGCAACCATATCCTCGCGGCGTGCTTCAGGAATTTTTTTGCTGTCATTCAGCCCCGCAATGCGTGCATCCGGCTGCAAGATGACGGCTGCCGCATACACATCCCCTGCCAAAGGGCCTCTGCCCGCTTCATCCACACCGCAGAACACAGGCACATGAACGCGCACAGCGTCATCAAATTCAAACAGTGCTGTCTGCACCGTCAGAGGCTTTTTTCTCATGCTCTGCTCCATTCTGCTGCGATTTTGTCTGTGGCTTTTGCGGCTGATCTTCGGGGCACTCCAAAGTAATGCGCCCCAACTTTACCCCACGGAATTCATCGATCAACGCAATGGCAGCGCGCTCGGTATTAGGCACACCACCTGAAAGTAGCATTCCTCGATTTTTCGCCATTTGCTCCAACAGGTCAAATCCTGTTTCATAGGTACAGTCGGGTGCGATGCGGTAACGCTCCTCCAATGCCTCAGGGTACTGCCGATGCAGAAACACCAACAAACGTGCTGCAAGTGCTTCCGTATCCAAAATTTCATCACGGACAGCACCGGTAAAAGCCAGTCGACAGGCGATCTCCTGATCTTCCAGCTTCGGCCAAAGCACGCCGGGTGTATCTAACAGCTCCACGCCACCATCAATCTTGATCCACTGCTGGACTCTTGTCACGCCGGCTCTGTCCTCTGCTTTCGCGCGCTTGCCACCTGCCAAGCGGTTGATCAACGACGATTTCCCCACATTGGGGATGCCCAAAATCATCACGCGGATCGGTCTACCCTTCATGCCCTTCGCCTCATACTTGGCAAGCTGAGGTGCCAATAAACGTCGCAACGCCGGCGCAAAGCTTTTCACACCCTTACCGGATTTGGAATCGGCAGTAATGACTGCTGCGCCACGTTTTTGATAGTATTCTACCCACTGCTGCGTCAGCACGGGGTCAGCCATATCGGCTTTATTCAGTATGACAAGCCTTGGTTTACGGCGTGTCAGACGGTCAAATTCGGGGTTTCGACTGCTTCGTGGCAGTCTGGCATCCAGCAACTCGGCAACGGCATCCACCAGTGGCAGACTTTTTTGTATCATTCGCCGTGTTTTCGCCATATGTCCCGGAAACCACTGGATATCCTTCATATCCTCCATATACGCTCCGTTTCTACGGTCAAGGGCAAGCAAGCCCATCAGCTCAATACTGTGAAATCGTTTAGTGGATACACGCGCAGCCACACCTTGCCCAAAATGTCATCCTCCGGAATCAATGCCACATCCGGGTGGCGGCTATCCTTGGAAATACTGCGATTATCACCCAGCACGAACACATAGCCCTCCGGCACGGTAATGGGATAGGAAAATGCACCCTCATCCCGTGTGGTAAGTGTGCTGGTATACGGTTCCGAAAGCGGCTCCCCGTCCACATAAACGATCCCCGCAGCAAAATCAATATCTACGGTCTGATTCTCGGTGGCGATCAGTCGCTTCACGATACGCTTGCCCAAACCTTCTCCTGATTGCAGCGTGCCATTTTCATCAAAGGTATAGGCGACCCGACTGTTGAGCACCACAATATCGCCCGGCTCGGGATCTGTCAAATTCAGCAACAGCAAACGATCTTCATCGTGCAGAGTGGGCAGCATAGAATCCCCCTCCACCTCTGCCACGCTGAACAAATAGGTAAAAATCAGCAGCACGGTAAACATGGCGATCAGCACAGATTCGCAGGTATCCATTACATCATAAATGGCATCCTTCGCCTTCGCAGAGAGCCACGCACCATTGAATCGCTTCAGGGGCGGTGCAACAGTATCAATCGATTGTTCTGTTTCTGCATTTTCGTTCCCCTGCACGGTATCCGCATCATTTGCAGGGTCAAAATCCTCTGTATTTTCCGTATCATCCACGCTGTCAGTTTCGTCTGCGTGTTTCTCCTTTTGCTCCTGTTCAGGTGTTATAGTGGCAGCATCTGCCGTTACAGTTTCCTCTGCAAGCGCAGAAGTTGTCTCGGCAATTGCGGTATCTTCCACCGAAGCCGCAACCTCTGTTGCTGCACTCTCACCCGTCACGGAACGCTCAGGCGCAGCATCCTGCTCTATATTTTTTACTGCCATGGGGCGTTCTCCTTATATTCAGTTGTAAATGGCAAAACGATCCGTCCACTGCCGGCAGTGTTCATCCTCTCTGCCGTAGCGCAGCACAATATGCCCCAGCACCTGATCATTAGAAATCAGACCGACGGAAGGATTACGGCTATCCATACTGCCATTACGATTATCGCCCATAACAAAACAATAGCCTTCGGGCACGGTCATGGGGTATGTAAATGCGCCGTCATTGCGAATCGGCTTCAGCGTGATAAAGGACTGATCTAACAGCTCCCCGTCAATGGTGACATTGCCGGTCTCAAAGTCGATATCAATGGTTTGCCCTTCGGTAGCGATCACGCGCTTGATCAGGTTGATATCTGTGCCCTGCGACTCATAGGTCACGGTCTGTTTCGCATCGGAAAACAGCGTGGCATAATCACCATTGATGACAACGATATCGCCGTAAGTGGGCTGATAAAACAAGCTGACCATCAGCAGCTGATCCTCATTGTACAGCGTCGGTACCATCGAAGAACCATCCACCTTCACCGGGCGCAGCACAAAGCCGAACAACAGTATCACAACAAAGCCGGAAACCAGTACCGACTCCACAATATCCAAAGCATCCTTAAAAGCGGAAAGCAGTGTGCGCTTGGACTTTTCTTTTTTCTGCGGCTCCTGTGCCGATTCCATTGGCTCAGTATTCTCTGCCATCAAAAATCACATCCTTAACTATGCGAATAAAGCAAAAAGGGGCATAGCTGCCCCTTTCGCCTGTTTGCAATCAGTGTACCTGTGCCTTGACTTTCGCAGCCTTACCAACTCTGCCACGCAGATAGTAGAGCTTTGCTCTGCGCACAACGCCCTTACGGACGATTTCTACCTTGTCAACAGAGGGAGAGTGAACGGGGAATACGCGCTCAATACCACAGCCGTGCGCAACGCGACGAACGGTAAAGGTCTCATTGATGCCACCGTGCTTCTTGGCGATGATCGTACCCTCAAAAACCTGGATACGGCTCTTGTCGCCTTCCTTGATGCGCACATGAACCTTCACGGTATCACCGATATTGAGTTCAGGCACATTCTCCTTCATGCTGGACTTGCTGATTTGCTCCAAAGCGTTCATGGGAATATCCTCCTTTGATTGTTTACGGGCGTTCATTCGCACGGCAGTTTTCAGCGCAGATCATTTCCACGCGCCGTACCAGCGGACCGTCCATGTCGTAATAGTTGTGCATATGCCCATGTAGTACATATGGCACACACCGCAATTGACCCTCGCCGGCAAGGAACCGGCGGACGCTCAAACGCTGTATTATTATATCACAACCCATAGAAAAAAGCAAGCACTTTTTTCATTTTCTCGCAATTGATGCAAAATCTGCCGCAAATCGTGCGGGTTCTCTGTCATCCTGCCAGTAGTTTGCGGAAGCAGCATACCGCCGTCACCAACAGATACAGCACAACAGCAGGCAAAAGCAAATTTGCTTTTGCTATGCAGCATATGCCATCTCAAACAAACTCGCTACCATCAGCGCACCGAATCGCCAAACGGGAAGCACGCATCATGCCATACTGTATCGCAGGAGCATTTTGCTCCAAATAGCTGTGAAAGCCCTCGATCAGCAGTCCGGGATTTACATTCACGGAAGTGCCTGCAGGCATTCTCAGCTTCAGCCACAATCCATCATCAAGTGTTTGTGTCATCAAGATCTGCGCCTGTTCCTTCAGATCAATGGTAGCCGTACCACGCTTGGTTTTTTTCACCATGGGTATGGTATCCTGCGCAATGTAAGCATCCCATGCTTCGCGCAGCCCATCGGCGGCGGTATCCTCTGCACAATCCAGGCAGATACTATAATCGGCAAAGGCAATATCGGTATGCTTGCGAACCGGCTCTGCCACTTGCATAATCTGCAAATCGGGTGGCAGTACGGCATTGAGCCGCTGCATAGCGGTCTGCATAGACATTTGCCCATCTATTCGAAAATCCATGCACTCGCAGTCACTCTCGTATCCCAGAGAAAGCGCGAGTGGAAACATCAGGTACGCATGGGGATTGAAGCCCTCCGTAAACCAGATAGGTACTCCCGCACGACGAAAGGCACGCTGCATACAGCGCATAAGATCCAGGTGGGAGATATATTTTGCTCTGCGCCGTTTGGAAAAGGTAGCACGCACGGAAATCATATAATCTCCTCCTTTTTGGGAAAGCAGGGCTTGCCCATGACCTTGCTCACGCCACAGGCAGTGCACTGCATACGGCAATGCGGTGTGGTAGATGCGGCAATCGCCTTTTCGTTTTCTTTGATGAAGAACGCCTTGTCTACATAATAATCAAGGTGATCCCACGGCAAGATCTCATCGTAACTGCGCAAACGATTGGCATAAAACGCCATGGTAAGATGATTCTCCGCCATAGCCTCCTGCCACAGATCAAAACGAAAATGCTCCGACCATGCATCAAACAGGCAACCTTTTTTCCACGCGTCCAGAATCACCTTGCTCAACCGGCGGTCGCCCCTTGCCAGCACCGCCTCCAGAATACTGGTTTCGGGAGTATGCCAGCTAACGCGAATCCGCTTGTGCCCCTTGGCAGCTTCCTCCAGCAAGTGCTGCTTATGGGCAATCGTTGCAACAGTATCCTGCGGATGAAACTGAAACGGCGTAAAGGGCTTCGGCACAAAAGTCGCCACACTGACAGAAATCTGCACAGATTTGCCCTTTGGACGCCCGTCCATGGCAAACCACATATCCACTACACGCTGTGCAAGATCAACAATAGCAGTAATATCCTCATCCGTTTCTGTGGGCAACCCCATCATGAAATAGAGTTTTACGGTAGCTTGCCCGCCTGCAAACGCGATCTTGCAGGTGCGCATCAGCTCTTCTTCGGTCACATTCTTATTAATCACATCGCGCAGACGCTGTGTACCGGCTTCAGGTGCAAAGGTCAAGCCACTATTGCGCACCTTTCGGATGCGATTCATCAGACCCGTACTGAAATTATCCACGCGCAACGAAGGCAAGCTGAGATTGATATGCTCCTGCTCCGTAAAAGTCAGCAGACCATCCAACATTTCTTCAATCTGCGAATGATCGGAGGTAGAGAGTGAACAAAGGGAAAGTTCCTCATAACCCGTGTGATCGCACAACACTTTAGACTGTTTACAGATCACCTCCGGGGATTTTTCACGGAAGGGACGATACAAAAATCCCGCCTGACAAAAGCGGCAGCCGCGAATACAGCCGCGCAGCACCTCAGTGACAGCACGATCATGTACAATTTCCGCAAAAGGAACTACAAACTCCTCCGGCACATCTGCCTTGTCAAAATCCGCAATGATGCGCTTACGAACCGTCTTTGGCGCATCACCCTTGGGGGTAAATGCCGCAATCGTACCGTCCTCGTTGTATGTTACATCATAGAGGGAAGGTACATACACGCCCTCAATTTTAGCTGCTGCGCGCAAAAATTCGCTGCGCGTAGCACCCTCGGCGCGCATTTGATCATAAAGATCCATAACCTCCAGATCCAACTCCTCGCCCTCACCGATAAAAAACAGATCAAAAAAATCGGCGATGGGTTCAGGGTTGCAGGCACAGGAACCGCCAGCACACACAATGGGTGCGATGTTCTCGCCACGATCCTTTTGCAGCAACGGCACACCTGCCAAATCCAACATATTCAGAATATTGGTATAGCACAATTCGTATTGCAGTGTAAAGCCGATGAAATCAAAATCCTTGATCGGTTCCAGGCTTTCCAAACCATACAAGGGGATATGATGCTCTCGCATGGCAGATTCAAAATCCACATCGGGGGCAAACACACGTTCACACCAGTACGCGGGGCGATGATTGATGACCGAATAGAGGATCTTCATACCCAGATGGCTCATGCCCACATCGTAACGGTCGGGAAAACAGAAAGCAAAGCGCACCTTCACATCGCGCTTATCCTTCATGATGCTGCCCGGCTCCCCACCAATATATCTGGCTGGCTTCTGCACATTCAACAGCAACGGCTCGATTTTCTCAAAAAGCATGGCTTTGTTTTTTCCTTTCCTTTGTTATGCAAAGAGGAATCTCAATCCTCGGCAGCTTTGCGCAGAATTGCGCCCTTGGGCACGATCAGATCACAAGCAACAGAACAATCCATCATGGCGTGATTTGCAGCCTCAATGGGCTCTCCCTCAGCATTGCGCAGATCATTGACAGCAAAACTGCATGGTGGTTCGTGGGGGCACAGCAGAGAAACGGTATCTCCTGCAAAAAAGCGGTTGCGCTGTGAAAGATACACTCTGCCGTTTTCGCACTTTTGCACAATGCCGATGACCTCGGTTGTACGCACATAGCTTGCAGTCGCATTATGAATACTATCATTCGGTCTGCCAAAATAGAATCCCGTGGTGTAGGGGCGGTGGCTGACCGCTTCCAATTCCGCCATTGCCCAATCCGGCACAGGCTGCGGCGCATCGGCAAATATAGCGTCCATCGCAGCACGGTAGGCATTGGTGATACCCGCCACATAATAAAACGATTTTGCCCTGCCTTCAATCTTAAACGAAGTAACACCTGCATCGTACAGCTTTTGCAAATGGGGCATCATGCAAAGATCCTTGGCATTGAGAATGTAGCTTCCGTTTTCGTCCTCACCTATGGGATAATACTGTCCCGGTCGTGTTTCCTCTACTAAATGATACCGCCAACGACAGGATTGTGCGCAGGCGCCACGATTGGCATCTCTGCCTGTAAAATATTCTGAAAGCAGGCAACGTCCCGAAACGCTCATGCACATCGCACCGTGTACAAAAGCTTCCAATTCCAACGCGGGGGCGGTTTTGGCACGAATCTCCGCAATATCCTCTAGCGGCAGCTCACGCGCAAGCACCACACGCTCTGCTCCCATATCGTACAGTGCCTGCGCCGTGGCATAGTTGACCACACCTGTCTGTGTAGATGCGTGCAGCGGCAAATCGGGCAGGATGCGTCGCAGGGTGGTCATCACTCCCAAATCGGCGGCGATCACCGCATCGATGCCGCAAGCAGCCGCCTCACGCAAAAAATCAGGCATGATATCCATTTCATTGCAGCGAGGCAGCACATTCACGGTCAGATAGACCTTCACACCCTTTTGATGTGCCTGCGCTACTGCCTTTTGCAATGTTTCAAAATCAAAATTCTTGGCTGCGGCACGCATTCCAAAGGTTTTTGCCCCCACATAGATTGCGTCCGCACCATATTGCAACGCCATGGAAAAGCATTCCATATCACCGGCCGGAGAAAGCAGTTCGGGTCGATTCGGCATGATATCACTCCTCATCGTCCAAACCGCCACCCTCCTGCTGCTGCTTGATCAACGCGAGATTCTCCTCATGCTCGGCGTTGGTTTTTGCATAAAAGATCTCACCGGTTTGCACATTGGCGCAGAAGAAATAATAGTCACTTTCCGCAGGATACAACACGGCATCAATCGCATCCCTGCCGGGATTGTTAATCGCCCCGGGGGGCAGACCCTGCCCCACATAGGTGTTGTAGGAATCGCACATCAGCCGATTTTCAATATCCAAGTTCGGCTCAATGACCTCTTCCGCATACACGCGGGTGGGGTCAGATTGCAGCAATGGAAACAGACTGCTGTTATTCAGGCGGTTATGAAACACCGATGCTACCATCTTCATGGAGGAAGAAACCGGAGCTTCTGCCTGCACAATGGAAGCAAGCGTCACCAGCTCATCCAACGTCATGCCCAATTCTTCCATGCGCGCGATGTCCTCATCGGTCAATTTGCGCTCAAAATTCTCGTAGATTTTCTGCACCACGATCTCGGGGTCTTCATCCACATAGAATTGATAGGTATCAGGGAACAGATAGCCCTCCATGCGGTAGAATTTCAATTCACTGGTCTGGGGCACCATACTCTCGAACTCGAAGCCATAGCCACCGGCATTGAAGTAAAAAATGAAATCATCCGCGTCACAGACCTCGTTCTCCGCCAAAAGTTGTGCCGCATCAAAGAGATTGATGCCCTCCGGGAAGGTCACATTGACGGTTTGCCGCTTGTTGATGGCATCATCACACAGTTCTTCAATGATCGCTTCGTAGCCCATTGCCGGATAGACGATATGCTCCCCTGCAATATAAGAGGCATCTGCTCCATTCAGGCGCGACATAACCATAAACAGCTTCGGCACGCGAATGATGCCCTCCTCTTTCAGCAACTCTGCGATATCAGTGGTGGTAGCACCTGCCGGGATCGTTACCGGCTTTTCCACCATGCTCTTATTGATGCCGAACAGCTCCATTGCTGTTGCCAAAATACCCATTGACAGTACGATCGATACACCGAAAATCAGTGTCAGTGCCAACAATGAACAGGAAAGCCCTCTGCCCTTTTTACGGTGCTTCTTTCGCTTTTTTGCCGCTGCGGCACGTTGTTTGGCTCTGCGACGGCGCATTTCGTCATAATCTTCCTCGTCATCATCTTCGTCATTGTATTCGTCTGTGTCCTCATCTGCAACGAACGCCGCATCATCGGCTTCTTCCGTATCCTCTACGAAGATCTCCTCTTCGGCATAGGGGGCAGTTTCCGCATCATCCGCAAGCGATTCGCGCAGTGTGGGTGCCTGCTCCTCAGGCTTATTTTTGCGCAGGATCTCATCGAGAATATCATCGACTGCGTCCCGTTCTTTTCCTGTATTTTCAGCCATTAAAAGACCTCCATTCTTTGTTCTGTTGCGCAACAGAGCATTCTGCGGTCGTACATATCCCGTGGCAGTGCACGAACAAAGCATTCAGCATAGCACAAGCCCATGGTAATGGGATGATAAAGTGCAAGATATCTATCATAGTAGCCGCCCCCCGCGCCCAGACGATATCCTTGGGCATCAAACGCGAGCATTGGCAGTAGCATCAGTGAAGTAGCATCGGGTTGCACACAACGCTCCGGCGAAACAGGCGGCACGGGTATGCGATATGCGCCACTTTTCAGTTCATCCATAGAATGCAGCAAATAAAACTGCATGGTATGCCGACAGGTATCGCACACAGGCAGTGCAAGCTGCTTGCCATCCGCAAGGATCTCCCCCAACAGAAAACGAGTATGCACCTCATGGGGCATAGAAACATACGCAAATACTCTATTTGCCGATGTATATTCGGGGCTTTGCAGCACCCGTTTTGCAATTGCTTCATCGGCTGCCGCGCGAACATCAAAAGGCATTGCACTACGTTTTTGCAGCATCGCATCGCGCAGTGCTGCCTTACTCATCAAAGCGGTATTCATTTCTTGTAGACCATTTTCTCTGCAAGGGATTTGCGCACTTCCTTCCCCAGCAGCACCTCAACCAGCTTCAGTGCGAAATCAAAGGCAATGCCGGGCCCCTTTGCAGTAATGATCTTTCCATCCACGCAAAGTGCCTCATGCCCGACTTTTGCACAATGCAATTCTTTTTCCATTCCGGGATATACCACAGCCTTTTTATCCTTCAGCAAACCTTCTCTGCCCAGAACCGATGGGGCAGCGCAAATGGCAGTGATCCACTTATCTTGTTCCTTGGCAAATTGCAATGCGCTTTTTACGGCATCACTTTGCCCCAGATTGAGCGTACCCGGCATACCACCGGGCAGTACAACCATCTCTAGCGTATGGTCCAGCACCATATCCTCCTCGGTGATATCGGCGGTTACGGAGATCCCATGTGCGCCCTCGATCACCTTGCCGCCGATGCCGACTGTTTGCACACGTTTGCCTGCACGGCGCAGACAATCTACCGGGGCAAGTGCCTCTACTTCTTCAAAGCCTTGGGCAAGAAATACATAAATCATCTGTATTCTCCTTCTTTCAGCGTATCATAATACAGCGGTCAGACATCGCACGCGGTCTGCTTCAACAGATCGGCAATGCGCCAAGTCATCACTTCGCGAGGTAACAGCCCGTTCTCGTCAGCACATGGCAGAATATGCCATCCCATTTTGGTTGCAGCATACATAGCCGCCTCGCGGCATTTGGCAAGATATTCCAAATCGCGCTCGTGAATATCCTTACGGCGATCTTCGCCCTCATATCGCTGCAACAGCAGCTTTTGTGAAAGCGCAAGGGGCATATCCAGGAAAACTACAGCATCCGGACGTGGCAACCCCAGCTTCTCATATTCGTAGTCGGCAAGCCATGCAAGATAATCATCCCATTCTGCGCGTGGCAGCTTTGTCATTTGATAAATCGCATTGGAACTGACATAACGCCCAGCAAGAATCGCTATGCCGCTTTCGTAATCTTGCTTCCAATATTGCATATAAGAAGCGTAGCGATCAACAGCATAAAAGCTCGATGCAGCGTAAGCATTCACATTTTCGGCACTATCGCCGAATGCCCCCTTCAGGTACAGACGTACCAGTGCAGAGGATTCGCTTTCGTAATCCGGATAGCTGATGGAGCGATTCGGGATCCCCCGCGCGCCCAATGCATCAGATACAAGGGGCAGCTGGGTTGATTTTCCACAGCCGTCAAGCCCTTCTATCACAAACAGCAAGCGTTCTTTCGCCATGACCTTTGCTCCTTTTTTACACACTGAATCATGATACATTATACCATGCTCCGCCCAAAAAGTCAACTATCCTTTTGGGCTCGGAGCAACCACAAGAAAGCATTGGATGATATGCACTTTTTATGGTGTGGTAGTCGTTTCTGCCGACGCATAAGCTGTCAAAGCTTTTGCAAGATACTCCTCCAGATAATCATTGCGATGGTTGATAAAGCGACTGATCAGTGCTGTCTGTGGCATAAAATTTTCGTACCATGTCCAGATTTCCTGATTGTGCTTTTTCTCGTTCTCCATATACTCATAGTAATAGCGCATCTCAAAGAAGCGTTCTGTGTTCATGGCGTCCAGCGTATCCTGCATATTTTCCGCTGAAAGTACGCCATTCATCAAGCGTTCCATCTCGCCACGGAAAAACGCACGGCAATCCGCACGAGCAAGCAGTTTTGCAAACAGTGGCGAATAACGATCATCGCCCTCGGTGAGAATATGCTGTAGATTATTGTATTCTGCCTGCGTTTCGTCCTGTTCATACAAGCCCATGGAATAGTCCATGTCATGCAGCAAATACCGCCATCTGCCGTCCTGATGGGTGTCATCGATATATTCCTCCCCTTCGGCAGCAAAATATCGGTAGCACTTGAAGTTGTTCTGTGGCCAATCGTTGTTATTCACGCAGATATTAAACGCAAAATTTTGCAGATAATTTTCCACATCCATGAACCTGCAAAGCTCTGCATACACAGCATCATCGGTCAAATCCGAGGCAGCAAAATCGTTATAACGGTTATTGTATTCCAGCGCAATGGCTGCTGTGGCAGCATCTTCCTCGTCCACATTCATTTCTGTATCCTTGCCTTCCAGCACTTCGTATTTGCCGGAATCGCCACCGTACTTATCCTTGAATAAATCATCACAAACGGCTTCATGCAAATATACCAGCCCGTAATATTCTCCATTGAGATAAACCACCGCAGGCACAACTGCCTCACAATCGGTATAGCCTGCCTGCGCCGCCAGCCGCTGATTCAGCTCATCGCGAACAAACCCGAACTGATAATCGTTGCCGTAACTGCGCAATACCAGCTTATCATACTGATCGATGATATTGCCATCTGCACCTTCTGTACCGAACACATCCAGTGAAAACTTTCCGTAATCAGGATCGTATTCCTTACGGGCAAACAGCTTGAACGACTTCTGCGCAGAAAACCGTGACGCTGCACCATATATCCGAATGCCTGCATTTTGCTCAAATACAATGCTGCCATCACGATTGATTGCCTCAACATAGACCTCTCGTTCGCTTTCTCTGCCACGCTGTTCCACATTTTCACCGTACATAATGCCATCCGGCTCTTCGTATAATTCAGCAGGCTCACCACTGATAGAAAACATAATATGTCGATATCGACTTTCCACATCCATGGCGCAAAAGAAGGTTCGGGTAACGATCTCTGATTCCGTACCGTCAGCAAAATATGCCTTTGCACGCAGCACTAACGAAGTGGGAAAGTTACTGCCCGTTTCGCCCTGCATCCGAATGGGCGCGGTAACGTCATAGAGTGTATCGCTTTCATCAGGCTTGCTGCCATCCAATGTATAGTAAATTTTGGTGCCTTCGGGGGCGGAAAAAATCAGCTCTGTAGGTGCTGTGAGAAAATTCTCACTACTCGCTTTTACCTTGGCAGCGTTAAATTCTACAGCAACAAGCTGCTGATATTGCACCACGGATTCCACTTGTCCTGCATCGCTTACGGAACTGTTTTCTCCGCAGGCAGTCATCACACCACAGGCAAACACCACCGCCAACAACACTGCAAAAATTCGTTTGTTCATGATATCCTCCGGAATGCTGCTTTTTGTACATCGTCATAATAGCGTATCTCTGACCAAAAGATAGCCCTACAACGACAATCGTTTTCTTGTTGAGCAAATAAACATTGACCCAAAAGCAAGAGGGAAACCACGAAAAGGCTTCCCTCCATTGTGCTACTGATGCATCCGTAACTCCGCTGCAATATGCGCCGCAAGATCCTGTACCGGATCCGGCTTTGTATACTGATACAACATTCTACACCCCACCGCATCCTCAATTTCGCCAATCACATAGCCACCATTGGGATGCCGTAACAAATCTACGCCAACAAAATCGGGTTGCAACAGCTTGATAACCTGCGCTACGATCTCGCACTGCATATCATCGAGCATCACCGGCTCAGCTTCCCCCCCAAGGGAATAATTGCTACGAAAATCCACATGAGAGGTACGAAGCATTGCTGCATAGGGCTTGCCACCCAGCACATAAATGCGCGTATCCCAGCCATGTATCATAGGTTGCTGCACCAGAAACTGTTCCGGCAATGTTGCTTTGGCAGCAAGATATTCCACATCATTGTGCACAAGCTGCACGCCTGCGCCACCATGACCATCCACCGGCTTGCACACCACGGGATAAACTTCTGACATTGGCGTTTGATGATTGCATAGGGTCGTCTGTGCCACAGGCAGACCATGCCGCTGTAAAAAGCAATGTGTCTTCCACTTATCATTCGCAATATCGGTAATCAGCGCACGATTGAAGCACCGCACACCTTGGCTCTCATACCGTTTGGAAATATCTGCATTACGACTGCGGTTGATAACAAAATCTGCCGGAGGTGCCGAAGAAAGACCTTCAACAATTGCCACAGCCAGATTCAATCCATGGGAACGTACCGCATCACACAATCGCGCTGCAAACCAATGGTTTTTACGCAAATCTTCTGCCTGATAGAGCAAAAGACCATTCACTGTACGTCATCCACCATAACGGTCGGGATCGCAGACCCGGCATCGGCCTTCTGCTTTTTCACCTCAGAACGAATATGCCACATCATATCCAGTGCAGGATTCACTCCACAACAGTCAATGGTGCTTTGCAGCTGCGGATTGGAGTTGACCTCGCAGACATAACGCTCGTCCTCGGTGCGACCCAGCAGAATATCCACGCCTGCAAAGTCCAGACCCAGTGCAGCAGTTGCATCCAACGCAAGCTTTTCCTCCAACGGAGTAATGGCTCTTGCGCTGGCAGTGCCACCATTGGAAATGTTGGAACGAAACTCACCGGTCGCCGCATGGCGCTCCATGGCACAAATGACCTTTCCTCCTACGACCGTCACACGAAGATCTTTGCCGCAACTTGCCTCAATATAACGCTGGAACAGACAATTACGCTCTCCAATACGCGCGAGCACCTTGGTGGCCTCTGCCAAATTGCGCACCAGATACACCTGCTGACCAAAGCTGCCGCAGTTTTCCTTAATGATCATAGGCCAACCAAGCATTTTGCCCGCCTGCTCCGCAGCGGCACCATTACGGTTACAGCCGGGGAATACAATCGGTGCAGGAATGGTGTCGGGGATGGTAATGCCTTTTTCAGCCAGCAGCAAAGCGGTTTTGACCTTATCGTCAGCGGCTGCAATAGCATCTGCACGATTAAACAGACGCAAACCGGCAAGCTCCAAGGCGCGTGCAAGCATGATATCCTTATCCCAAAAGATCACGAAATCGGGGCGTGGCTCTCTTGCCTTACTGCCAATGATGGTAGGCAGGGCGTCAGAGCTCCACATAGAATAGCGCAGCTCTGCTTTCTCAGCAGATTCGGCAAGCAGTTTATAGAGCGAACGAAATTTTGCCGGATTGTAATAGCTGTTTACGATCAGCCAGCCGTTGAAAGTTTCCATGGTGATGTTGTTACCGTCAATGGGGGCACCCATTGACCGGCGCTCCTTTCTCAGTGTTGATAATGTTGATAATAAAGCGGAAAAGCTCAAAGGGCTGCAAGGGTTGCAAATTCTTCTTTCAGTGCAGGATAAATGCGGCGATAAAGCTGATAATACGGCTCATATGCTGCCATTTGATCCGCATTGGGAGAACAGGTCTGATTGGTTTTGATGATCGTTTTGCAGGCATCTGCCACAGAAGAATAGTACCCCGTGCCGACCATTGCCAGGATCGCAACACCCAATGCGGGACCTTCCTTAGATGCAAGCGTCTGGATGGGGCAACCGTAGAGATCAGCAAGCATCTGCCGCCACAGCGGGGAGGAGCCACCGCCGCCACAAGCCATCATGTCATTTACGGTGATGTTCATCTCGCGGAACACCTCTAAACAATCGCGCAGCGAATAAGTAACGCCCTCCATGACCGCACGCAGCATATCCCGCTTCGTATGTATGGCAGAAAGCCCGAAAAACACGCCTCTTGCATTTGCATCGAGGTGGGGAGTACGCTCACCCATGAGATATGGCAGATACAGCAGGCGATTCGCCCCAACAGGTGATTGCGCCGCTTCCTGATCCATCAAATAATATTCATCCACGCCCATGGATTTTGCGGTCTGTTTTTCGGCATCGCAGAAAGTATCGCGAAACCATTTCAGACTAAGACCCGCGCCCTGCGTCACACCCATCACGTGCCAGCAGCCGGGCACAGCACAGCAAAAGGTATGTACTCTGCCCTGCGGATCAATAGAGATCTTTGAGCTGTGTGCAAATACCACTCCACTGGTGCCGATTGTAGTGAACGCTTTGCCATCCTCTGCAACGCCTGTACCGATGGCAGCGGCGGCATTATCGCCTGCGCCGCCCACCACAGGTGTACCCTCCTTCAATCCGGTACGCGCTGCAACCTCTGCTGTGATATAGCCTGTGATATCGGGGCTTTCATACACCTTTCCAAGCATCGCCTTGTCGATATCCAGTTTTGCAAGCACCTCATCCGACCAGCAACGATTGGGAATATCCAACAGTTGCATCCCGGAAGCATCAGAAACCTCGGTAGCGTATTCGCCGGTCAAACGGAAGCGGATATAATCCTTCGGTAACAAAATGTGCCGACATTTTTCGTAATTTTCAGGTTCATGATTGCGCACCCACAAAATCTTCGAAGCGGTAAAGCCTGTCAGTGCGGGGTTCGCAGTAATGGCAATCAGACGCTCCGCGCCCACTTTTTGCGTGATCTCTTCACATTCGGCAGCGGTACGTTGATCGCACCAGATGATCGAAGGACGGATCACCGCATTGTTTTCGTCCAACATCACAAGGCCATGCATCTGCCCCGAAAGCCCGATGCCCTTGACTGCATCCTTATCCACGCCACTTTGCTGCATCACAGCTGCCAGCGTCTGCATCACGGCATTATCCCAATCCTGCGGCATTTGCTCTGCATAGCCGTTTTGCGGCTGATATAGAGGATATTCGACAGTGGCAGAGGCAATCACTTTGCCCATGCCGTCAAACAGTACGGTCTTGGTACCGCTGGTACCGATATCGACACCGATAAAATATGCCATGTCGGTATACTCCTTATATAAGATTCCTTTTTTCATGTTTGTTCGGATGCATCACAAACCGCACGGAAACGGCAGCGAAAATGACTGCCGCTTCCAACGGTGATTGCAATCTGCTTACAGATTCAGCAGCACATTGTTGAGGATCGCCTCAAGCATTTCCTGTCTGCCACTGCTCAAAGAATCCGTAACCTCGCCCTTTTCCAGCGCATATTTCTCCAGCGCGATCATATCCGCCTTACCGTCAATGATATCCTTGCCGATACCGGTATTCCAGCTTGCGTAACGCTCATTGATGAATTGGTCGATTCTGCCGTCTGCGATCAATGCGCGTGCAGCCTGGAAGCCCAGTGCGAAGGTATCCATGCCTGCAATGTAGCTAAGGAAGATATCCTCAGCAGTAAAGGACCCACGACGGGTCTTTGCATCGAAGTTCAGACCGCCATTGGTGAAGCCGCCCGCTTTGATAACCTCATACATACACAAAGTTGCGTCGTAGATATTGGTGGGGAACTGGTCAGTATCCCAGCCCAGCAGCGGATCGCCCTGATTTGCATCAATAGAGCCAAACAGACCATTCTCACGGGCAACGCGCAGCTCATGCTGGAAGGTATGCTGCGCAAGCGTTGCGTGGTTTGCCTCAATGTTCATCTTAAAGTCCTTATCCAGACCGTATTTGTTGAGGAAGCCCATAACGGTTGCCACATCGAAATCATACTGATGCTTGGTCGGCTCTTTCGGCTTCGGCTCAATATAGAAATCGCCGGTATAGCCCTGCGCACGCGCATAAGCAACTGCCATTTTCAACAGACGTGCCATATTATCAAGCTCCAGACCCATATTGGTATTCAGCAGGGTCTCATATCCCTCACGGCCGCCCCAGAACACATAGCCATTACCACCCAGCTTGATGGTTGCATCCAGTGCCTTTTTGATCTGCGCGGCGGCATATGCGAAAACATCTGCGGAGGGAGAAGTGCCTGCACCATGCATGTAACGTGGATGATCAAAACACTTTGCTGTACCCCAGAGAAGTTTCTTTGAAGGATTCAGCTTCATCATCTGATCCACATATTCTACAATCTCATCAAATTTTGCGTTGGTTTCTGCCAGAGAGCCATACTCAGGGGAAAGATCACGGTCATGCCAGCAGAAGTAGTCAATGGAAAGCTTATCCATGATCTCGAAAGCGGCATTGACCTTCGCCTTTGCCTTCGCCATCGGGTCGCTCTCGCCCCAGGATTTATCGGTGGTGCCGCAGCCAAACATATCGGTGCCGTCGCCGCCCATGGTATGCCACCACGAAAGTGCAAACTTCAAATGCTCACGCATAGGCTTGCCATCGATGATCTCATCGGGGTTGTAATACTTAAATGCCAACGGATTGGTAGACTGCTTGCCCTCGAAGGGAATCTTGCTGATGTTCTTGAAAAATTCGCTCATGATAGTAACCTCCTGTACCGGATAGACTCCGGTTTTTTTGCTTTGATCTATTCTGACACACGCGAACCGACCGCGTGATATCATTCCAACAAATAGTTGAAATTGCGTGCATTTTCGAAGGTATCCTCCAGCACAGCAATCAACTGACGGAACACGACCTTGCCATTGATGCGAAGCACATCATTCTCCTCCGGCACACCGAGAATTGCAAGCTCTGCGTCCGTCAAATCCGCAAGCTTTACCTCCACGGAAGCGGTCAGCCCCAATTCCTTGATCTGCTGATAGGTCACGGTAACAATATCGCTCCCCTGATAAAGGGTCAGCCCCTCCGATTCCGGTGTACGGTCGCCAATCAGATCGGTAGAAATACAAATGCCCAATGCCAATCGCTGGCTACGGCTCAGTGCCGACGCTTTGTAATCCTTGGTGTAGCCCTCATCCAGACCAAGCTGCTCCATTTGTGCAGCAGACATCGTAAATGTCACATCAGGATTAATAGCAGTCAGCTCATTTCTAATCTCCGCACGGGTAGCGGTAACCCACTGAGATTGAAATTCGGTCAGCGGACGCTCCAGATAAATCCGTTTGTTGTACCCCATGGCGTAGAATGTGCAATGATCGTATTGGATATCGTAGGTATTGGGTTCCAGAGAAACATAAGTATTTCCTCCCGCCTGATCCTGCACTTCGATGATCTCATAACGATATGCTCCGGATGGTGAGATGCCGGACTCAGTCACAGTTTCCACGGAAGAGGTTTTCAGCAAGTCCACCACATTGAGATAGCAAAACGCGCCCAGCACATAAAACATCAGATACACCGTACCAAGGATGGTTTTTGTGCCCTCCTTCGCACCATTTGCAAAAAACGTGACGACACCGAGCAGCCCCAACGGGATCATCAGCACCTTATATTCGGTATTAAACAGAAAAATCGGAAAGTAAAACGGCATGGCTACTAAAATACAGAACCTTGTAATGAACTGTCGCCGTGTGAAAATCATCACAGCAGCAAATCCCACACAGATCAGGCTAAGACGCAAGCAAAAACCCGACTGCATCGCCTGCGGAATTTCCAGACGGTACAACAAACAGTATGCTGCAAGCTTCACCACACCGATGAGATACGCCACCGATGCAAAGGAAAACACAAACTGCACGGCGTGCAAAATGATCTCTTTGCGATTCTGCTTTGCTCTTTTCATCAGGCGCCGCCACTTCTTCTTTGCCCGCTCCGCCATTGTACGGCAGCTGCCTTTTACGGTCTGCGGCAGATTTCTCACTGCCCCTTTGCAACGATTTACAGCACGCTTTGCCGTTTTTTTGATTCGTTTCCACAACGCTCGACACACATCCCCGATGCCTGCCTGTTGCTGCTTGCCGCCTTCCTTGGCGGACTGATATTGTCTACTCATAGCGCTTCCTTTCGGAACTCATATCTTCCTGATTCTTGCATACTTCGCCATGACCTTTTTCGTGCCCACTTTCTCAAAGGCGATTTCCAGCATCGCATCCCCTGCGGTAGGCAGCACGCTCAGCACTGTTCCCACGCCAAACACAGAGTGACGCACCTGTTCCCCTACAGCGAAACTCTCCGGCTTCAGTGCAGCCGATTTTTGCTGCACGATCTGTTGCTGCAACGAAATCGAGCCGGTTTTTGCAATTGGTGCACCCTTGGCAGGCACAATCGCCTCGCTGCTGTGCTTCTCGATGCATTCCGGGCTGATCTCCTTAATAAACCGCGATGGGAAGTTATTTGCGCTCATGCCATGAAGCATCCTTCGAGTTGCATTTACCAGATACAATCTGCGCTTGGCACGAGTGATCGCCACATAAGCAAGACGCCGTTCTTCCTCTAACTCCTGCGGTGAAAGAGTCCACCGAGTATTGGGGAACACACCATCATCCATGCCCACAAGGAGCACCGTATCATACTCCAGACCCTTTGCCGCATGAATCGTCATCAATGTGACGGCATCATTGCTCTCATCGGCGCGATCCTGATCGGTATACAGCGAAATCTCCTCTAGGAATCCACTCAGCGTGGGTTCTTCGGCAGCTTCCATATATTGCAGGATACTGGATTTCAGCTCCTCTACATTTTCCAGGCGAGTCTGTCCCTCATCGCCCAATGTCCGCAGCATAGCGTCGTAGCCTGTCAACTCGCGCATCCGGTCGTAGAGCGCGTCGGGAGCAAGCGTATCCGCCAGTTCCATCAATGTGTCGAACATCTCGCCCACATTGCGCAGCACGGCTGCCTTTCGTGCAAGCACAGGGTAACTCGATGCAGTACGCAGCACCTCAATGGGAGAAAGATGCAGATCATTGGCAATCTGTTCAACGGCATCCAATGTAGCATTCCCGATGCCACGCTTCGGTTCGTTGATAATACGACGAAAGCGCAGCATATCATGGGGATTGTTGATGATGCTCAGGTAAGAAACCATATCCTTCACCTCTTTGCGGTCAAAGAAACGCAAGCCGCCATACACGCGGTAGGGGATACCGGCCTGTGAGAGATGTCGTTCAATGGTATTGGAAAGGGCGTGGGTGCGGTACAACACTGCGTGATCGCCATAGCTGCCTCCCGCCTTGATACGTTCCAGGATGGTGTCGGTGACAAATGCTGCCTCCTCATTCTGGTCAGCCGCCTTGAACCAGAACACGCGCTCGCCCTCATCGGAAGCCGTCCAAAGGGTTTTCTCCTTGCGCTCGGTATTATTGCGTATTACAGAGTTTGCAGCCGCAAGAATCCTGCCTGTGGAACGATAATTCTGTTCCAGACGAATGACCCTGCAATCAGGGAACTGCTTTTCAAACGAGAGAATGTTTTCGATGGTTGCGCCACGGAATTTGTAGATGCTCTGGTCATCATCGCCCACCACGCAAAGGTTTCGATATTTTCCTGCCAGCAATCGGATCAGCTCATACTGCGCAGTGTTTGTGTCCTGATACTCATCCACCAACAGATAGCGGCAACGGTTCTGATAGATATCCAGCACATCGGGATGCTCCTGAAACAGGCGTACCGTCAGCGCGATAATGTCGTCAAAATCAACGGCATTGGCATCCTTCAGGCGCATCTGATACGCCTGATACAACTTCGCAATGATGATTGTACGATAATCGCCGTCTGCATTGGCAAGCATTTGCTCCGGGGAGATCAGGCGATCCTTCGCCTTGCTGATTTCTCCTGCCACGACCTTCGGCGGAAACGCTTTTTCAGAGATCGCAGCACCCGTGTAGGGATCTGTCACACTGGGGTCACCAAAACAAGCAGATACCACTCTGCGGCTATCGTCCGCGTCATAGATCGTAAAGGAACGCTCATAGCCCAGCCGATCAATATGTTGCCTGAGAATTCGTACACAGGCACTGTGAAAGGTCGCCGCCCACACGGTAGTGGCATGATCACCGAGCATTCCCTCCAGACGGCTTTTCAGCTCGGCGGCAGCCTTATTGGTAAAGGTAATGGCAAGAATGTTCCAGCCGGGAATGGGGGCATCGGTCACGATCTCTGCCAGTCGCTCTGCATCGGGTGCTTCTTTTCCTTCTGCCACATTGGCAAGATACTGTGTGTCCGCCGCTGTGAGGACGCCAAGGGGGGTATTGTATGTATCACCGAACTGCATCATATAGGCAATTCGGTTGACAATCGCGGTGGTTTTTCCGCTGCCGGCACCTGCCAGCACCACAACAGGGCCGTTGACGGTTCGCACCGCCTCCTGCTGCGGAGGATTCAACCTGCGGGAAGCAAGTAAGCGGTCAATGGCTGCTTGCTTGAGATTCTGCATGGTTTGCATAAGATGTTACGCTCCATTCTGAATATCGGGTACGCTGCGGTTTGCGCCGATGCGCAGACCAATACGATATCATTATAGCACAAATCACGACAAATGAAAAGGGCTGTTTCGAAATTTTCATAGGTTTTTTCAAAAAAATATTGTTTCTTGTGCCGCCTTTTTGAAATCGCAGCAAAAAATTGCGAATTTTTGCGCAAAACGCTTTTCTTTTTTGGATTTTTACTGTATAATAGAGTTGTACAGCTGCACATCCGCCGGATGCAAAGGGGGTTACCATGAAAATACAAATCACAGAAAAGCAAAAATCTTTGGCAATATGTACCATCGGTGTTTTCTTTGCCTGCTTGCTGCTCACGCTCATAGTATGGCGTTTTTCTTCCGTTATGGCGATCGTCAAAAAAATCCTCTCTGCACTTTCCCCCGTAATATGGGGGCTGGTTTTCGCATATCTGCTGGTGCCTCTGCAAAACTGGTTGGAGCGCCACATCCTCACAAAGCTCATTGAACGCAAAAAGCCACACCCCACCCTGCGTCGCACGATCGCCGTTACTGTCACCATGCTGATTATGATCGCGGCACTCGCCGGTATGATCGCGATGCTACTACCCGAACTGATTGAAAGTATTCGCACATTGTTCAACAACATTCCAAGCTATGCAAAAAACGTCGCTGCATGGTGTACATCTCATCTGGCGGGTCTGAAAGAATCCAACCCACAGATCTATGAATCCGTCATGACGACACTCAACGGCTTACAGGACAAGCTCATCGGCTTTGCCACGCAGTTTGAACCAAAGTTGGACAGCATCATCAGTGGTGCCAGCGTCATCGGTTCGATCACAAGCGGTGCCTATTCATTGGTCACCGGTATCCTTGATTTTCTCATCGGCATGATCGCCGCAGTTTACCTGCTATATAACAAGGAACGCTATCCCGCACAGATGAAAAAAGTTTTATATGCACTGTTTCCGGAGCAGCGCGTGCATAGCACCTTACGCATACTGATGAAGGTACACCATACCTTCCAGAATTTTCTGGTAGGGCAAACAGTCGATTGTCTGCTGGTAGGTGTCACGACATTTATCGGTCTGACCATTATGGATGCCCCCTATGCCGCACTGATTTCCCTGGTGGTGGGGATCACGAATTTCATTCCCTTTTTCGGGCCGTTTATCGGGGCGATCCCCAGCGGTTTTCTGATCCTCATCGCAGAGCCATCCAAGCTGATGCCCTTTGTCATCTTCATTTTGATACTGCAACAGGTCGAAGGGAATCTGATCGCGCCAAAGATCCTGGGCGATTCCATGGGTCTGCCAACCTTTTGGGTGCTGTTTGCTCTGCTCCTTGGTGGTGGTCTGTTCGGATTTTTCGGCATGGTGGCGTTTGTGCCGTTGTTTGCAGCACTCTACGCGCTATTCAAAGAATTTCTTGCTGTCAAGCTGGCAAAAAAGGGTCTGCCCGGCAGTACCGAAGGCTATATGAGCAAAGAACTGGTCTATGCGACATCATCAGCGGAAGCATCACCGCAAGCATTGACTGAAAACACGGCAGTAGAACACAAAATTGAAAATGGAAAGGAAGACATCCCAAATGCAAACGATTTATGAGGTGCAGCAAGAAATCCTGCGGCTGAAAAAAGAATACGATGTGTGTATTTTGGCGCACAGCTATCAGTCCACCGATATTCTGGAGATCGCCGATATCACAGGCGACAGCTTTTTGCTAAGCAAAATGGCTGCACAACAGCAGGCAAAGCGTCTTCTGCTGTGCGGTGTGCGATTCATGGCGGAAACTGCAAAGTTGCTCAGCCCGCAAAAGAGTGTCTATGAGGCAAATCCCACTGCCGGCTGCCCAATGGCAGAACAGTTCTCCCCCGTAGAGATTCTGGCGGAAAAAGCAAAATATCCCGATTGCGCCGTGGTTGCATATGTCAACACCTCTGCGGCACTGAAAACGGTCAGTGATGTGTGCGTAACCTCCTCTTCGGCTGTAGAGATCGTCAAAAAGCTGCCTCAGCACGATATTCTCTTTATCCCGGATTGCAATCTGGGTGCATATGTGCAAGCCAAATGCCCCGAAAAGCAGCTGCATCTATTGCAAGGGGGCTGTCCATATCACAGCAGTATTACTGTAGAAGAAGCGCAGGCGGCAAAGCTTGCACATCCCAATGCGCTACTGCTGGTGCATCCCGAGTGCAAAAAAGAGATCTCTGCCATAGCGGATTATGTAGGCGCAACCTCCGGCATTATGCAGTATGCAAAACAGTCAGAGGCAAAAGAGTTCATCATCGGAACAGAGATCAGCATTACGGCACAGCTGTCACTCGCCTGCCCCGAAAAGCAGTTTTATCCCATGGCGAACCGTTTGATCTGCCCCGATATGCGTGCCACAACGGTCAGCGATATTGTGCGGGTGCTGCGAAAAATCGGCGATGGCAGCGCACAGGAGCTTCTGCTGCCCGATGAATACATGACTTCTGCACGGCTTTGCCTGGATGAAATGCTGCGTCTTGGCGGTTAAGCACGCTTACGCGCCCTTCTTTTGATTTGACATTTTTTCCACTTTGTAGTATAATGTGAATCACTGCTTTAAAAGAAAGGGTGACAGCATATGTTGCATGGGCAAATCATGTTGATGACACGGCATTGCGCCATATGGTATCTGCTGCACCTGCCGCGATACCTTTTCTGATCAGGAAATCAACCACACAGCGGCTACGATGCCGTTGCGGAAATACTTGTTTTCAGACATTGAAAGGAATATACGATTATGACTCTTTACGAAGAACTCACTCGGCGCGGTCTGATCGCGCAGACCACGGATGAGCAAGGCATCGCCGACCTCATCAATCAGGGCAAGGCGACTTTCTACATCGGCTTTGACCCTACTGCCGATTCCCTTCATGTGGGGCATTTTATGGCTCTTTGCCTGATGAAACGCCTCCAGATGGCAGGCAACAAGCCCATTGCTCTGGTGGGTGGCGGTACCGGTATGATCGGCGACCCCTCCGGCAAAAGCGATATGCGTAAAATGCTCACCAAAGAAGATATCGACCACAACTGTGAATGCTTTAAAAAACAAATGAGCCGCTTTATCGATTTTGCAGACGGCAAGGCTTTGATGGTAAACAATGCCGATTGGTTGCTGGGGCTGAACTACATCGAGGTGTTGCGCGAAGTCGGTGCGTGCTTCTCTGTCAACAAAATGCTCACCTTTGAGTGCTACAAGCAGCGCATGGAGCGCGGTCTGACCTTCCTTGAATTCAATTACATGATCATGCAAAGCTACGACTTCTACAGACTGTATCAGGATTACGGCTGCAATATGCAATTTGGCGGCGATGATCAATGGGCGAATATGCTCGGTGGTACCGAATTGATTCGTAAAAAGCTGGGCAAAGATGCCCACGCCATGACCATTACCCTGCTGCTCAACTCTGAAGGCAAAAAAATGGGCAAAACCGAAAAGGGCGCCGTCTGGCTGGATGCTGAAAAGACCTCCCCTTACGAATTCTTCCAATATTGGCGCAATGTTGCTGATGCCGATGTTATCAAATGCCTGAAAATGCTGACCTTCGTGCCCATTGAGGAAATTGAAGCCATGGAGCAGAACATGGAGGGTGCTGCGTATAATCAGGCAAAGGAACTGCTTGCCTTTGAACTGACCAAACTTGTTCACGGCGAAGAAGAAGCAACCAAACAGCGCGATGCTGCAAGAGCCATCTTCGCCGGAAACGGCAACTCTGCGGATATGCCCACTACCACCATTTCTGCATCTGAACTGACCGATGGCTGCATGGGTCTGCTGCCGCTATTGGTCAAAACCGGGCTCGCTCCCTCCATTGGTGAGGCGCGCAGACTGGTGCAGCAGGGTGGCATCACAGTCAACGATACGAAAATCACCGATGCCAAAACACAAATCGCCATTACAGGCGAAGTGATCCTCAAAAAAGGCAAAAAGACCTTCCACAAGGTCACCCTCGGCTGATTCTATTTGATTGGACAGGAGGCTTCTTACCATGCAGCAGGACGTTGCAAAGCAGCTGTCACATATCCATGCACAGTGTCAGGTTTGCGAATCCCATGGCTACACTGTTTCCGTGCAGGGGAAATCCATGCAGGATTACCTGCGCTTCACCCTGCTGAAATTCTTCGTGTATCTAGGCGCAAACAACGGCAATATCTCCATGAATGAGATCGGTTACATCAACGGCGCACTGGGTTATATGATGTCAGCAGAGCAGATTGATCGTTTTCATGTTAGCTGTAAAATCACCAAATACAGCCTGAAAGACAGCATTATCACGCTGATGATGCCTTTTCTGCGATTGGATCTCGAAACATCGCCTATGGGTGGCATGAGCCTTGCACTCATCGAATTTCTCAATCAGGCAGGCTTGGATTTCATACAGGTAGACAGCCATAAGCCCGATCCTTTCGTGATGCAGGATCTTGCCGCACTGATCCTCGCACTGCGCAACTTCCGCATGGAGTACATCTCCAACTGGGAGAAAATGATCGCAGAACAACAGCGTGTCAAAAATCGCCCCTCGCATCTCACAGGATATGGTAACTCCCCATGGCATACGCCGAGTACCCCACAGGCACCCACATATAACAGCAGGACGAATATCCCCGTAACGCCTGCAAACACGCCGTTTACTCCGCAACAACCTGCGTCACCTCAACAGCCCACACAACCGGTCGCACCTCCGGCAAAGACAGAAGACAAGGCACTCACATTGGAGGAACAGCTGCAAAAGCTCAACGATTTGACAGGACTGGATGCAGTCAAAGCGGATCTCAATAGCCTTATCAACCTGATCCGCGTTCGCAAAATGCGAGAAGAGCGTGGTATGCCACAAGCACCGATGTCGCTGCATATGGCATTTCTCGGAAATCCCGGCACGGGAAAAACCACTGTCGCACGTATTCTTGCAGGGATCTACCACAGCTTGGGCGTGCTGGAAAAGGGACAGCTGATAGAAGTCGATCGTTCGGGACTCGTCAGTGGCTATGTGGGTCAGACCGCCATTAAGGCCAAAGAAGTCATCGACTCGGCAATGGGCGGCGTTCTGTTTATTGATGAAGCATACGCACTCACCGCAAGCACCGGTAAAAATGACTTCGGCATGGAGGCCGTGAACACACTGTTGAAGGCCATGGAGGATCACCGCGACGACTTCATCGTCATCGTAGCAGGTTATACCGACCTCATGGAGGAATTCCTGGACAGTAACCCCGGTTTGCGTTCGCGCTTTAACAAGATCATCAACTTTCAGGATTATATGCCCGATGAGTTGTTGGATATCTTCAAGAGCACCTGTACGCGCTCCGGCATGACCGTAACCCCCGAGGCAGAACAGGAAGTGCTTGCTTATTTCGTGCAGCGTTGTGGCATGAATCTGAAAACCTTTGCCAATGCGCGCGATATACGCAACTTCTATGAACGTGCCATCACCAAGCAAGCAAACCGCCTGGCAAATGATCCGCACATCACCGATGCAGAGCTAACCACTCTGACACTGGAGGATGTTAAGGATATTGAACTGAACTAATGAAAGGAAGATTTCTCATGATTCTCATCACTATGGAAAACGGCAAGCAGATCAAGCTGCAATTGCACCCCGAGGTAGCACCCATCTCCTGCGAAAACTTTGAAAAGCTTGTGCGTCAGGGCTTCTACAATGGGCTGTGCTTTCACCGTGTCATTCCCGGCTTTATGATTCAGGGTGGCTGCCCTCTGGGCACGGGCACGGGTGGCCCCGGCTGGCAGATCAAGGGCGAATTTCGTGCAAACGGTGTGCCCAACGATCTCAAGCACACACGCGGCGTGCTGAGCATGGCACGCGCAGGTCATCCCGACAGCGCCGGCTCTCAATTCTTCATCATGCACAAAGATGCACCCCACTTGGATGGTCAATATGCCGCCTTTGGTGAGGTAGTAGAAGGCATGGATGTGGTCGACGAGATCGCTGCTGTGGATACCAACTATGCGGATAAGCCCTTACAGCCCCAGATCATGAAAACTGTAGAGATCATTGCAGATTGATCGTAAGCAAAGATCAGTACCGAGAGAATACTGTTTCTCTCGGTACTTTTTGCTGCCGTGTGATGTGACGATTCGACAGTTTCTGCACCCGATTGCACATTGACTTTGCAAGCGAAGCGCGATACAATAAAGAAGCAATATCGCAAAAGCGAGTGTAACAGGTCTTATTTTTGGGAGGAATCTTTCTTATGAAGCACATGAAGCAAATGGTCAGCTTGCTGACTGCCACCGCGCTGGCTGTTACAGGTTTTGCCTTCGATTGCAGCCATACCCCATTACACGCTTCCGCTGCAAGCTACCCCGTGCAGGAATTTCGTATGGGCATTGCCAACACCGACCGCAATGTCAACATCAGTGCCGCCGAAAATGGTGCGCCGATTACCTCTGCGCAGTTCAATGGCACCGATGCGGAAGAATGGACGCTCAACTATATTGCAGCCGGCATATACGAGATCGTCAATGTAGAAAGTGGCTTGCTGCTAACTGCCGATGCAAGCGGCTATTGCACTGTTACTGCGGATGCCGACAACGCCAATCAACGGTGGAATATTATCGCTGTGGAGCAGGACTTTGAAGGCTATGACCTCTACTACAAAATCACAAGCAACGCTGATGACAGTAAAGCACTGACCTTCTCACCGGAAAACAATTCCTTTACCGCCGATGCCTACAGTGGCGAAACATACCAGAAATACAAGCTGAATCTGAACGGCTTAGAGGGTTTCGCCGCCAACTGCATGACCGAAAGTGGTCAGAAGGCAGGTACCATCGGTGGATTGCTAGGCGAAACCGTATTTGTGGATACGGTGGAAGACTGCGTTGCAGCCATGAAGCGCACCGAACCGCTGACCATTGTGGTTACTGCCGATCTGGAATTCAACAGTCAGCCACAAGAAGATCAGAAAATTGAGGATGATAAAACCATTCTCGGCTCCTACGGTGCCAATATTATCTACAATTCACGCTGGAGAAATGACGATTTCTACGGCGATACCAGTATCCAGCCAAGCAATAATATCGTGCTGCAAAATTTGCATTTTCGTGCAACCGAGCTGAACAGCAATGGCAGTGGCGTGATCTTGGTCTATATCTACTGTGGCAGAAATATCTGGTTTGACCACAACGATTTCAGTGCGTCTTTTGCACATGATAAGGATAACGAAGTGGGAAAATTCATCTGGATCAACACCCCGGTCGATAACTGGTCTGATGGCTGCTATAACGGCATCAGCCCCGATTACATCACGCTTTCGTATAATCACTTCAACAACCGCTTCTGGACTGTTGCCTATGGAACGCAAAACACAGAAACAACGCGCGACCGCACGACTCTGCTGTTTAACAAATGGGAAAACTGCGCACGTCGTACGCCCCAGATCGGTAACGGAACAGGCCATGTATTGAACAACTACTACACGTACACCATCTCCAACCCATCACAGCAGATTATTGCAGGCGATGGCTGCAAGATGCTAACGGAATACTGCTATTTTGAGGGGCTTTCGGGTCTGGAATTTGCAGGCGGTGGCGCAAGCAACTCACCCATGCGAGATACCGGCTCCGTTTCAGCAAAGGATGCAAACTCTTCTGCATCCGCGCTCAACAAAACATTTTCCTACTCACATGATTGGCAGCCCGGCACAGAAAACTACGGCTATTCTCTGATATCTGCTAATCACACCAAAAGCTTCTGCAACAACTATGCCGGCTCTGTCACTGCCGATGGGCAAATGCAGTTCATCACAGATGCAGCGTTGCAGGATCAGGTAATGACGACCTACAAAACACCTTTCCTTGAGGAAATTACTGTAGGCGCGCTTTCTATCGCCAAAGAAGGGACTGCATTGGATACCGACTTGCAATATGCTTTCCGCAACTACGGCAGCAATCTGTATCTGGAAGTAGCGGATGGCATAGCGGCAGCAGGTAGTAATGTACAGCAAGGTGGCAGCACCATCACCACATCTTGTACATGGTCGCTGAAGGATGGCGGTAACGGCTACTACTATGTGATCTCAGCATTGGGCGATGGCGGGACTTACTATCTTGATCTGGAAAACGGCGCGGTAGATAACGGCACCAACATCGCCATTTGGACAGATACTGCAAGTGATGCACAGCTGTTTAAGTTTGTTGCAAACGGTGATGGCACCTATCAGATCGTCACCAAGGCAAGCCACGATGCAAGCGGTTTGGGTATCGTAGCAGGTTCCACCGATACAGGAGCCAACGTGGTGCAATGGAAATATGATGGTGCAGCAAATCAGTGTTGGGTGATTGAACCGATCATTGCCCCCATCAGTGGCTGCCTCATCAGCGCACTGGAGAAGAAAGATCTCGATTACTATGCCGCATGGAACATCGACACCGATTTGCAAACAGGTGACCTTGTATTCGGAGACCGCGAGGTGACCTTTGCCACGATTCCCGAAGTGTTGATCGGCTCCGAGCTGATTCTCACCGCCTGCGATTCCAAATTCACCGCCACCGACCTTGCCGTTGTCACCGCCGCAGAGGATATACGCTTTTATGTAGGCTTCGATGCAAGACTTCGCACGATTCCTGCATGGGCGGCAAACTTCACCAAAACCGACTTGACTTGCACCTCTAGCAATGACGTTACCTTTGTGCTGTATCAAACTGAAATTGCCGCAGGGCAAAGCATTACACTGGGCACACAGGGCACTTCCGCCGGCGTGGTGAATTACATCGCTATCGCATCGGCATACCCCGAAACCACCACAACGACTCCTGAGCCCTCCACGGTGAAAATCGGTGATGTCAATTGCGATGGTGAAGTCATGGTCAACGATGTGATTCTACTCAACCGCTTCCTCTCTGAGGACAAAACAGTAGTCATCAGTGCACAGGGTATGCGCAACGCTGAATGCGATAATGTGGATGGTGTTACCAGCAACGATGCCATTGCCATTCTCAAGATCCTTGCAGGATTATAAACCCCTAAAAAGCTTATCCCGAGTTTACATCGACAAACAAAAGCCGCCTTCCACATAAAATGGAAGGCGGCAAATTTGCGTGTATTGCACAATATGTGCAACAATCAGTTTCCATCACAGAGACGCCAATAATTTCAAAATGAGCACAGCATCCGTCTCATCCACTTTACCGGAGGCGTCCATATCGGCATTTGCTTGACCCACTTCGGTGATCACAGCCAATGCATCCTCAGAGAGGAAGCGGTTGAGCAGAATCACATCGCTGACCTTCACATAGCCATCGCAGTCCACATCGCCCAGCAGGGTTGCCGTAGCCGGTTCGGATTTGGTCGTGGTAGTGGTTGTCGTGGTGGTTGTTGTCGTGGTGGTTGTGGTAGTCTCGGATACAGGCGCATTGCTGCTCACGCCCTCGATGCCACCATAGGCTTCATCCATATAAAAATCGCAGGTACTGTCAGCAATTTCGACATACAGCAGCAGAGCACTTGCACCGCTGGGGATCGTATACGACGAATTTTCCAGCGTAACCCATTGCCCGCTCGATGCGGTGGCTGAGGCTACAGTATCATATTGTGTCTCACCGCTCGCATCATTATATTGCAGCGTCATCCGGATCTCTTGCGTTGTACCGCTCTCCTGCATCACGCTTGCACCAAAGCCATAAGCAGAACCGGACTTGAACACGCTTGTACTGAGATCATGCCCTGCACCGTTCCATGTATCGGTACGACCGGTAACAGCAAGCGATTGGCTGCCCGCGCAAACAACATCGTTGGTATATGCCAAGGAAGATGCGCCGCGGGAAGTCCATTTACCCATATTCTCCTCAAAGGTATCGTAGAAGTAGTAACCATCGGCATCCGGCTCAACGACAGCAGGCGCAGTGGTAGTAATCGGAGCATCACCACCCAAGGTTAGTACATTCTTGTTAACGGTTGCAGAGCCACTGCTTTGATATCCTTCAACGGTCAAGGCAATTTCATAGAACTTGCCGCTCATATCCAGACCGAGTGATTCCCATGCCTTGAAATGCTCATGCACCGAAATCACGCCACTGGTAGATTTCTCCCTACGCACGCTCCAATATTGATAGAAGGTGGTATCACCGACAATGGAGGGCTGATTCTCGCGCAAGGTCTTGTACACATCATACTCTGCGCCGTCTACGGTCACCGTGCCGATGGAATCACCCCCTGGTGGTCTCCAGCTGCCCCAGCTGTCTACGATGTAATACTCGATCAACGGATCCTTTGTCCAGCCATACACGCACAAGTATGAGTTACCATTGGGATTGTAATCCACATCGTACTCCACGGTTACATTGCCGATATCAGAGTAGCTCTGCGTACAATCGAATTTCTGCCCTGTGCGAAACAATGCATTGCCGATATTGCTCCACTCACAGCTAAATGTGCCGTTTCCGAGCAGTGTCATAGTGGTATCGCCGTAGTCTTTCCACAGCTCATAGCTGTAGCCGTCTTCCGTACCGGTTGCATTTCCGGTAAGGACGGTTGCCGCACTCGCGCTTTGGGGCAAAATCGCACTAAAAGCCATTGCCGAAGCGCAACACGCAGCAAGCCACTGGTGTTTTTTCATAGATATTCCCCTCTTTTTCATTTTTGACGGCATGGCGCAATATCGGTACAATTATACGTCCTGTCGTCACCGTTCATTTTATCACAAGAAGTATATCTTGTCAAGACTTTCCAGCACGAATGTTTTTCATTCAGTTAAATTCATACATTTCGCCGGTATATCTATGGTATAAATCTGTTATTTTGTAAACATCGCCGAAAATGAAAAGGGTGAAAAAAAGCCTTGACTTTTCGCACAAAATCTGATATAATATTCTGGTACTGAACGTATTGCGAGTGTGCTGGAACTGGCAGACAGGCACGTTTGAGGGGCGTGTGCTTCGGCGTACGGGTTCAAGTCCCGTCACTCGCACCACCATTTACCGAATTGCATATATCTATATGGAAAGATGGCTGAGCTGGTCTAAGGCGCACGACTGGAAATCGTGTAGGCGTT
>CAYMOJ010000002.1:0-133307 GCA_964392175.1 uncultured Ruminococcus sp.
CATAGCAGGCGGTACCCAAGCATACGGAGATGCGGTACTCGCCCTTAGGGGCAAGAGTGAACTGTGCATAGAAGGTTGCTACGCCGTAAACCTTCTCCAGCGGAATATTCAGGTGCTCAGCGATGATGGTCTGCACCTCAATGGGAAGATAGCCGTAGATTTCCTGCGCCTTCTGCATGATCGGCATCAGCGCGCCGGAATCGCCTTTAGTGGCTTCGATCACGGCTACGAGTTCCTCCTCCTGCTGCTTGGTGCCCTGGAACGGGAGTGTAGAGAATTTTTTGCTCATGAAACAGGTTTCCTCCTTGTAAGAATTGTTTCAGCGGGTGGCATAGAAAAAAGCACCGTCACTGCCACCCTGAGGTCATTCATTCGATAACGATGCTACGCTTGTACAATTGTACCATATAACGCACAAAAAATCAAGATAAAAATTGCACAACTTTTATGGATTCTTTTCGTGCCTTTCCACAAATCCGTCAAACACCCTCTAATTTTTCAAAAATTGCCAATATATCCTGACGGTTTATTCATAAATTTGTAGAATTTGCGATTCGTCAAAATCACAAAAGGGGAGGGAAGTCCCCTTTGTGGGTACTTCCCTCCCTGGCGTCAAACAATCTGTCGATTTCCAAGTGATGTTGGGGGCTTATACTGTCTGAATGGCACGCAGCAGACCTTCGACCTGACGAGGCGTGTTGAACACTGATGGTGCAAATCGTATCGTGCCCTGCGTCTTTGTGCCGATGGTTTCGTGGGCAAGAGGCGCACAATGCAAGCCACTGCGCAGACAGAAGCCTTGTTGTTGCAGCGCTGTAACAAGGGCAGAGCAATCACCGGTTTGGGGCGCAAACGAGATCACGGGGGCGTATTGGGCAGCTCTGTGACGGTATACGACGATATTTGGCATGGTGCGCAATCCCTCCAAAAACTGTCGGCACAGTGCCGATTCCCGTTCATGGAGCGTCTGTATCCCTTGTTGCGCTACCCATTGCGCACCGGCGTGTAACCCTGCGATCCCGCAAACATTTACTGTGCCGGATTCCAGTGCGTCAGGGAGAAAATCGGGTTGCTTGACGCTTGCCGACAATGATCCTGTGCCACCTTGCATCAAGGGCATAAGGGAAACAGTGCCATCGCTGATGAGCAAGCCTGTGCCCATCGGGCCGTACAAGCCCTTATGCCCCGCAGTGCAAAGAATTTGCATACCATCTGCCAAGGTGATAGGCAACACGCCACAAGCCTGTGCGCCGTCTGCAATGAAAATCAGTCCCTTTTCACGGCAGAATGCAGCGATCTGTCGGTAGGGGAGAATCTGCCCGGTGACATTGCTTACCAAAGTGCAAATCACGATGCGTGTGTTGGGGTGTAAGCATCGATTGAAGTTTGCAAGGGTTGTTTCGGCATCGGGGGCAACGGTTGCGATGCTGTAAGTGCAGATGCCCGCATCGGCAAGTGCTGCTACGGGACGGTACACAGAATTATGCTCCATGCTGCTAATGATAATATGGTCGCCTTGGCGCACCGCACCGTAAATCGCAAGATTCAGTGCGTGCGTGCAGTTTGCTGTAAAAATTACCTGCTGTGGCGTAGAGCCAAACTGCCGTGCAAGATTCTCTCTGGCGGAAAAAACCACATTTCCTGCGCGCTCCGCCAGGATATGCCCCCCACGTCCCGGATTCCCTGCACTGTATCGCATAGCGTTTGCCACCGCTTCGTGGACACAGGCAGGCTTTGGAAAGGTCGTTGCAGCATTGTCAAAATAGATCGGGGCAGACTGCCGCTGCCTTTTGCCCCATCGCTGTGCGTTCATAGAATCTCAAAGGGGATACGGTGCTGTCGAAGCAGCTCTCGTATCACTTCGGGTGAAGCAGCCGTGCGGAAAACAGTTGTGCAGCCACTGGATGTGGTTTGTTTGCGACTTTCAAAGGCAAGATGTTGCCTTTGCAGCAGTCGCTTGACCTGCTGCGCGTTGGTTTCACTGCGAATCTCTATCGTTGTCTGCATTGCAGTGTATGCTCCTTTCAAGAAAGTAGGCAACGCCTTGTAAGGCAGGTGATGCGGATTGCCGCCAAGCGATCAGGCGATGCCTTGCTACATCATATGCGGATTCGACACAAAGGGACACTGTGAAACAAAAATCTGTCAAAATGTCGGGTACCGCCCCTTGCAGGGGATTGTCAAAGTCGACCGATTGTGCTATAATGGAAGAAATGGCTTCAAAGGAGAATATTGTGTATGAAATGGTTGATTGCATCCGATTTGCACGGATCGGCGTACTATACCGAACGACTACTGGCTGCATTTGCCGAAGAAAAAGCAGAGCGCTTATTGTTGCTTGGAGACTTGCTGTATCATGGGCCGCGTAATGATCTGCCACGGGATTATGCGCCGAAATCTGTGATCGCGATGCTGAATGCCCACCAACAGGAGATTCTTTGTGTGCGTGGCAATTGTGATGCGGAAGTCGATCAGATGGTGTTGAAGTTTCCTATTTTGGCAGATTATGCGATTTTGTCTGCGGGCAGTCGCATGATATTTGCCACCCATGGGCATCACTACCATGCGGAGCAGCTGCCACCACTGCATCAGGGGGATATTCTGTTGCATGGGCATACGCATATCCCGAAATGTGTGGCTTGTGGGGAAGGCATTGTGTATTGCAATCCGGGGTCAGTGGCAATCCCGAAGGAAGGCACGGCGCATGGATATATGACACTGGAGGACGGCATTTTTGAATGGAAAAATTTGCAGGGACAGTGCTATCATCGCTGGGATTTGCGTGATGCGACATTTGCGGTTCTATAAAACAGCTCAGAAAGCATCGCGTGATGCAGGAGTATTCTTCGTTTGTACGATGCTTTCTTTGGCACCGGTCGCGTTTTCTTCCGGGACTTGCTGCAAGCGAAATGGCACAAAAGATACCACTTGACAAAATTCCTGAAAAAGCGTATAATGATGACAGAAACTGTTGCTCCCACGTCTGCGGTATTTCCTACGACCAGGCAGCACAGCTTGCCATCCATGCCTCATCTGACGCAGAAATCTTTTTGATGCGAAAGTACAGAGCGCTTTTGTCATACCGTTTTACGATGATACAAGATCGCCATGTCCTTTCGGGCATGGCTTTTGTTTTTGGTCAAAGGGGGAATGCACACTGTCTTTTGCAAATATTGCACGGATCGACACGCTGCGCACGCAGCATATTTTGTCTGATGACGATTTCGTTCAATTGCTGACTACCGATGACACGGAGGCTCTTTTCGCATTGCGTAAAGCCGCTGTCGATGTACAACAGCAACAGTTTGGTAATCATATTTATTTGCGTGGCTTGATCGAGCTGACCAATTATTGTAAAAACAACTGTTATTACTGTGGCATTCGCCGCGATAATCACCATGCTACGCGCTATCGCCTGACGGAAGCAGAGGTGCTGGAATGCGTAAAGCAAGGGGCAGAGATGGGCTTTTGTACCTTTGTGTTGCAGGGCGGTGAGGATGCATATTTTACCGATGCGCGCCTGATTGCCCTGTTGCGGAAAATGAAGGGGATTGCGCCGAATGCCGTTGTGACGCTTTCCTTGGGGGAGCGCAGTCATGCAAGCTACGAGGCTTTGAGAAACGCCGGCGCAGATCGTTACTTGTTGCGGCATGAAACTGCTACGGATGCCCATTATCATCAGCTGCACCCTGCGGAGATGTCTCTTGCGAACCGTATGCAGTGTCTTGCCGATTTGAAATCCTTGGGCTACCAGACCGGCTGCGGCATGATGGTGGGTTCCCCCTGCCAGACAGTAGAGCATTTGGTTGCCGATTTGCGTTATATTGCCGCACTGCAACCGGAAATGGTCGGCATTGGGCCGTTTTTGCCACATCATGATACACCATTTGCTGCATCACCGGCAGGCACTGCGGATATGACGTTGCGCTTGCTTTCTATTGTGCGGTTGATGCTGCCACAGGTATTATTGCCCGCTACTACTGCGCTGGGCACGCTGCTTCCCGATGGGCTGGAACAGGGAATTTTGGCAGGTGCCAATGTGATTATGCCGAATTTGACACCTTGCGCCGTACGTGGGAATTATTTGCTGTATGATGGCAAGGATACTGCTGCAAAAGATACTTTGGATCTGCTGGAGGAACGCAGAAAACGCTTTGCAGCGATCGGATATACAATCGTTCATCATCGGGGAGACGCACCGAATCACAGCGTCTGAAGGAAAGGAAGAATCGCTATGTCCAAGTATGATCCCAAATCCATGAAAGCGGAAGAATTTATCAACCATGAGGAAATTCTTTCCACATTGCAGTATGCTGAGGAAAACAAGGATAATCTGGAGCTGATTGACCAAATCATTGCAAAGGCAAAGCTGCGCAAGGGCTTGAACCATCGGGAAGCATCGGTACTGCTTGCTTGCGAAAACAAGGAGAAGATCGAGGAGCTGTATGCCCTTGCAAAGCAGATCAAAATTGATTTTTACGGCAACCGCATCGTGATGTTTGCACCGCTGTATCTCTCCAATTACTGTGTCAACGGTTGTGTGTACTGCCCTTATCATCATCAGAACAAGGATATCCCACGTATCAAGCTGACGCAGGAGCAGATTCGCAATGAGGTCATTGCGTTGCAGGATATGGGACACAAGCGTCTTGCCATTGAGGCAGGCGAGGACCCCGTAAACAATCCTATCGAGTATATTCTGGAGAGTATTAAAACGATCTACAGCATCCAGCATAAAAATGGTGCGATTCGCCGCGTGAATGTGAATATTGCAGCTACCACGGTGGAGAATTATCGCAAGCTAAAGGAAGCCGGTATCGGCACCTATATCCTGTTTCAGGAAACATATCATAAGGAAAGCTATGAAAAGCTGCATCCTGTGGGGCCGAAGCACAATTATGCCTACCATACCGAAGCGATGGATCGCGCCATGGAGGGCGGCATTGATGATGTGGGACTGGGTGTGCTGTTTGGTCTGGAACTGTATAAGTACGAGTTCGCGGGTCTGTTGATGCACGCAGAGCATCTGGAAGCAGTACACGGCGTTGGCCCGCATACTATCAGTGTACCTCGGATTAAACGCGCTGCGGATATCGACCCCACCGTGTTCGATAACGGCATTGATGACGAAACCTTCGCAAAGCTGTGTGCTCTGATTCGTGTGTGCGTACCCTATACCGGCATGATTATCAGCACGCGTGAAAGCCAGACTGTGCGCGAAAAAGTGCTACCTTTAGGTGTTTCGCAGATCAGCGGTGCATCCCGTACCAGTGTGGGCGGCTACACCGAGGAGGTACGCCCCCATGAATCGGAGCAGTTTGATGTCAGTGACAGCCGTACCTTGGATGAGGTTGTGCGCTGGTTGATGGAGATGGGCTATATTCCGTCCTTCTGCACCGCTTGCTATCGTGAGGGCAGAACCGGGGATCGCTTCATGACCTTGTTGAAGAGTGGGCAAATCCAGAATTGTTGTCACCCTAACGCGCTGCTGACTTTGAAGGAATATCTGATGGATTATGCTTCTCCGGAAACCAAAGCCATCGGCGAAAAGATGATCACAGAGCAGCTCCCTACGATTCCGAATGAGAAGGCAAGAGCCGTCTGTGCAGAACATATTACGGATATCGCAAATGGCAAGCGCGATTTCCGGTTCTGATCCTGCATCTTTCTTAAGGAGATCTTTCCATGAGCATAAATGAAACTCCTACCGCAGAACGCACACATATCGGATTTTTTGGTGTGCGCAATGCAGGAAAATCCAGTATTGTGAACGCTGTAACGGGGCAGCCCTTTTCCATTGTCTCCGCTGTGGCTGGCACTACTACCGATGCAGTCAGCAAAAGCATGGAGCTACTGCCGTTGGGGCCTGTCAATATCACCGATACCGCAGGCTTTGACGATGAAGGAGAGCTGGGCGCAATGCGCATCGAGAAAACCCGTATGGCACTGTATCGCACGGATATTGCTGTACTTGTCACCGATGGCACGCGACCCATGGGCGCAACCGAACAGACGCTGATTGCACTGTTTACCCGGCAGAACATTCCGTATCTGGTGGTGCGCAATAAAGCAGATCTGATGCCAGAGCCACAGCCCGATACCGAAGAGATTCTGTGGGTGAGTGCCAAAACAGGGCAGGGGATTTCAGCACTAAAGGAGCGCATCGGTGCAATGGGCAAGGATCTGCACTCCACAAGGCATATCGTATCTGATCTGCTGCAACCCGATGATACTGTAGTGCTAGTAACGCCCATTGATGCGGCTGCACCCAAGGGCAGGCTGATTTTGCCGCAACAGCAAACTTTGCGCGAGGTCATCGATATTGGTGGTATTGCGATGGTAACGCAGCCGAAGCAGCTGCCACAGGTGCTTGCAAATTTGAAAACAGCACCTCGTATGGTCATTACGGATAGTCAAGCGTTCGGGCAGGTGGAAAAAATGCTTCCCGATGCGATCCCGTTGACTTCGTTTTCGATCCTCATGGCGCGGTATAAGGGCTTTTTGGAAACTGCTGTGCAGGGAATTCGGGCATTACAAAGGCTTCCCGATGGTGCAAAGCTACTGATTGCGGAGGGTTGTACCCATCATCGTCAGTGTGGTGATATCGGTACGGTGAAGCTGCCGAAGTTGTTGCAAAAGTATACGGGTAGGCAGCTTGATTTCTGCTTCGTATCAGGAGGGGATTTCCCTGAAGATCTGTCGCAGTATGCGCTGGTGATCCATTGTGGTGGCTGTATGCGCACCGAACGGGAAATGTTTTGGAGAATGCGCACTGCGCTCTCACAGGGGATACCCTTTACCAATTACGGCATTACATTAGCTGCCTGTAACGGTATTTTGGAGCGCGCATTGATGCACGGCATATTGATATCATAAACGGTCATAAAAAACGGATGCTGTAGTAGAGTACGGCATCCGTTTGCTGTTATTTTCACGATTCCATCTCGCGACTTTTGCCCATATAAAACAGTGCAATGGTGCCCGGCCCGGAGTGCGCCCCGATGACAGGCCCAACATCGCCAATGATGACATTGGTCGCCCCATATTCTTTCATGATGGTATCACGCACAAATTTTGCAGCTTCGATATCATCACCGTGGCTGATATAGACCTGCTGTGTCGGATCGTAAACCTCATCAGCAAAATGCTTTGCCAATGCCAGTAACGCATTCTTTCTGCCACGAACCTTTGCTTTGGCGATGAGTTTGCCTTCATCGCTGACGTGCATTACAGGCTTGATGCCAAGCAATGTACCTGCCACTGCGGAAATCGAGCTTAAACGACCACCACGCTTCAAGAACATAAGATCGTCAACGGTGAACCAGTGAATGAGATGTAGGCGGTTTTCCAGCAAATAAGCTTCCAACTCTTCAATGGTTGCACCCTCGCGCTTTTTCTGCACGGCAAAATACAGCAGTAGCCCTTGCCCCATACTGGCAGAGAGACTATCTACAGTAATCATCTTGCGGTCGGGATATTCGGCAGAGATTTCTTCGACAGCAAGGCGACTGGTTGCGTACATACAGCTGAGCGCAGACGAAAACGACAGAAACAGGATATCTTTGCCTTCATCAAGAATGCGTGTAAACACTTCGCGGAAAGTGCCGAGATTGGCGGCGGAGGTGCAGGCAATCTGACCATTGCGCAGTGCGTTGTAAAATTCTGTGCCGACGAGTGTGCAAGGTTGTGTGGGAGTATCTTTCATAAAAGCGTTTAGCGGGATGTAGGCAAGCTCCATGGATGCGCGTTGTTCGGGGGTGAGGTCGCAGCCGCTATCCGTTACGATTACATAATCGTGGGTATTGCTCATGTCAGTTGTTCCTTTCTGATTTTCAAAATGAGAGCAGAGCCGTGCGGTTGGACGCTCTGCTTTTACTGCATCTATTATACTATACCATTGAGAAAAAGTCACCCTACGGTTTGCATTTGCAGGGAAACCTCTTAGAGAAACGGGCAGGAGAGCTGATTCTACCACTCTACCCACAGGAGAATTGAGCGAAAAATGGCTTGCATTCTACAGTTTTTTATGGTATAATGAACACAAGTATTTGTTGAACTCTACTGGGATTGTCTTGCGCATAGGCAATCGAAGGATGATACCAAGAAGGAGGCTGTTATGGCTGAACTGAAGCAAATTGTTGCACAAAATCTCACACAGTTGCGTAAAGAGCATCAGCTGACGCAGATTCAGTTGGCAGAACAGATTCATTATTCAGATAAAGCCGTTTCGAAATGGGAGCGCGGAGAGTCGCTGCCGGATCTGGTCGTACTGAAGCAATTGGCAGATTATTATCATGTGACGTTGGATGCGTTGGTTTGCGAAGAAGGTGTGCATCATGCATCCACATCGGTAGCGGATACCTCTGCGGAGCAGACGGAGGCGGAATCGGATACGCCGAAGCCCTATATCATGCGCAACCGCATTTTGATCGCCGGAATGGCAATCGTGCTGGTATGGCTGATCGCAACGACCGTTTTTGCGATTTTGGATATTTTGGTGCCTACATTGGAGTATTCGCCCTTTATGTTTGTGTATGCCATCCCACTGACAATGATCATTTGGCTGGTGTTTAACTCTATCTGGTTCAATCGTCGCGCCAACTATCTTATCATATCGTTGCTGGTATGGACGACCCTGGGCACGCTGTTTGTAACCTTTTGGTCGCATCGTCCGTGGCAGCTGTTTATCATCGGGATACCGGCGCAGATCATTATTTTGCTGTGGTCTGCTCTGCACGGCAATAAGAAGGCTGCCCCCAAAAAGTAATATCTGTCAAGCCCCACACCGTTGTTGTATGGGGCTTTGCTATGGGTGCACTGGGTGTAAAAAAATAGGAAAAATCAGGCTTTTTTGCAAAGTTTGTGTAAATTGACCCTTGAGAAAATCTGCGAAATATGGTATAATATGGGCAGTAGGAAGATCAAATATCAGTGGAAAGGAGGCGCGATCATGTGCCCACAACCGCAGGTAGGTACGTTTGTAAGATATGGCGGAACCGGAATCTGTCAGGTGACGCGTGTGGAGGATATGCCCTTCCCCGATGCGCAGCATGTGCGCCTTTGCTGTGAATTGAAGCCCATCAGCAATGGGGCAATGGTCATTCTTGTGCCGTTGGATAACGAAATGCTCTGCGCCAAAATGCGCCCCTTGCTGACGAAGAAAAGCATGGAAGATGTGTTGCAGGCTGTTCATGAACAACCTAATATCTGGATTGAGGATCGCAAGCAGCGCAGTGCCGAGTTTCGGCGTATGCTTTCTATGGGAGATGCGTCAGTTCTGCTACAGATGCTGCGCTCCATTGAGCAGCAGCAGGTGATATTGCGCGCTATGAAGAAAAAACTCGCTACTGCGGATGTTGCAGTGCAAAAGGAAGCATATCGCCTTGTGGAGGAAGAACTGGTCTACACGCTGGGAATCTCCAATGAAGAAGCCGATGTGCGGATTCACGCTGCCATTGCCGAGCAGACTGCGTAATTGCACAGAAAAATCGAATAAAGGAAACCTCTGCGTACGAGATGGTACACAGAGGTTTTTTTGATGCAAAGTGATTTATAGACCCGCCAGTATTTTTAGGATCGCAATGGCATCGCCTTGTGTGATGCCGGCATTTCCGTCGCATTCGGCATTGGCACGCCCCTGCTCAGAGAGCGTTACGTCGGCATCTTCTGACAGAAAACGGTTGAGAAGAATCACATCACTGACCTTGACGAAGCCGTCGCAATCCACATCGCCCTGAATGTTGTTTTTCACAGGTGGTTCGGTTTCAGTGGTAGTTCCGATTTCGTAGGTATTCCAATCCGGCAGCTCATCCAATGTAATGCAGTATTCGCTTTGGTAGATTGCTTTCAGATTATCCACAGGATTGAGCGCAGCATCCGTAATGTAGTTGCCGTACCATGGACAGAAATACAGCCATGCCGCTTTGGAGTCCACAAGTTGATCAAGCGAAGGAATGGTGTCATTTTCACTCATGGCAACCATTTTTTCGCCCTCGGTGGATGCGACCAACGAATAGAACGTAGAAGCAATCGCGCTGAGATTTGCCTTGTAGTTTACGGCATTATATTTATCGTAGCCAATGAGATCCACATATTCATCGCCGGGGTACCATTCTGGAGAGGTACAATAGGCGTAGGAAGTCCATTCCCAGATGATGTTATCCAGACCGTATTCATTGGTGAGCGTTTCCCACAGGAAGATGTACATCTCTTTGCATGGCTCTGCGCCCTCTGCGCCCCACCAGAACCATGCGCCCTCTGCCTCGTGCAGCGGACGGAAGATACAAGGCACATTGGCATCCTCTAACTTTTGCAGTTGTGCGGCAAGTACGGCAATATCCGCAAGAATCACCTCATGCTCCCAAGTGCCCTCTTGCAGCGCGTTGGTGATGCTGAAAGTCGTGAAGGTATCGCTTGCCGATTCCACATAGAACGCAGCTTTGCTGCTGCCCTCTTCCGTGGGTACATTCCAATGGTAGGAGATGGTCGGGATACCGCCATCATCATTGAACCATTGAATGGCACGCTCGGGGGCATTGTCGTAGTATGGTTCGGTAGTGTTGTAGAACAGAAAATCAATGCCGCGAATGGCGGGATATTTGCCTGTTGTATCGTAGATGTAGGTAAACTCCTGTTCGTTATCCATCAGGTAGTCAATGGGCAGTCCTTGCTGCTCAAAAGCATTGATGTTGTAGCAATGGGAGCCACAGTATTCCTGCTGACCCGAAAGCACATGATTGCCGTAGATGCTGCAAAGATAATCATAGACCTTTTGCGTCATAAGGCTTGCATTGGGGTTGCACAGTTTAGAGGTCGGCTGCAAATCGGCAAGATAAGCAGGGGCAGGCTCCAGCACGAGATAATCAAGGAAGGTATAACCCCAGTAGCTGACGATTTCAATGGAATTCTTGCCGGCATTGAGCTTTACATAGCCTGCATCCAGCAGTTCCCAGCCATTGCCGGAGTTGAAGGGAAACTTGATTTCACCCTGACTTTCGCCGTTTACATTCAAGTATTGGATCTTGTGGGGTGTGCCAAAGCACTGTATGTAGTTGATTTTCAGTGCATAGAATCCTGCTTCTTCTACTTCAACGGTCACGCTGATGGAAGAATCCTTATCGTCTACATAGGCATAGCCGTCTCCCGACCAGCCGGTCATATCACAGGAATTGCCCTCTGCATCCTCGTCCACGACCGTCCATGCGATGCCCTCGTTGTATTCGCAGTCCTTGAATACACCGTCCTCAAATTCATAGATGATGCCCGTTGCACCGGATGCGTTTTGTGTTGGCATGGCAGTCATCGTACCTGTTGTGACCACCAGTGCCAACAATGCTGCCAGCTTCTGCATTTTTGACTTCATATGCTCCCACTCCTTTTTCGTTTTGATGTGCTTAGTCGTCTGTATGCTCCAAAGCCATCATCATATCGACCCTGCGCTGATGTCTGCCACCTTCAAAGCCGGTTTCCAAAAATGTTTTGAGGATCTCCACGGCAAGCCCCTCACCAACCACTCTCGCGCCCATGCAGAGTACATTGGCATCATTGTGCAAGCGAGTATACTTTGCACTATAGGTTTCAGTGCAAACTGCGGCACGGATGCCTTTGCACTTGTTGGCAGTCATGCTCATACCGATGCCTGTGCCACAAAGCAGCACGCCCATATCGGCGGTGCCATCCTCGATGGCGGCGCATACTGCTGTTGCCATCAGGGGGTAGTCACTGGGGGCTTCATCTGTGCCCATATCCATATACGGGATGTGATTTTCTTCCAGATAGTTTCTTACAACCATGCGCAGCGATGCCGCTGCGTGGTCACTTGCGATTGCGATCATATATTGATAGCTCCTTGCCCATTTGAATTTCAGGATTCTTTGGATTTGGCTTGCTGCATCTTCTGTTTTGCGCGTTTTTTTGCAAACGGCAAAATGCAAAGCAAGATCAGTGTGATTGTCATGCAACACAGTCCAATGATAGAAAGCACCATATACCGTTGAAATCCCGTATGCGAGATATAGTAAGCGGTATTGCACTGTGCGCTATCGACGCTAGGATCTGTATTGCGCCAAGAGGCAAACTGTTCGGCAACTGCCCGTGGCATACGGGAAACCACGCCCTGCATTTGCAATGTCGTCACCGGCGGCACTAAATCTTCATAATCGCCGCTTTGCTGATATTGCCGGACGGATTCTGTATAGGCGAGCGTTTCGTCCATGATCCGTTGCAGGCACAGCTGCTCATAGGCATCGTTGGTAGCATACAGGATCATCTCACCTGTGGGCTGCCACAGTACATAGTAGCATTTTTTGCTTTTGCTGTAGAGTTCGGTACTCCAAAGCCCGTTTTGCTCTGTGGCGGCACATCCCAGCACATAGCAGATTTCGCCTTGCACCAGATCGTTATTTTCCATGGTAAGGAAAGAGGTCTGTGTAGGATCTGCTACATCATTTTTGCGCAGGCGCAGCCATGTTGGGATCTGCATCATTAGCACAAGAGAGATACAAAACATCACAAGGCAAACCAGTCGCAATGCCCGTATGCTTTTCATGATGCTTCCTCCTTGTGCTATGTGTGATCATTACGGCTTCATACCGGAAACTTTCAGGCGATTGACTGCACGGCGCAGTTTCGCTTCGGCGCGCTGCTGTTCGGCAAGGCTGTTTGCGCTTTCCTTGCGACGCAGTGCGTCCTCTTGGGAGCGTTTTGCCCAGTCGATATCGATTTCTTCTGACCATTCTGCCGCATCTGCGAGAATTGCTGTTCGCTCCGGAGAGATTCTGATCATACCGCCCGAAATGGCAGCTAGACGATCAGTGCCATCCTCCAGCACGAGGCGTACCGGGCCGGAAGGGAGTGCGGCAACATATTTTTCGTGCCGCGCCAGTACACCCAGATCGCCCTCTGCGGTGCGTACCACCAGCTTTTGCACTTTGCCCTCAAAAAAGTTGCGTTCCGGCGTGAGAATGGTTAATGAGAAGCTGTTCACTTTGCATTCGCCTCCATCGCCTTTGCCTTGGCTACGACATCATCAATGCCGCCTGCGAACAAAAATGCCGATTCCGGCAGATCATCGTGCATACCCTCGATGATCTCACGGAAGCTGCGAATGGTCTCCTGAATAGGCACGTATTGCCCTTTCATACCGGTAAACGGTTCTGCCACTGAAAACGGCTGACTTAAGAAACGCTGGATCTTACGGGCGCGGTTGACAGTCAGCTTATCTTCATCGGAAAGCTCATCCATACCCATAATGGCGATGATATCCTGCAATTCCGTGTAGCGTTGTAGAATGGTCTGCACGGCACGGGCAACGCGGTAATGCTCCTGTCCGACGATTTCGGGTGAAAGAATGCGAGAGCTACTTTCCAAGGGATCAACCGCAGGATAAATTCCCAGTGATGCGATCTGACGGGAAAGCACGGTGGTAGCATCTAAGTGAGCAAATGTGGTTGCAGGAGCGGGATCGGTCAGGTCATCGGCGGGCACATAAACCGCCTGCACCGAAGTAATGGAGCCTTTGCCTGTAGATGTGATACGCTCCTGCAGGGCACCCATTTCGGTGGCAAGCGTAGGCTGGTAACCAACAGCCGAAGGCATTCTGCCAAGCAGTGCCGAAACCTCAGAGCCTGCCTGTGTGAAGCGGAAGATATTGTCGATGAATAGCAGCACATCCTGACCCTCGGTATCGCGAAAGTACTCTGCCATGGTCAAGCCGGAAAGACCCACGCGCATTCTTGCACCGGGCGGCTCGTTCATCTGTCCGTACACCAATACGGTTTTATCCAGAACGCCGCTTGCTTTCATCTCGTTGTAGAGATCATTGCCTTCACGGGTACGCTCACCCACGCCTGTAAAGACGGAGATACCACCGTGCTGATTGGCAACATTGTTGATCAGCTCCTGGATAAGGACGGTTTTGCCAACGCCCGCGCCACCGAATAATCCGATTTTACCCCCCTTGAGGTAGGGGGCGATTAGGTCAATGACCTTAATGCCGGTTTCCAGCACCTCACCGGCAGCGGTTTGCTCCTCATAGCTGGGGGCTTCTCTGTGGATTGCCCATTTTTCGGCTGTCCGGGGGGCAGGCTGTTCGTCCACCGGTTCACCCAGCAGATTGAACACGCGCCCTAATGTTTCTCTGCCTACGGGTACGCGGATGGGTGCACCGGTATCCACTGCGTCAAGACCACGGCGCAGACCGTCTGTGCTGCTCATGGCGATGCAGCGCACCACATCATCACCGATATGCTGTGCAACCTCTAACACCAGCTTGTGCCCGTTGTTATCGCACTCGATGGCATTGAGCAGACGAGGCAGTTCATGTTTGCCGAAGCGAACATCCACCACTGCGCCGATGATCTGTACGATTTTGCCGATGCCGCCCTGTTTGCTTTCTTTATTGGATTGCATAACGGAAACTCACTTTCGTATTATTTCTGCGCATTTGCGCCGCTGACGATCTCCGTCAGTTCCTGTGTAATGGATGCCTGCCTTGCGCGGTTATAGTGCAGGGAGAGGTCATTGATCATTTCCTGTGCATTATCGGTGGCGTTTTCCATTGCCAGACGGCGTGCTGCCTGCTCGGAGGCGAAGGTATCCACAATGGCACAATACAGGATGCCGGAAAGGTATTTGGGAATCAGCGCATCGAATACCACTTCTGCGCTTGGCTCATAGTTTGTTAGGCTATGTGAGCCTTCCTGCTCCAGCATATATGGAACAGGAAGTACTTTCATATCGCACGCTTCCTGCGTCAGCGGCGAAACGAGATCGGTGTAGAACAACTCTGCAATTGCGAAATGTCCTTGTTCAAACAGCGTGATAATATGTTCTGCCATATCCAGTGTGGTATAAGTGGTCACGGTTTCGCCAATGGCATCGAAGGTTCCCAGAACGCGATGCTTGGTCTTTGCATAATACTCCGATGCTTTTTTGCCCACGGTCATGAGGATGACCTCTCTGCCTTCTGCTTCCAGCGCAGCGATCCGCGCATCCGCACGGCGAAAAACATTCATGTTAAAGCCGCCTGCCAATCCACGGTCACCTGCAATGATCATGAGCAGCGCAGCACCGCTTTCACGAAGCTCAGTATACACAGAATGAAATCCTTTCGCCTCAGCTGCAATCTCGCTCATGGTCTGATACAGCAGATGAAAGTAGGGGAGAGATCGTTCGGCACGTTCCTTTGCGCGGCGCAGCTTAGAGGAGGAAACCAGCTCCATGGCTTTGGTGATTTGCATGGTGCTTTCCACGCTTTTCATGCGTCGTTTGATTGCCTTCATGTTTGCGCCTGCCATGAAAAACACCTCCTGACAAATTTAAAATGTTCAGATAAAGCTGCGAATAAACGCTTCGATCGCCGCACGGAGTGCTGCATCGGTTTCGTCAGACAGCTTACCTGTTTGCCGGATCTCGGCAAGGAGATCGCTGTGACACTCGTCCATTTCAGTCAGCAATGCTTGTTCACACTCGGCAATGCGATGAACCGGTACATCACGGAGCAGATCATTGACCACAGCGTATAGAATCACGACTTGCTGCGGTGCAGATAGGGGTGCACTCTTATCCTGTTTGAGCACTTCTACCACACGTTCGCCCTTGGCAAGGCGCTCTTTGGTATCACGGTCAAGGTCAGAGCCAAACTGTGCGAACGCCTGCAACTCGCGATACTGGGAGTAGGTCAGCTTCAGTGAGCCGGAAACCTTTTTCATGGCAGGGATCTGTGCCGCCGAGCCCACACGAGAAACCGAAATACCGGGGTTGACGGCAGGACGCACGCCTGCATTGAACAGGTCGGTTTCCAGAAAGATCTGTCCATCAGTGATAGAAATGACATTGGTGGGGATATACGCAGAGACATCGCCTGCCTGTGTTTCAATGATCGGCAATGCGGTCAGAGAGCCACCGCCGTAGTTTTCGTTGAGGCAACAAGCGCGTTCCAGCAAGCGAGAATGCAGATAGAACACATCGCCGGGGAACGCTTCACGGCCCGGGGGACGCTTCAGCAGAAGTGAGAGGGTACGATACGCCACTGCGTGCTTGGAAAGATCATCGTACACGCACAGCACATCCTTGCCTTGATTCAGAAAATACTCACCCATGGTACAGCCGGAGTAGGGGGCAATATATTGCAATGGTGCCAGCTCTGAAGCGGTTGCTGATACCACGATGGTATAGCGCATTGCGCCGGCTTTGGTCAGTGTTTCCACCACATTGGCAACAGTAGAGCGTTTTTGACCGATGGCAACATAAATGCAGATAACATTTTTATCGTGCTGATTCATGATGGTATCCAGTGCGATGGCAGTTTTGCCTGTTTGGCGGTCACCAATGATCAGCTCACGCTGCCCTTTGCCGATGGGGATCATGGAATCGATTGCCTTGATACCTGTTTGCAGTGGCTCATGCACCGATTTTCTGGTAATGATACCGGGGGCGATTTTCTCAATGGGGGCGTAATGTTCGGCGATAATTGGGCCTTTGCCATCGATCGGCTCACCCAACGCGTTGACGACTCTGCCCAACAGCTCCTCGCCCACGGGTACAGATACGATCTTTCCGGTACGGCGCACGGCAGAGCCTTCTTTGATATCCTGGTCGGAGCCCAGCAAAACAGCACCGACAGAATCATGCTCTAGATTTAGCGCCATACCCGAGACACCGCCTTCAAACTCCAGCAGCTCACCGGACATACATTGCTCCAACCCGTGTATATTGGCGATGCCATCGCCCACGGTCACAACAGAGCCAACATCGGCGAGGTTCAGCTTTGCCTCGTAGCTTCTGAGTTGTTCCTTGATGATGCTTGTGATTTCATCAGGGCGTAAATTCATAAAAGTATCACACCTTTATAATTATAACTTTTTCAGCAGGGTGGCACAGAAGCTTATCCCTGCAACTGCGTATGCAGTGCCTTGAGCCGCAATTTCAGGCTGTTATCGATACGTGTATCACCGTACTGTACGATCACGCCACCCAGAATCGAACGGTCGATATGTTCTTCGACGCGCACGTTTTTTTGCAGCTTGTGTGATAGCTTTTCTGTCAGACGATCAAGCTGCTGAGGCGTGAGTGCGACAGCGGTAGTGACGGTTACGGCAACAGTATTCTCATAGGTGAGCATTTTGGCATCAAAGGCGTCAGCAATTTCGCTGATATATGCCACACGGTTGCGCACGATGAGCATTTGCAGCAGGCGTGGTACGAGCCCTTCGGTGCCAAATGCCTGTTGTGCCAGTGCAATACGTTCCTCCACGCTCACTGTGGGCAAAGAAAGCAATCTGGTGTAATCGGGGTAAAGCGAAAACAGCACAGCGCAGTGCCGCAGCGCTTCACGAGTAGCACGCAGTATGGAATCGCCTTCTTCTTCCGCGACGGCAAACAGTGCACCCGCGTAGACGGTACCGATCTCCGTATTCATTCCACGTCCTCCACACCGTCAATGAACTCGTCGATGAGTCTTGCGTGGTCTTCAGGATGAATCTCACGCGCCATGATCTGTTCTGCGACCAACACCGCCAAGTCAGAGACCTCACTGCGCAGTTCTTTCGCGGCACGACGTTTTTCGCGCTCCAGTTCATCGGCGTTCTGCTGCATCACGGCAGCGGCATCCGCCTTTGCCTCGGCAACGATCTCATCGGCGCGGCGCTGTGCCTGCCGGGTTGCCTTGCGCAGCATCTCCGCAGATTCTTCCTTGGCTGTAGCGAGCTTTTCCTCGTACTCCGCCTTGGCGTGTTCCGCAGCAGATCTGGCATCCTCCGCGTCTTGCAGCGATTGATCCACTGCCTGCTTTCGCTGATCAAGCACCGCATTGACGGGCTTGAACAGAAAATGCTTCAGACCGAAAAACAGGATCATCGTATTGATGAGCGTGAACAGTATCGTACCGACATCAATGGACAAAAAATCCAGCATAATGCAGTCTTTCCTTCCGTAGCTTTATCTGGTGATATGCGAAACTCGGATCAGGTAAAGGGCTTTAAGAACATCAGCAGCAATGCGACGATCAAACCATAAATACCGGTAGATTCCGCAACGGCACAGCCAACGAACATCGTACGGGTCACCGCACCGGATGCTTCCGGCTGTCGTGCGATGGCCTCACACGCCTTACCAACGGCATAGCCTTCGCCAATGCCGGGGCCGATACCGGCGATCATAGCCAGTCCTGCACCAATAGCAGAGCCTGCCAACACGATTGCTTCACTCATTTCCATAATCAATACCTCCGCAATTGTTGATTGATATATTACGGCTGATTGCCGCAAATAGTTTATGCTTCGTCTTCAGCAGGACCGGCATTGCTGATGAATACCATGGTGAGCATCACGAAGATGAATGCCTGCATGAAGCCGGAGAAGAGATCAAAGTAAACCGACAGCACCGCAGGGATGCCGATGGTAAACAATGGGATATCCAAGCCGATGATGTGGGAAAGCCCCGTCAGCCCATAATACAGCAGTGCCGTGATGACCGCACCGCCTGCGATATTGCCAAAGTGACGCAGTGCCATAGAAACAGGTGTGGCAACTTCGCTGAGAATATTGATCGGCAGCATGACGGGAACAGGCTCCGTAAAGCTTTTCAGCCAACCACCAACGCCGTTGAACCGGATCTTCGTGGCAGTGATGAGGACAAAGGTGATCGCCGCCCAAGTTGCCAGCACAGAAAAATCTGAGGTAACGGCGCGTAGCCCAAGCATACTGATCAAGCTGCCGCAGATGGAGAACGCAAAAATTGTGGCGATGTATGGCGTCATGAACATCCAGCGTTTGCCCATGGTATCTTGTACCAGATCGCGCACGGCTTCTACAAGCATTTCAGCAATGACCTGCCGTTTGGAGATGTTTTTCACTGTTAGCCCACGGGTGAGAAAGCGACACACACCCAGAATGATCGCAATCACAAGCCATTGCAGCACGATGGTTTCGGTAAAATGGATGGTAATGCCAAACACCTCGAAGGATGCGATGATCTTAGGCCCGGATACCGTCAGTTCCGAGGAGCCTTGTAAAAACGATGGAATCGCCATATGGGTAATTGTCACTCCTTTGGGATGTTTTTCGTGGGGAGCTTCATGTTGTCGGTGACTATTTGTTTTTCAGGCAACAGTGCACCGACAGTGTAGATGATGCGTGGATACAGTAACGGTATGGCTGCGCCCAGCCCTGCAATCGGGCGGTAGCGGTAGGCAGCTGTAAAAGCGATCCCTATGATTATCAGCCGCAGGCAATAGCTTGCAAGATAGCGTTTGTCGTGCGCACCTGTTTGCTTGGCGTACTCCGCAATCTTCAGTGCGGTTCTGCTCAGCAGCCACATGGAGAAAAGCATCGCAGCTGTACCGAGGGCAAGCCCCACGGCGAAGGGCAACTTCAACCCCAAAACCACAACGCTGATGCCGTAGGCAACGATATCCAGTATGAGTGACCATTTTGCCATGTGCAGCAAATCTTTTTTTAAAAGCTCTGCTTCCACTGATCGCACCTGCCTTTCTACACCTAATAGTATACCAGAAATCTTCAAGAAATGGAATAGCTTCACTGAAATTTTACGCAAAATTTCACATTGGAGGTTTGTGATGGTAGGAAAATATCGGTGCTTCTTGCATTTTTTCCCAAAGCATGATATAATGCAAGAGGATTCGGTCATTCCTCCGGGCAGATCATGACAGCGGGTGGTCTTTGCTTCTTTTTTTGTCTGCGGAGGATGAGCATGAGGATACCCAAAGCGACCGGGAAAGCTGTTAGGAAGCCACCGATGCGCAGCTGCTTGGCAGTGGTTTCAAAATCTACAATGCGGGTTTGGGGATGCTTACTGTCGTAGTACATGGTTAGGATATCCCCGATCTGCAGTGTGCTTTGCGATGATGTGGTGCAGGTCGCGCCGAGTTTTTCCTTGGCTTTGGCATCAATCGGCTCCAGCGTGATGACGTCTTGATGGGTGTTTGCGTCCGTTGGCGTAATGCTTGTGACGCACACAGGCACTGCTGTGTACGCATTTTTTGCGGTTTGTAGCGTGTGATGTTCCCACAGACCCAGTGAAAGCATCAGAATGCCGTAGCACATCGCACCGATGCATATAATGGCAAACACAATGCGGATGATCTTGCGAAAAAGCGGTGCAAAAGCTGCTCGATTGCTGTTCATCTTTGGTTTCCCCCAATGCAGTTTGGCTTTTTTCATCTGTATGAAATCATTATATCATATTTTTTTGCATCGCGCAAGTAGCGCGCACAAAGTGGGATTTCTTGTTCACGATAGAGCTTGGCGGTGCATCTGCTTGAAAAAGAGGAGGACTTTTTATGCAAACCAAACAGTTTCGTATGGTAGCCACACTGGTGGCAACCGCTGCCGGTGCTACAGCCGTGCCGATTGTGCAGGGCACTGCAATGGCAACACCATCCCCCATTATTAATCGCAATGGCGCGGTGTATTCCGATCAGCAATCTACTGCCTATGCTGCTTGCAACGATATTTACTATGATGCATGGCGAGGCAACGAGGGCAGCTACCTGGCGTTTGATCTTTCCGCTGTGCCAGCCACAGAGCGCGAGCTGGTTGACTTTGCATGGTATTCTACCGCATGGAACAGCTATGATTACACTGTAAAAAACGAAAATGGTCAGCAAGCACCTGCGGCGTATACCATTTCGGTGAATGCCGCTGAGGGCGGCAGCTACCCAACGGAGGGCTGGGTGGAAGTGATAAAGGTCACCGATAATGTATATCACTCCCGTCAGCATCTGGTGGAGCTGGCCGGTTATCAATGGGTGCAGATTACCATTGATGAAGCCATGAGCGGTGGTAGCGTATCGTTGAATGTGGATATTCACAACTGTGCAGCGGGCGTAGATAGCTGGATTTTTTACGGTGATAGCATCACGGCGGGCGGTATGACAACTTTTTCTACCGGAGACGGCAATTTTGCAGATCATATTCATGCGCTCAACGCCGACTATTATCCTGCACAGGAAAACGGCGGCATTGGAGGAATTTTTAGTACCGATGGCAAAAACAATATTGATCGTTGGCTTGCAGATTTTCCCGGTACTTATGTCAGTATTGCCTATGGTACCAATGATTGCTGGGGGAATCAGACGGGTGCGGCAAAGTATTATGAGAATCTTGCTTATATGATAGAGGCAATTCAGGCGGCAGGTAAGATTGCTGTTCTGCCAACCATACCGTATTCGACCGAATCCGGCATCATACCCTATATCGAAAGTTATAACGCACAGGTGTACGCGATCTATGAGGCATACCCCGATGTGGTAAAAGGCCCCGATTTTTATACGATCATCCGGGAGAACCCATCCTATCTCAGCAGCGATGGTGTGCACCCCAATAGTGATGGCTATAATGCCATGCGCAAGATCTGGGCAGAAACAGTCTATGAGAATATCTACACGGCAGAAAAAACGTCCACTATGCCGATGGCAGGGGATGTCAATGAAGATGGCGCGCTGTCTATGGCGGATATTGTCTGCTTTGCGAAGCATCTTACAGGGGACACCCCTCTGACGACCGACAATTGGCGCATTACAGCAGATTTGAACAGTGACAATGTACTGGATGCAGAGGATTATACATTGGTCAAGCGTGCGGTGTTGCTCATTACGCCTATGCCGTTGTGAGGTATGCTATGAAAAATGCGAAAATCGCCGTTTCCCTGCTGCTGTGTGGAAGCATCCTCTGCGGCTGTGGTGAGGAAAATGAAATGCAGTACATCAAAACCAGCGTCATGTACGAAACCTTCTACGATATGTATTCCGATCCGGATGCGTATCTTGGCAAGCAGTACCATATGGTCGGGGAACTGTATGTGCATGACGATACAGACAACGACGAAACGATTTATTCCGTGTACTGCGAACAGGATGGTGCAGGCTTAGGGCTTGAACTGGATTGGGACAATTTTGATGGTCTTGTGGCTGGGGATATCATTACCGTGGAGGGAAAATTGGAACAGGATTCCGGCACATATCACGGCAATGAGGTAGAATATCTGGTGTTGCGCGTGACCATGCTCGAAAAAAGAAATGACGCGTAACCCTTCTCTGAAAATCAGCAATATGCACAGAGAACAGGCATTGTCTTTGGTGAATTATCCCAAAAAATAATGCGTGTTATGGATAGGTTCTTGACATTTCGCATGATATGTGCTATGATATTATAGGGATAAGGGCGATATCATCGCTTGGAATCCTTGGCAAAATATATATCATACGGAGAATATACGGGACATCAACACACTGAACACACGATACCATAAACCATGCTTTGATTTGTGGGGTTTCCAACGAAATGGAAAGAGATGCCTGTTCGGTATGCGAACTGCATCTGTGAGGCGCGTGCCTTGCAATGCCGTTGAGAGGAGGAAAACCTATGTATAACACACCCGATAAACATCGTAAAAACATCGATGGACGCTCTAAATTTGATTTCTCTGATATCGATCACCTCGACCGCGCGACAGAAGCCTTCATGAAAGAACAGCGGAAGGCTTTGGGGCATCGTGCCGTAAATTTGGACGCTGTGGCGGAGCAGGGAAAGCGCGCATTGGTTTTTGTGGTACTGGGTGCCGTTTTTGTAACGGCATTGGTGGCAGGGATTCGCTTTGGCTTTTCCGATGATGCACTGCGCGACCCAAACACGTCGGCAAGCGATTCTTTTGCGGAATCAAGCACCAACCAGACCACCGATGGGAGCAGCAATGACCAATCCAAAAACGATGCCAACGGTGCAGCAACGACCGCTACGACCACCAACACGGAGTCGGTGACCTCTGCGACGACGGAGCCAACCACCGACCAGGCAGGCCCCGCGCTTTCTACCGCGCTACCCCAATTGACCGATAGCGACATCGTGATACTGACAACGATTTCAACGGCTGACACGAGCCAGAGCGTGACTGCATCGGTGGGAACTACAACGCGGAGTACTACCACAACACCCAAGACCACCACAGCTACGACAACATCAACACCGAAAAAGTCTACCAGCACTACCCCGACCGCAACTTCGACCACTACGCGCCGCTCAACTACTACGACTACTACGCGCCGGTCAACTACTACTACGACAACCACGACCACCACAACAACCACCACTACAACGACAACCGCGAAGAAAGCAAATCTGACAGTAAAACGAGTGGCATGGCGCGGATGCGAACAACTGGACGATGGCAGTTTCCGCGTGATGGTGCAAGTGGAACTGCGAAACACGGGCAATGCGGCTGCATCCAATGTTGAGACGACAGTTCAGGTGAATAATTGCACCTGGGTTTATACTGAGAGTGATGGCTGGAACTCGCAGATCGTTGGAGGGCGTCCGGTAGCAGATTATAGTGGCACGGTTGCCCCCAATGAAGAAGCCAAGGTGGTACTGTACTTTCTCACAAATCGGTATGTTTCCAGCTGTTCGGCAAGCTGTACGTTCCAATGAGTGCGCCTTGTAACGCATCAGATATATACAAGAAGCCATGCTCCTTATGTTGTGGGAGCATGGCTTTCCGTTTATCAGGAAGCTTTGTGAAGCATTTCAGAAACAAAAAGGGGAAAGCGAACAAGGACGCTTTCCCCTCAAAATATGATTGCATTTTTTGTTACCATGCTTCGCGTATCTCTGGTAAAGGTTTATTCAACCGGTAGCCCTGCGATCATTTTTAACACCAAGATGGCATCCGCAGCATCCATGGCACCGTCCTCGTTGACATCTCCATTGCGGATACCTGCATCGCTCACTGTTATGGCGAGATCCTCTGCGACATAGCGATTGAGCAGGATCACATCGTCAATCTTGACATAGCCGTCGCAGTTCACGTCGCCGAGTAGCAGATCGGTGGTGGTAGTGGTGGTAGTAGTGGTCGTCTGCGCGGAGGTGGTATTGTCGGTGCCACCATAGTAATCCCCAAGGGATTGACCGTTTGCGCCCAGTGCTACTTCGTGATCAAGGCTGATATACACGCCCGCTTCATCTTGCCAGAGTGCAGGCTCTACGAACGCGTATTTTTCTTCATCCCATGTGCCAAAGTTATCATACACCAGACCGCCCGTATCGCCGGAGTTTTCGTTAAAGCACCAGAAAGTGTGATGAATTTTGTTCTCAATCATCAGATCACGCAATGCGATCATCCATGCGCGATTTCTACCGTCGGTATCGTGCTCCTCATCAAGAAATCCGCCCCATTCGCCCATGAGCAGCGGCGCAATGTTCTGGTCGTAGATATAAAACCAGTTATCGTACCAGCAGTCATCCATCAGAGATTCCTGCGTAAAGCCCTCATAGAACCATGTTTGCTCATATACCAGCGGCCCGTAATCGTGGGGGGAGTACACAAGCTGACTTTGGTACTCGCCCAAATCAATGGGGAGATCCGCCACGCCGCGGAAGTTGCCACCCCACCATGTATGATGGTAGTAGCTATAAGGGTAGCGGGAGTAGTCAATGTTTTGGGAAGTCCAGTCGGCACCATCCTCAAACTTTGGGTAGACCTCTACGCCCTCGACCAGAATCAGCAGGTTGGGGTTGATGTGCAGCACAGCGGCAGCTGCCTGTTCTGCGGCATATTTCCAGTTGTTGGCATCGGTGGAATCATCCCATTTTGCCATGAGGTCGGGCGTATCGGCAGTGCCATGCGGTTCATTTTTCAGGTCAATGGCGATGATCGTATCATCGTTTTTGTAGTAGTCGGTGAACCATTCCAGTGCTTCGATCCAGTCTTCGGTTGTGTACTGGTCGGTGTACCACAGGCTGACCTGATGCCCTGCCGATGCGGTTTCTGCGCTGTGGATGTCGATGAAGATCTTCAGCCCCAATTCGCGGCACCATTTTACGGCGTAGTTCCAGATATCGAAGCTGTACATACAGGTACCGCCCTCAACGCCCTCCAGGGTCAGCTCGGGGTTCGAGTAAGTGTTTACTTTGATCAGTTCATCCGGCTCATTGTTCTTCCAGCCTAACAGGAGCTGCGTGGACATCGGTACGCGCAGCACATTGAAGCCGTGGTCGGCGATCTGCGTAAGCATATCGTGCATATTTTGCGACCACACGCCATCGAATACTTGGCTGCCTACATTATATCCGAACCAGTTACAACCGGTCAACCAGACGGGATTGCCTGCCGAATCCACGATCTGATTGCCTTCTACATGAAGCCAGTCATCCTGCGTATTGTAGGTGATACCCGTATCCGGATCGGTGTAGGTATCTGCTGCTACAGGCATTGCTGTTGATGTGTTACAAAGCAACATGGTGACGGCGGTTGCGGCTGCCGTCAAGGAATTCCGCTTTTGCAGACCTTTCATGAAAATCCCCCTTTTTTCACGGATATTGGATCAGTATTCAGCGGCAGCGTTCTTCTCCTTGCGCCAAAGCACGAGTGTCACGACACCCAAAATAATCGCTACCAGTACGCAGCCTGCGCCAATAAACACGCCGGTACCGAGTCCATCAAAGCTGGTGTTGGTGATCATCACGCCCTCGCACTGCGTGGCATAGTCCGGATCATCGCTGCCATACCATTCATGGAAGTATCCCTCAATATCGCTGGGCAGATCCTTCGCTACACCCTGGATCGTCATAGTCTTATTCAGAGAAGCATTCTCATCACCGGCTTCCAGGGCGCTCAGATACTGGTCTGTTGCATCGGTGATCGCATCCAGCTGGGTGTACTGCTGCTTGTTTGCGGTTTCGTACACGATGAACTGGCTGTTGTCCATCCACAGCACATAATACAGCTTGGTGCTATCATCGGAGGAGCGGATACCGAATGTGGTTTCGTACTCTTCTGCGCAGCAGCCCAATGCAGCATCTACTACGCCCTCGACCAGATCCCCATCCTTGAGCGTATGTGCAGCAACGGTGTTGTAATCAACGATGTCACCCTTGAGATACTTGATGTATCTTGGCATATTGGTGAGCAATACGATGCCACAGATGAGTGCCACCAGTGCGATGCCACCCAGAACGCGAAATTTTGTCATGATAAAAATACATCCTTTCCTGTGTTCGGCTTAGCCGATTTTTACCTCTTGCAGGTAACGCACCGTCAGCTTGGCAGGCGAAACAGGCGCGTGCTGCATGGAAGCCATACAAATACCTGCTGCCGATTGCAATGCAAGGTGCATCGGGGCAGGTGTGGTGTTGGGCAACAATTTCCCCAACAATGTTATGCCATCACCGACAATGGTGGTGGGGGCGGTATATGCGCGGATCTGCGCGGCGCATTCCGCATCGGTGAGAATGCTGTCATCGGTCAGGCGATGGACAGACCTGCCATCGCTTTCGAAAAAGGCGGTATACAGCAGGTTCTGTCTTGCGACCATTGCTGCGCAGAGGATTCCACGGGTGGCACAGAGATTCCACGCAAGCCCTTCCAGCGTACTAATGCCGATGCATTGCTTGTTCTGTGCAAATGCCATTGCCTGCATGGCTGCAACGCCGATGCGCAGCCCTGTATAGGATCCGGGGCCGTTGGCAGCGGCAAATACGTCGATATCTGCTACACTGCGACCGGTATCTGCGAGCAGCGATTTGACCATTGGCAGCAGAATCTGTGAGTGTGCGCGGGCGGTATATATCATGCGCAAGCCCAAGAGGGTGGTATCCTCAGCGAGGGCAACGGATGCCGTTTTACCGGAAGTATCCACAGCCAGCGTTAGCAAGAAAAATCGCCTCCTTCTACGGTGATGCTTCGGGTATCATCGCTGATGCGTGTCAGCGTAATGCGAATGGCATCGACCGGCAGTGCGTTTGCAATGTTTTCTGCCCACTCAATGACGAACACGGCATCCGCCAGGGGGTAATCCCAGAAGCCGGTGGTTTCCAGTTCCTCAGGGGAGGTGATGCGGTACATATCAAAGTGGTACATAGAGATCGCACCTTCGCCGTGATATTCATTCACCAGTGCAAAGGTCGGGGAGCTGACTTCATCCGGGAGACCCATTCCTTTGGCAAGCCCACGGGTGAAGGTGGTTTTTCCAACGCCCATACCGCCTGCAAAAGCGATACAGGTACCTTTTTTCAGCTGTTTGCCCAGCACTTCCGCAAAGGCCTGTGTTTCGGCAGGGGAATGTGTCAGTATCGTCATGATGGGATATCCTTTCCATTCAGCTGTACAGCGTATGCGCGATGAAAGCCCTGCGTAATTGTGCAGCAGGGGATTGCTTCGCAATGCAGCAGATCCGCCAGTGTGGCTGCGGTTGCTCGTGCCATCGCGCACTGTGCATTTTCCGTCAACAGTGATGGAATGCCATGCTTTTTCAATGGCAGGTGCCAGATTTCGGTGGTGATGGCATCCTGCTGTACAGCAAAACGGATAGAGAACCGGGCAGCATCCCTTGTGAACATTTGCACGGTACGGATTTCATAGCGCAGCAGTCGCTGTCTGATGTCCTCTGCAAGTGCCGTGATTGCCGCAGATTGCGTTTTCATAAGCAGCTCCAGATCATCGCTGCCGTCATACGCGCGTACAAAATCAGGCGGAACGGTAATGTGTACTTCTGCTGCGGAGACTACCCATGTTTCGGAGGCGGGTGTGCTATCACGCGCATCTTGTGTGACCGTGTGGGGATATGTCGCGTGCAGAGCAGGAAACTGCGCGATCAGCTGCCGCACCTGCGCCGTCATATGCGCGATGGATGCGGTATCCGGGCTGCGGTCACACTGCCATCCGGTCTCAGTGCGGATAAAATGCTGCTGATAGACGCCAAGCGTTCGACAGATGGTGAAACCTTCACCGTTGCTGTGCAGGCAACGGGTGAAGAGCTCATGTGCAAGCGTATCAGCAATGCAAGACGATGCGTTTTGCTGCATCATGGTAGCCTCCTTTCCAGTGACAATTGTAATTGTTCTCCTCATTGTAGCATATCATCCTCTAAATTGCAAGTATTTTTTTTCGATCACCGGTTCGGCTTGCAGATCCAGCGGGATGCTTGCTGAAGGATTTTGAAAAGTTTAGAAAAAGTTTACAAATCATCGTGATATCCATTTGGAAAGATCTGCAACCGATGCTTGACAAATCTCCTTACAGCGTGGTATGATATAAGGTAAGTAGCTGTGTATGGCTGCTAGATGACGAGAGGAGGATTTTTCTTTATGAAGCATACAAAAATTGCTGCGCTTGCAACTGCCACTGTGATGGGCGCAGCTGCACTGCCGATCTGCAACAATGTGCCCCTGACTGCTGATGCCGCAGGGAGCTATAACTACGCCGAGGCACTGCAAAAAGCCATGTTTTTCTATCAGGTGCAGGAATCCGGCCCACTTTCTGATGGCAATCAGGTGACTTGGCGTGCCGACAGCATGATGAGCGATTATATTCTTGGTGGCTGGTTCGATGCCGGTGACCACATCAAATTTACCCTGACCAATTCCTATTCCTCTGCGCTGCTGGCGTGGGGTATGCTGCAATTCGGTGATGGCATTGAACAGGCTGGGCTGACCGGCACCTATCGCAACAGCCTTGCCTATTCGCTGGATTATATCGCGGCTTGTGATCTGGGCGATGAGGTGGTGTACCAGATCGGCGATGAGGGCTTTGATCACAAATGGTGGGGCTCTGCGGAGATTTACGAGTACAAGCGCGAACAGATGGAAGGGGAAGCAGAACGCCCCTACTATCTGACGAAGGATTCCAATGTGACGGGACATATGGCTGCGGCTTTGGCAGCCGGATATCTCGTGTTCAAGGATGTAGATGCCACTCGCGCTGCAAATTATCTCGCCCACGCAAAAAATTGCTTCGATATTGCAAATACCACAAGAGATCACGGCAATACCCCTGCATCGGATTCGATGTATAAATCCTCGCATTTTTACGATGAGTTGTTCTGGTCTGCCAACTGGCTGTATATGGCAACCGGAGATCAGACGTATCTCGATCTGTGCGAAAGCGATTTTATCCCCAACCTTGGGAAGGAAGATCAGTCCACGGAGATGAAATATACCTGGGGTATGTGCTGGGATGATACGCAACAGGGCGGTACATTGCTCTATGCCATCAATACCGGCAAGCAGGAGTGGATCAACCAGTTTACCAAGCACTTGGAATACTGGACAACCGGCTACGGCGGCAAGCAGGTCAGCTACACCCCGGATGGGCTGGCGTGGTTGTTTAACTGGGGCTCTCTGCGCCACGCAACGACCACTGCGTTTCTGGCAGCTGTCGCTGTGGAGGAGCTGTATGCAGATGACGCATCGAAAACGCAAAAGTATACCGAGTTTTATGAATCGCAGATGAATTATGCCTTTGGCGACAATGATCTGGGCATGAGTTATGTCATCGGCATGGGTGAAAACTATCCGCAGGCATGGCACCACCGTACTTCTTCCGGTGTGTGGGACGATCAATGGACACAACTCGGTGTGGAGAAATTCCACCGTCACACGCTCTACGGCGCGCTCATCGGTGGCCCTGCACAGGATGGTTCCTATACCGATGCGGTCAGTCAGTATCAGTTTTCTGAGGTTGCCATCGACTACAACGCAGGTTATACTGCGTTGCTGGGCAAGATGATCGAAACCTATGGTGGCGAGACCGATCCCGACTTCCCTGCAAAATATCTGGCAGAGGAGTTCGAAGCAGATCAGCAGGAGCCTACCCACAAGGAATTTTACATGGAGGCCTCCATCAATCAGTCCTCTGAATCTTATATTGAGATTAAGGCACAGGCAACCAACCACTCTGCATTTCCTGCCCGCGTGGCAAATAGCCTTTCTTACCGCTATTTCTTCGATATCTCTGAACTGTTGGAAAACGGTTTGACCATTGATGATATAACTGTAAAAATCGGCTACGATGAGTTTAGTGGCAATACCGTGGCGTCAGACCCGATCCACTACCGAGATAATATCTACTATGTGGAGTTTACCTATACCGACAGCTCTGTGATTCGCCCTTCGGGTCAGTCCGAGCATCAGGCAGAGCTACAGTTCCGCATCTCCGTTCCTGACAATAATAAAGTGTGGGATTCTACCAATGACTGGTCGTTCCAAGGGCTGCAGGAGGGTAACAACAATACAGCCATTACGCCCTATATTTGTATGTATGATTCCGGCGTGATGATCTGGGGTATTGAACCGGATGGCACAACACCGGATCCCGATGCGACTACGCCCCCTGTCACTGAAACAACGACCCAACCTAGCACCACGGTTACCAAGTACGGTGACGTGAACTGCGACGGCTATGTCAAGGTGGATGATGTGATCCTGCTCAATCGGCTGCTTGCTGAAGATGAAGCCATTTCCATCTCTGCGCAGGGTATGCTGAATGCAGATTGTGACGCTGTGCAAGGCATTGATGGCAACGATGCCGTGGCGATCTTGCGGCTGATCGCAGGCCTTATAAGCTCGTTGCCCTTGACATGACCAGCCACTTGAGGGCAATCCAATCAGCCAATTGCTGTGCGCTCCTGTATTGCATGATATATATCGCATTATGATACAAAAAAGCATCTGTGCAATTGCCAACCATGTGGCAGCATAGATGCTTTTTTCTGTGCATGATATCTTGCGCGCGTAGAACGACAGAAAAGGAAACGGTGTCGAAATCTGCCGATGGTGCATACACTATATTACGCACCCCAAATGGTGCGAATGAACATGAAAGGAACGGTGCATTACATGATGCAAAACTTTGATGCAGGCACGTATCCGGAGAATATGCCTGTGTTCCCGGCACTGATCCTGCTGGCATCCTCTTATACACCTTTTCAAGCATGGGAAGAGCCACTGGATCTTGGTGCAGCACTGGAAGCCGGTACGGTTTTTCCCTCACTGGTCATGCCCTTTATGATGAGCTACGGTTGCAATGGCTGTGCTGAGGCACAAGCCGAACAGGAGAAAGGAGATCGGTTATGGCGATGAAAAATGCTGCGCAACGTCGTCCGGATTCCATGAACCGTAACGAGCTGGCACAATGGATCCGCCAATTGCAATTTACTATGCGTGATATTGCGCTTTTTTTGGATACGCATCCCGATGATCCGAACGCACACCGTATGTATCTTGCCACACTTGGTCAGTGGAAAGAGGCACTTGCGGTGTATCATGACCGCTTTGGTTTGCAATTTCAGGAACAGCTCTGCGAGCATACCGACTGGCACGCATGGACTTCTGCGCCATGGCCATGGGAAAAGGAGGATAATTGAATGTGGCAATATCAAAAAACATTACAATATCCCGTGAAAATTAAACAGCCTAATGCGCGGCTTGCCAAAATGGTGATCACGCAGCTGGGTGGCCCGGATGGTGAATTGGGTGCATCTATGCGATATCTCAATCAGCGTTACACCATGCCCTTGCCACAGCTTGCCGGCTTGTTAACGGATATAGGTACGGAAGAACTTTCGCATATGGAGATGATATCGGCACTGGTGTACCAGCTAACGAAAGGTTTAACGCCCGAACAGCTGGAAGCACAGGGATTTGCACCATATTTTGTGGATCACACCACGGGAATCTACCCCGTAGCAGCAACAGGCGTGCCGTTTTCCGCATCCACTTTCCAATCAACAGGGGATACCATTGCCGATTTGCACGAGGATATGAGTGCTGAGCAGAAGGCACGCAAAACCTATGATAACATTTTGCGGCTGGCGGATGATCCGGATGTGCGTGATGTTATTCGATTTTTGCGTGCGCGAGAGATTGTGCATTATCAACGCTTCGGCGAGGGAATGCGTTTATTACAGGATCAGCTTGCGAAATCTTCCCCGTATCCGGATAATCCCTATGCATTCAATCCTTCATTCGATACGGAGTGTATGAAAAAAACATCGCGCAAAGCATGAATCCTGCCATGATATTGCAATGGCTTCGGAGAGGCGGCATGATTTCGGTCATGTCGCCTTTCTGTTTGTAAGGGAAGCATTACGACTGCTACAGCAACAAATTTTTGCGAATTGCCGCTGCTTGCATTTTGGATGGGAATATGCTATACTGTCTGTATCTGTTTTACGCTGGCAATAAAAAAGACGGCAGAAGCCGTCAAAAGAAAAAATGAGAGGGGGTGAATGTATTGTAACGCAGCAAGCAGCATCCGATGCAGTCAGTTTGTGCGGCAGATGCAGTCAGCCACGGAGTTGGTATTGCCCCCCATGGCAGGGGAGCAACATGAAAAAAGGGGGAGTGGGAGCAGCATATGCCTCCCAATGGGAAAATGCTTTTGCTTGAGATGCCCGTTTACGCTTCTTTGGAAACAGGCTGAAGGAATCTGCCGATGGCCTGTGTTAAGTCAGTCAGCGCATCGGAATCGGTTGTTTCAGCAACCAACCGCAAGGGCTGTTCACGGTCGAGGGTGAAGATGCCCATTAAAGATTTGGCGTCTACAGCGTAGGAGCCAACGGTCAATTGCGCTTCAAAGGGGAACCGCCCCATGATGTTTACAAATTCTGTCACATCGGTGATCGCAGGAAGAAAAACTGTCATTGTAGACATAGCAGTTTACCTCATTTTCGATTTTCTGCGGAATACGGCAGAGTGAACGCACAGCATACCTTGCAGTGAGATTAGTATTGCCGTTTCTGTGCCTATCATAACATTGTAGGTGCGATTTGTCAAGCAAAATCGTCATTTTTCGGATATTTGACCCAATTTTTCGGGCGCGGTGAAATTCTTTTCGCCGCCCCCGATACCCAGTGCATATTGCACAATAAAACCCGCTAATATTTGTGCAAAGTGAATAAATCTAAAGGAGAGCGTTCCATGTCAAAAAAATTTGCAATTTTTACTTTTGGATGTAAAGTCAATCAAGCGGATAGCGCAGGAATTCGCAAATTGCTATTGGATAAAGGCTTTGTTGAAGCGGATCAAGCCGCGCTTGCAGATTGTATGATTATTAACAGCTGTGCAGTGACTGCGGAAAGTGTCCGCAAGGTGCGGCAAACCATGCGCTCACTGCGCAAACGCTGTCCCGAAGCGGTGATCGTGCTGACCGGCTGTTGGCCGCAGGCGTACCCGAAGGACACTTTTGATGAAGCAGATTATGTAGTGGGTACCAAGGAACGTGAGCAAATTGCTGCCTTGCTGCAAACACATTTCCGAAGCCTGTGTGAAGAAATACATCACTCTGCGGCTCTGCCATTGGCTGCTGATTCCCCCTGTAATGCCGTTGTGCCTTATTTCCCCAAAGGTGGCGAGCTTTTTTCTTCGCTTGCCGGGGTAGATGCTCAACATACCAGAGCGTTTCTCAAAATACAAGAGGGCTGCAACCAATTTTGTACCTACTGCATCATACCCTATGCACGGGGCAGATGTCGTTCTATGCCACTGGAAAGGGTCATCGCAGAGGCGAAGAGCCTTGCTGCACAGGATTTTCAAGAGATCGTTCTGACGGGAATTAATCTTGGATTTTATGGGATTGATACCGGTGATTCTCTTGCCGATGCCGTAGAAGCCTGCGCTGCTCCCGAAGGAATCCGACGTGTGCGTTTTGGCTCGCTGGAGCCGGAACGAATCACTCCGGAGTTGCTACATCGATTGGCAGCGTGTGAAAAATTCTGTCCGCAGTTTCATCTTTCGCTGCAAAGCGGTGCAAACAGTGTGCTGCAACGCATGAATCGTCACTATTCCCCTGCGACCTATTGTCACATCGTGGATCAGATCCGCACGCTGTTTTCGGAATCTGCCATTACTACGGATGTGATCGTAGGCTTTCCCGGAGAAACCGACGAGGATTTTGCCGAAACACTGCACATCGTACAAAAGATCGGGTTTGCGAAAGTGCATATCTTTCCCTATTCGCCCAGAGAGGGAACCCCAGCCGCTTCGATGCCGGATCAGATCTCGGGGAATGTAAAAAATCAGCGCACGGACAAGCTTGCGGCATTGGCAGCCGTGTGTACCCAAAAACATCTTGCGCATTATATCGGGCGCAGCGTATCTGTACTGGTGGAAGACTGCAAGCGATGCACGGAATGCAAAGATCGTGTTTGGGATCAGGCGTTGGAATCCGTGCCACTTGTATATCAAAATGCACATAGCTACTACCGGGGACATATGCCTGATGGTACACTTGTGAAAATTTTCCCGGAAAAAATCGAAAAACGTTTGCACAATTCTATCATTTGTGTTACAATAGAAGGGTATGAGGACGATTGCTGTATCGCCCGTATCCAATGATACCAAAACGGAGGATGTTGCATTATGTCAGTTTATCGCGTTTACACCGAAAAAAAGCCCCCCTTTGCCGTGGAAGCACAGTCTGTGTTGGCGGATCTGCGCACTGCCCTGCGCCTGAATGTGTTGAGCATTCGTGTGCTGAATCGTTACGATGCAGACCACATCGAGGAGGAGGATTTTCGTCGGGCAGTGCCTACGGTGTTCTCTGAGCCGGCTGTGGACTATGTTTATGAAAAATTGCCGATGCTCTCCAATCAGGAGCGTATTTTTGCCGTGGAGTATCTTCCCGGGCAATTCGATCAGCGTGCTGATTCCTGTGAGCAGTGCATTCAGATCTTAAACGGCAAGGAGCGTTGCCGCGTGCGCAATGCCCGTGTATATATTGTAGGCGGCAATATTACGGATGCCGAATTTGACCGTTTGAAGCAGTATCTCATCAACCCTGTGGAAAGCCGTGAGGCATCACTGGATCTTGTGGATTCTTTGGATACCAACTACGCCATTCCCACCACCGTTGCCACCCTTGAAGGCTTTTGCACACTGGATGAGAACGGCTTGAATGCATTTTTAAATGAATACGCGCTGGCAATGGATCTGGATGATATCAAATTCTGTCAGTCCTATTTTCGTGATGATGAACACCGCGACCCTACCATCACCGAAATTCGCATGATTGATACCTACTGGAGCGATCACTGCCGTCATACTACCTTCTTGACCACCATCGACCATGTGGAGGTGGATACGCCCTATATCCGCGAGACTTATGAGGACTACCTGCGTATCCGCAAAGAGTTGGGCAGAGACGCAAAGCCCGTGACCTTGATGGATATGGCAACCATGGCAATGCGTAAGCTGAAGGCAGACGGAAAAATTCCCGCATTGGACGAGAGTGAGGAGATCAATGCCTGCTCCGTGAAGATCAAGGTGGAAACCGATAGCGGCGATGAAGATTGGATCTTGATGTTTAAAAATGAGACCCATAATCATCCTACCGAAATTGAGCCGTTCGGTGGTGCGGCAACCTGCTTGGGTGGTGCGATTCGTGACCCGCTTTCCGGCAGAAGCTATGTGTATCAGGCAATGCGCGTGACCGGTGCGGCAAATCCGTTGGTGCCCGTGGCAGATACGATGCCCGGCAAGCTGCCCCAGAGAAAAATTACCGTGGGCGCGGCAAATGGCTACAGCTCCTACGGCAACCAGATCGGTCTGGCAACGGGGCACGTCACAGAGGTATACCACCCCGGCTATGTGGCAAAGCGTTTGGAGATCGGTGCGGTAGTGGGTGCTGCCCCTGCGGAGAATATCCGCCGCGAAGCACCGGTGCCCGGTGATGTGGTCATCCTGCTGGGCGGCAAAACCGGTAGAGATGGCTGCGGCGGCGCAACGGGATCCTCTAAATCGCACACATTAGAATCGTTGACGCATTGCGGCGCGGAAGTGCAAAAGGGCAATGCCCCCGAAGAACGCAAGCTGCAAAGATTGTTCCGTGACCCTTCCGTGACAAAGCTGATCAAACGCTGCAATGATTTTGGTGCAGGTGGTGTTTCTGTTGCCATTGGCGAGCTGACCGATGGCTTGGATATTGATCTAAACGCAGTACCGAGAAAATATGATGGATTAGATGGTACCGAGCTTGCCATTTCCGAATCGCAGGAGCGTATGGCGGTGGTGGTTGCCCCCGAGGATGTGGAAACTTTCATGAAAGCTGCCACAGCAGAGAATCTGCTGGCAACTGTGGTAGCAAAGGCAACGGATACCAATCGTCTGCGGATGCATTGGAACGGGAATGTGATCGTTGACCTTTCCAGAGTGTTTTTGAACTCCAATGGTGCAGAAAAGCATACCGATATCGTGGCAGCTGTGCCACAGCAAGCTGCACCTACCCTTTTCGAGGATACCCCCGAAGGTTGGAAAGAGTTGATGTCTGATCTGAATGTCTGCTCGCAAAAGGGTCTGGTGGAGAAGTTTGATTCCACCATCGGTGCGGGTACTGTGCTGATGCCCTTTGGCGGGGTCTATCAGCTGACGCCTACACAAGCGATGGCTGCCAAAATCCCTGTGCTGCAAGGGGATACCACGACCTGTTCGCTGATGGCATACGGCTTCCAACCCGGCATCTCCGAGCATTCTCCCTACCATGGTGCCATGGAGGCTGTCATTGAGTCTGTGGCAAAGGTGATTGCTGCGGGTGGCAGTTGGCATCAATGTTGGCTGACCTTCCAAGAGTATTTTGAGCGCACCCAAAACGATCCTGCCCGTTGGGGCAAGCCCTTCTCTGCATTGTTGGGCGCGTTTCAGGCACAGCTGGAGCTTTCCTGTGCGTCCATCGGCGGAAAGGATTCTATGTCGGGCACCTTTGAAAATGTTGATGTGCCACCAACACTCGTTTCCTTTGCCGTATCCACTGCCAATACGAGCCGCGTGCTTTCTACGGAGTTCAAAGCAGCAGGGGATACCGTAATTCGCCTTGCACCCTCCTATGACAGCAACGGCTTGCCTGATTGGAATAGCGTCCGTGCCGTATTTGACCGCGTGGAACAGCTGATCTCTGAGGGCAGAGCAAAAGCGATCTGGACAGTGACCGGCGGCGGTGTTGCCGAGGGTATCGCAAAGATGTGCTTTGGTAATCATATTGGCTTTGAATTTAGCTGCACTTTGCCTGAGCAGATCCTGTTTGCACCGTTTAGCGGATCATTTATCATAGAGCTTGCCGGTGTAGCCAAGGCAGATGAAGAGGTCATCGGCCGCACCACCGAGCAGTACAAGATCTTCAGTGACAGCTATACCATCAGCCTGGATACCTTGCAAAAGGCGTGGGAGGGCAAGCTGGAATCGGTGTATCCTTGCCGTATCAAAACCGAGTTTGCTACCATTGAAGCATACAGCCATACCGCTGAGCGTCGCCCCACCCCCGCAGTGAAATATACAAAGCCTCGCGTGTTGATTCCCGTGTTCCCCGGTACCAACTGTGAGTATGATACCGCTCGTGCCTTTGCACGCGCCGGCGCAGAGCCTGAGATTCTCGTGATCCGCAACCTTTCTGCGGCTGCGATCGAAGAATCCGTGGAGGCAGCAGTGAAGTCCATTGCCAATGCGCAGATGATTATGCTGCCGGGTGGCTTCTCCGGTGGTGACGAGCCGGATGGTTCAGGCAAATTCATTACGGCGTTTTTCCGCAATCCTCGTGTGGCAGAGGCTGTTCACAAGTTGCTGCAACAGCGTGATGGTTTGATGCTGGGTATCTGCAATGGCTTCCAGGCACTCGTCAAGCTTGGTCTGGTGCCTTTTGGCGAGATCGTAGAAATGAGCGATAATTCTCCCACATTGACCTTTAACACCATCGCGCGCCACCAGAGCATGATGGTTACGACTCGCGTTGCATCCAACAAATCACCCTGGCTTGCCGCCTGCAAACCCGATGATCTGCATACCGTGGCAATTTCTCACGGTGAGGGTCGCTTTATCGCGCCCGCATCGCTGCTGCGTCGTATGGCAGGCAATGGGCAGATCGCGACGCAGTATGTGGATCTCAGCGGTCGCCCCACGATGGATATCCGCTTTAACCCCAACGGATCGGTGGATGCCATTGAGGGTATCACATCCCCTGACGGTCGCGTGTTGGGTAAGATGGGTCATAGCGAGCGTATGGGTACACAGGTCTGCAAGAATGTACCGGGTGAAAAGGATCAGAAGATCTTTGAAAGCGGCGTGCGTTATTTTGCAGATTAATTCGAACATAAAACGGCAGGGGCTTGCAATGCTCCTGCCGTTTTTGCGATTTTGCGGCATGGCTTGACTTATACGACAAAAAAAGGTATAATGGAATCAAATAATTTGTTCGCATACTTTGCCCCAAGAAAGGAATCCTATTGCTATGAAGCCCTCAAATCTTGCAACACGCAATACGCCCTCTACAGCACATACCGTCAAAATTTTGTCGATTTTTATCGCCATATCGTTGGTATTAGCACTGCTCTGTTCCGTGTGGTACTCCATGTCCAGCAATATCAGTGCAACAGTCAATCTGGATGAAGTCGAACTGGTACAGCTGGAAGAACCGAAGGACGGCGATCCTGCCGCCATTATGCATACCACCGCAGGGGATATGCTCTTTTTATTATATCCCGATGAATGCCCTCAGGCTGTTGCCAATTTCACACAGCTTGCCCAAAGCGGATATTATAACGATACCTATGTGTTTCGCGTGGAGCAGGATGTGTTCTTTGCCGGTGGCAGTCCCAATGCAGATGGATCTTTGGCAGAGGGTGGCAGCGATCAGTCGCAGGAGAATGTGGAGCGTGAGCTGACTCAGAATATGTGGCCCTTTCGCGGTGCACTTTGTTCCCTGACAACCAGCAGCGAGCATGGCTTTTGGAAGCTGCTGACAGGCACACAGAAAACCTTTAATGGTAGCCGTTTTCTGGTGGTAAACAGCATCGAGATGACGGAAGAAATCGTAAACGGCTTGCAAGAAGATGAGAAGGATAACCCCGTTGCGGATGCCTTTGTGGAATATGGCGGGATTCCCAATTATTCCCAGCAGCTGACGGTGTTTGGACAGCTTTATGATGGATTTGAGGTTCTGGATGCGATTACCGGTGCGATGCTTACGGGTGAAGAAGATGCCATGCGCCCCGCTGAGGATATCATGATCACCTCCGTGGAGATCGTCGAGTATTCTTCTGCGCTCTTGCTACAGGAATAAAAAAGCAGTCTGCTTGTGTGCCACTTTTCGGCAAGATGAAGAAAATCTTAAGAATTGCTTTACAAATCCGGAAAAATGTGGTATAATATCCCTTACGCGGTCGCGCTCTGCTTGTTTGCACCCCTTCGTCGACCGCGAAAACCTTGTATCAGGGAGTTTTTTTGAATGCGTAAGCAGCATTTGCAGCGTATCGCAGCGGTGGCACTTTGCTGTGCTTTCACCTTGCCGATGCTTTGCGCTTGTAATAAAGAAGTGGTTCTGGAGAACCAGAAAATCCTGAATTTCACGCAGCCCGAGGTGGGTGAAGAGATCGTCATCATGACTATCAGGGATTATGGCGATGTGAAAATCAAGCTGTTTCCGGAGGAATGCCCCGAGGGTGTGGAAAACTTTAAATCATTGGTGGAAAGCGGTTATTACGATGAACTGATCTTCCACCGTGTCATCAACCATTTTGTGGTGCAGGGGGGCGATCCCAAAGGCGATGGTACCGGCGGCGTGGATGCGAATGGTACTGAGGGTTTCGCACAAAGTATTTCTCCGAATCTGCAGCATTATGCGGGGGCTTTGGCATATGCCGTCGGGCAGGATCAGCTTAATGCAAGCCAATTTTACATCGTCACTGGTCTGGAAACAAGCGATAACTACTTTGAACAGCTGAAAACGACCTACGGTCTGACTTATTCCGGCCCTGTGATGAATATGTACAAACAGATGGGCGGCAGACCTGATCTGGACGGCAACTATGAGATCTTCGGACAAGTGTTCGATGGCTTGGAGTATTGCCTTGCCATGCAGGAGGTCGCTGTGGATGCAAACGATAAGCCCAAATCGCAGGTGATCATTGAAAAGGCGGTTGTTGTTGAATACGATGGCAGCGGTGTGGATTATCGAAACGCAAACGGCGAGGCACAAACGCCTGCCGTGGTGGAGTAATGCAGCAGTATCATAGTATGCGTGGCATGACCAATACAGAGAGAGAATCTGCGCGTACTACCCATAGAACAGACAGAATGAACCAAGGAGATACCACTATGAAAGCACCTGCTCGTTTTGTAATACGGGGCGGCAGACGGTTGACCGGTGAGGTGGAGATCAGCGGCGCGAAAAACGCGGTTGTTGCCATTTTGCCTGCGGCTTTGCTCTGCGATGAGCCTTGTGTCATCGAAAATGTGCCTGATATCAGCGATGTGACCATTAGCGTGCAGATCCTGCGGGAGCTGGGCGCTGTTGTGGAACAGCTTGGCGCGCATACCTATCGCATTGATCCTCGCCCCGCGAAAAGCACTTGTGTGCCTTATGAATCTGCAAGAAAAATGCGTGCCTCTTACTATTTCATGGGTGCGCTGTTAGGCAGATGTGGCTTGGCGAGAGTTTCTATGCCCGGTGGCTGTCCATTGGGCGGAAGACCCATTGATCAGCATATTAAGGCATTTACAAAGCTGGGCGCTGAGTGCAAGATTGAGCGTGGCATGGTGGATTTGGTCGCAAAGCCGTTGAAGGGTAACCAGATCTTTTTCGATGTGGTGACCGTTGGCGCAACCATGAATGCCATACTTGCAGCAGTGAAGGCGGAAGGTCTGACAGTGATCAATAACGCCGCAAAAGAACCGCATATTGTCGATTTGGCAAGTTTTTTGAATTCGATGGGTGCGGATATTATCGGTGCCGGTACCGATACCATCAAGATTCGTGGCGTAAAATTTCTGCGCGGTACAAGCTATCCTGTCATTCCCGACCAGATCGAAGCGGGAACTTATATGGTCGCCGCAGCTGCAACCGGCGGTGATGTGTTGATCAAAAATGTGACGGTGAAGCATCTGGATTCTATCGTCAGTGTGTTGGAGAAGATCGGCGTGAATGTGGAATCCGATGAGGAACATGATTGCGTTCGCGTCTATGTGGATGGCCCTTTGGTGAAAGCAAGCGTGCGTACAAGACCGCATCCCGGATTTCCCACAGATATGCAGCCGCAGATTTCCACATTACTGTGCTTGGCATCGGGTACCAGTATGGTCAAGGAAGAGGTCTCTGAGCAGCGTTTCCAGTATGTGGATGAGCTGCGCCGTATGGGTGCGGATATTCAGGTGGATGGTAAGGTTGCCATCATAGAGGGCAAGGGTACATTGACCGGTGCACCCGTGAAGGCTTGTGATCTCCGTGCAGGCGCGGCATTGATGATTGCAGGGCTGGCAGCTGGTGGCGTAACCTATATCGAGGACATTCACCATATTGAGCGTGGCTATGCGGATATGGCAGGTAAGCTGACAGCACTCGGTGCTTGTATCACCCGCGAGGTGCTACCCATAGATACAGATTCTACAACAGGAGAATTACCAGCTGTTGTGGGCGAAAATTGACGTATTTTGTGGTAAGTGCATATCGCAAATAACAAATGAGAAAGGGCGGAATGTACTTTCGCCCTTTCTTTCATGATATCAGGGAGGTGCATATTTTGGCACGACTTTACCCATTGTTCAGTTCCAGTAAGGGCAATGCAACATTTATCGGTACACCCAAGGGCGGAGTGCTGATTGACGCAGGTGTTACATATCGGCGGCTATGCATGGGGCTAGAGCGCTGTGGGCTGTCGCTTTCGGCAATACAGGGAGTGTTTATCACTCACGACCACTCTGACCATGTGCGGGGATTAAAAACGTTGACGGAGCGTCTGGCAGTGCCGATTTATGGGCAGGGTAAGACGCTACGGAATCTGATTGACCATGATGCGATCGCATTGCGGGCGAATTTGCAGGAAATCGGTGCTGCCGGCATTCAAGTGGCAGATGTGTCGCTGAACGCCTTTGTGACTCCCCATGATACGGTGCAAAGCTGTGGATATCGCGTTGCAATGCCTGATGGCAAGATTTGCGCAGTTTGTACGGATCTTGGCTATGTGACACGTGGTGTGGAGGAAGCATTAAACGGCTGTGATCTGGTGTTGCTGGAAGCGAATTATGATGAAGATCTGCTACGCGGAGGGAAATATCCGCCTTATGTTAAGGAGAGAATCCTTTCGAAGGTTGGGCATCTTTCCAATACAGATTGTGCAGCGCAGGTGAAAAAACTTGTGCAAAGCGGCACTACAAGGTTGATTTTGGGGCATCTTAGTCAGGAAAACAATCGGCCACATCTTGCGGAAGAAGCGGTGGTGAGTGCCCTTGCAGATATGGTGCGTGGACAAGATTATTTGCTACAGGTGGCAAAGGTGGAAACCGAAGGGGAGATGATCGCTTTTTGATGCGTGTGAATATCATTGCGATAGGCAAGCTGAAGGAGCGTTGGCTGAGGGAGGCTTGCGATGAGTATGCGAAGCGATTGGGACGATATTGCAAGCTGCAAATCGTGGAGTTAAGCGAAAGCAGGCTGCCGGAGAATCCGTCAGAGGGGGAAATCCGGAGAGCATTGCAGAACGAATCCGAGCAGATATTGCGTCACGTAGAAGGTGAGATTTTTGCACTGTGCATTGAGGGAAAAACCTGTACGAGTGAAGCGTTCTCGAAGATGCTGCTTGTACCTGCGCTAGGTGGATGTTCGGTATTCACATTTGTTATTGGCAGCAGTCACGGGCTTGCAGAGGAGATCAAGCAAGTGGCACAGCATAAGCTTTCATTTTCACCTATGACATTTCCGCATCAATTGGCAAGAGTCATGCTGTTAGAGCAGATCTATCGCGGATACCAAATCGCTGAGGGTGGAAAATATCATAAATAGTACAACAGAAAGGCGCATCGCGAGGACGGTGTGCCTTTTTTGTAGAAAAAGCTTGCAAAGGCATTGACTGTGTGGTATAATAAACGAAAAGTATTTATCACCATGGCAATAGAAAAGTGCTATATGGAAAAAGGAGTGGATCGGTTTATGGAGGGCTTTTGGATTTTTCTGAGCGTTATACTGATGGTCACCACTTTGTTTTTATTATTAAAGCGCAATCAAGATCGTGGTTTGCATGATGAAAAGAAACGATATGAGAATTTATTGCGGCGATTGTTGCAGGAAAAGCGGATATCACCGAAAGATATTTTACAGGAGGGACTTTCCGTGCCACCGTATTCTGTACCGGGTATGGCAATGGTACAGTCGCAACCGAGCTCGCAAGCTTCCGCAGGGCAGCCACAGGCTGCACCTGCAACGCAGTCTCTTTTGCAGCTGGAGCTGCAAAAGCTGCGTGCCCTCCATGAAAGCGGTGCTCTCACAGATGAGGAGTTTGCCGTCCAAAAAGCAAAGCTTTTTGGACAACAGTCGATGCAAGCATCGACTGCGCCGCAGGCACAAGTGCCGTCGGCGGGCAAACTCCCACCCAACAATCCCGTTGCGGTACCGGCAGCGCAGACTGCAACAATGAGAATCTCCACACCGCAGGCAACATATCATCCGGAAGCCATGCAAGCTCCCAGTGGTGGTGTTGTGCCACAGGTAGCCTCTATACAGCCAAAAAAGAATGCTACCTCCGCTATCAGCGTAATGCTTGGCGTGGGCGTGGTGCTCATCATTCTTGCCGGATTGCTTTTTGTGCGTACTTCATGGAACGCAATGGCGGATTTCGGAAAACTGATGACACTTGCTGCCGGTAGTGTGCTATTTTTTGGTACCTCTGCGCTAGCGTATAAGCTTTGGAATTTGAAGCGTACCGGCATGGCGTTTTTCTCACTGGGCGCAACATTTTTGCCGATTTCTATTTGGGCGGCAGGGTATCTTTCACTGCTTGGAGAAGGACTTTCAGGCGGATCCAATTCATGGCTGTTGACCATTGCAGCTGCTGCATTTACTGGTTCTGCTGCTGTTGGCGTGAAAGTGAGTCATGAAAAATCGTGGGGCGTTGCAACGCTCATAGGATTTTCCGCGACTTACCTCTGTGGGATGTGGGCGATGATGCCATCTTATGGTGCATGGACGCTCTCTGCGGCTGCTTATGCGCTTTTGCTGACGTTTTTTGCAAAACCGCTTTCATTCCGCTTGCCCGCACCCATTGGTGAGCCACTTGGGCATTTTTCTATGGTTTATACGATCTGTGCTTCTGTGCCTATGTTTATTCCTATGAATGGCAGCAACGCGTGGTACGGATTTGCAGCGTTTTCTGCTGCTCTTGCATTTGCTACACCTGCGGTATTGTCGAAGCTGAAGCAAGGATCGGCGGTGATAATGTCTCTGCTGACCGTTTATGGCTTTGCCCGCGTGATGCAGCCTCTGCTGACCAATGAAGCATTTTCGATCAACGGGTGGATCTTTACCGCATTGGTTTGCATGATCACTGCCATTGTGTTGCTGGTGTTTATCTCTGCCCGTACTCTTCCTGATGATATTACCGTAAGCTATCATATTATGTTCCGCATTCTTTCAGGTATAGCCATTGCGATCTTCCTCTGCATTGGCATTAGCGGCAGAAACTGGAATTGGCTGATGTTGTTGGGATTGGCTTTGCTTTGTGTGGCGACGTTCATTCCTATGCTTCGCAGTGGAAATATTTGGTTGCGAACTTATCAGGCGGCAGAGTTGTTTGTACTTGCACTCGGTTTTTCCAATACCGTGCTACAGCAGACGGATGCTTCTCTACTGCTCATGTCCGTGCTTTGCCTTGGATTTGGTATTTTATTTGTATGCTGTGGTCCTTTGCGCTCACCCTTTTCGGATGTTCTTTTTCCGCTGGGCATGATCTTTTGCACTCGTTCGGTGATATATGGCTTTGACGGGCGTATTCAGCTCATGCATATTGCTGCCGTGGTTTTGCTTGCCATTGCCGTGATGTGGTGTTTTATCATGGCGATGGAGCATCATCTGCAAACCCCGAAACAGCACATTTTTGGGGTCTTGTTTGTGTTGAGTCTTGCGCTGCTTTGTGGTGCTGTACGGAGCGTGTGCTTGCAATCGTATGGTGACTGGGCATATCTTCTCTGGACAGTGCTTTCTGCAACAATTGCCTTTGTATTATACTGTCGTACCAAGCGTGGCTTTGTTGGGGTGCGCCATCGGATCTTCCTGATGTGCGTGTTTCTGCCGGCAATCGTGGGTCTGATTTTGCCCACAGGGAACCAAATCATTTGCTGTTTGCTATTGTTTGCTAATGCGCTGATTGGTGTGAGTGTGTATCGTATTTACGCAAGTCATGGCAAAAAAACGCTGGCTACCTTGGGGTTTGCCGAGATGCTCTTTTTCTCATATCGAGGGATTTGGATGGCTTTCGGCATCCACACCGCGCTGGCAGATCAATATGCCTATGCCGGATTTGCTGCTGCAAGTATTGTGCCTCTGCTATTGGGCGTGAGTACATATCTGATCCACCGTAATCGTGTGCGCTTCGTGGGCGATGATGTCGTGAAGAACTGTGCATGGATTGCTTTGCCCACTGCTGGGTTACTATATCTGGTGCTTGCTTTTTCTGTTACACAGATGATGGCATGGCAGGTACTGTTTGCAGCACTTGCAGCCTTGCTGTTCGCACTGGGCTATGCGATATTCGCACTGAATCATGGCAAACCTCTTGCTGTGATACACTTTTCAGCTTTTCTGTTCTCTGTGCTGACTGCTTGCACCAGTGCTGCAACCCATTTTTTGTTTGCAGATGCCCAATACGGTACTGCTTTGTACGGGTCGGTGATGGTTTGCCTGTGTATTTTCCTGATGCTGGGTGTGGTAGTTTATCGAATCCGTCGTGGGAAGTTGCATTTTACAGGTGACTATGCCCCTGATATGGTAGCAATGGTGCTGTTGCCGACGGTGATCTTCATTATGCCGCTGTTTTGTGTGAGCGTGTCCCTGCCCCTGTGGCGGATGCTCCTTGCTCTAATGACCGCTTTGCTTGGGTGGTTGCTGACAGTGGATTATGCGCATCGAGAGGCAAAAGCACTGTCTACATTGTCGTTTTTCTCAGTGATGTGCTGCATACTGCAAACGGTTGCCGTGGGGAGTGAGCATTATTTGGGAAAAGGGATGCTTACCAGCTGTTTTGTGATGCTTTGTTGCTTTGTGCCGATTTTGCTGATCGGTATCGTAGATCTGCTGATTCGTCGTGGCAAAGCGCGGTTTATGGGCGATTTTGCGGTAGATATTGTTGCACAGACGCTGCTTGTCGGGACGGTCATTTTCTATGGGCTGCGTTCACTGTTTGCGACAGATCAACTGCTTGGCTTGCGCAATTCGGTGTGGCTTGCACTTGCTGCCATGCTTTCGGCAGTGATATTGTTTATGGGCTTTGTTGCTCGTCAGAAAGAAATCTGTGCAACCGTGAGTATCGGTGCTGCACTGGTCATGTTGATGCGCAGTGGGTATGCACTGGGCACGCAAATTAGGCTGATTTCCATCGATGCGCTGATGCTGGGCTTTGCCTTGTTGTTGCCGTTTGCACTGTTTGCTGTGTTGCATCGATGTGATATTTTGCGTAAATTTGCAGGCAGCACTGCCATGGAGAGTGCTGTGCAATTTTTAACCGCTGCCGTCGCGTTGCTCTTTAGTATCACATTGATGATAGCGAGGGTGTATCAATGGCAGACTTTCTACTATTTCTTTGCACTGATACTTTGCGTTGCCGCATGGTTTACTGCTCACAATGACAGTATTGTTGGTGGTTGCGTTGCAGCTTTCTCACTGATCTTTTCTACTGAGGCATTGCGCGCGCATTGTATGTGGTGCTCGAATCTTTATGTTGCTTGTATGCTCATCGTGCTGATGTTGTTGTTTGCGCTGTTTTGCTACCTGGGTATCGTGCTGCGTGAAAATGGCATCCGCAAGGGTTGGGCAATGACCTATGCCGGCGGAAGCATACCCTTTTGGCTGATGCGCATTTCTTTGGATGACGTGTTTTCCGTAGCACAGGCAGATTGGGTTCTGTTTTGTGCACCGCTGCTACTGGCAGCCTTCTTGTTCCATTTGGGGCGTAGCGTGCTGCCCGATACGATGCGACGCGGTTGCTATACAGCCGCAGCGGCACTGGGTACCATCACCCTTTGGATGCAGCCGATGTTTGATTTTACAGACACCTACCTTGCCGGAAAATATCATTTGTTGCCGTTGCTTGCATTTGGCTTTGCCTTGCGTTTGCTTTATGGGAAAGAAAAAGGTGGCAATTGCTTGTTTGCGTTCAGCGTCTATGCCGTGATCCGTTTGGCTGTGCAGGCTATGGTGCACGAAAAAACGGCGGATCTGTTGACGGTATTGGCTTGCGGCTTTTGCATTTTCATTATTGCATATTTCATCAAGCAGAAAAAGTGGTTTCTGTTGGGTGGTATCACGCTTTGTGGTGTTGCAGTGCGGCTTTCACCCCGAATGCATATGCAGTGGTGGGCGTATTTGCTGATTGCGGGCGCAATTTTGATTCTCATTGCTGCCGCCAATGAGATGGCAAAACAGCATGGTGAATCCTTGAAAACGCGTGCTAGCCGTTTTTGGGAGGATTGGGAGTGGTAATCACCCACCGACGGTCGTATCAAACTATTTGGAGGAGAGTTTTAGACGATGGACAATATCAGTGAAAAGAAAAAAGCCTTTGTGATTATGCCGTACGCGAAAAGTTTTAATAGATTATATTCTATTATCATACAAGGCGCGTTGGAAAAAATGGGCTATGAGTGCGTGCGACAAGATATGACGGGGCAGGGCGGGCACATCATGCATAATGTGATTCGCAATATTACGGAGGCGAATATCTCCATTGTGGATATTTCTGACCTGAACTGGAATGTTGCATATGAGCTGGGTATCCGCCACACAATGCATAAAAAGGGCACGATCATTATGTGCCGTAAGGATCAGCAAGAGAACGAGCCTTTTGATATCCAAGGGGTGAACATTCTGTACTATGACCCCGATTGGATGGAAACTTTCTCTGAAGATCAGATCATTGGGGAATTGGTCAAGCGCATTGAGTTTGCCGAAAACAGTGGGGTCGGCGGATCTGACAGTCCTATTCATGATGTGTACCCTGCAATGCCCGAAACCATGCTGTATTTGCTGGAAGCCGAGCATGGCGATCATATGCGTGAGAAGCTGCAAGCTTTGCAGGAGGAGAACGAACAGCTGAAAAAGCGTTTGGAGAATGCAGGTCTTTCGGAGGAATCTGATGTGCAATCGGTGGATATTCGCACGGCCATCGCACAGGCAATCGCCTCCAGCATATATTGCAGCGATGCTGCTGTGCAAAAATTGCGTGAATTACAGACCGCAGGCAAAAAGAAGGAGTACGCGGAGTTTCTTGCGGATGTGCTGGAGGAAGGCTATCTGGATGAGTATGACTGCAAAGTGGTATATGATCAGTGCCGCCGGATCGGTATCGCACCGCTGACAAAGGTCTTTCTGGAGCAGGCGACAAAGCTGCATCCCGACAGCGAGGAGTTGAACATCTACCTTGCCAACGAACTCTGCAACAGCTATAAGGATCGCGAGCAGGCGTTTATCATCGCCAATGAAATGTTAGGTATCACCAAACAGGATGGTGTTTACCGCATTGGAAAGCACGTTTCATTCAATGTGGTGAAATCGTATATTGATGTATTCACCAAACTCAAGAAGTATAAGGAATTGGTCGCAGTGGGAGAGACTCTGCTACAGGAGTACCGTAAGCGTGATTACCAGGCACTGATCTACCGCAGCCTGAGTATGGCACATTTGAAGCTGGATCAAGCAGGGCAGGCAATTGCTGCTGCCAATGCAGCCATTGAGATTATGCCGGAGTATGTGATCGGTTATTACCGTCTGTATCAGGCACAGCGCGCTGATGAGCAATTGGCAGATGCGTATTTGTCGTTGGAACACTGTATTGCACTGGATCCTAACGATGAGGATTATTACTATATCCTCGCCGGCTTTATCTGTGATGAATACATCGCCCGGACTGCCGTGGATGCGCCGGTGCAGTCGATCGCCGCGCGAGATATCCGTATGTATGCCGTGCCGTTTGTCGTCTTTGCGTTGAACATGAATCCTAAAGCTCATGCAAGGGCGGTGGATTTTCTCAACCGAAATGGCTTTGGTGACGATGCCAAACGGTGCATTAAGGTGTTGACTGAGCAGCGTGATCTGTTTGCAGAGTTTACTGATCTGGATTTTTCCTTTGTCACATATTGCGTGGAAAACCGTGCATAAAGGGGCGCATCAATCATCGTGCCATGAAAAAAATAACACCGCACAAGATGGGTGGTGCAGTTGCGCCACCGGTTCTGTGCGGTGTTTTCTTAATTTTGGGGTGGTTTATGGCATAATGCCCGAAATGCCAGCAGCATCATCAGTGCGAAAAACAACAGGAAAAATGGGAATAATCCGTTCCAGATATGGTCGCTCAGCAGACCAAACAGCGGTGGCATCAGATTGATACCGACATACGCGCTCGCCATTTGAATGCCCACCAGATACAGCCCCTTTTCTTTGCCGACGAATTGCGGTGTGAGATGCAGCATGCACGGGTACACCGGTGCGCAGCCAAGCCCCGTGAGAAATAATCCTGCCAGCGTGAGATAGTATCCGCTGCGGTCAAGTATGATGAGCACAATGGCAAAGGTGAAGATCCCCATGCCAACCCCGATCAGCCGTTTTTCGCCTACCTTTTCTGTGATGAACCCACTGAGCAGTCTGCCGATGGTGATGCCCATATATAACAGAGCACCACAGCTTGCGGCGAACTCCGCACTTAGGTCTTTAAATTCGTGAAGATAGCTGCTTGCCCATAATCCTGCGGTTTGCTCCATTGCGCAGTAGCAAAAGAAAATGGCAAGCATCAACGGTACGCCACGGCTGCTCAGTAGCTCGCGCACCGTGATTTTCTTATCATTTTTTTCGTCCGTGGCGTCAGCCACATTTTTTTGCCACTTGGGAACTGTAAGAAACAACGCGGCAGAGATGACCGTTTGTATCAATGCGATGCAAAGATATCCTTTTTGCCAGCCTGCATCGCCACCTGATATGGCACCCAGGATGTACGGACTTGCCACAGTGCCCACGCCCCAGAAGCAGTGCAGCCAGTTCATGTGACGTGCTGCATAATGGATTGCAACATAGTGATTCAGGGCAGCATCTACGGCACCTGCCCCCAGCCCGTAGGGAATCGCCCAAAGGCAGAGTGCAAGGAAGGAATTTGACAGGCTGAAGCCAAGCAAAGCGACAGCGGTCATTGCTACACTGGTTGCAGTCAGTAGACCGGTGCCCATGCGTTTTGTGACAACTCCTGTGAACAGGCTGGAAATGATTGTGCCGCCGGAAATGATCATGGAGAGAATGCCCATAGAGGAGATCGGTACGCCCAGATCGCTGTACATCATGGGCCATGCTGCGCCCAACAGTGGATCCGGCAAGCCAAGCCCGATGAACGCAATATAAATCATAACTAAAACGATAGAAACCATAAGGATACCTCATAAAAGAAAAAGGATGCCCTTCGAAAATTCAGGGGGAGGGTCGCTGCACTGCTGCGGTATCTATTGTTTGCACGCGTTTGGTCAGCAGTTTGGCGATGGGGAGATACAACAGGTAGATCACCACGGCAGCCGCCATGGTTTTATAAATAGAGGGCAACAGCACCGCAGACCATAATGTATTGCAGTCGGGACGGTGCAGTAGCCATGCTTGTATGCCGTAGCGCAAGGCACCATGTAGTAGTGCACAAAACGCTGTGACCCACAGATAATGCAGAAAGCTTTTTGCCAGCAGATGGGAGAACAGCAGGGATGCGGCAGTAGCGAATATGACCAAAAAAATTGCGTTGGTGCCGATTGCAGCACCTGTGGCAAGATCTATGGCAATGCCACCGATGACGCTTGCCATCATGCAAAAATAGGGTTGCTCATACATACAGATGCAAACGATCATAGGGATGACCCACAGAGCGCGTATGCCACCGCCCAACATGGGTACGGCAGAAAGCAACAGCAACAGTATACTAAGCATACGCCGCACAATATCACGGCGTGTGGCGTGCTTTTCTGCAACGGTGCGCCCCATTTTGTTTGTTTTCATGAGAGGTTTTCCCCCTTGCCCTCAAAATCCAGCAACACGGTAACAGAAGTCAGTGTGGAAAAATCCACAGAAGGTTTTACCACGGCGTATGCTGTCAAACCGGTTTCTTCCATGCCGATCTCAGTGACATTGCCGATTTGCAGCCCGTAGGGGAACAGTCCCGTTTCGCCTGCGGTGATGACCAGATCTCCCAATGTGACGTTGTGTTGTTCATTGAGATAGATGAGCTTGGTATTGCCATCGGTGGCAAGATGCAAATTACCTTCGATGATGCCACTATCGTTGCTTTGTGGCACAAGCGCACCCACGGATACCGTATCGGAGAGGATTGTGGTCACGGTGGCGTAGTGGCTGCTGACTTCGGTGATGATTCCCACCAAACCCTGGCTGCAAATCACGGGTGCATTGAGGGTCAGTCCGTCCTCTGTGCCCAGGTGGATGAGAAAACCCTCGGAGAGGTCATTTGTCAAGGGCAGCAGCACGGTGGCAGGGCGGCTCATGACGAAATCGATGTTTTCCTCCTGGATCTGTAGCTGTGCACGAAGGGCCTCCAGTTCGGCAACGGCATCGTCATAGCCGATGAGCTTTTCGTTGAGGTCAGTAATCTGCTGACGCAGCATGGCGTTTTCCTCTCTGTATGCCTTAGCGTTGTAGTAGGTATCCAGCTTTTGATTCACAGAGTTGGAAATCCCTGCGGAGAAGCGTCTGACGGGATAGGTAATGGTTTGCAGGGCATCGGTGAGCAGATCGGTTTTGCCCCCCTGTTTGATGGAATAGAGCATCACACCGGTCAGCAGTGCAACGATGCAAAGCATCACACGGAAGGGTTTGCTGCGAAAAAATTCCCGAAAACGCATAGGGCAAAAGACTCCTTTCAAAGTTCTGTATCTGTTTGGCGATTTGGCAGCGCGACAATGTTGCTTAGAAAAAGCGTGACACAGCAAATCACCGCCGTGCCACGCTGGGCGTTTTGTATTGTGTTAGAATTATTCTTCCGGTGGGGTTGTTGCAGTGGTAGTAGAGGTAGATGTGCTTTCATCGCCCTCGCTATCGGTGACTGTAGTTGCAGTGGTGGTTGTGGTCACCACCGGATTTTCAGCATACCAGATCACGATGGTATACGCATCCAATAGGTCGATCTCCGTTCCCACAGCAGGTTCTACAGCGCACACATGACCATTGGGATAGTTGTAATCCACCTTTGTTTTATAGACCATCTTCTGCACGGGGGCATCGGGGTCAGATTCGCCTTCTGTGCTGTTGATGACGAAGCCCAGTTCCTGTAGCTTTGCCACATATTCTGAGAGTGCATATCCGGCGAAATTGGGCAGTGCTTTTTTAGAAGTGCCCATGCTGACCTGCACCTTCATGGTGGAACCACTCATAAATTCGGCACCCTCATCGATTTCCTGCCAGATGATGATGCCGTTGCTGTATTCCTCACAGTAGACATACTCAGGTTCCAGCTCCAACCAACCTGCCATTTCGGTTTTCTTGATCTGATAATACTGCCCCACAAGCTTCGGCATCACGCTGTCATAGCGCGGTAAGCTAGAGGTGTCGTCCTTGCTGGAAACTTCGACAATATTATCGGAGAGCGAAGAACTGTTTTGCCACTGTGAGCTGTTGCCGTCGTTTCCGAATGCTTGTTGAAAGAAAATCACCACGATGATAATGATAATGGTAAGCAGTAACCCGATGATCAATGGCACGCGGATACGCTCGAAGAAGCTGATGGTTTCCGGTTCGTGATGTGGGATTTTTTTATGGGTGACGTTTTCCTGCGTGTGTGGCTTTGCACTATGCTGACGATGCTGTGCATCGGCGGCAAGCTGTTGTGCCCTGGCGTTTGCCATTGCGGGATTAAATACTGTGGTGGATCCGGCGGGCTGTGCAGGCAGCACAGGCACAGTGGCGGTGTGTTCCTCTTCTGGAGCTTCGTCAAAGAGTAGCGTTACGAGATCCGTCACGCTGCGTACGCGGTCATTGGCATCCAGTGCAAGACCACGCATGATTGCTTCAGAGACATGGGCCGGTACGCGGCTATTCAACTCAGCGGGGGGCACAAGATTGTCATAATCCTGGCGAGTATTGGCATCGGTGGCACGGCAACCTGTGAGAATACGGTACAGTACCGCACAGATGCCGTAAACATCCGTCCAAGTACCCTGTTGACGATCTGCAAAATATTGCTCAGGGGCAGCATAGCCATCATAAAGCTCGGCATCCAGTTCTGTGTCATTGGTACGCACAGCAGAGATACAGAATCCGCTGAGCTTTAGTGTGCCCTTATCATCGACCAAAATCGTTTCGGGACTGATACCACGATGCAGCAAGCCGGCATTGTGCAGCAGACTCAGCGTGGTAAACAGGGGAGGAAACATCCTGCTGACGGTTCTCCAACTTAATTCCCCTGCGTTTTCCTTCAGATAAGAGAGCAGTGTCTGCCCCTCGGGATACTCAAACACCGCGTAGGTGGTATTGTTTTCCGCGAACAGATCCAGTGCAGGGTCGAGGTGGTTTAGGCTTCTTAGCCGTGCCAGGGCTTTGTTCAGTTCGGTATATTCTGCCATCAATGCTTTATATTGCGCAAGATGATTATAATTCACATTAATGAGGGCACTGTTCGGCACACGCGAGCAAAGCTGTTCCGGCATATACTCGCGTACGAGCACCTTGCAGCCGATATTGCCATCATAAGCGATATAGGTGATGCCTTCGCCGTTCTGGCTGAGCGCTTTGCCAACCAAATAGCGGTCACGGAGCATCGTGCCGGGTGTTAGATGCGTTGCCAGCACAGTACTGGTTTCCCGGTAGCCGCAATGGGGGCAGATCGGCTCAAGGCTTTTTGTTTCCATGCAGCCATAACACAGATTCCACTCAGACATGATCTTCTCCTTCTATCGAACGAACGGCACGATCTCCATGCTGTGCCATATCTTTTAGAGATATACTAAAACAAGCAGTGTGCCGTAGGATTTCCCATTCATCTTCATCACCATTGTAACAGGAAAAAGGCACACTGTCAATCATTTTAAGCGGTTTGATATCGAATTGTAACCGAATTGTAATGTGCGATTATCCTATTTGTCGTAATGGAAAATCATTCTACAGATTGTTGTCCGATACCTAAAATCTGCGACAAAAAGTCCACACGCACATCACTTGCAGAGACCATACCGCCCTCTGCGCTCCACTTGGTGGTGATGATATATGCAGTGAGATTTCCGGTTTCGCCGTCCTCATAGCAATAGCGATACTCGCGGGTTTCGGTGCGATCCGTGTGGTAGTAGGTTGCATAAGGGGAAAGCCCTAAGATGTCCTCTGCCTGTTCGGGTGTGCAGCCTGATGAAAGGGAAGCAGGATCCAGATAGGTTTTGCGCTCGGTGCCGTAGGCATTATCCTCCAGAATTTCAAAATTGTAGTAGGTGATCTCGCCCACCACATCATCGGTGATATCGCAGTGAATGATCCACTCGGGCATGGTAACACCTTGTACCTTAGCAGATTTGGTGCTTTCGTATATAACGCCGCCAGCGGACATCAGCTGATTGAGCAGTGGATATTCCGAAGCATCGGAAAGCGCAACCTTGCTGATTTTCTGGGCATCTGCTACGGATGTGCCGATGGAAAGCGAAAGCTTTTCGGCGTATTTTGCGCCGTCATTGCGTTTGATATTGATATAGATGGCGATGCCACCGATCAGCCCGATTGCTGTCAGGGCACATACTGCTGCCAGAATTTTTTTCCCCATTGCTGCACGGCGGCTACGCTTGCCGCTTGGTGTACGATTCTTTGCAGCATGACTTTTCGGCACCACCGGTGCAGGGTCAATGGGGACATCATATGCATCGTCGCCGTTGAAGTAGGCATCCATCTGTGTCTGTTCCTCGAAATCTCTTTGCTCTGCCATGATTCTTACCTTCCTTTTTTGATTTTTCGGCATTTGCCGGTGGATGGAGGATTTTTTGTAATTTGCCTGACAGGCGTATCCATGAAATACTTCAGCACGGATCCTTTACAGTGAAAGCAAATCACGCTTCAGCATTGTTTGCGCTGCGGTCAGTACACCAAATTTGCCGGTGGGATAGGTTAGCCCGCCCTGCAAATACGCTGCAAAGGGTGCGCGGATGGGCGCATCGGCGGAAAGCTCAATAGATGCACCCCCGGTGAAAGTACCTGCCGCCATAATCACCTGACTATCGTAGCCGGGCATATCCCACGCCTCCGGAGCGACATAAGCATCCACCGGAGAACCTGCCTGAATGCCACAGCAGAAGGCCGTCAGTGCATCAGCAGAGCCAAGCTGCAGTACGGTGATGATATCCCCTGCGGTTGTTCCTTGTTCCGGCAGGCAATGAAAGCCCAGCCTTGTGAACAATGCGGAAGCAAATACACCGGTTTTTCTTGCGGCTGCCACGACTTCGGGTGCCATAAACAATCCCAGATACATCTCTCGGTTTTGTTCCAGAGAGCAGCCCACCTCTTTGCCCATGCCCACGCAAGTCAGGCGATACGCGCAAAGCCGCACCAGATGTTTTTTTCCTGCGATATATCCACCGGTGCGGGCGATGCCGCCTCCTGCGTTTTTGATCAGTGAGCCAATAACCAGATCTGCGCCGACTTCCGTCGGCTCTTGTTTTTCCACAAATTCACCGTAGCAGTTATCTACCATCACCACTGCATGGGGATTGCTGCTGCGTGTTGCTTCCACAATTTTTGCGATATCCGCGATGGTGAGTGCGGGGCGGAGGGAGTACCCTCTGGAACGCTGAATATAGACCACTTTCGCGCCTTTTACCGCCTCTGGAATCGCGGTATAATCGGGTTTGCCATCGGGGGTAAGTTCGCATTGCCCGTAGGTCACGCCGTAATCCTTCAGCGATCCGTTGCCTGCCTCGCCACGAATGCCAATGACCTCTTCAAGGGTATCGTATGGTGCACCTGTGACGCTTACGATCTTGTCACCTGTGCGCAGTACACCGAACAATGCCGTGGAAAGCGCGTGCGTTCCGGATACAAAATGGTGTCGCACCAACGCGTCCTCAGTACCGAAGACTTGTGCCCAAACCGCGTCCAGGCGGTCTCTGCCCATATCATCGTAGCCGTAGCCACTGGAGCCATTCAGGCAAGCGGTACTGACATGATGCGCCTGAAAGGCGTGCAGAACCTTTGCACCGTTGTACTCCGCAATGGATTCGATTTCTGCGAACTGTGCCACAGCGGATGCTTGTGCTTCTTCGGCGACTTGCATCAATTTTGCGTCAATGCCAAAGGGATTTTGCTGTGTATTCAAAATCAGAGTGCCTCCTTTTTCAATGCATCGGGTTCGGCGTTTTCGAGCCGTTCCAGTACCTGTTCGGTCTGCAAAAGCGTAAAGCCGATCTCCTTGTAAAACCCTGCGCGGAGATCCAGCGCATATAAAATGGCGACCTTGCCCTGTTGTTCCAATTCTGTTGCAAGATATCGCAATAAATCTCTGGCATAGCCCTGTCCGCGATATGCCGCGCGGGTTGCTACCTGCCCGATCAGCACGCGATTTTGGTAATCATATACAGCGGTAGCGGCAGTGATATGATCATATGTATAGCATCTGCGCAGCCCACGGCGCACCATATGGGAGGTATCCGTTAGCCACAGTCCATGCTCCGTCAGATTGGGAAAGCCCTCAGTGAGGATATCATATACATCGTCCAGACGGGGTTTATCGTTGACAAGAGCGGGGTCAAACTGCGCAGAAGGTTTTCCCGGTACCAGCCGGAAGATGGAACGGCGCAGGGGCATATAGCCGTGAGGCAGAATACGGCTGACCAGGGATTGGCAACCTTCTACACGGAAAGGGCGATGCATTTGCACGAAAATGCATAGCTCCTCGTGTGCGGCGCGGTCATGGAAGAAATCGTCCATCGCGCTGATGATGAGCGTGCTGTTTTGCAACATCATCCAAGCGTGCTTGCCGCAGATCTCCAGTTCAAAAAAGCGGCAGAAATCATAGTTTGTACCGTATGCCGCAAGGCAAGTGAGCATTTTTCTGCCGTAGTGGCAGACCGCAAGCCATTTCTTGTTGATGCTGCGGTCGTTGGTCAGTTGTCGTATCATAGCGCAGGTGCTCCATGCTTGGCAAGGTGGTAGATCATAGCGTGAAGCAGCTTGTTGCAAGCATCGGCATCGGATTCCTGCATGACGCAGAGAGGCGCATGCAGATTGCGGCATGGTGCGCTGATGGCGAGCACTCTTGCGCCGCTGTTTTGAATAGCTCCTGCATCATTGCCGCCGGCGATTTTGGTTTTGGTCTGCCATGGAATGCCCTGTTCCTTGCAAAGCTGCACTGCCAGATGGTACAATGCTGCATCATAGACAGTTCTGCCGTCTATGAATGAGATCACTGCACCATCGCCCAACTTGCAAACAGGATTTGCACTGTCGGGAAAATCGGCGGCTGTAGTCGTTTCCAGCACAATGGCAATTTCAGGCTTGATTGCATTTGCCGCCACAGTTGCTCCGCGCAGACCGACTTCCTCCTGTACGGTGAACGCCACAGTCAGTTCGCAGGGCAGCTCCTCCCGCAGCAGAGAAAGCAGCAGACTGCAACCATATCGATCATCTAATGCCTTCGCCGCGATCTTTCCACCGTGTAGTGTGTGATATGCAGGGGCAAAAGTGATGATATCCCCCAGCGATACATATTTTTCTGCATCGGTGCGATTTGACGCACCAATATCCACTGCCAGATCCTCCGCTTTTGCTGCGGTCTTGCGCTGATCGGCACTGAGCCGATGAATAGGGCAAGCCCCAATTACGCCTTGAATACCGTCAGATCCCACGCACACCTGTCTGCCGATCATGGCGGTGGCATCAATACCGCCCACAGCCCCAAAGCGCAGTGTGCCATCTGCTGTGATATCGGTGACCATCATGGCGACTTCGTCCATATGGGCAGCGATCATGATGCGGGGCACATTGTTTTTTTTGCCTTGCTTTTGCACGATGAGATTGCCCAGACGATCGACCTGCACCAGACAATCCGGCAGGGGAAGCTGTTCCAGTTCCTTCAAAATATAGTTGCGCACGGCGGCTTCTCTGCCGGAAGCCCCCGGTAGCAGGCACAGTGCTTTTAGTTCTGATTGATTCATAGACCCCTGCACCTCCCTGCAAAAGCCGCAAGCAAAGCGGCGGTTTGTGCCACATCGCCACAATCAATGACTTCAACGGGCGAGTGCATATATTGCAACGGGATGGAAACCGTTGCCGTCGCTGCTCCTCCGGGTGCCAGTGCCAGCAGATCAGCATCGGTGCCGGTACCATCCGGCATAATTTCTTTTTGGTATGGGATTCCCACCGCAACCGCTGTGCAGATCAATGCCTGTGACAGCGATTCATCCAACGTGGAGGAGATACCGATCGCGGGCCCTTTGCCGATGGTCATGCAGCCATAGGGCTTTTCACCATGGGACATGGCAAAGGTCACATCCACCGCAATTGCAATATCGGGCTGCTCCTCAGCCGCGACCACTCGCGCACCACGGCTGCCACGCTCCTCTTGGGCACTGAAAACAATGGTTACAGCGCAGGGCAGAGCATCCGCAGGCAACGCTGCAATTTGTTCTGCGGCACCCAATACAGCTGCCACACCACAGCGATTATCCAGTGCAGGTGCAGTCATTCGATCATGGAGTAGTTGCATAGGGGATTGTGCGAAATACACTGCATCCCCCTGTGCGATTTTTTCTTTTGCAGCATCAGCAGAGGAAAAGCCGAAATCCACACAGAACTGTTCCCATTCAGGTACAGCACTGTCACCCTTGGTGAGATGTGGCGGTAGAATGGAGATCACGCCGAACAATTCTTCCCCGCTTTGCGTGCAGAGGATTACAGGCTGACCTGAAAGTAATCTGCGATCGATGCCACCTACTGCACCAATGCGAACGAAGCCATCGTCTGTGATATCCGTGACAAAAAAACCCACCTGATCGAGATGTGCGCAAAGCATCAGACGGGGCTTGCTGTGATCTGTAAAATCGCCGATATGCCCAATTACCGAACCGTCTCGGCAAACGGCATCGGGAGCAAAGGGCTTCAGCATATCGCACAACGATGCTGCGGCACGGTGTTCTCTTCCGGCAACACCGCGCAGTGTAGCAATTTTCATGATGCGTTCGCGCCATTGCTTCATCATCGGTGGCACACTTCCTTTCACAAGCGAATAATCATACAGCATATAGTATACCAAAAATCGGCAAAAAAAGCAAGCAGCACCGCAGGTTTTGTATTATACAACAAAAAAGCACGGCTTTGCCATGGAAAAGGCTATGAAATATCACGGTGATTATGGCGGCAGTGACTTCGCTTTCTTTTGCCCGGCAAGCTTTGCCCGGCAAGCTCTGAAACAAAATGTGAAGACCGCATCCATGGGAAATTGGATACGGTCTTTGTGTATTTTGGCATCTTAACGTTCTGCGGTAGGGGGGATGGGCAGAGGTACTTCCCCGGGATAGCGCACGACAGCGGCGATGGTGATGTTATCCCTGCCACCTTTGGAAAGAGCAAGCTTCACCAACTGCTCCAGACGGGTGGGCAGGTTTTTGGGGTGTGCCATAATCTCTTCAATTTCGTCGTTAGATACATAGTCAGTCAGCCCATCCGAACAAAGCAGCAGTACATCGCCATAACGCATTCCATCGGGATAGACAAACACATCGGGTTTCGGGTCTGTGGTCAGATTGCCCACCACCGGCAGCACGATATTACGATGACTGTGTTCGCGTTTTTCTGCGGCCGTGATGGTGCCTTCATCATACAGCATCTGCACGAGTGTCTGATCGTGGCTGAGCTGCTTGAGATTCCCGTTTCGATGGCGGTATATGCGCGAATCGCCTACATTAAAGCAGTGCATTTCTTCCTGTTCATCAATGGCGATACCACAAAGGGTGGCTTGCATATTGGCTGCCTGATTGTTGTCGCGGCTTTGGGCTGCAATTGCCTTGTGGATTTCCAAGATTCGCCGCCGCAGATTGATCTTTTTTTGATATTTCACTGTTGCAAGTTGTTCCAGACAACTGCGCGAGGCAAGCTCACCGGCAGCTTCCCCGGAGACACCGTCACTTACCGCCACCAGAAAGGGAGCGGGCAGCATCATCTGCATGGCACCTTCGGTACGTACCGTGTGATGCAGTAGGAGCGCGTCTTCATTATGGGGCATAATGCCTTTTTCAGTGATACCACAGCAATAGTACATCGTCGGATCGCTCCTTTCAAAGCATTACGCGTGGTAGGGCGATGCAAGCAATGCAGAATACTGCTTGCGGAACGCATCAAAGCTACCCTCATCCAGTGCGGCGCGGATGCGCTCCATCAGAGTATTATAAAACCACAGATTATGGGTAACAGCAAGTCTGCCGCCAAGCTGCTCGCCGGCCTTGAACAGATGCCGCACATATGCACGGGAGAAATGTTGGCAGGTGGGGCAATCGCATTGTTCATCAATGGGGCGATTGTCGGTTTCGAAGCAGCGATTGGTCAAGTGCATGATGCCCTGCCAGCTGAATACGGTTGCGTGGCGCGCGTTACGGCTGGGCATCACGCAATCGAATAAGTCGATGCCCCTTGCCACACCCTCAATGAGATTGCTTGGTGTACCCACGCCCATGAGGTAGCGGATCTTGTGGGTGGGCATATGGGGCGTAACCTGCTCAATGATATGATACATGACTTCAGTCGGTTCACCAACGGCAAGTCCACCGATGGCATAACCATCCAGATCCAGCTCTGCGATCTCCTGCATATGGGAAACGCGCAGTTCATCGAATGTGCTGCCTTGGTTGATGCCGAATAGCAGCTGGTGGGGGTTGAGCGTATCAGGCAGACTGTTGAGCCGCTGCATTTCTGTTTTGCAACGCTTCAGCCATCGTACAGTGCGTGCGCAGCTGTTTGCAGCATATTGGTAGGGCGCAGGATTCTCTACACATTCGTCAAACGCCATGGCGATGGTAGAGCCTAAATTTGATTGGATGCGCATACTTTCTTCCGGGCCCATAAAAATGCGGTGTCCATCGATATGCGATTGAAAATATACACCCTCTTCTTTGATCTTACGCAGCTGTGCCAATGAGAACACCTGAAATCCGCCACTGTCGGTGAGGATAGGCTTTTTCCAACCGGTAAAGCCATGCAAGCCACCCATGGCACGCACGATGTGGTCGCCGGGGCGCACATGAAGGTGATATGTATTACAAAGCATTACCTGACATTTCAGCGCATCCAGATCAAAGGCAGAAACCGCCCCCTTGATGGCACCTGCGGTGGCAACATTCATAAAGCAAGGAGTCTGAAAATCACCGTGTACGGTGTGAAATACACCCCGCCTGGCATTGCCCTCGGTTTTCAGTAACTGATACATAAGCATACTCCATTTCTTTGGTTGATTCCATCTATGATGTGATATCCGGTTTAAGGATTTTTGATGTGCGACATAAACGCTGCTCCTTATTATACCATACTTTTTGTAGATTGTCACGTCTTTTTTCACGATGAGTGGCGTTTCTTTCGCACGCAAAAGGGACACCCCGTCAAAGAGTGTCCCTTTTCACCGTTTGCAGGCAACAGCAAGCCTCACGTCAGTGCCTTATGCTATTTCTCGTGGGAATGATAGGATTGCAGCGTAGCAACCGCGCTGTGCAGGTTACGGATCTGCTCTTGCATAACAGGGATCAGGCGACCAAAGTTGTTATGCTCGTCCACCTTTTGTTCCAAACGCCGCAGACGAAAATCGGTAAGTTTCGATGAGATCACTACACCGCCAAGACTGCCACCAATGGTGCCCAGCAGAGAAAGCAACGCTACAATGATGCTCTCACTCATGGATATCCTCCTTTCTTGTTTTGTGAGTGTCTGACACCACTCATAGAGAGGGCGTTTGGAACATGATGCCTGTACAGTTTGGTGCAAGCTGCGATGAGAATTCATAGAAAATTTACATTTATGCCGCGGTTGCCGCTTCTGTTTGTCCCTGCCATGGCATATGCTGTTGTGGGGGTGATTCAGATGCGATCGTTTCGCAGAGGCGTATTGCTGGTGGGTATACCCATATCGGCAATGCTGTTGTTGATTGGTGCAGCGTTTGCTACTGCAAAAGAATTTTCTACTTTGATTTACATCCTGTGTGGTGCTGCTGCACTGGTAGCAGGCGGATTTTTTGCAGCACTGTATCACTGCCGTATGCATCGTCACAAGGGTTTGCTGCATGGTCTTTTGTGCGGCTTGGCAGTAACAGCGTTTTGGCTTTGTGTGGCGTGGCTGATCAATGGTCACGCGGGAGTGGGCTTTCCTGCGCTGTGGGGGATGCTGGGTGGTATGATGGGAGGGATCTATGGAGTGAATCTGCCGGCACCTACGGTGAAAAAGCATAGCCATTGCGATATTCATGCGCGGAAGCACATCAATGCCTTAGTAGATGCTTGCCGTAAGCACAGATATCATAGGCCATGGCAGATACCTGAAAATCCAACAAATGATGCAGAAGAATGAATGCTAAAATTGTGTAAAGTGTGCAAAAATCGAAAAAAGAGCAAAAATGCTTGAAAAGCATCGGGTTTTATGATATACTGTACTATATACTTACGCATGAATGGAGGGTATACCATGAAGCATATCAAGACCATTAACAAGGCACAGTTGGCTGCTACCGCCAAGAAGGGCGGCTGCGGAAAGTGCCAGGCTTCCTGTCAGTCTGCTTGCAAGACCTCTTGCACGGTTGCAAACCAGAAGTGCGAGCGCGATTGATTCGCAGGGGCGTTTATTACAAGCTAACACTGCAAAAGGGACAAATTCTGTTTTGTCCCTTTTGTGCGTTTTGATAGATCTAAGAAGGGAAAATATATCATGATTCATAAATATCAATTGGGCGGATTCAATATCGTATTGGATGTCAATAGTGGTGGCGTGCATCTGGTGGATGACTTGACCTATGCATTGTTGGATGCCGTTTCTACGCCCTTTCCGGCAGAGTGCCCGGCGGCAGTGGTGGATGCGCTTGCCGCAACCTATGACCGCGAGGAGATCCTTGCCTGCTATGCCGAAATTTTAGAGCTTGCAGCGGCAAATGTGCTGGATTCTGCGGATACTTTTACACAGTACGGTGTGGTGTCCGTTCCTTCACCCATTAAAGCGTTGTGCCTTCATGTTTCCCATGATTGCAATCTCCGTTGCAGCTATTGCTTTGCTTCTACCGGCGATTTTGGTGGTGGCAGAATGCTCATGGATGCCGAAACCGGTAAAAAGGCCATTGATTTTCTGGTGGCAAATTCCGGCGACCGCGTGAATCTGGAAGTGGATTTCTTTGGTGGCGAGCCACTGATGAGCTGGAATGCCGTGAAGGAGATCGTTGCCTACGCCAGAGGTCTGGAAAAGAACATCGGGAAGCGGTTTCGGTTTACGATGACCACCAACGGTATGCTCCTCGATGATGATAAGATCGATTACCTGAACAGGGAAATGAGCAATGTGGTGCTTTCGATTGACGGCAGAAAAGAAGTGCATGACCGCGTGCGCCCTTGCCCCAATGGCAGCGGATCTTATGACCGCATTTTGCCGATGTTCCGCAGGCTGGTTGCACAGCGTGGGCCAAAGGATTATTATGTTCGCGGCACATTTACCAAGTATAATCTTGATTTTTCTGAGGATGTGTGGCATCTCTACGAGTTGGGCTTTGATCAAATCTCAGTAGAGCCTGTGGTTGCTCCTGCGGATATGCCCTATGCTCTGACGGAGGCGGAGTTGGATACCATCGCCAAGGAATACGAAAAGCTTGCAAAGCGGATGCTGGAAAATGAAAAAAAAGGCGGAAAATTCAATTTCTTCCATTTTGCGATTGATCTGGATAACGGCCCGTGTGCGATTAAGCGTCTGCGCGGATGTGGCAGTGGTAACGATTATGTCGCGATTACGCCCGATGGAGATATCTATCCTTGTCATCAGTTTGTAGGCGTAGAGGGCTACCGTATGGGCAGCATCCTCGACGGTACTTTTGATGCATCACTGAAAGCCAAATTTGCGGCTGCACATGTTGGCAATAAGCCCGAATGCCGCGAGTGCTGGGCGAAATTTTATTGCAGTGGCGGATGCAATGCCAATAATTATCTCTATGAAGGCGATATCTTAAAGCCCCATAAGATTTCCTGCAAGTTGCAGCAAAAGCGTCTGGAGTGTGCCATTATGATGCAAGCTGCACGTTTTGCTGCGAAAGAAGAAGCGTGAAGATCTCATTCTGTGATGTCGTGCCCCTGCTGTTTTTGCGGGGGCACTTGCTTTTCTCTTGGTATTGAAACAATATTGCTGTTTTAGGAAAAGCACTATGAAAACTTCTGCGAAAAAGCCTTGCACTTTGTAGAAACTGGGAATATCAACGAATGCTAGCAAAATTTTGACCGTGCTTTGGTGCGATTTCCATTATGCCAACTGCACAAATGACAAATATCGACAGTGCCATATTTGTCGCCCATGTAGAAAGTGCCACGTGTCTATTGCAATTTGCCTTCAAATATGTTATCATGTTGCCATAGAAAAATAGGATGGGCGTGTGAGCCACATTCGGGAATTAGAATCAGGGCGATCTACATAAGGAGGAATCGGTATGAAGAGAAACCGTAAAATTCCGCAGTTCCAGTTGCAGGCAATTGCATGGGCTGTGGTGGCAGTGCTTTCCACAGTGGGGATGTATGCGCAGTTTTCCTAAGGACTGATTGGAATCAAAAGCGAAACCGTTGCAGGAAGCAACGGTTGCTTTTTTATCTTGCCTCGTGGGATGATTTCTTCTGGAAAAAGTGGTAAACCCTACTTGACAACTTTGGCAGAATATGGCATAATGCTATTGTGAGGTTTTGTGCTTTCACAACTGAGAAAAGGAGAGGAAATTTATGAAGAAAAAACATCGCATACAGGCATTGACGGCAGCAGCAGCGGTGCTGTGTGGTTGCGTGCAGTTGCAATCTGTGACCGTATCTGCATCAAGTGATATTGACTACGCAAAGGCTTTGCAGATGTCGTTGTTTTTCTACGAATGTCAACAGGCAGGGGAACTGCCTGCGTGGAATCGCGTAGAATGGCGTGGCGACTCCACTGTGGGGGATGATCTCAACGGTGGTTGGTATGACGCAGGTGACCATGTCAAGTTTAATTTGCCCATGTCTTATTCGGCGGCAATGCTTGCGTGGGGGCTGTATCAGTATCCCGATGGCGTAGAGGCTTGCGGCGAAATGACAAACTACGTCAACAATCTCACATGGGTGTTGGATTATCTTGCCGCTTGTGATCTTGGCGACAGCGTGATTTTCCAGGTGGGTAATGGGCAAAATGATCACAGCTGGTGGGGTAGCGTAGAACTGGTAGAGTATGGTATGCTGGATCAAGGTGTGACCGAAGCAAGAGGGCATTTGGAGGGCAGAAATTGCTCTGCGGTAACTGCGGAAATGGGTGCAGCTCTGGCGGCGGGCTACTGCGCACTGCAAGGCAGAGTGGATGCGGCAGTGCTGGAGGATTATCTTGCGCACGCAAAGAATTTCTTTATGATGGCAGATGCTGATAAGAGCGATGATACCTATATGGATTCCGACGCTGCGAATTTTTATCGTTCCTCGCACTTTTACGATGAGCTGTTTTGGTGTGCAAACTGGTTGTATATCGCAACAGAGGATGCAACATATCTGGAGAAGGCAACATCGTATATCCCCAATTTGGGCAAAGAGCTAGGCTCAGATGAATACAAATATTCGTGGGCACAGTGCTGGGACGATGTGCAGCAGGGCGGTACGCTGCTCTATGCGCTCAATACTGGGGATGCTACATGGAAAGAGCAGGTCAGAAAGCATCTGGAGTACTGGAACAATTCAGAGAGTAAATTGCAGGGCGGCGCGGTTTATGTAGATAGCTGGGGCTGTCTGCGATATGCAAATGGCGTAGGCTGGGTTGCCGGTGTTGCTGCGGATACGCTCTTTGCGGATGATGCCAAGCACGATACCTATGTCACACTGGCAGAAACGCAGGTTGATTACTGCCTGGGCGATAATCCTGACGGTAGAGCATATGCGGTGGGCTATGATGAAACTGCACCGCTGAATCCCCATCATCGTACCGCACATGGTTCCCCAAACAACAGCTTTTATGATCCGGAGCAGAGCAGACATATTCTGTATGGGGCACTGGTGGGTGGCCCCACGCAGGCAGGCGAATATGAAGATGATCGCAATAACTACATCAACAATGAGGTCGCTACGGACTATAACGCCGCATATACTGCGCAGCTTTGCAGAATGGTGAGCGTATACGGCGGCAAGAGCGATGATCAATTCCCTTACCCCGAGGTCAGGGACGATGAGTTATTCGTGGAAGCAAAGCATACTGCGGATGCTTCCTGTTCTACCATCTCGTTGAAAATGACCAACAAAACTGCCTGGCCCGCCCGTGTGGTAGATGATCTTTCCATGCGCTATTATGTAGATCTTACTGAAGTGATTGATGCAGGTTTTTCTGCAAGTGATGTGACGATTCGCTGTGATCGCAATCAATCGGAGATGTATGCCGGCAAAGGATATGCCCCAGCAACTGTATCGGGTATGCAGCATTATGAAGGCAATATCTACTATGTTGAGGTCAACTTCCCTGATGGTCGCGTTGTGCTGCCCATTTCTGAGGGGCAGTATCAGTGTGAAATTTTGTTGGCGTTGGTTTATCCCAATTATGGTAGTGGCTGGGATGCCTCCAATGACTATTCTGCGCAAGGGCTCAACGGCGAGGAAAACATCCAAACCGAATATGTAACCGTTTATGAGGGAGGTACGTTGATCTACGGTACCGAGCCGGACGGCACAAAGGGCAATGGCTCTATTAGTGCAAATCCTGCACCCGGTGGCGAGCCGATTACCACCACGCCAGTGCAAACGACCACTACACAGCCCGTTGCAGAAATCATTTACGGCGATGTGAATTGCGACGGCTATGTCAAGGTGGATGATGTAATCCTGCTCAATCGGTTGCTTGCTGAAGATGAAGCCATTTCCATCTCTGCGCAGGGTATGCTGAATGCAGATTGTAACGCTGTGCAAGGCGTTGATGGCAACGATGCCGTGGCGATTTTGAAATTGCTTGCAGGCGTTGTGAGCTCACTGCCTTTGCAGTGAAGTATACGGCAGAGTTTTGACTTGCGAAGCTTTCATAGTCACTTTTTCATCAAACAGAAAGGACACCTCATAACGGGGCGTCCTTTCTGTTTATATGATGCTATTCGTCTTGAGCGTCCTCTCATCGACACGCACTCTATTGGATTACCCAAACAAAGGTGGCAGTATCACTGACATCAATATCGTCCGGGTCAATATCTATAGATTTTGCCATCAGAGGCATGGTGTCCTCACAACAGTCGTAGCGGGTGTGGGAATAAATATCCAGCTCGCCCCAATTGTAGTCAATCGCAATCAAATCACCCATCGTAACGCCGGAAGCCTCACAGAGAATTTCGGCTTTTCTTTTTGCATTGGCAGTTGCAGAGCGGAGCATCTCTTCGTTAATGGCAGTAGCGTCCTTGACGGTAAATGCCACGGACAGCTGCGGGTGAGAAGGGCAATTCGAGATTGCTGCAAGTGCCTGGGACAGTTTGCCCATATCAAAATCAAATGCAAGTTTCAGTTGGTGCGTGACTTCATAGCCATTGAAAACGTTTTTATAAACCTCGTCGTGATCCAATGCATGGTTATAAATCGTGCGGACGTTAAAATCAGTGGTTTTTATCGCACCTTGTTCAAAACCAATCGCAGCGAGCGCATCGTTGAGATCCTGAATGTGACCTGCTGCCATATCCATTGCTTTATCATAATCCATGTGATTGGATTGGAGCGTCATAGAAAGTTCAACATAATCCGGCTTTGCGGATGTTTTACCGATGCCTTTTACAGTAATGGTTCGTGGCATATACATTTCTCCTTTGCGTGTTATCGAATTCTCGTGTTGTTTATCTTAGGAAACCGTTGAGAATATGCTCTTCGGCTTCCTGCTCAGTCAGCCCCAGTGTCATAAGCTTCAGCAGCTGGTCGCCTGCGATTTTTCCGATGGCAGCTTCATGGATCAACTGCGCATCGGTGCAATTGGCACGAATGGCAGGGATCGAACTGATTTTTGCATTGCCCATAATGATAGAATCGCACTGCACATGACCAAAACACTTGGCGTTACCCGTCATACACGGGAAGAATGTTTGTTCGGAATCCTCCTGCGCTACAGAGCGCGAAAGAATGCGCGCGGTAGAATCCTCGCCATCCAGGAAAATATCCACATGGGATTCCGCTTTTTGCGTACCATGGGTTAGCAGGCGTTCGGTCAGCACTGCCTCTGCGTCCCTGCCTGCGTGAATGGTTGTGACACGGTTGGTGGAATCAATGCCGCGGATCTGGGTCATTTCCAACTCCATGGTTGCGCCCTCTTCCAGATATACGATCGTAGATGGGTTCATGATCCTCTCGCCGGTGCCATCGCCTTCCCCGTAATGCTTTTCCACATATTTCACATGGGAATTTTTACCCACATAAAATGTATGCACACCACTATGGATGCTGGTTTCGTTGCCTGCATTGTGGATGCCGCAACCGGCAACGATCAGCACATCGCTGTTCTCACCGATATAAAAATCGTTTTCCACGGTTTCTTGAATGCCGCTTTGTGCGAGGATCACAGGGATGTGCACGCTCTGGTTCACTGTACCTGCGGCAACATGGATTTCAATGCCATCTGCGCCTTCTTTCGAGGTAATTTGAATCTCGTCGGTACTATTACGCGCTTCACTTTTGCCGTCTTTACGGATATTGTAAGCCCCTTGGGGGATCTCATGCAGAGATGCGACGGTTTCCAGTAAGCTGCGATCGATATCATTCATCAGCAATTGCCTCCTTTCTGTTGCGGTTCCAGTGCCTTGCAAGTAAATACGGTATCTTTTACGATCTGCGGTAAGATCTCTGAAGGGGTACCTCTTCCACTGATTTTGCCATCAGAGACCATGAGGATGGAATCTGCCATGGAGAGAATGCGCTCTTGATGGGAGATCACCAAAATGGTTGCATTCCGGCGGTCGCGCAACGTGCCAAAGGTCTCGGTCAAACGGGAGAAGCTCCAAAGATCAATGCCGGCTTCGGGCTCATCAAAAATCATCAGATTGGCGTCACCCGCAAGAATGGTCGCGATTTCGATGCGCTTGACCTCACCACCTGAAAGGGATGTGTTCACTTCACGGTCGAGATAATCTTTTGCGCAAAGCCCCACCTGCGTCAGCAGAGAACATATTTCGCTGTGGCTGAGGGGTCTGCCGGCTGCAACGGTCAGCAGGTCACGCACAGTGAGCCCTTTGAAGCGAGGCGGATGTTGGAATCCGTAGCGAATACCTAACTTGGCACGCTGTGTGATGGAAAGAGCGGTGATATCGGTATCGTTCCATGTAATTGAGCCGCCTGTGGGTTGCACCAGACCCATGATACATTTGGCGAGCGTGGTTTTGCCGCCGCCGTTTGGCCCTGTAATGACCATGAAGTGGTTTGGCTCCACAGTCAAATCAATTCCGCGGAGAATGCCCATTTGCTTACCATCGGCAGCTACGGAATATTGTAGATTTTGAATTTGTAACATGATGGATTTCTCCTTTCCGTATGCACTGTCGCATACGGTCATATTTTACCATATACTGTAAAAAAAGTCAAGTCAAGAGCATTGACAGCAGGAAGCACGCTGTGCAATTGCTTTTTTGATAATGCAACCCATATTTTACCCGTTGGGACGCCTCCTTATACAAAAAGCCAACGGCGAGGAGTCCTCTACGCCGCTGGCTCATGTTGTTGTGCAATTAACGGTGTCTGCCGCCACCACCATGCGAGTGTCCACCACCGGAGCTATGCGAGTGTCCGCCGCCGCCACCGCCGCCACTGCCTCCGCTACCGCCGGAGCTGATGTGTGTGCGTGTGCGATACTGACGAATAAACATATCTTCCTTGATATTGAACTTTGTTTCGTTTTGGCTGATATAATTGGTGGGGGTCAATGCTTTCGTGAACTTGTAGCTGTTCTTGATAGATGCAATGGAAACCAGGCAAACGATCAGACCGATGATCAATCCCATGGACAATGCCGGGAACAGATTAAAATTGAACCACCACGGCAGGGAATCGGCTTTGACAAACTCGTCGCCTTTCATGTACATATACTGATCGGTGTCGTGTTCGTAGACATATACATATCCATCGGGAGGGCCATCACGGTACAGGCGTTCGGTGATCACGCAGAAATCCTCAATGGCGGCATAAGTATTGCCTGCGAGGATATTATCCCACATATAGTCGAAGATCTCATCCACGCGATTATCTTCAGCACCGTTATAGAAGTAGATTTGCCCTCTTCCAGATGTGGAAATATAATCGTACTTAGTGCTGTTATTGATCAGCAGTAGAATGCCGTCGGTATCCACGCCGTATTGGGGATTAAACAATCTGTCGTAATTGTCATCGGCGGTACGCACGACATCGCTGTCGCTTGAAAAATCGGTTTCAGAGCCGTAGATATACACCGCCACATACATATCGATCGTAGAGCTTAGCTCTAGAATGCGTTCGTTGGCAAGCTCCAGCTCCGAATCCTCCAGAATGCCCTGCACATCGTAAACGCGGCAGTTCTGAATGCAGTCCTCGTATTGCCGTTCAGCCGAAGCGGTGATACTGCCACAGGAAATCAGCATTGCAGCCGAGGAAAGTGCGCAGAGAAACGGACGGAACATCTTGTTATTCATAAGAAGAACCCTCCGATCAATGTGGTGATGATGGCAACCACAGCGGCAAGCCCCAGGCTGAATCCCCACATTTTGGATTTGGAAACGGGCGGCTCACCTGCAAATTTACCTGTTTGCCCGTTGATGGCAAACTCATAGGTTTTGCCCTGGTAGTGGTAGGTCATGAACCACACAGGTAATAGCATATACTGCCAATCGGTGCTGAGGATTTTGATATCGGAATGGGTAACCGAAAGGGAACTGTATCCTTTGGCAGAGGAACGAAGTAACGCATCGCAAGCCTGTACTGCACGTTTTTGTACGCGAGGGAATACCGCAGCCATGTTCAAGTCATATTTTTCCGCGAGAAATCCGCTTAAATACTGCATCGCAAAGGGCTGTGTTGCACGATAATCAAACGGTTCCAGGGCTTCCATCAGCGCGTCACTGATATGGCTTGCACCGTCGGCAGGGATGCCACGCAGCACAACGGTTGCGTTACGCTTGACGGCAAACTCTTTGGTTTCGGTGATGCGTGTGTCGCCGCTCGTCCAGCTGTTTACCTGTTTGCCTAAGGCTTCCATATCTGCCGAACTTTCACAGTCGGTGACCCAGAAGGGGACATACAGCCCCACCATTTTTTCCATCTGGGTATCGGTATTGAAATCACTGGGCAGAAAATGCTTTTTCTTGCACCAGCTTTTGAACTGGTTGCGTGCCGCGTTGCGGTCAAGCTGAAAGGGGATCACCTTGGAGGGGCGAAATTCGCCTGCAACACGTCCTTGTAAGATCACGGGACTGTGACAATAGTAACAGAATGTCGCGGCGGTGTTATCATCTGCCATGACCTCCGCGCCGCAGCTTTCGCAGTGGTAATATCCCGTGCATTCCGCGAATTCCTCCGTTGCCCGCTGTTGTTCGGCGGTAATGCTTTCCAATTTTTCTTCCTGCTTGGCAGCGATGTGATCCATCTCCTGCTTGGTAAAGCTGCTTTGACAATACTCACAGCGAAAATCCTGCTGTTCGGCGGAAAACACAAGTTCCGCACCGCAGTTGGGACATTTGAATGCAACAGATTCCATCGGCAATTATCCTCTGGGTTTGCCGCAGTTGGAACAGAAGTTGCCCTGATTGGTCATACCACAACCACACTGCCACGGGCCGTTTGCAGCTGGTCGCTTTGCGCCGCAGTTTGCACAGAAATTGCCCTGATTGCTCATGCCACAGTTGCATTGCCAACCGTTGTTGGTGGCAGGCTGTTGTACGGGCTGCTGGACAGGTTGTGTGCTCTGGAAGATACCAGACATGGCAGCCATGCCTGCACCCATGCCCATAAATGCGGTACCTGCACCGGCGGTATTGGAGCCTGCTGCTTGCAAGCCCTGCGCCGCAGCACTTTGCACATAGGCGTTGCGGATGTTGGGATCTTGCATCATTGCGCCCTGATTGCGCATATTGATGAGCTTTTTGCTCTCGTCGTCATAGCTGATGTTGGCGATGGCAACGCTTACGATTTCAAAGCCACGCTGTGCACGCCAGTCGGCATCCAGTACATCCGCCATTTGTTTGGAAAGTTCCATGGATTTAGAGCCTAACGAAGAAATGCGCACGCCATCTTCGGAGAGTTTGCCAAAGGCAGATTGCAACGCACAGAGGAACTCATTAAGGAACTGTTCGTTGACATCTACAATGTCAATATGCTCTGCACCCTTTGGCAACACTTCCTGATAGAACAGTACGGGATCGGTGATGCGGATGGAGTAGGTACCATGGCAGCGCACGAACAGCTCTGCCTGATAGAAATTATCAAAATACTGCAATGCATTGCGTGTACCAAAACGGATGCCACGCAGCTCTTGCAAATTGAGGAACATGACTTCCTGAGATGCAGAGGGGATGCCGTTGAAACGGAAACGGTTAAAGCTTTCCTTGACGGAATCAGCAAGTTGACCATTGAAAATCGAAGGGGTAGAGCTTGCAAATACCTTGTAGTAGCCGGGATATGCGCTGTAATCTACGATCTGACCGCCATCCAGCAGAAGCATTGCCTGCTTTTCAGCGACCTGGATCACAGAGCCGTTGGAGATGATATTCTCACTGCGCTTGTTTTTCTTTGTGTTAACAGGGTAGCCTTTCACAGCAACGGTAGAAACTCCCATTTTTGCAGGCTGAACGACCTCCAGCCAGGAATCAGCAAGTGCACCGGAAACAGACGATACAGCAGCTTGGATCAAACCCATGATAATACCTCCTAAAATAAGCAGTCTTTCTACTTCTTGTTCGCTATACTTGAAAGTGCAGAAAGCAACATTCCACAATTATTATAGCATATCTTCATGGGAATTGCAAGTGCTTTCTGCCAGGAAAATGAGCACCCGATTGTGACAGAAAACAGTTGACAATCGCCGGAAAATGTATTATAATGTATGCATCATAAATTGATGCCAAGAAAGGATGAAATCATATGAACATCGAAACACAGTGCCTGCATGCAGGTTATACCCCCGAAAACGGTGGCCCTCGTGTGGTGCCCATCGTACAAAGCACGACCTACGCGTTTGATTCCACTGAGCATATCGCAGCTTTGTTTGATATGCCCACTGAGCCGATGTATTCCCGTTTTGCCAACCCTACTGTGGATGCAGTAGAAAAGAAAATTGCTGCACTGGAAGGCGGTGTGGCAGCGATGTGTACCACAAGCGGTCAGGCGGCGAGTCTGCTTTCGATTTTGAATGTTTGCTCCGCAGGTGACAGCTTCATCTCTGCAAGTACGATTTACGGTGGCACATTCAATCTGTTTGCTGTAACCCTGAAGCGTTTTGGCATTGAGTGCATCTTTGTGGATCAGGAAGCGAGCATCGAGGAACTGCAAAAAGCAGTGAAACCCAACACGCGCTGTGTGTTTGGCGAAACGCTCGCGAACCCTGCGCTGTCTGTATTGGATATTCGTAAATTTGCTGATTTTGCACATTCCAATGGCATTCCGCTGATTGTAGACAATACTTTCCCCACGCCCATTCTTTGCCGTCCTTTTGAATTCGGCGCAGATGTGGTGATTCACTCCACCACGAAGTATATGGATGGTCATGCGGTACAGGGCGGAGGCGTGATCGTAGATGGCGGCAACTTTGACTGGACAAATGGCAAATTCCCTGATTTTACCGAACCCGACGAAAGCTATCATGGCATACGCTATGTGGAAAGCTTTGGTAAGGCCGCATACATCATCAAGTGCAGAATGCAGTTGATGCGTGACTTTGGTTGTTATCCTTCCGCAACCAACGCGTTTTATCTCAATCTTGGTCTGGAAACACTTGCTCTGCGCATGAAGCAGTATTGCATAAACGCTAAGATCGTTGCCGAATATTTGCAATCCCGTCCAGAGGTTGCGTCTGTTTCCTATCCCGGGCTGGAGGGCGACCCCTACTATGAACGCGCGAAAACATATCTGCCGAATGGTGCCAGTGGCGTGATCTCTTTTGTGATCAAGGGCGGCAGAGAAGCCGCCATGCACTTCATGGATGCACTGAAACTTGCTTCCAATGTGGTTCATGTGGCGGATATTCGTACCTGCGTGTTGCACCCAGCCAGTGAGACGCACCGCCAGCTTACGGACGAGCAGTTGGTGGCCGCCGGTATCAATGCAGGCATGATTCGCTTCTCCTGCGGCTTGGAAAATGTCGAAGATATTATCGCTGATATTGATCAGGCGTTTGCGGCGATTCAGTGAGCTTGCTGCGGCAAGGCAATATAAATAGTATGTTCGAATGGCACGAAAGCTGTGGCGTTGTCAACACAATGAATGTCAATGTAATGAGCGAGTATCTGAAATAAAGGAGTGGACGCGAATGGAGAAAACACCGAAGAAAATTGTTTACTCTGAACCGGCAGACTACTTTCCAAAATCGATCAGGGAGAAATATGGCCTTGGAAAGAGCGATGCGAAGCAATCAGCTAAGAATGCACCCACAAAGAAGGGCAAATAATCAATAAACGAAGGTAGATCTCCGATGTTTTGCGACTTGCGGTTGCGACATCGGAGATTTATCGTCAAGTTGCATAAAAATTAAGCGAGATGCCTGTGAAACTTTTCTATAGAAAAGTTTCACAGGCTCTTGCAATCTGCCGCAATCTATGATATACTAATAAAGCTGATTGCACAAGATATGCGTTGAGGCGTGAGGTTGCGCACGGTATGTGCGGTAATTCACGCGGAGTATGTCCGACAAACGGGCGATTTGAGATATGAACACGGTTTGTGTGTATGCAAAGAACGCGAAACCACGCGTTTTTCGACGAGGAATGCTCTGCGTTGCGCTTCCTACAGTGCCGCGGAACAAAGAAGTCGAGATCGGGAAGGTCGTGAACCTTTGCGCATAGGGCGAGGGCGCTCACGCTCTGCCGGAACAAACCATGCTTGTCCAGAACACCCCGAGGCAATAACGCATCGGGCTTTTTTATGGGTGTGTGCAGGAAACACGAGGGAACGTTGTAGGAAACGCAACCGCGTTGCACGCATCAGTAAAGCAAGCGTGGCACACGAAAAAAACGATCATTTCTCCACAGCCCCCGGCAAAATAATTTGAGGAGGGTAATCAAGTGGCAGGCAGCGAAAAACTCAGAATCAAGGTCAAGGGCTACGAGCATGCAACCGTAGATGCTGCGGCGGCAAAGATCATCGAGGCAGCAAAGCGCGGTGGCGCACAGAAGGTTTCCGGTCCCATCCCGCTCCCGACCGACAAGGAAATCGTGACCATCCTTCGTGCAGTGCACAAATATAAGGATAGCCGCGAACAGTTCGAGCTTAGAACGCATAAGCGTTTGATCGACGTCATCCGCCCCACAAAGGCAACGATGGATGCACTGACAAAGCTCGAGATCCCCGCCGGTGTCGATATCGACATGGAGCTGAAGTAAGTTCAGCGCAAGGGGAACAGACGGCATCTTGCGAGCCGTCGGTCATGTTGATGCAAATGCGTCAACCAATAACCAAAGGAGGAAACTCATCATGAAGAAAGCCATTATTGGCAAGAAGATCGGCATGACGCAGATCTTCGATGAGACCGGTAAAGTCGTACCGGTTACTGTCATCGAGGCAGGCCCCTGCTTCGTGACGCAGAAGAAGACAAACGAGAACGACGGTTACGAAGCCATCCAGGTTGGCTACGGCACCATCAAGGCTGCAAATGTCAACAAGCCCCGTAAAGGTCATCTTGACAAGGCGAATTGTGGTCTGCTCCGTACTCTGAAGGAGTTCCGCTTTGATGATTGCTCTACCTATAATGTGGGCGATACCATCACCGTGGATACCTTCGCCGTTGGCGATATCGTGGATGTTAGCGGCACCAGCAAAGGTAAGGGCTATGCAGGTCCCATCAAGCGCTACGGTCAGCACAGACTGAAGGAAACCCACGGTACCGGCCCTGTCCATCGTCAAGCGGGTTCTATGGGTGCTTGCTCCTCGCCCTCTCGTATCTACAAGGGCAAGGGCCTGGCAGGTCATATGGGCGCAGAGAGCGTGACCGTTCAGAATCTTGAAATCGTCAGCATTGATGCTGAGAATCGTCTGATCGCGATCCGTGGTGCGATTCCCGGCCCTAAGGGCGGCATCGTTACCGTTGTGAACAGCATCAAGAAGGCTTAAGGAAGGAGGAAATCGAAATGGCAACAGTTTCTGTATTTGATATGGAAGGCAAGAAGGTTTCCGAAACCGAATTGAACGATGCCGTGTTCGGCATTACTCCTAACGAGGCTGTAATGCACGCCTGTGTCGTCAATTATCTCGCAAACCAGCGTCAAGGCACACAGTCTACGCTGACGCGTACCGAGGTTGCCGGTGGCGGCAGAAAGCCCTACCGTCAGAAGGGCACCGGTCATGCACGTCAGGGTTCCATTCGCGCACCGCAGTGGTATCACGGTGGTGTGGCACTTGGCCCCAAGCCTAGAAGCTATCGCTTCAGCCTGAACAAGAAAGTCCGCCGTCTGGCAATGCTCTCTGCATTCTCCACAAAGGTGCAGGATGAGACCATCCGCGTGGTGGATCGCTTGGCAATGGATGACTACAAGACCAAGACCATCGTAAAGATGCTTGAAGGTCTGGGCATCAATGGCAAGGCTTTGATCGTGACCGCTGAAGCTGACAAGCTCGTTTATCGCAGCGCAAACAATATCCCCGGCGTAAAGACCGCTGCTGTCAACACTCTGAATGTTTATGACATCCTCAACTATGATGCATTCATCGTAAGCAAGGATGCCGTTGCAAAAATCGAGGAGGTGTACGCAAAATGAAAGCACCGCAGGATATCATTCTGAGACCGGTCATCACTGAGCAGTCTATCGACATTCTGCCCACCGGCAAGTACACCTTTGAGGTTGCAAAGACCGCTAATAAGCTTGAAATCGCCAACGCTGTCGAGCAACTCTTCAATGTTCAGGTCACTAAGGTGAATACCCTGAACGTCCGTGGCCGTTCCAAGAGAGTCGGCCGCTATCAGGGCACTACTGCTAGCTGGAAAAAGGCTGTAGTAACCGTGAATCCCGAGCCTACCCCCGGTAAGGACGGCAAGAAGAGAAGAGGCACCATCGAGTTCTTCGACGGTATGTTCTAAGATCCTCTTTCTGGCATCTGTATACAGATGCGCTGCGTACCCTGACGCAGCCGCAGGAGCGTTTGCTCTTGCCCGTATGGGAGTCATGCTCCCGCAAAAAAGCATTGATTTAAGGAGTTGAATTAAGCAATGGCAATCAAAGCCTATAAGCCGACTACTCCCGGCCGCCGTGGCATGACCGTTACCGATTACTCCGGTCTTTCCAAGAATGGCCCCGAGAAGTCTCTGTGCGTGACTCTGAAGAAGAAGTCCGGCAGAAACAGCTACGGCAGAATCACCGTTCGTCATCACGGCGGCGGCGTTCGCCCAAAATACAGAATCATCGACTTCAAGCGTAACAAAGATGGCATCAACGCAACTGTTATCAGCTTGGAGTACGATCCGAACCGTTCCGCATTCATCGCGTTGCTTCAGTATGAGGACGGCGAAAAGCGCTACATCATCGCTCCGCACGGATTGAAGGTCGGCGATGTGGTTTGCAGTGGCCCGGATGCCGATATCAAGCCCGGCAACGCACTGCCTTTGGCGAACATTCCGGTTGGTACTTTCATCCACAATATTGAAATGTATCCCGGAAAGGGCGGTCAACTCGTTCGCAGTGCCGGTAACATGGCACAGCTCATGGGCAAGGAAGGTGCATATGCGCTGATCCGTTTGCCCAGCGGTGAAATGAGAAAGGTTCCCGTCATTGGCAAGGCTACCGTTGGTCAGGTTTCTAACATCGACCACGAAAATGTTCACTATGGTAAAGCAGGTCGTATCCGTCACATGGGCATTCGTCCCACCGTTCGCGGTTCCGTGATGAACCCCTGCGATCACCCCCATGGCGGTGGTGAGGGTAAGTCCCCCATCGGTCGCCCCGGCCCTGTAACCCCTTGGGGCAAGCCTGCTCTGGGTTACAAGACTCGTAAGCGCCATAAGGCTTCCGATAAGCTCATCGTGAAGAGAAGAAACGGAAAGTAAGGAGAGGAGGCTGAACCATGAGCAGAAGCGTTAAGAAGGGCCCTTTCGTGCAGGAAGCTCTTATGAAGAGAGTGGACGCTATGAACGCGGCCGGTGAGAAGAAGGTTTTGAAAACATGGAGCCGTTCTTCCACGATCTTTCCGGAATTCGTTGGCCACACCTTTGCAGTACATGATGGCCGTAAGCATGTTCCGGTTTATGTTACCGAGGAAATGATTGGTCACAAGCTCGGCGAGTTTGCCCCGACCAGAACCTTCCGCGGCCACGCCGGTTCGAAGACCTCGAACAACGGCAAGAAGTAATCGGAAGGAGGAATTTAGATGGCTAAGAACACTACAGCGGAGACCGTTCGTGAGCCGCAGGCAGTCGCAAAGCTGCGTCTCGCTCGTATTTCGCCTAGAAAGGTACAGGTCGTTCTTGATCTGATCCGCAATCAGCCTGTTGACGTCGCTCTGGCTGCGCTGGATCTGACCCCCAAGGCTGCTTGTCCTATCGTGAAGAAGCTGCTCTGCTCCGCAATCGCAAATGCCGATAACAACCATTCCATGAATAAGGAAGCGCTGTATGTTGCAAGCTGCAATGTAGGCCCCGGCCCGATTCTCAAGAGAATCCAGCCCCGCGCACACGGTAGAGCATTCCGCATCAACAAGCGCACTTCCAATATCACCATCATCCTCAAGGAAAGGGAGGCATAAGTCGAATGGGACAGAAAGTTAATCCGCATGGTATGCGTGTTGGTATCATCAAGGATTGGGATTCCCGCTGGTTCGCCCGCAAGAAGGAATTCGGTGATACCCTCGTTGAGGACTATAACCTCCGCGAGTACATTAAAAAGACCCTGTATGCCGCCGGTATCGCTCGCGTAGAGATCGAGCGTATTCCCGAGAAGGTTCGTATTCACATTCACTGCGCAAAGCCCGGTCTTGTGATCGGTCGCGGCGGTGCCGAGATTGATAACCTCCGCAAAAAGCTTGAGGCGAAGATCGGCAAATCCGTTTCGGTGAATATCATTGAAGTGAAGGTTATGGATCTGTGCGCACAGCTGGTCGCCGAGAAGATCGCGTCCGATCTTGAGAATCGTGTTGCATTCCGTCGCGCCATGAAGGGCTCCATCGGCAGAACCATGAAAATGGGTGCCAAGGGTATCAAGATCATGTGCAGCGGTCGTCTGGCAGGTGCCGAGATTGCTCGCTCCGAGTGCTACCACGAGGGTACCATCCCGCTTCAGACCATTCGTGCAGATATCGACTACGGTTTTGCTGAGGCAAACACCACCTACGGTCGCATCGGCGTGAAGGTTTGGATCTACAAGGGCGAGGTTCTGAAGGGCGATGCCGCAAAGGCAGCTGCCAATAAGGAGCGCTACGAGAAGAAGAACGATCGCAGAAATGATGATCGTCGTCGTCGTCGTGATGATCGCAATGGTGGCAACGATCGTAGACAGCGTCGTGATTTTAACGGCAACAACGGCGATCGCAGACCTCGTCGCGATTTTAACCAGAATAGAAGAGAAGGAGGTTCTGCAAATGCTGCTTCCAAAGAGAGTTAAGTACCGCCGTGTACACAGAGGCCGACTGACCGGTAAGGCTCTGCGCGGCAACCGCGTCAGCTACGGCGATTTCGGTTTGGTTGCGATGGAACCGTCCTGGATCACTTCCAACCAGATCGAGGCAGCCCGTATCGCCATGACTCGTTACATCAAGCGTGGCGGTAAAGTTTGGATTAAGATTTTCCCTGACAAGCCCATCACCGAGAAGCCTGCTGAGACCCGAATGGGTTCCGGTAAAGGTTCTCCCGAGTACTGGGTCGCAGTGGTGAAGCCCGGCAGAGTCATGTTCGAGATCGCAGGCGTTTCGGAGGAGGTTGCCCGTGAGGCACTTCGTCTTGCAATGCACAAGCTGCCGGTCAAGTGCAAGATCATTGCCAAGGAGACTGAGGGAGGTATGCAGGCATGAAAGCATCTGAAATCAGAAAGATGACCCTTGAGGAGATGAACGAGACCCTCGCAAACCTCAAGGCTGAACTGTTCAATCTCCGCTTCCAGCTCGCTGCCAATCAGCTTGAGAATACTGCTCGCCTGAATGCAGTGAAGAAGGACATCGCCCGCGTGAAGACCTGCATTCGTGCCGCTCAGACTGCGGCGAATGCCTGAGTGAAGGAGGAATCATCGTGAGTGAGACCATGGAGAGAAACCTGAGAAAGACCCGTACCGGCAAGGTCATCAGCGATAAGATGGATAAGACGGTCGTCGTCGCGATCATCGATAATGTGGCACATCCGCTGTACAAGAAGATCGTGAAGCGTACCGTACACCTGAAGGCGCATGATGAGAACAATGAGTGCCGCGTCGGTGACCGCGTTCTGTTGATGGAGACCCGCCCGCTTTCCAAGGATAAGAGATGGCGCGTCGTGAGCATCATCGAGAAGGCAAAGTAATCTCGCTGTAAGAAAGATGGCACGGAACTCAAAACAAACGGTTGGAAACCGTCTGTCGGATTCTGTGCGAACCGTATAAGGGAGGAAATTGCTGTGATTCAGATGCAATCCTACTTAAAGGTTGCTGACAACACCGGCGCAAAGGAGCTTATGTGCATCCGTGTGCTGGGCGGTACTCGCAGACGGTACGCAAACATCGGTGATGTAGTTGTCGCTTCCGTTAAGAAAGCAGCACCCGGCGGCGTTGTAAAGAAGGGTGACGTTGTTAAGGCCGTTATCGTTCGTTCTGCGAAGGGTCTTCGCAGAGAGGACGGCACTTACATTCGTTTTGATGAGAATGCCGCAGTAATCATCAAAGAAGACAAGACCCCCAAGGGCACCCGTATTTTCGGACCGGTAGCCAGAGAGCTGAGAGACCACGACTATGTGAAGATCCTCAGCCTTGCACCGGAAGTCCTTTGATTGGAGGTACTCGCAGATGAATAAGGTTCATGTGAAAACCGGCGATACCGTAGTGCTTCGTGTAGGCAAGCCGAGCGATAAGTACTCCGATGTCGACAAGAAAACACTGCGCACCGGTAAGGTTGTAGCAGTCAGCCCGAAGGAGGGCAAGGTCATCGTTGAAGGCTTCAAGATGATCACAAAGCATGTTAAGCCTACCAGAGTCGGCCAGCAGGGCGGTATTGTGAAGGCAGAGTCGCCGATCTACGCCTGCAAAGTGCAGCTTGTTTGCCCCAAGTGCGGCAAGCCTACCAGAGTCGGTCATTCTGTGGTTGATGGCAAGAAGTTCCGCGTTTGCAAAGAGTGCAACGCGACATTTGAATGATAAAGGAGAACGATGATGGCTAGATTGAAAGACTATTATGCCGGCACCGTCGCTCCGGCACTGATGAAGAAGTTTGGCTACAAGAATGTGATGCAGATTCCTCGTCTTGATAAGGTCGTGGTCAATGTGGGCGCCGGCGAAGCCAAGGAAAATGCCAAGGCGATCGACGCGATCATGAACGATCTGGGTCTGATCACCGGTCAAAGACCTGTTGTATGCCGCGCCAAGAAGTCTGTTGCAAACTTCAAGCTCCGTGAGGGTATGCCCATCGGCGTGAAGGTAACACTTCGTGGTGAGAAGATGTGGGATTTCGTTGATAAGCTGTTCAACATTTCTTTCCCCCGCGTTCGTGACTTCCGCGGTATCAACCCCAACTCCTTTGATGGCAAGGGGAATTACTCCACCGGTCTCAAAGAGCAGTTGATCTTCCCTGAGATCGAGTACGACAAGATCGATAAGGTGCGCGGTATGGATATCAACTTCATTACAACCGCATCCACCGACGAAGAGGCCAAGGAGCTGCTTACGCTTTTAGGCGCACCCTTCGCTAAGTAATCAGGAGGAGCATATGGCAAAGAAATCTATGATTTTAAAGCAGCAGAGAGCACCTAAGTTCTCTACTCGTGCATACAACAGATGCAAAATCTGCGGCAGACCCCATGCCTATCTCAGAAAGTTCGGTATTTGCCGAATTTGCTTCAGAGAGCTTGCACACGATGGTCAGATCCCCGGTGTCAAGAAGGCTAGCTGGTAAACCGACGATAGAATAGGAGGTCATTCGGCATGCAAATTTCCGATACAATCGCGGATCTGTTGACACGCATCCGCAATGCAAATTCCGCAAAGCACGCCACGGTTGACATTCCTGCTTCCAATGTGAAGAAGGCGATTACCCAGATCCTGTTGGATGAGGGTTACATCAAGAGCTTCCAGGTCATCGAGGACGGCAAGCAGGGTATCATCCGCATCAATCTGAAGTACAGCGATAACAGAACGCCTGTCATCAGCGGTCTTCGCCGTGTATCCAAGCCCGGTCTGCGAATCTATAGCAGCTGCGAGGATATGCCGAAGGTTCGTAAAGGGCTGGGCATTGTCATCGTTTCCACTTCCAAGGGCATCATGACCGACAAGAAGGCCAGAGAGCTGAATGTCGGCGGCGAAGTGCTCGCTTATATCTGGTAAGGGGGGTCGTACAATGTCAAGAATCGGAAGACTGCCTATCGCGATTCCCGCCGGCGTAACCGTTACAGTTGACGAGAAGAACTTCGTTACCGTAAAGGGCCCCAAGGGCGAGAACAGCTACCAGGCAAATGCAGCAATGAAGATTGCTGTTGAGGGCGCACAGGTCACCGTGACCCGCCCCAACGATCTGAGTGAGAGCCGCGCACTGCACGGTCTGACCAGAACCTTGATCGCAAACATGATCCACGGCGTTAGCGAGGGCTACAGCAAAGTGCTGCTCATCGAGGGCGTTGGCTACCGTGCTGCAAAGGACGGCAAGAAGCTGGTTATGAACCTCGGGTACTCTCACCAGGTTATCGTTCCCGAAATCGACGGCATCACCATTGATGTACCCAACGCAAACAAGATTGTCATCAACGGTCACGATAAGCAAGCCGTTGGACAGTTTGCCGCAGAAGTTCGCGAGAAGCGTCCACCGGAGCCTTACAAGGGCAAGGGTATTCGCTACGAGGACGAGTATATCATCCGTAAGGAAGGCAAAGCCGGCAAGGGCAAGAAATAAGGAGAAAGGTGAATTGCTATGGTAAAGAAAATTGACAGCAACAAAGCCCGTCTCAAGAGACATCGCAGAGTTCGCGCTAAGATCTCCGGCACGCCCGAGCGCCCCAGACTGAGCGTATACCGCTCCACAAAGCACATTTACGCACAGCTGATCGATGATGTAAACGGTGTGACCATCGTTTCCGCATCTAGCCAGGATAAGGGCTTTGAGGGCAACGGCGGCAACAAGGAAGGCGCACGCCTGGTTGGTGCTGCGATTGCCAAGAAGGCAGTTGATAAGGGCATCTCCAACGTGGTGTTTGATCGTGGTGGTTACGTCTACCACGGCAGAGTGCAGGAGCTTGCAGACGGCGCCCGCGAGAACGGGTTGCAGTTCTAAAGAAGGAGGGAATTCGATTGGCACTGATTGACGCATCCAATATGGAGCTTATGGAGAAGGTCGTTTCGATTAACCGTGTTAGTAAGACGGTAAAGGGCGGTCGCATCATGAAATTCTCTGCCCTGGTTGTTGTAGGCGACGGAAACGGCGTTGTTGGCTTCGGCATGGGCAAGTCCGGTGAAGTTCCGGACGCTATCCGCAAGGGCATCGAAGATGCGAAGAAGAATCTTGTTCGCGTTTCCCTCCGCGGTACAACCATTCCTCACGAGGTGGTAGGCAAATTTGGCGCAGGTCGTGTTCTGATGATGCCCGCTGCCCCCGGTACCGGCGTTATCGCAGGTGGTCCCGTCCGTTCGGTCATCGAAGTTGCCGGTATTCAGGATATCCGTACCAAGAGCCAGCGTTCTAACAACCCCTTCAATGTTGTGCGTGCCACCATCAACGGTTTGATGGAATGCACCGACGCGAAGGCTGTTGCTGAGAAGCGTGGTAAGACAACTGCTGAGATCTTCGGCAAATAATCGGTTAGGAGTGAGCTGTTATGGCAAAGAATGTGAAGCTCATCAAGAGTCTGATCGGCTGCAAACAGGATCAAATTGCAACTGCTCATTCTCTCGGTCTGCGCAAGATCGGCGACTGTACCACGCAGCCCGATAACGCCCAGACACAGGGCAAAGTTCGTAAAATTTCCCACCTCGTTGAGGTAACTGAAGCTTAATGCAAGGAGGTGCGAACCATTGAAGATTCATGAATTGACTCCTGCTGCTGATTCCAACCGCGAGGTGAAGAGAGTCGGCAGAGGACACGGTTCCGGTAACGGCAAGACCGCAGGCAAAGGCCATAAGGGTCAGAATGCGCGTTCCGGTGGCGGCGTGAGAATCGGTTTTGAAGGCGGCCAGATGCCCCTCGCAAGACGCATTCCGAAACGCGGCTTCAACAATATTTTCGCTACTCGTTATTCCACCGTTAATGTCGGCGATCTGAATCGCTTCGTTGACGGCACTGTTGTGGATACTGAGTTGCTGATCGCTTCCGGTCTTCTGAAGAAGATCGAGAACGGCGGTGTGAAGGTACTGGGCAACGGTGATCTGACTGCAAAGCTGACCGTGAAGGCTGCAAAGTTCTCTGCGGCAGCAGCAGAAAAAATCGAGAAGGCAGGCGGGAAAGCTGAGGTGATGTAGTGTGTTCAAAACCATGGCTAACGCATGGAAGATTCCGGATATCCGTAAAAAGATCCTGTTCACACTGTTTATCATCGTGATTTTCCGCTTGGGAAGTGCAATTACCGTGCCGTTCCTTGATACATCTGTGGTTGTTTCGTGGATGGAGGAAAAGGCACAGGGCGGAAACTTTCTCGAGTATTTGAACATCCTTACAGGTGGCGCGCTTTCACAAGCGACCATCTTCTCCCTTGGTGTTACCCCCACAATTAACGCAAGTATCATTATTCAGCTGCTGACCTACGCATTGCCTCCGCTGGAACGTCTCCAGCAGGAGGGCGAGGAAGGCAGAAAGAAGCTCAATGTGATTTCTTCCATCGTGGCACTGGGGCTTGCGGTCTTTATGGCAGTTGCCTACTACCTTACATTGAAGAATATCACTGGCGATGACGGAGGTTCCGCAGTGCTTTATACAAGCGGCTGGGAAGGCATCTTCGCGATGTTTGTCATTATCTGCTGCTTCGTTGCCGGTTCTTCGTTGATTATCTGGATGGGTAACCGCATCAATGAGCACGGCATCGGTAACGGTATCTCCATGATTCTCTTTGCCGGTATCGTTGCAAGACTGCCGGAAGAGGTTGGCAGATTGGCAGGTCTGGTCTACGATGACCCCAAGAACTACTTCACATTGGTGATGGTTTATGCGTTGATCTTTGTAGCAATGATCGTCGGTATCGTCATCATGAACGAGGCAGAACGCCGCATTCCGGTGCAGTACGCAAAACGAGTTGTTGGTAGAAAGCAGTATGGCGGGCAGTCTACGCATTTGCCCATCAAGGTATGTATGTCTGGCGTTATGCCGATCATCTTCGCGATGAGCTTTATGTCCCTGCCTTCCACGATCGCCATGATTCGCGAGCCGGTCAGTGCGATTACCGAGGATACCGGTCTGGGCGAGAAGATCTACTACTACTTCATCAACTTCTTCAATATGCAAAGCATCCCTTACGCGATTCTCTATTTCATTCTGATTATCGCATTCAACTTCTTCTATGTTTCAATGCAGTATAATCCGATTGAGATCGCAAACAATTTGCGTCAGTCGAATGGTGGAATTCCCGGTATTCGTCCCGGAAAGCCAACTTCTGACTACATCCAGAAGGTTCTCTCCAAGCTGACCTTGGTTGGTGCAGTGTATCTGGGTATCATTGCGATTTTCCCGATTATCTTCCTGCAAATCACCAAGCTGAATATTTCGGCTATGAGTGGAACTTCCATTCTTATCGTGGTGAGTGTCGCCATTGAAACTGTCCGTACATTGGAATCCCAGATGATGATGCGTCATCACAAGGGCTTCCTCGACTAAGCAATAGGAGGCAGCTATGAATCTGATTCTTTTGGGCGCGCCCGGCGCAGGCAAGGGTACACAGGCAGAAGCGATCTCCGCAAAGCTTGGTATTCCGCAGATCTCTACCGGCAATATGCTCCGCGAAGCCGTCAAGAACGGTACCGCGCTGGGCTTGCAGGCGAAAGAGGCGATGGAAAGCGGCGCGTTGGTTTCTGATGAAATCGTCATCGGTATTCTGAAAGATCGTATCGCAGAGCCGGATGCCGCAAAGGGCTATATTCTGGACGGTTTTCCCCGTACGGTAGCGCAGGCTGAAGCACTGGATACCATGGGCGTGAACATCGATAAGGTGCTGGAGATTTCTGTTCCCGATGCGCGCATCTGTGCGAGAATGTCTGGTCGTCGTGTTTGCGAGGCTTGCGGTGCGTCTTATCACATGGAGTATAAGCCCACTGCTGTTGAGGGCGTTTGCGATAAGTGCGGCGCAAAGACCGTGCAGCGTCCGGATGATGCCCCTGAGACCGTACTTTCTCGTTTGGAGGTTTACCGCGAAAAGACTGCTCCATTGAAGGAGTTTTATGGAAAGACCGGTAAGCTGTTGACCGTTGAGGGCCAGGAGGAAGTCGCAGATACCACAAAGCTCGTGTTCGAGGCTTTGGGCATCAACGGCTGATGAAAGAGGGGAGTTTCGATGGTCACAATCAAAAGTGCTTCCGATGTCGAGAAGATGCGCGAGGCCGGTAAGATTGCAGCGAATGCGTTGCAGGTTGTGGGTCAGAAGATCCGCCCCGGTATGACAACAAAGGATATTGACAAAATCATTTACCGCGAAATCACGGCACATGGCGCAAAGCCCAACTTTCTGGGATACGGCGGATTTCCCGCCAGCGCCTGTGTGTCGGTCAATAACGAGGTCATTCACGGTATTCCTTCCGGCAATCGGAGAATTACCGAGGGCGATATCGTCAGCGTTGATGTTGGTGCCTTCTATAAAGGTTTTCACAGTGATACCTGCTACACATTTGCTGTTGGGGAGATTTCTTCCGAGGCAAAGGCACTGTTGCAGACCACTGAGGAGAGTCTTTATGAAGCAATCAAGGTTGCTCACATCGGTGCGCGGCTGGGCGATATTTCCCACACCGTGGAGGCACATTGCAGAGAACGAGGCTACGGCATCGTGAAGCAGTACTGCGGACACGGAATCGGTCGAAATTTGCACGAGGAACCGGAAATCCCCAACTATGGCAAACCGGGTCACGGTATGCGCCTAGTGCAAGGAATGACCATCTGCATCGAACCGATGATCAACGCTGTTGGCGATGAGATCGTTCAGTTGCCCGATGGTTGGACCGTGGTCACCAAGAGTGGTTCCATCTCCGCTCACTTCGAGCATGAGGTGCTGATCACCGCAGACGGCCCCGTGATTTTGACGTTGCCTTGACGGAGGAGCAGGCATGGAGCAGAAATTGGCTTGTTCAGTCGGTACTGTGGTGCTGGCAAGGGCAGGTAGAGATGCCGGTCGCTTTTTCGTTGTGGTTTCTGCAAATGGCAGAGATCTGTACATTGCAGACGGGCAGCGTAGAAAGCTTGCACATCCGAAGCGGAAGAACTCCGTTCATGTGCAGAAAACAGATCGCGTTTTGATGCTGGAAGGCATGAATGACTGTCAGCTGCGGAAAGCACTGGCACCCATGCAGCCCGCGAAAACGGATCGAACCAGATTGAACGACTCAGGTCGTAAGGAGGTCATCGACGATGTCGAAACAGGATGTCATTGAGGTAGAGGGTGTTGTCACCGAAGCATTGCCCAATGCGATGTTCAAAGTCGAGCTGAAGAACAATCATGTGATTCTGGCGCATATCTCCGGCAAGCTGAGAACGAATTATATCCGCATCGTTCCCGGTGACCATGTTACCGTTGAGATGTCGCCCTATGATCTTACAAAGGGCAGAATCACATGGCGAGCGAAGTGATTCGCACGCCAAAATAACAAGGAGGTATTTTCAATGAAAGTAAGACCTTCCGTTAAACCTATCTGCGAGAAATGCAAAGTCATCAAGCGTAAGGGTAAGATCATGATTATTTGTGAGAACCCGAAGCATAAGCAGCGTCAGGGCTAAGCCTTGACCACATGGAGGTGTAATTAGGAATATGGCTAGAATCGCTGGTGTTGACCTGCCGAAGAACAAGCGTGTGGAGATCGGCTTGACTTATATCTTCGGTATTGGCCGGACGACGGCTACCCAGATCCTGAACGCGACCGGTATCAATCCCGATACAAGAGTGAAAGACTTGACCGAGACGGATGTCGCCGCGCTTCGTGAGTACATTGATAACAATTGCCTCGTGGAGGGCGACAAGCGCCGCCAGGTTGCGATGGATATCAAGCGTCTTGTGGATATCGGTTGCTATCGCGGTGTTCGTCACCGTAAGGGTCTGCCTGTCAGAGGACAGCGCACGAAAACCAATGCAAGAACCCGTAAGGGCCCGAAGAAGACCATCGCTAACAAGAAGAAGTAAGGAGGGACTGTATCTTGGCACAGCAGAAGAAGAAAGTGACTACCATCAGACGTCGTAGAGAGCGCAAGAACATCGAAAACGGCGCGGTGCATATTCAGTCCACATTCAACAACACCATCGTGACCATCACCGATACGCAGGGTAACGCGATTTCCTGGGCAAGTGCCGGTGAGCTGGGCTTCCGTGGTTCCAAGAAGTCTACGCCCTTTGCTGCGCAGACCGCTGCCGAAACCGCCGCTCGCGCTGCTATGGAGCATGGTCTTAAGACTGTTGAAGTATATGTCAATGGCCCCGGCTCTGGTCGTGAGGCTGCGATCCGTGCCCTGCAGACCGTGGGTCTGGACGTCCGCATGATCAAGGATGTCACACCCATTCCGCATAACGGTTGCCGTCCTCCCAAGAGACGCCGCGTATAATCACAGGAGGTGTGAGAGAATATGGCAGTAAATAAGGATCCGATCCTCAAAAGATGCAGATACCTGGGCATCAGCCCCATGGTAATGGGTATCGCAAAGGAATCTAACCGTAACCCCAAGGCGAACGCGCGCAAGAAGGTCTCTGAGTACGGCGCACAGCTGAAGGAGAAGCAGAAGCTGAAGTTTATCTATGGCATGATGGAGAAGCCCTTCCGTAAGTACTTCGTTTTGGCAAGCAAGATGGAGGGCAAGACCGGTGATAACCTCATTACGCTGCTGGAATCCAGACTGGATAATGTGGTTTACCGTATGGGTCTGGCTTTGACCAGACGTGAAGCAAGACAGCTTACCTGCCACGGTCACTTCACCGTGAACGGCAAGAAAGTCGATATTCCTTCCTATCGTGTTTCCGTTGGCGATGTAATCGCATTGTGCGAGAAGAGCAGATCCAGCGCGAAATTCAAGGAAGTCGTTGAGCAGACCCAGGGCAGAACCATTCCGCTTTGGCTGACTGCTGACAAGGAGGCATTCTCTGCAACCGTAACAAGACTCGCTACCCCCGAGGATATCGATTACGAGACAGAGACCCACCTGATCGTTGAGTTGTACTCCAAGTGATCTGTAGGATCCGCGAAGGGTACAGGCAAACACTACAACAACACCATTGATTGCGATATAGGAGGGTAATCATGCTGAAGATCGAGAAGCCCGAAATCGAGACCGTTGAGCTGAAATCCGATGGCAGATACGGAAAGTTTGTGCTTTCCCCGCTGGAGCGTGGCTATGGCATCACGCTGGGTAACAGCCTCAGACGCGTTCTGCTCTCCTCGCTGCCCGGTGTGGCAGTCAACGCCGTCAAAATCGAAGGCGTGCATCACGAGCTGACAACCGTTCCCGGTGTGAAGGAAGATGTGACTGAGATCATTCTCGCCATCAAGGGTCTGACCGCCAAGCTGAAGTGCGACGGCCCTAAGAACATCTACATTGACGCTGAGGGCGAGTGCGAAGTGACCGCCGGAGACATCACAGCAGATTCCGAAGTGGACATTCTCAACCCCGGTATGCACATTGCTACGCTCAGCAAGGGCGCCAAACTTGAGATGACCATCACCATCGACAGAGGCAGAGGCTATGTTTCTTCAGAGCGCAACAAGCAGCTTATGGAAAATATGCCCGTTGATGTGATCGCTGTGGATAGCATCTACACACCTGTTTTGAAGGTGAATTATAAGGTTGAGGACACTCGTCTCGGTCAGGTGACTGACTACGATAAGCTCACGATTGAGGTCTGGACTGACGGCACCATCTCCGCAAAGGAGGCTCTGTCCCAGGCGGCCAATCTCCTCAACGAGCATCTCCGACTCTTTGTGGAACTTTCCGAGGAGTCGGGCATGGAACCGGTTCTCATTGAGAAGAACGATGGCGGCAAGGAGAAGATCCTTGAGATGACCATTGAGGAGCTTGACCTGTCGGTGCGTTCCTTCAACTGCTTGAAGCGCGCCGGCATCAACACCGTTGAAGATTTGATCAGCAAATCCGAGGACGAGATGATGAAGGTCAGAAACCTCGGTAAGAAGTCCTTTGATGAGGTGAAGGAGAAGCTCAGATCTCTGGGCTTTGACCTCAGCTCTGATGACAATGACTAATCCCGTTTCGATGCCGCGTGCGGCAATCGAAGAATTACAAAGGAGTGAACAATAATGGCGGGTTCCAGAAAGCTCGGCAGAACGTCCGATCACAGAAAGGCGATGCTCCGCGGTATGGTAACATATCTGCTGGAGAATGGCCAGATCGAAACCACTGTGACCAGAGCAAAGGAAGTTCGTGCAATGGCTGAAAAGATGATTACACTGGGCAAGGCTGTTCAGGGTAATGATGCCGCTGCCGATCTGCACTGCAAGCGTCAGGTATTTGCTTATGTCACCAAGGAGAGCGTCGCGAAGAAGCTCTTCGACGAGATCGCTCCTCGTTATGCAGAGCGCAACGGCGGTTACACCCGACTGGTGAAGGTCGGCCCTCGTCGTGGCGACGCTGCTGAGATGGCGATCATCCAGCTCGTTTGATCGAGTAACAAGAAACCGGCATCCGTTTTGGGATGCCGGTCTTTTTTTATTTGCAATCGTGACGATCATGCGTGCATAGTGCTGCTGCCATTGAAGAAAGCTTTGATGCGCAAAAGGCGCATCCGTAATATACGGAATGCGCCTTTGTACTTTAACGATACGCTGTAATGAGATCAGTAGCAAACGCCCTGCCACATCATAGCCTGTGCAACTTTCAAGAAGCCAGCAATGTTCGCACCTGCAACCAGATCGCCTTCCATGCCGTATTCCTTTGCTGCATCATAGGAAGCCTTGTAGATGTTCTGCATGATGGATTTCAGCTTTGCATCCACTTCCTCGGCAGTCCAGTTATAACGCATAGAGTTCTGGGACATTTCCAAACCGGAAACTGCAACGCCACCTGCGTTTACAGCCTTGGAAGGAGCAACCACAACGCCGTGCTGCTTCAGGTAGTCAATTGCCTCGTTGGTAGTAGGCATATTGGCAACCTCAACATAGTACTTCACGCCGTTTGCAACGATCTTCTCAGCGTCCTCAATGCGAACCTCGTTTTGGGTAGCGCAGGGCATCAGGATATCTGCCTTGACACCCCAAGGCTTTTCCTTCGGGAAGAAGGGCACACCAAACTTCTCGGCGTAGTCTTGTACTCTGTTGCGGCAAGATGCGCGCATTTCGAGCATGAAGTTGAACTTCTCCTCAGTAGTGACGCCTTCTTCATCGTAGATGTAGCCATCGGGGCCAGAGAGGGTAACGACCTTACCGCCCAATTCGGCAACCTTCTTCGCGGTACCCCATGCAACATTACCAAATGCAGAGATCGCAACGGTCTTGCCCTTGATGGTCTCGCCAAAGGTCTTGAGCATCTCAACGGTGTAGTAGACAGCACCGTAACCAGTTGCCTCAGGACGAATCAGAGAACCGCCGCAGGACATATCCTTACCGGTGAGAACGCCAGTAAACTCGTTGCGGAGTCTCTTGTATTGACCAAACAGATAGCCGATCTCGCGCGCACCGACACCGATGTCACCAGCGGGAACATCAGTATTCGGGCCAATGTGCTTCACCAGCTCGGTCATAAAGCTCTGGCAGAAACGCATCACTTCGCCATCGGACTTGCCGGTGGGATCGAAATCCGCGCCACCCTTGCCACCGCCCATGGGCAGGGATGTAAGGCTATTCTTGAAGGTCTGCTCAAAGCCCAGGAATTTCATAACAGAGAGATTGACGGAGGGGTGCAGACGCAAGCCACCCTTGTACGGGCCGATTGCGGAATTGAACTGCACACGGTAGCCACGGTTTACCTGCACATCGCCATTGTCATCCACCCAAGAAACACGGAAAGAAATTGCGCGCTCAGGCTCGACCATGCGGTCAATGACGCGTGCCTTCACGATGTCAGGACGACGCTCGACAACGGGAACCAGACTGGAGAGAACCTCGTAAACGGTTTGCTGGAACTCAGGCTCGCCGGGGTTGCGTTCACAAACTTTTTCGTAAACGCCCTGCAAATAAGCATTGTTTAAAGACATGATAACATCCTCCTTGTATAGTTGCCGATATCTCGGTACGCTAATATTATACTGCATTTTAGCCATGATTGCAATAGTTTTCGCACAGAATTGTGACATTTTTTGAAAATCGAGGGATATTTCGGCAAATAACTGTCATTGTGTACAGTACAGATGTATCCTCATCAAGGACAGATTTGAAAAACTGTCCTTCATTCCATTTCCACTTGCAAATACGGGAAGATTTTTATCGTGCGGGCAACAAAATGTGACATATTATGCTCTAAGAACATGATACATCATAATTGTATTGCTACAAGAGCAATTTAGCACAAAAAACAGGTGCATTCTGATATGAAAAAAGTGACCTTCCTTTCCGGTATTAGGAAAAGCGACGAAATCTGCTTTCGCCTATTGACATTTTGCAACAAAAGGAGTATACTATATCTTGTGATCAGATGACGCTTCAATGCGCTGATTTTTCAATATCCTGAGAGGAGCTACACGCCGCATGAGATTTGCCGTTGCCCAATCCGGTGGCCCAACTTGTGCCATCAACGCATCGCTGGTAGGCATATACAAAGCTGCTGTTGAAATGAGCAATAAAGTGCATAACCGCTTGCCGATCTCAGTGATTGGCGTACGCAATGGCATTCAAGGCTTGATGGATGAACAGTTTGTCGACCTTTCCTGTGAACTGACTTCTGCGGAAATGGTAGATCTGTTGCGCAAAACGCCATCGACAGCCCTTGGCTCATGTCGCTTTCGCTTGCCTGCTCCGGAGCAGGATGAGTCGCTTTACCGCAAGGTGCAATATGTGCTGCAAAAAAATGCGATTGATGCGTTTTTCTACATTGGCGGCAACGATTCTATGGATACCGTTGCGAAGCTTTCCAAGTGGCTGACAGAACAGGGGAGTAATATTCGCGTCATCGGTGTGCCCAAAACGATTGATAACGATTTGGTAGGCACTGACCATACCCCCGGATTTGGATCTGCTGCAAAGTATGTAGCGATGACCATGCAAGAGGTTGTGCGAGATTCCTCTGTGTATCGCCTGCCGTCTGTCACAATTTGTGAGATCATGGGCAGGGATGCCGGTTGGCTGACTGCTTCCACTTGTCTGTTGCGTGCCAATGGTGAGGTCGCACCGCATCTGATCTATCTACCGGAGCATGAGTTTTCAACTGTGCAGTTTGTGCATGATATTCAAAAGGCAATGGAGAATCACCGTTCGGTCATCGTTGCCGTTTCTGAGGGTGTCACACTGCCGCATAGTGCAGCATATCGTTCTGGGGCAAATGATGCCTTTGGTCATGCGTATCTTTCCGGTGTTGGTAAATATCTGGAGCAACTTGTGCGTGATGAGATCGGCTGCAAGGTGCGCTCCATAGAATTGAATGTGATGCAGCGTTGCGCTGCGCATCTTGCATCTGCCACAGATTTAGATGAATCCGAGGCGGTTGGCAGATATGCTGTGGAGTTGGCTTTGCAAGGACAAAGCGGCTGCATGGTGACACTTCAGCGTGATACAGGTACTGCGTCTTATCGCTTTACCTGCTCACATATTGCGGCATCGTCAGTTGCCAATGTGACTCGTACCTTCCCTGTAGCGTGGATTAACGCCGATGGAAATGATGTCACTGAGGAGGCAATAGACTATTTTATGCCGCTGATTCAGGGCGAAGTATTGCCCACCATGCGAAATGGAATGCCTGTGCATTTTCGTTTTGCCACCTAAATTTTGCTGGTAACCTCTTTCCTTCTACCCCATGACGAATTTTTTCGTTGTGGGGATTTTTTTGCTTTTCGCGCGGTGGCAGTTTTTTTGAAAAAGCGGTATTCCCTCGTTGTGAGGAAATACCGTTTTCGATGTATATTTGCAGGAAGAAGGATTCATGTGGATATTGGCACGTTATAGACCTTTCTCTCGTAAATCGCTGACAAGCTGCACATAGAATTCGCGCACATCAAAGCCTTCAATATTTTCACGATTCAGGTCTATCATATCACCGTGGGAGATGCCACGGTTGCTTTTAGGGACGATAAACCAGTAATTCTCGCCCCATCGAAATGAGGTAGCAGCCACGAGCCCATCATTTGGGCCATCGAAATACTTGACGAGTGGCTGCGAAAAATTCAGCGGAAATTTGCCACCGGCAGAGCCTTTGAGCATGGAACCGATGCTTTGGGTGTAAATATCTGTTGGCAGATATAGGTCGCGCATGGTTTCCTGGCAGCGTGTCGCAGTCAGATCACGAACAGCCGCCATAAAATCGGGCGTGGTATCGCCCATTACAGCTGCAGCACGGTTATAGGTCGTGGCGAGTCTGTCACAAACGCTTTGGGGAACTTTCTCCAATAGATACTCAGCAAAGCCACAGCCCTGATGAGGTGTGTTGATGGTTGTAAGGGAAGCGACATAGGGGGCAATGCCGCAGTGCGCGATTGCGTAGCGGCAATCCAGACCGCCCTTAGAGTGTGCGATGATATTGACCTTTTCGCAGCCTTCCTTTTCCACAATGGCAGTGATCCGTGCGGCAAGCTCTTCGGCACTGGCAGCGATGGAAAGTGCTGACTGGTGCTCGCCATAGTAGATGGTAGCACCGTTTTGCGCAAGCTGTTTTGGCACTCTTCCCCAGTAATTGAATGCCTTGTTATCACGAAAGAATACGCCATGTACCATCAAAATGGGGTATTTGGTCTTGCAGATCTGCAAGTGTTGCCGTGATTGATTGAGGGTGGCTTTTTCCGTTTCGATTCGCAATTCTCTGCGCACGATTCGTATGATATGATGCAGCGCAAACAGATGAGCGATGGGAATTGGCCCACAGATGATTCCGATAACGCGGTGTTTGCATCCAAGTTGGGTTGAGGTGCAATACACGAAGAGGATGCCGTTCCAGAATAGGATGGCATTTGCGATGAAAGCCCATACTGCGCTGATAACCCAGAGCTTCCAACCAATGGTACTGATCTGCGTGAGTAGTAGAAGCTGTGTGATCACCGAACAAACGGCTGAGCAAGCGAAAATATACAGGCACTCCACCCCATGATTGCAGCATTTCAGACGCCTCGTGGGGATTTTTTTGTGGAAGAAGCCGGCACTCAGGTTGGGAATCAGCAAAGCAGGCAGGGCAACGGCAAGCAGTAGGGGATCTTGCCAAACCGGATAAAAGCAGTTTGCACCGAAGATGAATAGCAAAGTGAGCATTAGGCGAAATATCATGTTGACGTTCCTCTCATAGGTGGTGATAATCCGACAATGAAACAGAAAAGACGGTCAGTAAATACCAACCGTCTGATCTCTATTCAAGTTGCTGTGCCCAATCAGGCGACAGTGGTAGTTGTCGTTTCAGCAGTTGTAGTAACAGGTGGCTGATATACGAACTCAAACTTTGGTGAGCGGAGACCGAGAACATCGCGCAGGGAATTGCCCTTTACGGTAACGGTTCCACCGATGACGACGCTTGCGACATATCCGCCGTCGCCGTAGGTGATCTGGAGCCAGTCATAGGGGTTGCCGGTTAAGTCAACATTATATGCGGATTCCAGGATCTTTTTCAGCTTTGCGGTCGAAAAGACTGTTGCTTGATTGTAGTAGGGGTCGCAGGTTTCGTCGTGCTTTTCGGGGACGCTGACCAAGTAGGGGACATCCATAAAGAAGATATCCTTACAAGAGGCGGTTGCGCCGCCACCAGAAGCGTAGAACATTGTATCTGCGGGCTCATTATTATAATACACCGCAGTACCCAGCACCGAGCGCACCGCGTCGATAATGTTCTGGCTGGGATTTTTCTTGCCTTGTAGACCGGAGCCGTGACCATGGAAGAGATAGAAGCTGTAGATGGCGATTGCCTGAGCCTTCAGGGCTTCGGGTGCCATACTGGGGCCCATCTCTCGGTTCACGACCTGTGCAATGACGGAGACGATATCGCCCGAACAATTGCCGATCGTAATTTGTGTATCTTCTGTCACGCCGGTATTTACCAGCGTGGTGCCGGGGTAATAATGTGCCAGGATTTGCTTATAATCCCAACCATCGTACATGGCGTAGTAGTTTGCGCCGTTCTGGCTCATGCCCACGCCGTGCCCATAGCCCGATGAATAAAAGACGACAGTATCGGACTGTGCCGCAATGGTAGAACCAACAGTGCGTGTCGGCTCACGGTAAGTGGAAAAGACGGTGGTTGTGGTGGTTTCGGTGGTAGTTGTTGTCACTGCAGTTGTCGTCAAAAGCGGGTCCTGCTCAGCCGAGACTGTCTCGTAGCTGATGAGGGAAAGGCTCTGATCATACTCAGAGATGTCGGCCTTCCACCAATCGGTTACGCTGTAATCGTTTGCAGCGGCAGAGTCCTCTGCGGCATTGCCTACAATCAGCGGTGAGGGTCCCGAAACAGCATGTGCGCCGGAATCGATTCCGTTCATCGTGGTTGTCGCTGCGTAGACTACATCGACAGCGGGCGAGCCATACAAAGCGTTCCGGTCGATGTGGGCAACACCTGTTGCGGTGAAGGCCATCACACCTGCAACCAGAAGCGCGATGCGGTTTCGTCGCATTCGAACTTGCATAGTTTCTCTCCAAATATCAATCTCACCGACGCGAAGGTCGGCTTTATTTCCCCAAGATTGCATGGGGATTTTGTCCGGAAACCGTTTGTGTCCTCCTTATGAGCCGTTCGGTGCTGTCCTCTTGCCCGAACGGACATACCGCAGGAATGGTATGTGCTTTTCTGCCTTTCTGTATCTAAAGTATTTTTGGCTGCGTGATGCCGTGTTTGTCGTTGATGCGACTGTACGAAGCGAAGGCTGTGCGCCATTCGTGAAGGGAACACGGCTACAGCATAGCCGAAGTCAGGGGCGGAAGATGTAGGCATAGAACCGTCCGTTCACAGCCTCACTGCCGACGATGCTTCGGGGACCCTCGTCTCATTCGTAGGGGACAAAGAGTTCAGGGTCAAATTCGGAATAGTTTCCGTACTGGTAAAATGCCTTCGGCCAGAGAACGTTACTGTTTGGCTCACTGAACTGTGTGCCATCCGTGACGTCCTCGCCGTCGCGCATGAGACGCGCCATAATGATGAGCTTTGCGTTTTCGAGCTTGCCATTGCAAGTGTAAAGCGTCAGCAGCTGATCGCCGTAGGTCACATCGACCTCGTTCTTCATCATGTTGCGTTTTTTGGCGTTGTTGACATACGCTAGGAAGTCCTCTTCATCGTCGAATTCAAAGGTATTCCAGCAATCGAAAGCGTACTCGGAAGTTGTATCATCACCGTCTACGATAAAGATCGCAAAGATCTTATAGTAGTAGGTCTTGTACAGCGAATCCAGCGTAATAATGGGGTGCTGGCTGTAGTAGCTGTAGTTATTGTAGTATTTCTTCAGGCTGCCGAACATTGATTCATTTTTCATGTTGTGCCCGTACACCAGAAGATTCGTGGAATTATCCACCGTTCGGCGGTTGCCGACCACTTCATCGAAATGGCAGCGATAATCCATGAAGATACAACCTGCTCTGTTTTCCGAGAGGTCAAACGCCCGGTAGAGGTAATAATCGTTGGTGTTGATATTGGGGTCTGTCGATTTGCGCTGCACGACGGGGTAGCTTACTGGTGTGCCTTCGATGGTAATATAGCCGACTAAATCGGAGTTGCGATCCAGGTACATATCTGCAATGTAGTTGTATTCGAGGTACTCATACACCTCACCCTGTGGGGTGGTTTCCAGGATCGTCGAATCGGATGATTGGCTGCTGTGATAGTTTGCGACCTCATTCTGCATTCCTTCATGCAATCGCTTGTTCAGATACAGCTCAGTGTAGTAATCGGCGATGAGATACAAGCAAACTGCAAATGCGATGAGTGCAACAAGAAAGATGATTTTTCTGATGACATCGAAAGCGGAATCGCCGCGCACGGGAAACAGATCCCGCAAACCCTGCGCTATCGTATAGCGCTTGCGCTTTTTCTTCTTACGCTTCTTTTTCTTGCCTGATTTCTTTTTCGGCGGCGTTACCGTCTCCGTTTTGGAAATTTCAGGTGCAGACGCGTCTGAAGTTGCCTGCTTGGAGCCCGTTTCCTGCTCGGGGGAATCTCCTTGCGGCACATTGTCGCCTTGCTGCGCATCGAGTGTATGACGCATTGCGTCCACCTCCGCGAGAATGGCGTCAATGTCATCCGTTTTTTCGCTCACGGCTACAGTGTTCTCAACATTTTCAGAATCTTCCAAAGTCGGGTCGGCTGCTTCTGCGCGTACCGCAGATTGCAGCGGCTCGCCGATGGCGTCATCGGAATTTGTTTTGCCCTCTGCGCCGGTTTCCTCTGCCAATGGGGGCAGCGAGGAAAAAACGGGTCGTTCTGCCCCTGTATCGGGACAGTTTTCATGATTCTGCATGGGGTTGGGGTTTTGCTGAAGTTTGTCACTCATGGGAAGAACGCCTCCATCATTGACGGCAACCTCCGCCTTGCATCGCTCGAAAAAAAGCGTGCATGAGCGTTTGTGCCGTACAGGTTGCGGCTTTCAGCGAAAGTACTCCGCCTCAAGCAGCTGTTTTGCGATACAAAACACACATTTTGCAGTATTGTGCCGGATACCGTCTCTGTCAAGCTCTGGAAGTTCCCAGAGCCGCAGTAAGGTTGCAGCTACCTCACCCTGAAACGCAAAGCCTGCGTAAACAGTACCCACGGGATGTTCTTTTGTGCCACCATCCGGCCCTGCAATGCCGGTCACCGCCAGAGAGAGACTCGCACCGGAGCGGACAGACAATCCGCTTGCCATTGCGTAGGCTGTTTCTCTGCTGACAGCGCCGTAACGCTGCAAGATCTCGGGTGGTACTGCGAGCATATCCCGTTTCATTCTGTCGGAGTAGGTGCAGATTCCAAGCTCAAATACCTGCGATGCGCCTGCCACTGATGTAATACGCTCGGAGAGAAGTCCACCTGTCAGGCTTTCCGCCGTGGCGACAGAGAGACCCCTTTCCCATAACAATTTTACTACATCGGCTACGGTTTTGTCAAGGTCAGCTGCAAAAACTTTGGAATCTTTACCATACTCATGGCATATTTTCATGATATTCTCCATAACTTCACCAAAAAATTTGATGGCATTTTGGGCTGCATTGTCAATCTTTGGCAGATCATTCGTATTGGCTTATGCCTGATCGTTCTCGGCAACGCGCATTGCAAAGATTTTTTTTGTGGTATTTTGCACGGCTTTATCGATCAGCGCGCTGAAGTCAACGGCATTTTGTGCGGCTTCCACATCATCTAGTCGGGGTCGCAGTCTGGGATGACGAGGAGTGAACACCGTGCAGCAATCCTCGTAGGGAAGGATGGAGGTTTCAAAGGTATCGATGTGGCGTGCAATGTCGATGATCTCGGTTTTATCCATGCCGATGAGGGGACGCAGCACGGGGAGCTTGGAAATCGCATCGGTGCAGTGGATCGCCTGTAAAGTCTGGCTGGCAACCTGCCCCAGACTTTCACCGGTGATGATTGCTTCGCATTCGTTTTGTGCGGCAATGCGCTGTGCGATTTCCATCATCAAGCGGCGCATGAGTATAGTGAAATACTCCTCAGGGCATTCGCGACGCAACACTTCTTGAATCTCGGTAAACGGCACACAGAAGAACGCCATGCTACCACACCAAGGTGCTAGTTTTTCCACCAGCGTTTCTACTTTCATGCGGGCACGTTCCGAAGTGTAGGGGGGGCTTTCAAAATGGCAGGCAGTGATGCGCATACCACGTTTTGCCATCATCCATGCAGCAACGGGGCTATCAATGCCGCCGGAAAGTAGCAGCAGACCGTTGCCGGCAGTTCCAACAGGCAGTCCACCTGCGCCTTTTTGCTTAGCAGCGTGAATATATGCGTTGGTGTCACGAATCTCCACCGTAACTGTGATATCGGGATTGTGTACATCTACCGTCAGCGAAGGAAATGCCTCAAGCAAAATACCACCCAGCTCTGCACAGATTTGTGGCGACTTTAGAGGAAATGCTTTATCGGCGCGTTTTGCCTCAACCTTAAAGGTCTTTGCATAAGGCAATACTTCTTGCAGATAGGGAATGGCGCGAGCTGTGATATCAGCAAAATCCTTTTCACAGACCAACGCGCGGCACAGCGCGGCGATACCGAATACCTTTTGTAAGCGGGGCATGGCAGCATCTATCAAAGCATTGCAGGCTGCATCGGTATCGGCGCAAGGGGTGATGTAGATGGTGGATTGTCCTTTGGCATATTCAAAATTGCCGATATGCTTCAATCTGTGGCGGATGTTGCGCAGCAGCACATCCTCAAAGCTGTTGCGGTTCAGACCCTTCAGTGCCAACTCACCATATTTCAACAGAATAATTTCTCGCATGGAATCTTCCTCTTTTCTATTATTTGATCGGTATCTTGCGGTTTATCGTTTATGGATCAATTGTAGCCTTGCCGCTTTGATGCCCTCTGCCAGGCATTTGATGTCATTGGCGGTGTTTTCAGCGCAGAAACTGATACGGATGGTGCTGTCGGCAAGATCGCTTGGAATGCGAAAAGCTTGCAGCACACCACTGGGTTTCCCCTTAGAGCAGGCTGATCCGCTGGAAACATATACTTCTCGTTCAGCCAGAAAATGCAGCAACGTCTCCGCACGCAGACCCTTCACTGCTGCACTGAGAATATAGGGTGAGCAGCTACCGGGTTGATGAATGACGACATCCTCAATAGCAGAAAGCTGCGAAACCGCTTCTTTGCGTAATTGTGTGATGTATTCTGTGCGCATAGGCAGCGTTTTTCGCATCATGGCAGCCGCTGCCCCAAATCCTGCAATCAGCGGTACGGATTCTGTGCCGGGGCGCAGCTTTTGCTCTTGTTCGCCACCGTACAGCAGGGGCGTTAATCGCGTACCCTTACGAATATAGAGCGCGCCTGCGCCTTTTGCGCCATGAATTTTATGGGCACTGACCGAAATGAGATCGGCTCCTAATTCGTTTACCGTACATCCGATTTTCAAAAATCCTTGCACCGCATCGCAGTGGGTAACCAGCTGTGGATTTTTTTTCTTCGCGGCATAAAAAGCGTGCCGCACCGGCAGAACTGCACCTGTTTCATTATTGACCAGCATCATGCTTGCCAAACAGGTGTCTTCATCAATTTCCGCAAGAAATGCTTCCGGATCCAGCTCACCATCGGTATTGGGTGCAACGCGCACCACCGTGAAGCCTTGCGCCTCTAAACGGTCATATGCTGCGCGAACGGAGGCGTGCTCCACGGCGGTAACGACCATTTTTTTGCGGCGTTTTCCATAAGCACCTGCCGTACCAAAAATCGCCAGATTATTGCTTTCGGTTGCTCCTGATGTGAATACAATGCGTTCCGGTTCACAAGAAAGTGCAGCTGCGATTTGTTTGCGTGCAGCATCTACCACAAGCTGTGCATCCAATCCCATGCGATGCAGTGATGATGGATTTCCGTATGTATGGGCCATGGCATCGGTCATTGCCGCAATGCATTCCGTGCAGGGCTTGGTGGTTGCTGCGTTATCAAGATATGCAGCCATCGGTTCATCGTCCTTTCTGTCAATTACGATCCCTACTATTATAGCATACTTTGACGGAAAATGCAAAACTTTCTGCAAAGCAGGTGATTTTTTTGAAAGAAAGAAGAGCATACGCCACAAGTGCACTGCAATTTTAGTCTTTTTGTGTGATGCGTGTAAGGAATTATGGTGAGAATCCTGCGCATTGGATAGAAAAACCGGCGCGCGAAAAAATTTTTTTGAAAAATCTCAAAAAGTGCTTGACAAGTCCGACCGTTTGTGCTATAATGATAGAGCACTCAGGGAACTGCGGTGCGGAATAGCAGATGCGGATATGGCGGAATTGGCAGACGCGTATGGTTCAGGTCCATATGATAGCAATATCATGGAGGTTCAAGTCCTCTTATCCGCACCATGGGATGGCGCACCTACGGTGTGCCATTTGTGTATGCAGGTGTAGTTTAATGGTAAAACATCAGCTTCCCAAGCTGAGGTCGGGGGTTCGATTCCCCTCACCTGCTTTCAATTGAAAATGTGCAGGAAACGACGTATCTTCGTAATTTAACGGATTTGCGTCGCTTTTTATGCTATACCGATCATTGCAAACTGTATTTTCGCAAATTGCTGTTTGCAGCACGAAGCTGAGAGAAACGCAATACAACAGCCGGCAGAGGGAGCTCCCCCTGCTGGCTTTTTTTACCCTTATTCTTTTGCAAGTGTGCAAGGATGTGCAAGGAAAATCGCAAACCCCATTTCTTTGACTTTCCACACCATGGATTTTGAGGAAGGTGTTTTCTCTTGCGCGCGGCGGCGCTGCCTGATCTTCTCCTAACTTAACCTATCTTATCCTAATCTCTCCTAACCTTGGTTGCCATTTGGTTGTCATTTGGTTGTCATCTGGTATACCACTGGTATACCAATAGGACGCTTCACAGTATTACTGAACAAAGCAACAGGATTTACGAAATATGCCACCGGAGTGCTTTCGCAATCAATTTTATTTCTCGATTTTTCGGGCTTTGTGCGTATTGCCTTCATCATGATGATCCCATCAAACCATCTGAATATTCGATGAGTTCTGCTTTTGCATTCCGCTTCAAAGAATCAAAATTTGGTCTTCTGTCCGTCAAATTGTGCGCATCACTTCCAAACACAATCTTTGTGCCGGAACGAATCAGCTTTTTGACAAATCTGCGCTCACGAAAGCTTGAGAAGGCTTCCACATTTACTTGAAAAATCACATCTGAGTCCAAAATCTCGCAAATCTGCGATGTTGAATAAACCCCGATATACCGATGAATATGAGCAAGCATCGGCACAATCCCTGCACATCTCAGGTTGTGAATTTCATCGAGTACCCATCGTCCATATCCCGAGAAAGGAAGCTCCAGCAGCATGAGCTTGGATCCTTCCATTGCAAGCTGTTCGATTCCGGGAATCTCAGAGCACCCGCACTCTATGGCGACCTCCGCTCCAAGATGAAATACAAACTCTGTCCTGTGCGATATCTTTGCAAAGGAAGCCGCTCTCTTGTTCAGAAATGCTTCTACCGACTGTTCGCGGTGCGGATAAAAATGCGGCGTCAGAATCACTCTTCCGACGCCCTGCATTTTCATCAGATTGAGCATTTTCTCTGATATTTCAGGTGTTGCCGCACCGTCATCCATGTTTGGAAGGACATGACAATGATAATCAGTCAGCATGCTGCTCCTCTTTCTTCTTCAATTGGTCACTGTAGCTGTAATATTGATACTTCTTATTATAGCTGTAATTTCCGTTGCGTTTGTTGTTCACTTCATTGAGCACATAGCCCAGAATCTTTGTATCAGAAGATTGCACCCTGCGCATCAGCTCATCCACATCACTGTAGGTTGTTTTTCCGTAATGCGCTACCACGATCATTCCGGAAATGCTTTTGCCAATGGTCAACGGATCGCTGACAATGTTCACCGGCGGCATATCGATCAAGATGTAATCATATTCTGCCGATGCCTCAGAAAGTAGCTTTTCCATCTGTTCAGAGCCCAGCAATTCCGACGGATTTGGCGGACATGAGCCGGATGGGATAATATCCAGATTTGAAATACTGGTTGAATGAATACATTCCGTTTTCTGCTTCATTTTTCCAAGATATTCGGCGATTCCGGCATTATTTTTGATATGAAACAGCTTGTGCTGAACAGGCTTTCTCATATCTGCATCGATCAGCAGGACTTTGCTTTCGCTCAGTTGAGAGAAAGCGATGGCGAGATTTGCGACAACCGTTGATTTGCCTTCTCCGGGTAACGCGCTTGATACCGCAATGATTTTCTTATCCGATGTTGACAGAGCAAAAATAAGGTTGGTTCGCATTGCTTTATAGCTTTCCGTAATACGAAACGGAATGTTTTGATCTGTGATGAGATAATGTTCCCGTTCTTTTTGGCGGGATTTTTTGGTGCCTCTCTCTTGAATTTCACCGAGCAGAGCCAGCTGGTGCTTTTGAGAGATCATTTCAGTTCCCTTGATCGTGTTATCGAAGAGATCCATCACAAAGATGATCAAAATGGCAAGCATCAAACCCACGGTAGCACCAATTGCCGAATTTTTGAGTATACTTGGTGCTACGGGTGTTTCGTAGATTTTTGCCTGATCAATGGTATTGATGGATCCTACGCCAACCGCTTTTTCCACATATTCCGGTGCAACTTGCGTCAGGTGATTGCAGATCATAGCAGAAAGCTCTGCATTCGTGGTGGTTGCAACAACTTTTACCGCAGATGTATCGGTTACGGAACTAATCGTCAGGCATTCTCTGATGGAAGTCGGGTCGATCTTCCCTTCCGCATTGATTGGAAAGCACGCTTTCAGGTTGCCACTTTGATATTGCTGTATGAGCATATCTCCCACGGCATTCATCACGGCATCATCCTTCAGCACTTCCATGTAGGTGTTGACAAGCTGCTTAGAATTACTGATGTTGTTCTGGTTGGCACTATCTTCAGAAATGCCCGTATAGCTTTGCACATACATCGTGATGTGTGAAGAGTATTGCAGTGGCAATACAAATTTGGAAAATGTAAATGCGATACCTCCACCAATCACAGTGAGTAAGATTATGAGCCACAGTTTGCGAATCAGAAGCTGCACAATATCTTCGATTGAATACGTTTTTTCCATTTTTCTCTCCTTAAAGTGCTGTAAGTACTTTTTTGTTAGATGCTACCGGTGTGATTCCAGTGCCCAAAGGGCTTTCACCTTGCGAAATTGTAAGCATACCACAACACCTGCTATCCCTATTACAAAGAACAGTAAAGCTGCGCCTGAACCTTTTCCGTTACCGAAAAGGAGGGTCAATATCCCATTTGGAACAGTTTTCATCAGCGGTTCAAAAACATGATCCACAAGAAATCCACCTAGAAAATACCCAACGGGAATTGTGAAAAATTGTAGTGTGTTTCTTACAGAATACACACGCCCCTGCATTTCCTTCGGGACATTACTACGAAAAACAACATCGTAATTTGCGCTCATAAGGGGAATCGCGATCCAGCCAAGCACCGCGCCGACACACCACATGACCGTGCCGTTTCCGAATGCGAGAAGGAAGTTTTCCGTACTCATCGACATCAGCAGACAGTTACAGATCACTCTGATGCGGCTTTGGGGTTTGGGGAAAAAGGTTGCGATTACGCTGCCGAGCAGGGTAGCGACCCCTACGCAGGCATTGACAAGCCCCAGTGCGGTTTCATCAGCCTTTGAAAGAACCATTGCAGGAAGCGCCGATTCATACATGGAGGCGATCAGGTTGATGGTTGACAAAAACAGAATCAGCCAAAGTATCCCTTGATTGGATTTGAGGTAGATAAAGCCACTTTTTGCCGTTTGCAGAAGGGTTTCATTGCTTTCGGATTTTTGTTGCACGTTTGGTATTTTGATCAAAAGCAGCAATGCCAAAAACGCGATTGCGAAGGTTGTAAGGTCAAAGGCAATCACCGATTCAAGCCCTGCAAACGACAGCATTGCTGCCGCAAAAGTCGGTGTTAAAATCGACACAAGCGAATTTGAAAAAGATCGCATTCCGCTTGTTTTTTGGTAGTGTTCTTCGGGGGTTAACAGTGTAATTGCCACATCAGCGGCCGGCGACTGTATTGTGTTCATCAAACCGTTGAGTGCGTTTATAATGTACAAATGCCATACGGCGAGGGCTTCTGTTTTCAGCAGAACGAGCACGGCGATCGTACAAATCGCCGCAAAGCTGTCACAGATCAGCATAACAGCCTTTTTGTTCCACTTGTCGCTGATCGCGCCTGCGAAAACGCTCATCACCACATACGGCGTGTAGGAGCACACCGTGAGCAGTGCGGTCGTCAGTGCAGAGCCGCTATCCTGATACAGCCACACGACAAGTGCGAAGTTCGTCATAGCACTCCCCAGTGCAGAAAGCGACTGCGTGAGCCATAAAATGATGAAAAATCGAAGTCCTTTTAAAGATTTCATAATACCTTGCTCCTTTTCTGAATGGAATATATATCGACGTATCAGAAATGCAAGGTATGACGGTAAGCGATTCCTCCATGCAATCCGTCATTCCTTGCATGGAGCGTTTACAATACAAAGTCGAAAATCCATGTACTTTCTCCTCTTTTTTACTTTCTTTATTGTAACATATGTTTTATGGTATGTCAAGTGCTTATCGCGAATCTTGGCTTTTACGCGGCAAACATTTTGCGATCATAGCGATGGTAGCCCCCACAGAAAAAACTGTTTTCCTCTTGCAAAACGGAAACAAATCCGCTATAATGAATAGAGAATCCAAGGAAAGGAGCTGTCCTATGAATCTCCACCGTGATGAAAACCCTACATTTCTCAACGATTATCTCACCTATCTTGATTTAAACCGCGGACGCTCCCCGCGTACTGTTGCAGAATATCAGCAGGATATCACCCGATTTTTGCGTTGGTTCACTGCTGCCGATGGCATCGACCCCGACACCGCAGATATCACGCAAATTCGCCCGCAACAGCTTCGTGAGGTTACTGTTGGCACGCTATATGATTACATCCGATATCTTCGCGATGAGCGTGGCAATACACCACGTTCGGTGGCGCGCCGAATGAGCGCAGTGCGCAGCTTGTTTCGATATCTCACACGTACAAAGGGTATCCTGGAGCAGGATCCCTGTCAGAATCTGGAATTGCCCACAGCAAACAAGCCATTGCCGCATTTTCTCACCCTGCGCGAAAGTGAGCGCCTGCTGGAAACCGCCGATACGCGTCCGGATTCTCCTGAGACTTTGCGTGATTATTGCATCCTCACACTTTTTTTGAACTGTGGCTTCCGTTTAAGCGAGTTGGTCGGCATGAATGTGGGAGATGTGGATTTTTTTGAACGGCAGGTACGCGTATTGGGCAAAGGTAATAAGGAACGGCTTGTATATCTGAATGATGCTTGTCTTTCGGTGTTGCACGACTATATCCATTCTCGTGAGAATCCGCCGGAAGAGCCGAAGGCATTGTTTTTAAGCCGGAATCATCGCCGTATCAGCCGACGCCGCGTGCAGCAGATCGTGGAAAACGCGTTGCAGGCAGCAGGACTTTCCGGCAAGGGGCTTTCCACACATAAGCTTCGCCATACCGCTGCTACGCTGATGTATCAGCACGGTGGAACCGATACCCGTACGCTCCGTGATATTTTGGGGCACAAGTCCATCGCTACCACCGAAATCTACACGCATTTGGCAGATGAGCAGCGGCAGGCAGCGATTGATAACAATCCACTGGCAGGGAAACGCCGTCATGGCGGACATCAGGATGAAGAAGAATAACCATTTTACAGGAGGCTTTTTATGGAACGCAAAATGATCATTGGGATGCTGGTGAGTATTCTTGCCGTAGTTTGTGTGATTTTCTGCGCAAAGCACATGACAGGGGAGCAAACCGCCGTAGACTCCAAGGCAGAACCCTCACCTTCAATCGAAACCTCTGCCACTACAACCACTGATTTTTGGGATTACCTCCACGGGCAGACCGAAACCACCACAACGACTGTTGCCACTGATGAAAATGGCGATCCGGTGACAACGACTGCAGCCACCGATGAAAATGGTGACCCCATCACCACAGAAACAACCACTACTTCCGCAACGGAATCTACCACAACCACTGCACCGTTTCTGGTGTTCCCGGGTTGAAAGTGGGGAGGGCGACAGTTGAAAATCTTGATGTTTGGGGATGTAGTCGGGCAGATCGGTTGCGATTGTCTTGGACGGAATCTTGCACGACTACGACGGGATTACAACGCAGATTTTGTCATCGTGAATGGGGAAAACTCCGCGGATGGCAATGGCATTACGCCACAATCGGCACAGCACTTGTTCGAAATGGGCGTAGATGTCATTACGACGGGTAACCATTGCTTTCGCCGCCGTTGTGAATCCATTTACGAAAATCCGCGTATTTTGCGCCCTGCTAATTTTCCCGAAGGGACGGTGGGCAGCGGTGTGTTTACCGCAGATATGGGTAGAACACAGCTAACTGTCATCAATCTGATGGGCACTGCCTATATGGAGCCATTGGATAATCCCTTTACCGTGATGGATATGCTACTCGCGCAGATAGAAAGCAAGATCATTCTGGTGGATTTTCACGCGGAAGCAACTGCTGAGAAACGCGCTATGGGCTTTTATTTGGCAGGCAGAGTCTCCGCATTGGTGGGAACCCATACGCATGTGCAAACTGCTGACAGTGAACTGCTGGAGGGAACCACAGCGTATATCACTGACCTTGGCATGACAGGCCCTATGCGCTCTGTGTTGGGCGTTGTACCGGAGCTTGCCGTGCAAAAGCAGCGGATGCATACACCTGTTACATTTCAAGAAGCGCAGGGCGATTGCATGATTAACGGCGCGTGTATTACAGTGGAAGACCGCACCGGCAAAGCCACTGATATCACTCCACTGTATTTGCGACGCGTGTAAAAGCAGCAGCACAGAAGCTGCGTGGCGTGTAAAACTGCAAATGCTTTTTACAGGGTGTAATCAAGTTTTCGTCGAATTGCACAAATCCAACCCGTATTTCATGCGGTATTCCACAAAATTTCGGCGGAGACTTGACATTTCCCAACAAATATACTATACTGTTGGTAGCAGGTATCCCAATGTCGCAGTATCGTATTCCAATATGTTTGCAGGTGTAGTTGCAATAACAACCGCAGAATACATCAACGAAAGGAGTTACCCCAATGGAAATTTTGAAAGTATCCGCACATTCTGTTCCCACTTCTGTGGCAGGTGCCATCGCAGGTGTCATCCGTGAGAATAAGTTGGTGGAGATTCAGGCAGTGGGCGCAGGTGCAACGAATCAGGCAGTGAAATCGATCGCCGTTGCAAGAGGCTATCTGGCACCCATCGGCGTTGACCTTGTATGTATCCCCGCCTTTACAAGTATTACGATTGACGGCGAGGAGCGTACTGCCATCAAGCTGATTTGTGAGCCTAGATGATGCTCGCACCTTCGTGAACAAATTCGAGAGCATCCGCTTTGGTTTAGCGGATGCTTTTTCGTTTATCATGCTTTTGGCTCGTGCATACGCTGATTTTCATACTTTCGTTTGGTTGCCATACCACCGCGGATGTGTCGCTCTTGCTTGTTTTTTTCAATGATGGCACGCACTTCATGATACAGTCCCGGCTGTAGCGTGGGCAGCCTTGTGGAGATATCTTTGTGTACCGTGGATTTGGATATGCCAAAAACCTTTGCCGTGCTACGCACCGTTGCGCTGTGTTCCACAATGTATTCTCCTAAACGGATCGCCCGTTCGTTCATGCTACAGTCGTCTGCCTGCGCTGCGGATGTATGCTGCTTGCGCAAATCGTTCACTCCTCTCGATATGCTATTGGAGAATATGCGTAAAATTGCGGAAAGAGTACATCACAGTAGCGAAAAATTTCTGCACAACCTTGCCGGGATTTGCATATACTGCCGGTGAGGGCAGCTTTTTGGCGTAAAACGAAAAAAAAGCTTGACAAATACATGGGAACATGGTATGATATGTGTACGGACAGAGGCGCGGTTGCGATGAGTCCCGATGGGGTGAGGGTGCCGAACTCGTTTTTTGAAGCCCATCGGAAAAGGCAAAACCGCCGAAGTATATCTCCCGTTCGGCAGGGCGATGTGCTGGTTGCGTATCCAAACAGGTGCGTAACTGTCACGGCAATGTGCTGTGGAGTGCTGACCGGATTCCTGCTGTGATGCACATCAGTACGATGCAGGTACCGTTCATATAGCACACAGTCCGTCGGGGGGCAAATTTCCCCTTGCGGATTTTTTTGTATTTGCGCTACAGGGTGGCTTCTGTCGGATGCCCTTTGCGCGCAAAACCGAATACTTATGTTAAAGGAGAAAACTTCCAATGAAACAGTATCGTGTCGGAATCATCGGTGCCACCGGTATGGTGGGTCAGCGCTTTGCCCTTTTGCTGGCAGAGCATCCGTGGTTCAAGGTGACCACCCTTGCCGCATCTTCCCGTTCAGCAGGCAAAACATATCGTGAGGCAGTGGGCAGCCGTTGGGCATTTGAGGATCAGCCTATGCCTGAAAGCCTTGCTGACCTCATGGTCTATGATGCTACAGCCGATATTGAGAAGATCGCTGCATCTGTGGATTTCTGCTTCTGCGCAGTGGATATGAAGAAGGATGAGATCCGCGCACTGGAGGAGCAGTACGCCAAGGCAGAGTGCCCCATTGTGTCTAATAACTCCGCACACCGCTTTACCCCCGATGTGCCGATGATCATCCCCGAAATCAACCCCGAGCATCTGGAGGTTATCGCAGCGCAAAAAGCAAGACTTGGTACGCAGAGGGGCTTTATCGCGGTAAAATCCAATTGCTCTATTCAAAGCTATGTGCCGGCACTGCATCCTCTGCGCAAGTTTGGCATCAAGAATGTGCTGGCTTGCACCTATCAGGCAATCTCCGGTGCTGGCAAGACCTTCAAACGTTGGCCTGAAATGGTCGATAACCTCATTCCATATATTGGCGGCGAGGAGGAAAAATCCGAGCAGGAGCCTTTGAAGGTCTGGGGCAAGGTGCAGGATGGCGAAATCGTCAAGGCAGAATCCCCCTGTATCACCACACAGTGCCTGCGTGTACCCGTGGCAGATGGGCATACCGCAGCCGTGTTCGTCAGTTTTGAACAGAAGCCTACCATTGAGGAAATCAAGGCTGCATGGGCAGAGTATTCCGGTGAGCCGCAGACTTTGGAGTTGCCCATGGCACCGAAGCAGTTCATCCACTACTTCGAGGAGCCGGATCGTCCCCAGGCAAGATTGGATCGTATGCTGGAAGGCGGTATGGCAGTTTCCGTGGGTCGTCTGCGCGAGGATCGTATGTTTGATTACAAATTTGTGTGCCTTTCTCACAATACCCTGCGTGGTGCCGCGGGCGGCGCGGTAGAGCTGGCTGAGTTGCTGGCTGCAAAGGGCTACTTCGACTAAAATTAAGAGAAATGCAAATCAAAGGCAATGCCGACAAGCCTTTCACTACGCTTTGCGCGGTATGCCTTAAGGGAAGTGAAAAGGGAGCGTAAACCATGAGATCCATCTTTCTATGTGCAATGGCAGATGTCCTGCGTGTCGCCTCTGTGGATATCCGTAACGGTGATCATCTCTTTGGCCCGTTGGATTTCTACGACTATATTCCACCCATTCCGCATCCGCTGCCCTATGTGCCTGCCTATTTGCAGGATTACGAGTTCCAACCCAAGCTGCTGAAGGATTTTCTCCGCAGCGATGCTTGTAAGGGCATCTACCGCCACTGTGATTATTTAGTGGCACTGCCCGATGACTGCACCGATCTGGAATCCAATGCCATACAGGATCTGTGTGTGTCTGTGGGGGCAAAGCGCCCCGTGATGGAGTATCAGGCATTTTTGCTCTCTGCCGATACTTCTTATCTTGCGGTAACGGCATCCAAGCGCGCTGTGTGCGTAACCCATGTCATTGCCAAAAAGGATGAAACCGACCGTGTGTTTATCCCCATCAATCTGCTCAGCGAGGATACCCTCTATGAGGCACTCTCCGCACTGGATTCTGAGCATACACTGCCGGTTTATACCTTCGGGCTGCCCGAAGAGTACGATGAGATTGGTACAAAGGTTTCCACCCAGACGCTGGTAAAGTATCTGGCAAAGCTGCTGTGATGGAGGTTTTTGCAGATGTATCTTGTGCGTGTATCATCGGATGCAACAGTGACAAAAGAAGCGATTCCTGATTGTAACGAGCAGACTTTGTGTGCGTTGCTTTCAGCGGAGGTGACTGAGCGCTTGTGTGCCTTTGAATCCCCCGCAGCATTTGCAAAGCAAGGCATCACGCTCTGCTATTATATTGATGGCAGAGGCGGTGAGCGTCAGCTGGATTCCAATTTTTGCGGGACTTGTCTGTACCATACAGGCTGTCCCATTTACGGTGATCTGCTGTTTGCAGCTGTACAGGATCAGATTCCACGCGGCATGACTGCTGCTGAGTGCGATATCCTGATCGCATGGCTGTGCGAACAGTTTGCAAGCCTCTCCGTTTTGTAGATAAAGCGGAGCAAATGTCGCCGATGTGACTGCATCGGCAGAAAGGTTGCAATTTCTATGAAGAATACGATTTTTACCGGCGCAGGCGTGGCGTTGGTCACACCCTTTGCCGCCGATGGCTCTGTGGATTATACCGTATTTGCTGCTCTCATTGAGGAGCAGATCGCTGCCGGCACCGATGCATTGATCATCGCCGGTACCACTGGCGAAAGTTCCACCCTGACCGAAGAAGAGCATATCGAGGTGTTGCGCTTTGCCGTGCAGCAAGCCAACCATCGCGTTCCCGTGATTGCAGGTACCGGTAGCAACGATACCAATTTTTGTATCAGCCTTTCCCAAGAGGCAGAAAGCCTTGGCGCGGATGCACTGCTGTTGGTGACCCCCTACTACAACAAAGCAACACAGAAGGGCTTGTACATCCATTATAAGGCCATTGCAGAATCCGTGCATATTCCCGTGATTCTATACAATGTGCCCTCCCGTACCGGTGTCAACATTGATGTGGAGACCGTGGCAAAGTTGGCGGAGATCCCCAACATCGTTGCCATCAAAGAAGCGTCCGGCAACATCAGCTATCTTGCAAAGCTGATGGCACGCTGTGGCGATACCATTGATGTGTATAGCGGCAATGACGATCAGATCGTTCCAATGATGTCGCTGGGCGCAAAGGGTGTGATTTCTGTGCTTTCCAATGTTGCACCCAAGGAAACTCACGAGATGGCAATGGCTGCGCTGAACGGCGATTACACCACTGCCGCAAAGCTACAGCTTGCGTATTATGAATTGATCAGCGCACTGTTTTGTGAGGTAAACCCCATTCCTGTAAAGGAAGCGATGAATATGATGGGCAAGCAGGTGGGCGAGTGTCGGTTGCCGCTATGTGCCATGGAAGACAAGAATCGCGAAGTGCTGCGTGCAGCATTACAGGCAAAAGGTCTGCTGTAAGATATCAAAAATACCGTAAAGTGAGGGTACCAAGATGGTTCAAATTGCAATTAGCGGTGCTTGCGGTAAGATGGGTAAAACCATTGCCGCTTGCATTGCCGAGCGGGAAAACTGCATAGTTCTTGCAGGGATTGACCTGTTTCCCAACGATACGATGGGCTTTCCTGTTGTAAAAAAGCCAACGGAGCTGCCCCAAACCCCCGATGTGATCATTGATTTCAGTAATCCAACCAGTATTGATGGGTTGCTTGCCTATGCGTTAGAAAAAGGTGTACCGTTGGTGCTTTCTACCACAGGCTATTCCGATGCACAAATGGAGCAGATCCGTACGGCAGCTACGCAGGTTCCGATTTTCTTTTCATTTAATATGTCACTGGGCATTCAGTTGCTGATCGCGCTTTCCAAAAAGGCGGCAGCAGTGCTGGGAAATCAGTTTGATATTGAGATCATTGAAAAGCACCACAATCAGAAGATTGATGCACCTTCCGGCACAGCCCTGATGCTTGCCAATGCCCTGTGCGAGGAGGCGACTCCTGCCAAGCATCCTGTATATGATCGCCATAGTGTGCGCCGTAAGCGCGATATGACAGAGATCGGTATTCATTCGGTGCGTGGTGGAACCATCGTGGGCGAGCATGAAGTGCTGTTTGCAGGGCCGGATGAGTGTATTTCGCTGAAGCATACGGCAAGCTCCAAGCGTGTGTTCGCAGAAGGTTCTGTGAATGCAGCGATTTTCATGGCAGGCGATCGTCAGCCCAAGCTGTATGATATGACAGATCTGCTTGCCGCAACTTGATTTTCTCCATTTATGAAGCGAGGTGGGAACGATGGCAAAAAAGCTGTTCACTGTGATCGGCGGCGTATTGCTGCTGTGCGGACTTAGTTTTGGTGTACTGGCGGCTGTTGCCGCCTTGCTCTCATTCGGTGGGATCCTTTCTGCTGCCGTTTGCATCGCCTTGCCAATCGTTGCGCAAAAGCTACACAAGTATCTGCCACCGAAGTCGGTGCTGATCGCGGAAGCAATCACCCTGTTATTGGGCATTGGTGGTCTTGCGCTTACATTTTATCTTGAAAAAGTCGGCTATTGGGATGGTGAATTTTTCGGCGGTCTGGGCGAAATGTTGCTTGCGTTTGCCACGATGGCAGTCGCACTCCTTACGCTGATTACCAGCGTGATCTGCCAGTGTGTTGCCCATATGCGAGGAAAGAAAATGCGGCAAGATACTTCATCATCTGGCGAACCTGTTTGAAGCTTTGCCAGGCTTCGCGCGGTGTTGTCCCATCAGAGAGAAAGAGCCATGCAGTCAATGTGCACTGCATGGCTTTTGGTTTATTCTGTATGAGATGCTTCCAATGGAAACTGTCTGCTTCTCAAAAGCCAACATGATGCATATAGTGGCAAAAGGGGGAGCGTGATAAATATGCGGTGGCTTTCGGCATGGAACGAGGGCTTGTGGCAATGGCTGCTGCCGTTTTTGCTGCCACTGATGGCGATTTTGTGCGGCTGTGCGGTTCGTATGCAGCCTTTGCGACATTTTGGTAGCGTGCTGCGTCACACCTATGGGGCATTGCTGCAATCGCAGCAGGAAAGACACACACCTACGCAACGGCAGATATTTGCAACGGCATTGGCGGCAACCATGGGTACAGGCAATCTTGTAGGCACGGCGGTCGCGATTTCTTTGGGTGGTGCAGGCGCACTATTCTGGCTGTGGATTTCTGCACCAATGGGAATCCTGCTGGTTTATGCTGAAAACTTACTGGGCACACATTACCGCGATGTCAAAACCAAGGGTACACTGGCATATCTGCAAAACGGAGTTGGTTCCCCGAAGCTTGCCGTTGTATTTGCGATCTGCTGCATCGGCGCGTCCATCGGTATGGGGAATCTCGCACAGAGCAATGCCATGGCATCAGCGTTGGAAGGCATTGGTGTACCATTGCCTGTAACGGGAACAATCATTGCGGTGGTGTTATTGTGGGTTTTGAATGGCGGCAGCAAACGCATCGGACGGCTGACGGAATGGCTGATGCCGTTGCTTTGCGGCGGATATTTGCTGTGCTGTTTGTGGTTGATTCTAAGACGGTGCTATGTACTGCCTGCGGTGTTCGCACAGATATTGCAGGAAGCCTTTGGATTGCGTGCAATGGGGAGTGGATTCAGTATCTCCGCTATGCTGTTTTGTATGAGTATCGGTCTGCGCCGCGGGATTTTTTCCAATGAAGCAGGCTTGGGCAGCTCTGCTATGCTGCATGGCGAAGGGGAATATACATCGCCCATAGCACAGGGCGAATGGGCTGCGGCTGAAGTGTTTGCGGATACTACGCTCTGCTGTACTGTGACAGGGCTGGTTCTTTTGACTGCGCCTACAGGTACAATCGCTTATGGCTCGCAGGATGGTGCAGAGCTGCTGTTGTCGGCGTTTTATGCAGGCTTTGGTGATATCGCAGTATGGCTGCTTGCCATTTGTATCGCATTGCTTGCTTTTGCAACACTCATTGGGTGGTATGGCTGTGGTAAAATGGCATTCTGTCATGTGTTCGGAGAGAAGCATCGTGGCGTATATCTTGCCATATATGTAACGGCAGCATTTTGTGGGGCATTGGGCAAAGCCGAATTTGTGTGGCTACTTTGCGATATTTGTAACGGCTGTATGGCACTGCCAAATCTGTATGGAATTTGGCGTATGCTACCCACTCTGCGGGAAATCACTGACACTTGCAAAATGCAGCAGGATGTGATAAAATAGTAGCAATTCACAAAAGACAGGAGGATTCTTATGAAAATGCAGATTCCGCAGCAGAATACCCCACTGGAAAAATTTTTGAATGTATCGCAGTTTGTGATCTTTTTGGTCTCGTTTTTCGGGCTGGCTGCACTGATTTGGCGGCTGTTTGATGCTTGGTGGATGCGTATATTGCTGCTTGTAGTCGATTATTTCGTCAGCAGCATGATTTTGTACTGTGTGTTTCGTCCGTTGGCGAAAAAAGCACTTCAGGATAAACAGGATTCTCAAAAATGATCCTGCTAGCCACCTTGATTGACAGTTTTTTTCAAATGTGGTATAATAAGCCTGATGTCGGTGGTATGCGATACCATCCCAAGCAATTTTTACAGAAAGGCAGTCACCCTTGCTATGCTCTTGAATTTTGAAACACCGATGCTTTCACATATGGCGGTGGTACAATCCGTTTTGCAAAGCGCAGCCCCCATGGAAAACGATGCGGCATTTGCAAATCTGTATCTGCTGCGGCATAAATATGGCACGCAGATTGCCGTTACGGAAAACACGCTGTTTCGACGTTATACTGCGGGTTTCCGTGCAGGATGCTATGGGTTTCCGCTGGGTACAGGGGAGCTTCGGGCGGCTGTTTTGCGTTTGAAAGCAGATGCTGATGCAAATGGGCAGCCCTTGCGCCTGACCTTGCTCACTGAGGAGATGTGTCAGAGCCTTGGCACGGTGTTTCCCGAACAGTTTGTGTTTACCGCCGCTGAGGGCTACGATGAGTATTTGTATCTGCGTGAGGATATCGCGACATTGCGGGGCAGCCGATATCATAAGAAGCGCAATCATATCGCACAATTTTGGCGGCAGAATCCCGATGCGGAGATTCAACCGTTGATTCCGGCAAATGCAGACCTTGCTGTATCCGTTGCGAAGCAGTGGCTGATGGCGAAAGAGAATCCTGCATTGCCTGCCTTACAAGCGGAGTTTTCCTGTATCTGTGAAGCGGCAGCGCATATGGATGCCTTGCAGTTACAGGGTCTGCTGCTGTATGCCGGCGGTGAGCCTGTGGGCATGACGATGGTATCTTGTATTGCCAACGATGTATACGATGTGCATTTTGAAAAGGTCATTGCCTCTCAGCCCCACGCGTGGCCCGTTGTGGCGAACGAAATGGCAAAATGCTTGCCCCAAGCTACCTTTCTCAATCGCGAGGAGGATTTGGGAGAACAGGGAATGCGCGCCGCAAAAGCATCCTACTATCCAACATTGATTCGTCGGAAGTTTATTGCTGAATGGAGATGATAAGCCATGCTCAAGGAAATTCTTTCTGCAAGTACCTGTGCACAATGCCGCAACTGTTGTGTGTTTTTGCCCCAAAGTGCATGGGAACTGCCCGCTTTTCATATGATTTCGCGGAGTCGGTTGCAGAACGCTGATCAGGATATCACTCCCACTGCCGATGGAGAACACTTTCGAGTTGCCCTGCACTATGATGCAACCGGTGCAGCGCAACCCTGTCCTTTTTTGGATGCAAACAGTGGCTGCACATTGCCAGCGGCGGAAAAACCCTTTGCGTGCAGTCTGTGGCCTGTGCGCGTAATGCACAAGGAAAGCAAACGGTATCTAACCATGTACTGCGGCTGTGACGGTTTGCCCGAAGCCAAAGCGGATGCTGTCAGATCGCTATTGCAAAGGGGATTAGCAGCGCGTATTGCAGAAGAACTGGAAAAAGATCCCACTCTTCTGATGCCGTATCATGAGAAGTATCTCATTTTGCAGGAAATATAAGGGAATGAGTCGGATGGAAAAGATCCGGCTCGTTTGTTTCCTCGTCGGAAAACGCTTTACAAATCGTACCGAATGTGTTATAATGCAAAAAGTATCATTTTGTAGATGGGAGCAGTTATTATGGGTATTATTGAATTGTGTGTATTGGCATTTGGGCTTGCCATGGATGCTTGTGCCGTTTCCATGACAAATGGGATGTGTTATCGGAATGTCCGCAAGGGATGGACGCTTGCCATTGGTGCTTGCTTTGGCATCATGCAGGGGATTATGCCTTTATTGGGATATTTTCTTGGAACTTTCTTCTCAAGTATCATATCTGCCTTTGATCACTACGTTGCACTCATCTTGTTGGGATTTATTGGCGGTAAAATGCTATGGGAAGCCTTGCATCCCGATGCAGAGGAAGATGTCGAAAGCGGAAAAATGACAATCAAATTATTGTTGATGCAGGGGATTGCCACCAGTATTGATGCCATGGCAGTGGGAGTAAGCTTTGCCGCTTTGCCCGATGTGAACATTGTATCGGCAGCAATGTTGATTTGCGGTATTACATGGGTGCTGAGCTGCATGGGCGTGGTGCTTGGCAAACGCTTTGGTAAACTGCTGAATAATAAGGCGCAGATCCTGGGGGGATTGATCCTCGTGGGCATCGGTGTGAAAATTTTTGTGGAACATATGTGGTTTTCGTAAATATACATCAAAACAAGCAACAGACGCAATAATGAAACGGAGGGATACGCTTTGCCGGAATTGCAAGTGCCAACGCCATGTTATCTGATTGATCGTACACGCTTAAAGGAGAATCTTACGATATTGGATGGAATTCGTCGGCGTGTGGGCTGTAAAATTCTGTTTTCACAGAAGGCGTTTGCCTGTTATCCCTTTTATTCGATGATGATGCGGTATCTGGACGGTACTGCAGCCACAGGGGAGTATGAAGCACAGCTTGCGCATTTGTATTTTCACGGAGAAAATCATGTGAGCAGTGTGGTATATCGTCCGGAGGAAATGGAAGCTCTCTGCAAAATATGCGACCATATTACATTTAATTCACCGCGACAGTTGCATCGCTTTGGAGGACAAGCTGTGGCGGCGGGTTGTAAGGTGGGGCTGCGCGTAAATCCGGAATTGCCATTGCAGCAGTTTTCGGATTATGATCCTTGTGCGCCGCATTCGCGGTTTGGCGCGACTCTTGCGCAGTTTCCCCGTGTGGATCGTAAGTTGATATCGGGGCTGCATATCCATGCGCTGTATGAGCAGAATAGTGATGCGTTGGAGCAGTTGGTAGATGTGGTTATTCGACAGTATGCAGGGCTTTTGCCTTCTCTGGAGTGGATTAATCTGGGTGGTGGCCATGCTTTGACGCGCCCTGAATATGATATCGACCGATTGGAAAAATGTGTGCATCGTTTGCAGGAGTACGGCTTGACGGTGTATTTGGAACCCGGCGAGGCGATTGCGTGGAAGGCAGGATTCTTTGTAACCACTGTGTTGGATATTGTAGAAAACGGGTTGCCCATTGCCATTGTCGATGCTTCGGCGGTGTGTCATGCGCCAGATGTGACAGAATTGGGATATCATCCACCGCTGCAACAGGCTGTGGATGAGGATAAAGGACGATACCGGATTCGTATTGCAGGTAGAAGCTGTTTGCCGGAGGATGTATTTGGTGATTATTGTTTCGATCATCCGTTGCAGATTGGCTCGCAGCTTGTGTTTGAAGATATGGCGATCAATACCATCACCAAAGCGGTGATGTATACGGGGATGCCATTGCCATGCGTAGCAGTGAAAGAGCCTGATGGAAGTTGTACGGTGTTGCACAGCTTTTCGTTTTCGGATTATAAGAACCGAATGTGATATCAACTGGAAAACGCCTTGATTGTGAACCCTTTTTTTGCTTGGCGCATATGCTGAAACAGACGGTCACGGACGATACTGTGACCGTTTGTGTGCAATGAAGGGAGGAAATTATGGAGGAGCTTTCCTCGTTGGCTGCGCTGGATATTGGCGAAAGTGGTATGATCTCGCAAATAAAACTTTCAAGTGCAATGCAGCGACGTTTGGCAGCATTCGGGCTGATTGAAGGTACAGAAGTTACATGTGTGATGCGCGCGCCCTGTGGTGAACCGGGAGCATATCGTGTGCGCGGTGCAACGCTTGCCCTGCGCCGTTGCGATTGTGAAAAGATCCAATTGCAGCAGCATGCAAATCTGCCATGTGCGAATGGCATCACGGTGGTACTTGCAGGGAATCCCAATGTGGGAAAAAGTACGGTGTTCAATGCATTGACGGGTATGCGGCAGCATACGGGCAATTGGTGTGGTAAAACCGTGGAAAGTGCGAAAGGGCAGTTTACATATCAGAAGCACGAGATCACGCTGTTGGATACGCCCGGAACGTATTCGTTGCTTTCTGATACGGCTGAGGAATGTGCAGCGCGGGATACGCTTTGCAATGCCAACTACGATTGTGTAGTTTGTGTGTGCGATGCTACAAGGCTTGAGCGTGGCTTGATTCTGGCATTGCAGATCACGGAAATGACCAATAAGGCAGTTTTGTGTATCAATTGCATGGATGCTGCAAGGCAACAGGGCATAGAGATCGATACAAAGCGGCTTTCACAAATGCTGGGGATTCCCGTTGTGGCGGTGACGGCAAGGCAAAAACGATCGCTGATACCACTTATGGATGCGGTCATGGGGCAGGCGGCAATGCTCCGTGCCGAAGGCACGGAGATCCGCTATCCGCAGATAGCGGAGCGTTCGATCGCGCAAGCGATCGAACCCATTGCCGCCGCCCTGCCAATGGAACGTCAGCATCTTGCGCGATGGCTTGCAGTGCATATGCTTATGCCCGATGTGCAAATGCCCCAGTGGGCAGATGCAGAAAAAATGCAGAGCATAGAAGATGCGATTCATCAGAGCAGAGCATTGCTGCACGAAGGAAAAATGACTGCCAAACAGTATGAAAAGCTTGTGGCAGCTACTGTGATTCTGCGTGCGTCTGGTATATGTGCAAAGGTCGTAACACAATCACCAAAAGCAAAGCAGAGAGAATATTGCATCGACCGTGTGGTGACAAGTAAATGCTATGGTTGGGGAATCATGGCAGCACTGCTGTTTGTAGTGTTCTGGCTGACAGCATCGGCGGCAAATGTACCCTCGGCATTGCTGTTTGATGCGCTGGAACATGGCTGTAATGCGTTGTCCACGCTGGTAGCAGGATGGAATCTGCCTCGTTGGTTCAGTGGAGCATTGATTGATGGTGCATTGCGTGGAACCTGTCGTGTGGTGTCGGTGATGTTGCCGCCTATGGCGATTTTCTTTCCATTGTTTACTTTATTGGAGGATAGCGGTTTGCTGCCACGTATTGCGTTGAATGCCGATGCTGCTTTTGCAAAATGTCATGCCTGTGGAAAGCAATCCCTTACCATGGCAATGGGATTCGGCTGCAATGCGGTGGGTGTTACGGAGTGTCGCATTATTGAGAGCCCACGGGAGCGTTTGATTGCTCTTCTCACCAACAGCTTTGTTCCCTGTAATGGCAGATTCCCGTGTTGTCTGAGAAACATTCCACATTGAAAGGAAAATTTGTATGGTCGGAATTCTTGCAAAATTGTGCATCAAAAATCCTATGGATTATCATGATCTACAGGTGCGGAAGGGTTACGGGATCCTCTGTTCCGTGTTAGGTATCGTATTGAATCTTTTGTTAGTCACTGTAAAAATGATTGCAGGTGTTTTCAGTGGTTCCGTGGCTGTGGTAGCCGATGCTGTCAACAATCTCTCCGATGCTGCGTCCTCCTTGATTACGCTGCTAGGCTTTTGGTTAGGGGGAAAAGCGCCCGATCCTGAACATCCATTTGGCCACGGCAGAATGGAATATCTCGCCGGTTTGGCAGTTTCTGTATTGATTCTCTATATGGGCATGGAATTGCTGACATCTTCCGTCAAATCGTTGCTTGCTCCTGTAGCTGTGGTGCTTTCCGTACCCACCATGATCTTGCTTTGTATCTCTGTGCCGATCAAGCTGTATATGTTTTTCTTTCATCGTAGCATCGGCAAAAAAATTGATTCCCCTGCTATGCAGGCAACTGCCATGGATTCCATTAGTGATGTTATCTCCACTACGGTAGTGATTGTCAGCACGGTACTTTCTGCAACCTTTGGATGGAATATAGATGGTATTTGCGGTATTTTGGTATCGTTATTGATTCTGCGCGCAGGTTTTACCTCTGCAAAAGATACCATTTCTCCACTACTGGGGCAGCCACCTTCGAAAGAGTTAGTGGAGGAGATTCATCAAATGGTCTTGTCCCATGAGATGATCGTAGGCGTGCATGATATGGTGATCCACAACTATGGCCCCGGTCGTATGATGATCTCGCTACACGCAGAAGTACCTGCCAATGGGGATATCTTTTTGTTGCATGATATGATTGACAATGTAGAGCGTGAACTTTCTGCCCATTTTGCCTGCGATGCTGTGATTCATATGGATCCCATCGCGGTGGATGACAAAGCGATCTCTGCCATGCGTGTTGCTGTTGCGAAAATTATAGGTACAATACACAACGATATCACAATGCATGATTTTCGTATGGTAGAGGGACCTACGCATACCAATCTCATTTTTGATGTTTGTGTGCCCTTTGCATTTCCCATGAAGGATGCTGAGTTGAAATTTGCGATTGAACAAGCTATTGTCGAGCAATTTCCCCATTGCTGCGCCGTGATTAAGGTGGATAAAGCTTATGTGTGACACTGTATGTTCTGCTACCGTGCTGTGCTGCCCTGTATGTGGTGCACCGCTATTGCGTGAAGCCAAACGTTACTGCTGTGAACATCGTCATAGCTTTGACCGTTCTCGTGCGGGCTATGTGAATCTGCTGCTGCGGCAAAGTCATCGTTTGCGTGGAGATGATTCCAATATGGTTTCGGCACGGCGCATTTTTCTGGAAAAAGATTATTACCTCCCACTGTTGCAGGCAGCGCAGCAGATTTTGTTACGAGAATCCGTTCATGCTGCGCCATTGCTGCTGGATGTGGGCTGTGGCGAGGGCTGGTACGCGCGCAAGCTTGCACAGGGGCTATGTGATGCAGGCAAATCCCCCATATTGGTGGGTGTAGATATTTCTCCCAGCGCGCTGCAATATGCAGCAAAGCGAGCCACGGATACGCTTTGCTGTGAAAATCATTGGGCAGTGGCAAGCATCAATCATTTACCGCTTGCAAGTCGATCGGTAGATGTGCTATTGAATTTCTTTGCCCCTTGTGAGGCAGCGGAATTTGCTCGTGTGTTGAAACGAAACGGTGTGCTGATCCGTGCGATCCCTTTGGAAAAGCATCTCTGGGAATTGAAACAGGCTGTATATGAAAAGCCTTATGAGAATCGTCCTGTGATCGCCGCCCCGGAGGGGTTCGCGCTTTGTGATGTGCAGCGGATTGAAACAACAATTATGGTTGGCGGTGAAGATCTGGCGGCATTGTTTGATATGACGCCCTATGCGCGCAAAACTGCTGCGGATGATCGTGCGAAGTTACTTTCAGTGCCTGCGCTGACTGTGCAGTTGGCGTTTGGATTATTGGTTTGTCGCGTATCAGAGGCATAAGTGGCACTGCATAGAGCCTGCAACGCGGCGCGGCTGTAGGTTTGTGTGCCTTGCAGCACAGCAATGGTGATTTTTGTTTGATTTGGCATAATTGCACCTCCTGCGGCAATACAATGAAATGGAAAACCTAAATGTAGTGTATGCAACAAAGACGGGGTATAACCCCGTCTTTTTATTGGGCAGCAGATTGTTGTACCATTCAGGCATTCGAAATATCGCAATATCGCACGGAATCGGTAGTGCAGTGTTACTCAAATTGTATGCGGTATGTGTAGATCATGGGGAAGGCAGTTTTGTAAAATGATCAATTCGGTTGCAGGGAGGTCATTATGTTTGCAGCGATCTACTGCCGAAAATCGGTAAATACCATGCAAGGAGAATCCATCCAAAGCCAGCTGGAGCATTGCCGTGCTTATCTTGCTGCACATCGTTCGCTCCAGGAAGCAGAGAACGCGCTGGTTTACCGCGATGAGGGCTTTTCGGGCGCGGCTCTTGCGCGACCGGCGATGCAACAGCTGCTGCGAGATGTACGTGCCGGTCATATCCATTGTGTGGTGTGCTATCGTTTGGATAGGATCAGTCGCAATATTGCTGATTTTACTGCTCTTATGGAAGAATTCGGGCGTTGTCATGTCAGTTTTCTTTGCGCAGCGGAAGCCTTTGATACTGAAAAGCCGATGGGCAGAGCCATGCTCTATATTGCTTCGGTATTTGCACAGCTGGAGCGTGAAACCATTGCCGAGCGTGTGCGCGATAATATGTATACCCTTGCAGAGGATGGCCGTTGGCTTGGTGGCAAGCCACCCTTTGGATATTTGCTGCAACGGTCACCGCCGCCTTATCCGCGGACAGTACTTGTTCCCGATGCGGTTGCATATCCGCAACTGTGTGAGCTGATGCACGCGGTGCTGCAAACCGGGGAACTTTCTGCCGGTTTGCGCTATGGCATCACCATGCGGCATTTGCGGCGGATTCTGTATAATCCTGTATATTTTGCCGCAGACGAAATCACTGCCCATCTGCTTCAACAGGATGGATACACTGTGATATTCACACCAAAAGCATTTTGCGCTACTGCCGTGATGCCCTATGGAAAACGCTCCAATCAAAAACAACGCAATACCGGAATGCTTGCTGCCATGGGGGAACATCCTGCGGTGTGTGATGGAAAATCATGGGCAAGACTGCGTCAGATTCTCAATCCGCACCCGATCACGCAGCGCGCACGCGCTTCTGTAGGAATGCTTTCTCAATTACTTCGTTGCGGTATCTGCGGTGATGTGATGGAGTGCAAGCGTCGTAGTGGCAGAGCGGATCAGTTTGATTACATATGTCGCGCCAAAAATCGGGAAAAGCGTTGTAATTGCCCAAATTGTACCGGAATCGCTGCCGATGCTGCTGTGTGGGAGCAATGTGTTCGTTATGGGAAGCTTGCTGTTTCCGCGCAGATGCCTCTGGCATTGCGACAAAGTATCGTGCGTCTGCTAGCGGAATCTGCTACATGGGATGGTACTGTACTGCGACTGACACTTCGAAATTGAAATGATATATGGCTTTGTGCAGTGTGATCTTTATGTTTCTCATACCGCACGGATTTCCGTCGTTGCTGGCAATTGCTGCGATGTTCTGCGGAGTGGGATTTTACGGCAGCCTGCAAGCCACAGCAATTGTGACCGCATTGGTGATCGGCAGCATTGCCACGACAATGGGGGTATCGTATCTGCTCAGTCGTACGGTACTCAAGGGTCAGCCATCATCATTTGTACTGGAGTTACCGCCCTACCGCCGACCACAGCTTGGCAAAATCTTGGTGCGCTCTCTGATTGAACGTACTGCAAAGGTTCTGGTGCGTGCTGTAGTGGTGGCAGCACCGATCAATCTGGTGATATGGGTGCTTGCGAATTACCACTTGCAAGGGCAGTCTTTGCTACAATATGGTGCACAGCTTCTGGCACCGCTGGGGGATGTGATGGGGCTGGATGGTACCTTGTTGATTGCTTTTGTGTTGGGTCTGCCTGCCAATGAGATCATTTTGCCCATTGCTATGACGGGCTATACCGGTTCTGCGCAGCTGTTGGATTACAGCTCAACGCAAGGCTTGCATACTTTGTTGACCGCTTGTGGATGGAATCGCGTGACAGCAGTATGTTTTCTGATCTTTATGTTGTTTCATGCGCCCTGCGCTACCACATTGTTAACGATTCACAAAGAAACGCATAGCCTACGCTGCACATTCCTTGCATGGATATTACCTCTTGCAGCGGGCACATTGCTTTGCGTAGCAGCCAATGCCCTGCTGACGCTTTGTGGAGTAGCGTGATATCATACAAGAAAGTACGAACGCCTCCCCAATCCCAAAGAGATTGAGGAGGCATTTTTGTATCGTGATGTAGATTACAGATAATCTTCCAGCGTGCGTAGCAAAGGTTCAAACAGCAGGCCTTCGTCTGCGGGCGTACCCTGATGCATGGTGTACTGCGTTACCGCAGAGAGAAATCTACCTGCGGTGCTGACGGCATTGGGAAGTGCAGAGCCTCTTGCAAGGGCAGCGCACAACACCGATGCGAACAGATCACCTGTACCTGAAAACAAACATTTGGTGCGATGTACAGTATCAAATGTATACTCGCCACCGATGTAGGTCATGTTACAGATGATATCCTCGCGGACAATGCCTGTGATGACAACTGCCTTGCATCCCAGTTCTGCAAGCTGTTCTGCCAATGCAACCGCTTCAGCAGTGTGGAGTGTTTCGCCGTGATAGGGCGTATCAGTGAGCAGACAAGCCTCGGTGACATTGGGTGTGATCATATCCGCATAGGATACCAGTGTGCGCATGGCGCGGCAGAGAGCAGGGGTGTAGGTATCATAAAGCTTGCCATTATCGCCCATGACGGTATCCAACAGTACAGTGCAATGGGGGTTTTGTTTTTTTTGCGCGATGAAAAAATCACGTACGGTGTTCATTTGTCCTTCCGCGCCTAAAAAACCGCTGTAGATCATATCAAAATGCAGATCACGCCAACTTTGCAGATAAGCGGGAAGGGAATCGGTCAGATCCGTAAAGGCATAGCCTGCAAAGCCCGTGTGCTTGGAAAGCACGGCAGTGGGTACGGGGCAGGCTTGTACACCCAACACGGAAAGCACAGGTAGCGCAGTGGTCAGTGAGCAGCGCCCATAGCCTGAAAGGTCGTTGATGCAGGCGACGCAGGGTAATCGGCTCATGAGATCTCATCTCCTTACCGGATTATTATAGCACACTGCGTGACGGATTGCAAGAGGCGGGCGTATGGTTTTCTTTTGCGGAAAAAGTACTTTTGGAAAAAATCACTAAAAAATGGAGGGGGAGAGGCATTTCTTGCTGCAATTCGTGGGTTTTGTATGAGATTCACACAATGTACACACGGCTTCACAAAATCGACACACGCCGGTGATATAGTATACTCGTAGCATGATCCTTTGTGAATGAAAAATGGAATTTGCTGATCGCAAACGGAATATGCTATCATATGTGGGCAACGCAGTGCAAATTCGCACTGCAATGATTGGAAAGGTCGTGTTTTATTTGCTCAAACTCAATGGGATTACCAAGAACTATCTTTCGGGCGATACGCAGGTGCAGGCACTCAAGGGCATTGATGTTGCATTTCGCAAAAATGAGTTTGTCGCCGTGCTGGGAGCTTCCGGCTGCGGTAAAACCACATTGTTGAACATCATTGGCGGTCTGGATCGCTATACCACAGGCGACCTGATGATTCAGGGCGTTTCTACGAAGGAGTACTCCGATCGTGATTGGGATGATTACCGTAATCATACCATTGGCTTTGTATTCCAGACCTATAACCTCATTCCACATCAAACCGTGCTTGCGAATGTGGAGCTGGCATTGACGCTTTCCGGTGTTTCAAAGGCGGAACGTAGAGAGCGCGCCAAAGCAATGCTGGAAAAGGTCGGTTTGGGTGACCAGATCCACAAGAAGCCGAATCAGATGTCCGGCGGTCAGATGCAGCGTGTGGCAATTGCCCGTGCGCTGATCAATAATCCGGAAATTTTGCTGGCTGATGAGCCTACCGGCGCATTGGATACCGAAACCAGCGTGCAGATCATGGAACTGCTGAAAGAGATCTCCAAGGACAGATTGGTGTTGATGGTCACGCATAATCCCGAGCTTGCAGAGGCATATGCAAACCGAATCGTGCGTCTGAAGGACGGCAGAATCGTGGATGATACCAATCCTTATGAGGGCGAACCGCAGCAGAAATCTGATACAAAGGAAAAGAAAAAGGGAAAGAAAAAGCATACTTCCATGAACTTTGCCACCGCCACCTCCCTTTCGCTGAACAATCTGATGACGAAAAAGGCACGTACCTTGCTGACTTCCTTTGCGGGGAGTATCGGTATCATCGGCATTGCGTTGATCCTTTCGCTTTCTGATGGTTTCCAGAGTTATATTGACACTGTGCAGGAAAACGCACTTTCTTCTTATCCTCTGACCATTCAGGAGCAGGCTGCCGATCTTTCGGGTTTGATCGAATCCATTGCTGATACAGCCCCCAAAGACAAAGATCACGATATGGATAAGGTCTATATTAGCGATACTGCAAGTTCCATGCTCAATGCCATGGTTGCTGAGGTGCAGGAAAACGATATGGCTTCCCTCAAAAAGTATTTGGAGGAACACGCTGATGAGTTGGAACATCAGCATATCGAGTATTCCTACACCATTACACCGCAGATTTATTTGGCGGACACCGCAGACGATATCACCGCAGTAAACCCTAACCCCATGGTAGATGCCTATTATAAAATGCTTGGTTATGATATGAGTAGTGCCGCATCGGGTTATGCATCCATAATGAGCATGAGCACTTCCACCATGGATGTATGGACAACGCTGTATAGCGATACAGAACTACTGGAATCTCAATACGACCTGATCTCCGGTAGTTGGCCACAGAATTATCAGGAAGTGGTTCTGGTGGTGGATGATAACAACGAGATCACGGATTTGACCATGTACGGTTTGGGCCTGCGAGATGCAGACGAGATACCCAAACTGTTTGAAACCATCATGAGCGGTGGCACATTGGAATCTTCTGCGGACAGCTTTGATTTTGCAGAGCTGCACAATCTTCGCTTCAAGCTGATCCTCAACACCGATATCTATGAGTACGATGAGAAATCAGAGTGTTGGGTTGACCGCAGCAAAAATGATGATTTCATGCGTGAGGTCATCGACAACGGTGTAGAACTGAGAATCAGTGGTATTATCCGTGTGAAGGAAGATGCGGCAGCCGCTGCCATGACACCCGGTACGATCTGCTATACCAAGGAACTGACAGAGTACCTCATAGAAGAAATCGGCAAAACCCAAATCGTGAAGGAGCAGAAGGAAAATCCTGAAATTGATGTGTTCACGGGTTATGCGTTTGAAGACCCCGACGAGGATGTGACCATTCAGGATGTCTATGATTACATTGATGGTATGAGCGAGGCAGAACTGCAGCAAATGCAGATGATGTTCGGTTCGATGTTCGGCGATTCATTCTCTGCCGATGATGTGCTGAAAAGCATTGATTCTATGAACGATGAAGAACTGGTAACTGCGCTTGCGCCGCAGATGGTAGCAGGCATTACTGTATCGGACGCAAAGCTGTTTGCACAGACCGAACAGGGCAAAGCGGCTTTGGCACAGGCAATTGCCGCAAATACAGGTGCAGAACCTGATCTGGCAGCGGTAGACGCTCTGCCGGATGCGCAATTGCTTGCGACCTATCAGCAGTTGGTGATGGCAAATCTCACCGCAGAGCAGATCCGTACACAAATTGCCAATATGTCCGAAGAGGAAATGGCTGCCTTTACCGCTGCGCTGAATCCCGGTAACGATGCAGAAAGCATCAAAAAAATGCTTTCTACTATGGATGAAGAAACATTGCTTACTATCTTCAAGGAGCAGGTTTTAAGCGCTTCTACTGAGAACACCTACGAGGGCAACCTTAGCGTGCTGGGCGTGCATGATCCCGAACGCCCCAATGCAATTTTGATCTATTCCGATAGCTTTGAATCCAAAGAAGCGTTTGAGGCATTTTTGGAGGACTACAATCAACAGCAGATGGATAGTGGCAATGAGAATGGTGTGATCGAATACACCGACTATATTGGTATCATGCTGTCGTCCGTGACCTCTATCGTCAATATGATTTCTTATGTTCTGATCGGTTTTGTGTCCATTTCACTGGTGGTTTCGTCCATCATGATTGGTATCATCACCTACATTTCCGTGTTGGAGCGTACCAAAGAGATCGGTATTCTGCGTTCCATTGGTGCTTCCAAAAAGGATGTCAGCCGTGTGTTTAATGCTGAAACCTTCTTGGTTGGTTTGGTTTCGGGTTTGATTGGTGTGGTGCTCACCATGCTGCTGGATATTCCGATTAATATCATTATCGAAAGCGTTTCCGGCGTGCCGAATGTCGCGTTCCTGCGTCCTGTCTATGCGATCATACTGATTGCCATTAGCGTGATTCTAACGCTCATTGCAGGTCTTGTGCCTTCCCGCCTTGCTGCCAAGCAAGATCCCGTCATTGCCCTGCGCAGCGAATAAACAGTTCGCGTACAAAAGATCCCCCCTCGTTCAGAGGGGGGATTACTTTTATATGTATGCATTTTTGATGCGTTTATTTCCCAGAGAAAGCACCAGCGGCAACCGTTGCAATATTTTCGGCACATAGACCAAATTCTTTTAGCAGATCTACAGCGGGGCCGGAATGCCCGAAGGTATCTTTTACGCCTACACGATAGACAGGCACAGGGCAATGCTCAGCGGTACACTCTGCTACAGCAGAGCCAAGACCACCGATGATGCTATGCTCTTCGCAAGTTACGATGCAGCCGGTTTCTTTGGCGGCGGAGACGATCAGCTCGGTATCCAGTGGCTTAATCGTGTGGATGTTGATGACGCGTGCAGAGATGCCCTTTGCCGCGAGGATATCAGCCGCCTGTAACGCCTCATTGACCATTAGACCCGTTGCCACTAATGTGATATCCTTGCCGTTGCGCAGGGTAATGCCTTTGCCGATCTCAAAGTGATAATCGGGGCGATCGTTGATGACAGGCACAGCAAGTCTACCAAAACGGCAGTACACAGGGCCATCGTGCAGGATTGCAGCTTCTACGGCGGCCTTTGCTTCCACATCATCGGCAGGATTCAGAATCACCATACCGGGAATGGTGCGCATCAGGGCGATATCCTCGCAGCATTGATGCGTTGCGCCGTCCTCACCCACAGAAATACCTGCGTGGGTCGCACCGATTTTTACATTGAGATGTGGGTAGCCGATGCTGTTACGAACGATCTCAAATGCACGACCTGCGGCAAACATAGCAAAGGAGGATGCAAAGGGGATCATGCCTGTAGTGGCTAAACCGGCTGCAACACCCATCATGTTGGCTTCTGCGATACCGCAATCATAAAAGCGGTCAGGGAAAGCCTTGCGGAACATACCGGTTTTGGTAGCGGCAGCAAGGTCGGCATCCAGCACAACCAGATTTTCATATTTTTCGCCCAATGCAACCAGAGCCTCGCCGTAGCTTTCACGGGTTGCCTTTTTAATGATATCGCTCATGCCTGTGCCTCCAATCTGTTCAGCTCAGCGGTCAGCTCAGCCATTGCCTGCGCGTATTGCTCCTGATTGGGGGCTGTACCATGCCAGCCGACCTGATTCTCCATAAAGGAAACCCCCTTGCCTTTTGTGCTTTTCTGAATGATCGCGACCGGTTGCCCCGTTACGCTTTCTGCCTCATGGAATGCGCGCTCGATATCATTGAAATCGTGTGCGTCCATGGTGATCACTCGCCAGCCAAAGGCAGCAAATTTATCGGTAATGGGTTCGGGGGAGCAGACTTCGGTGATCTTGCCATCGATCTGCAACCCGTTATTGTCCACAATTGCGGTGAGGTTGTCCAATCCGTAATGAGCAGCAAACATGGCTGCCTCCCAGACTTGACCTTCCTCAATCTCGCCATCGCCAAGAATTGTATAAACATGGTAGTTTTCGCCACGATGCTTGCCGGAAAGTGCCATACCGCAAGCTGCGGAGATACCTTGCCCTAGCGAGCCGGAGCTCATATCCACGCCGGGTATGTGAATGCAGGGGTGACCTTGCAGCAGTGCCCCAATGTGACGCAGAGATTGCAGTTCCTCTTTTGGAAAGAAACCGCGTTCTGCGAGGATCGAGTAAAGGGCGGGGGCAGTGTGCCCTTTGGAAAGCACCAGACGGTCACGGTTGGGCATATCAGGGTTCTGGGGATCCACATACATGATAGAATAGAGATAGGTCAGTGTGTCGGCAATGGAGAGAGAGCCGCCCGGGTGACCCGATTTTGCGTGATAGACACCCTCAATGATGCCCATACGAACGCGGCAGGCAGTGGTTTGCAGCTGCCGGAGAATCAGTTCGTCCATAGATTCATTTTCCTTTCCTGCATGATTGCATGCATTACAGTATCATTATACAACATTCCGTAGTGAATTGCAAGTCCTTTTTCAAATTCCATACGCGTGAAGCTGATGGGGAAGGCGATGCGCAATCAATCGCTTTTACGAAAATGAAATGCTTGGAAGAGCACTGTCACACCGGGAGAAAAGGGCATTTTCTGAAAACTGCAGTGTGTCCATATGTCAATGATGTGAGACCCAAAAAGAGAAAAAAACAAGAAAGATTCTGTTGAAGAGAGGAGCGAAGCGACGAACGGAGACAGAATCTTTTCGCCACGTGTCACGCGGGTCAAGTGAGATGCTCTAACTCCAGATGGAACTGCTGAGGAGACTTCCAGCCCAGAACAGCCATCGGAATATTATTGGCACGCCTTAAATATCGCTTCATCTGAACAAGCAGATCGTCATACGAATAAAACTTCAAAAAATTATAAAAACGTTCCTGATCATTCCTATGGCTGCGTTCCACCTTTCCATTATGCCAAGGTGTTCTCGGACGGATCAGCTTATGTATAACGCCAGATTTATCGCAGAATCGGTCAAAAATATGCACTCTGCCCGTTTTCTTGAAATTTGTAAATTCTCCGCCGTTGTCGGTTTGAATGATCTTAGGAGCATAGCCAAAGAATATGATTGCACGTTTTACAAAGTCAACTGTTGAATAGCCGCTCTGCTCCTTGTATGGATAGATAAATCGTTTTCTTGACGCTTCTTCAATCATGGTATACTGATAAAACCTTTCGTTGTCATTGCCGGAATAGCACGCAGTCGGGACATATTTCACGTCCATCTGCCATTTTACACCAAGCTGTGTGGGCGTGTCGTATTTGCCAAGATGACGGCTTTTCTTTTTGGTTGATTCAACCTTTTTACGGAATCCGAGTCGAACAAACACACGATAGAGCGAACCCGGATGCCGTGAATAAGCCTTTTCTTCACGCAGCTTGCCGTACAGCTCACATATTGAGATATTGGGATTTCTACGATGGTAATTCTTAATCCATGTGATTTCCTGTTCAGTGTGGCTGTTTGGATGTGGTATGTGCGGTCTGTGAGACTTCGGCAAGAGAGACTCTCTCGTTGTAGTGCTACAATAGAAGTGAGACCTGAGGGTATAGAAAAAGTGATTGAG
>CAYMOJ010000003.1:0-109228 GCA_964392175.1 uncultured Ruminococcus sp.
ACGTTGACTGCCCCGGCCACGCCGACTATATCAAGAACATGATCACCGGTGCTGCACAGATGGATGGTGCAATTCTGGTTGTTGCTGCTTCTGATGGCCCTATGGCTCAGACCAAGGAGCACATCCTGCTGGCTCGTCAGGTTGGCGTGCCCGCAATCGTTGTTTTCATGAACAAGACTGACCTTGTTGATGATGAAGAGCTGCTCGAGTTGGTTGAGATGGATATCCGCGATACCCTGAGCAAGTATGAGTTCCCTGGCGATGATATCCCGATTATTCGTGGCTCTGCTTTCCAGGCTCTGGATTCCGCTTCTACCGATCCTAGCGATCCCGTTTATGCTTGCATCGCTGAGCTGATGGACGCTGTTGATTCTTACATTCCTACTCCTGATCGTAAGGCTGATCAGCCTTTCCTGATGCCTGTTGAGGATACTATGACCATTACCGGTCGTGGTACCGTTGCTACCGGTCGTGTGGAGAGAGGCCAGGTTAAGGTCGGCGATACCGTTGAGATCGTTGGCTTGAAGGACGAGAGTTCTTCTACCGTTATTACTGGTCTGGAGATGTTCCGCAAGCTGCTGGACTTCGCAGAGGCTGGCGATAACATCGGTGCTCTTCTGCGTGGTATCCAGAGAAAGGACATCCAGAGAGGTCAGGTTCTCTGCAAGCCCGGTTCCATCAAGCCCCACACCAAGTTTAAGGGTCAGGTTTACGTTCTGAAGAAGGACGAGGGCGGTCGTCATAAGCCTTTCTTCAACAACTATCGTCCTCAGTTCTACTTCCGTACCACTGACGTTACCGGTATCATTACTCTGCCTGCTGATGTGCAGATGTGCAACCCTGGCGATAATATCGAGATCGGTGTTGAGCTGATTACTCCTATCGCTATTGAGGTGGGTCTGCGTTTTGCTATCCGTGAGGGCGGCAAGACCGTTGGTTCTGGCGTTGTTACCGCTATCAGCGAGTGATTTGTTGACTTCTTCAACATTACAAGCTATAAAATGCTGTTGCAGATTTACTGCAACAGCATTTTTTATATGAAGCATCATCGGCTTTTCAATATCGAACGAAGCTTTGAAAAGGCAAGTCAAAACGAACCTGATCGTGCGATTCATCTTTTGCGAAAATCGTGTTATACTAAGAATATGATATGCAATGTGCGGAAAGGAGCATGAAAAATGTGGCTGTTTTATGCAGTTTTATCGTCGGTTTTTGCCGCGCTCACATCGATCCTTGCAAAGGTCGGCATTGAGAATGTCAACTCCACGCTGGCCACGGCAATTAGAACGCTTGTAGTGCTGTTTATGGCTTGGGGGATGGTGTGGGTTTCAGGCATACAGGGGCAAATTGCTGATATATCCAGAAAAAGTTGGATCTTTATCATTTTGTCAGGGCTTGCTACCGGTGCATCATGGCTGTGTTATTATAGGGCACTGCAATTGGGTGAAGCTTCCAAGGTCGTACCCATTGATAAGCTAAGCGTTGTTTTAACACTGATTCTTGCGTTCGTATTCCTTCACGAGCAGTTCACATGGAAATCAGCTGTGGGTTGCATTTTGATTACTGCCGGAACTCTTTTCATGGTGATTTAGCAAGACATGGTGGGTATTCGTATAAGCTTGCATATCAAGAAAATTCGCAACAATATCATACCAGAATACAAGCAGGGACTCAAGCACTCACTGAGCAAATTGGCTCAATCACTGCTAAAAAATACTCTGTGATTTCTTCCGGACTTTCTTTCATGTGCCTGGATACCCACCAATCTACCGTTTCCACAAAGGAAACCGAAATATGATTTACAAGGAAATCCTCTGGCAAAGTGCTGTTTTTCAACAACCCCTTTTCAGCGTACTGTATCAAGATCAGCTTTTTCAAATTGCTCTTGAAATATCGCAAAAAAAATTCGTTGTTTTGTGAAGAAAGCAGTTCCAGAATATTGAGGTCATTTTCCTGTAAGTGTCGTATCAAATGCAAAAATACAGAATCTGTTTTGCTGCCGCAGGAATAATGGTAATGTCCATGTGGAAGTCCCATGGCTGTATCGATGATGTGCCCAAATAATTCTTCACAAAGATCCTTTAGCAAATAATCCTTGGTTTCAAAATGTGCATAGAATGTCGTTCTTCCGATATCAGCAGTGTCAATAATATCCTGGACGGAAATCTGATTATAACTTTTCTGTGAAAGCAATGTTGTAAATGCTGTGAAAATGGCTTCTCTTGTTTTTTTCTGACGACGATCCATCGTTTCCTCCCGAATGATTTTTTGAAAGTGTTCCGTAACGAACAAGACGCAAAAACTGGTTCTTGCCTTTTTTCTCAAAATCAGTATAATGTATATTGTACCGAATATCTAGTTCGGTATCATATACAGTATACCACAATATCATAGATTGTGTCAAGCAAGAGAGGTGCGTTTTATGTTCAAAAAACTCAATGATTTCCTTAGTAGCGTTCCTGCGACGATGGTTGGCGGCGTGTTTTTACTGTGCAGTTTCGTTTTTTCCAAAATAGGAATGGATTGTCCTGTTGATCCTGCCTGGGTTACTGTAGTCATCAGCGGGTTTCCTCTGTTGTATTCGGCGATACGGAGGACAATTCGCAACAAGGGTGTTGGCAAGATTTCTTCTGCGCACTTGATTTGCATTGCTATGATTGCAGCGATTGGTATTGGAGATCTTTTCGCTGCGGGTGAAGTTGCATTTATCATGGCAATCGGCGAGTTTTTAGAGGATATGACAACTGATCGCGCGAAGAAGGGTCTGAAAAAACTGATTTCGCTTGCCCCAACACAGGGCAGGCGGATCATCAATGGACAAGAGACAATGATATCTGCTGAGGAGATTTGTGAAAACGATCTGCTCCGTATTCTTCCCGGTGAGACCATTCCGGTGGATGGGATCATCGTTCAAGGGAATACTTCTGTTGATCAATCCATTATGACAGGCGAATCTTTGCCGGTAGATAAAACGGTGGATGATGTAGTGTTCTGTGGTACGATCAACTGTTTTGGCGCAATCGATATACGCGCCACGAAGGTCGGCAAAGACAGTTCTTTGCAAAAGCTTATCCGTATGGTTCAGGAAGCAGAAGATCGAAAAGCACCGATGGCACGAATTGCTGATACTGCGGCAAGCTGGTTGGTTCCTGCCGCGCTGCTGGTTGCGATGATTACCGGGGTTGTCACTCAGGATATTGTTCGCGCGGTTACGGTTTTGGTTGTGTTTTGTCCCTGCGCTTTGGTATTGGCAACGCCTACGGCAATCATGGCTGCGATTGGACAGGCAACGAGACACGGTGTGGTTATCAAATCCGGGGAGGCACTCGAAAGGATGGGTAAGATCCATACCATTGCATTTGATAAAACCGGCACTCTGACTTATGGTACGCTGGAAGTTTGCGATGTTCTTTCTTTCGGCAACGATTTGGATGAAAGTATGTTGCTTTCATTGGCAGCATCGGCGGAGGCAAAAAGTGAACACCCCCTGGGAAAAGCAATTGTTGATTGCGCCAAAAAGAAGAATCTTCCGATATTTGAATCCGTTGATTTCAAAATGGTTCCCGGAAAAGGTGTTTCTGCCGAGATTTGTGGGGAGCGACTGCTCTGTGGTAATGAAGCGTTTCTGCTGGAAAACAATGTTTCTATCCATAATGCCGCTTGGAATGCTTTGAAGGAATTGCGCAGCAGCGGGAAGGCATCGATTCTGATTGCGAAAGGTGAAAAGTGTATCGGTGCTTTGGCGATGTCTGATGTTCTTCGTCCGGAAGCAAAGAGTATGGTGGAGAGACTTCAGCGCATGAAAACAAATATCGTTTTGCTGACTGGGGATAATCAAAAAACTGCGGAATTTTTTGCTGCACAAGTTGGAATTGCGCAAGTGTATGCTCAGCTTTTGCCGGAGCAAAAGGTCGACAGCATTGTGAACATTCAAAAGAACGGTCGGACTGTGTGTATGATCGGTGATGGTGTAAATGATGCGCCTGCTTTGAAAACCGCTGATGTTGGCGTTGCGATGGGCGGATTGGGTAGTGATATTGCAGTGGAAGCCGCCGATATTGTTCTGATGAGCGATGATATTTCCAAATTGCCCTATTTGAAATGTTTGTCCAACGCGACGGTTAAGACCATTCGGGTGAGCATCACGCTATCCATGTGTATTAATTTTTTGGCGGTAACGCTTTCTGTTCTTGGGCTGCTGAATCCGACTACAGGTGCCTTGGTGCATAATGCAGGTTCCTGTTTTGTGGTGCTCATTGCGGCATTGCTGTATGATAGAAAATTCGAATAGTATTCACAGGATGATGATCGTGGAGGGTATCCCTATACCAATGGTGATTTGTGCGGGTGAAATAGAATCCATCATACAAAAGCAGAGTGGTAAAATCCACTCTGCTTTTTTTACGCAAACAATTCTCTGGCTTTGTCCTTATAATATGCAGCCTGTGCCGTCCACAATTCCTTGTAAATGCCCTCTTTGCTCATCAGCGCATCATGGCAGCCACGTTCTACAATTTTTCCGTTATCCATAACGGTAATTTCATCGCAGAAGCGACAGCTTGACAGTCGGTGCGAAATGTAAATGGCAGTTCTTGTGCCGACGATGCTATTGAATTTGGTATAGATATCATGTTCGGAGATCGGGTCCAGTGCGGCTGTTGGCTCGTCTAAGATCATAAAGGGTGCGCCTTTGTAAATTGCTCTTGCAAGACACAATTTCTGCATTTCTCCACCCGAAATTTCCACGCCGTTTTCGTCAAAATCCTTGTAAAGTGGAGTTTCAATGCCCTGCTCCAACGCATCAAGTCGTTCAGAGAGACCTGCTTTCCGCACACAGTTTTCGACCAGCTCTGCATCATATTCTGTATTTGCCGCAACATTCTCTGCAAGACTGAAAGAAAACAGCTTACTGTCCTGAAACACAACTGAAAACAAAGCCATATATTCTTCGTACTTGTATTTTCTGATGTCAATGCCGTTGAGCGTAATTACTCCCTCGGTAGGGTCATAAAGCCTTGTAAGAAGCTTTACAAGGGTAGATTTCCCGCAGCCGTTCTTCCCCACAAGAGCCATTTTCTCGCCAATGCGCCATTTGAGATTGATGTCCCGAAGTACATAATCCTTGCTGTCGGGATACTTGAAATAAACGTGTCTGAATTCAAACTCGTATTCGTTATCGTCCCGCTTTTCAGTGGGGATCGTACCCTTGTATTTTTCATCGGGAATGTCAAGAAAATCGAAGTACTGTTTGCAGAAAGTAGGTGTGATTTTCAACAAACCGATTCCGTCTGAAACTTCTGAAACGCCAGCGGAAATTTCGCCAAAATATCCTACAAAAGCGATTACCTCCCCGGGCGTCAGCATTCCACTGATTGCCCTTAACACTGCAAAGCCGTACATCAGTACCTTTGTTGCAATGTTTACAAGCTGAAACAAGAAATTCGGGAGCATTGCAGCTTTATAACCACGCAGCCAAGCTTCAGAATTTGTCTTCTGTGCCTTGTCCAGTTCTTTTTCAATCAGGCTCTGCTGTGAATAGATTCGGATTTCCTTGCCGTTTCGATAATTTTTCAACACATAATGATTGAAAAAGTTGCCTGCTCGATTAGCCATGATCACATTTTTATCGTTATGTATTTTTTCAAAGCCTATAATTGACATTGGATTGATCACCAAGGACTTTATCAGCTCCAATGCTGTTACTATTAGCACCACTACAAGAAATCCCCAAATTGACTGTACAAAGCCGAGAAAGCCTGTTTTAACGGTCGGCTCTCTGAAAATGTTGGGCGCAATCAGAATGATACCTGTCAGTATCATAAAAACGCCGCCGACTAGCCAACAGAAATACTTGCAAGCAGCTTTCATTCCTGCATTTTCATTTTCAGGTTGACGAAACGCATTCTGAAATTGATTTTGCGTATCTGTGCTTTCAAGGTGAACAAAATCCATCGTCATAGCCTTTCGCCAAAGATTTTTCTGCATATTTGTGGTTTTTTTGAAGCTATGATAATTTTTTCGTCTGAAAAGAAATCTTTGTGTTACGGACAACATCAGCTGAATACCTACCACGATCGCTGCATACATCAACAGCGTTTTGAGAGGCTTTGCTCCTGCAATTCCGTCAACGACAAGTGCAGACAAAACAATCGAAAGGAAATTACCCGAAAGATCCACACAATATTTTATCGTATCCCTTGCGATATAGCCCTTGTCAGCCTTACTAACAGCCTGAAGCGTTCGGCGTATGATCTTCCGCTTTTCCTTTGGAGAAAGATTTTTTTCATCGTTATCAGCCATTGACCTGCACCTCCTCATCATTGTAATAAGAGCTTTGGATATTGAAAAGCTCCGCATATTTTCCGTCCTGTTCCATCAGCTGTGCATGAGTTCCGCACTCAGCAATTTCACCGTTTTCTATCAGGATAATCCTGTCACAAAAACGTGTGGAGGCAAGTCTGTGAGAAATAAACACGGAAGATTTCCCTTTTGAAAACTCGGCATAATGCAGATACATTTTCTGCTCTGCAATGGGATCAAGTGCCGCAGTCGGCTCATCGAGTAAAAGGATAGGGGCGTCCTTGTACAATGCTCTTGCAAGAGCGAGTTTTTGTGTTTGCCCACCTGAAAGCTCGGTTGCATTTTCAAAAACGGATTTTACAAGCTTTGTATTTTCCTTTCGCGGCAGGCACATCACCTTTTCATAGATTCCCGATTGTTTCATGCATTTGAGAAGTTTTTCTGTATTGATTTTTTCAGCATCCATACCGGCGATATTTTCGGCGATCGTCACAGGCAAAACGCAAATATCTTGAAAAACGGCACTGAAAAGCTGAAAATATTCATCTCTGTTATAGCAATTCACGGGCTTTCCATTTAGTAGAATTTCACCTTCAGTCGGGTCGTAAAGTCCACACATCAGTTTGATCAGTGTGGTTTTTCCTGCGCCATTCAGTCCCACTAGTGCAAGTCGTTCGCCTTTATGAAGCTTGAAAGAAATATTATGAATTGTAGGCTTTTCTGCGCCACTGTATTGATAGCTTACATTTTTAAATTCAACTTCGCATTCACCCACCGGCAATTTTTCACCGACTCCACGGTTGGTTTTATCTTCCATATCGAGGTATTCTCTGGAAAATGAAATATTGTCAGAAAGCCATTGAAAGCCCGAAGCCTTATCAAAAACTTCTCTTACTGCCCAGCTTAATTCGCCGATCGAATGAAAGTACAGTACAAAATCGCCTGCACCGATATTTCCGTTTATAACCATATAGATGACGCAGCCATATGCGGCGAAGTTTGCCAAATAGACCAACAAGACACGAGCAAGGTCATGCCGGAACGACCATTCGTCCTCTTGTTCATACCAGTTCAGTCTGTTGCGGAAAGCCCTTGCGAATAACTTTGAAAACCATTTTTCCATACCATAAATGCGAACATCCTTTGCAGCTGAAAAATCACTCGCGGCATCGCTGATATAATTCAGCTCGCGAACATATTTTTGCCAGTGATCCGACATATTCCATATCCACAGCATTTTATGGCGCTCGATATAGAAGCTTGCGATCGCAGGAACTCCGACGATGAACAGCATAGTGGGATGCAGCATGGAAAGAATTCCGCCGTATGCCATAACACGCAAAACTGCCGACAAAAAATACTGTATTGTGCTTAATGTTTGGTGCGATATATAATCAGAACCAAACCAGGCTTTCTGTATTGCGTCGCTGTTTTTACAGCTTTCATTGTTTGTGTAATCCGTGGCCATGTTTTTGCGTATGATTTTTCTGGTGGTGTGGCAAGCAAATTTATAATTACCGTAATATCCGCAGTAATCCATTGTTGCATTCCAGATAAACTTTGCCATTCGCTCACCGAAAATCAGCAGAAGGCATATCACTGCAAGACGTACTCTTGATGAAGTGCCAAGTGCCAGCTCGACAACATATTTTCCTGTAAAGTTTGAAAGAAGAGATTCTATAACGATCGCAATCATTCCTACAAGGCACAGAATAAGCATGAGCGGCTGACTTTTCCAAATCTCCGAGAGTATATAGCGCATATTTTCCAAGATGCCGTACTTTCGCTTTTTCTTTTCTGCACGGTATTTTTCCCAATCAGCTTTTTTCTTTTTTTTATCCCATTTTGTGATCTTCACCATATGATATCTCACCTCTCAATCACAATAACATAAAAATGACCGCTCGTGTTGTTTTTAGAACGAACGGTCAAGATACGGAACGAATGGTTATGAGGCGGTTTGCAGGGGTATCATGATCTCGGTAGCAAATATGCCATCTTCATTTTGTCGATTGATGTATCCGCCATACTTTTTCGCAACTCTGTCGATTCTGAACAGTCCATAACCGTGTTCGCCTTCCTTGGTTGAAAGATAAGAGCTTTTTTCCTTGCGTACTCTGCCAGCCGCATTTTGCACCGACAAATACAGCTGACCTTTCAATTTGCCGATATACACACGCATAAAGCGTTCTTTTTCGGGAAGTGTACCGCAGGCTTCTACCGCGTTATCCAACATATTTCCCAGCATAGAGCAAAGCTCCACATCACTCATAGGAAGCATTTCGGGAATATTCGCTTTCACATTCAGCTGAATATGCATTCTTTCCGCAACATTCAACTTACTGTTAAGGATTGCGTCGGCCATGACATTACCCGTTTTGATGACGGTGTCAACTGTATCCAGGTCATCTGCAAGCGCATTGAGATATTCGGAGAGTTTGCCGTAATTTTTTTGCGACAACTGGATTTTCATGTTGTTGATGTGATTTCGATAATCATGCCGCCATCCACGAACCTGACGGTACATATTCTGGATTTCGCGCACCTGCTTTTCGATAAGCGTACTTTGAAATCGTTCAATGCGACGATCTATCATATTGTAAAGCGTGTGGCGGAGTAAAGCAAATCCTGTCACACAAAGCAGCACGAATAGTACGCTTATACCGGTTATGATTGCGATTTTCATATTTTATCCTTTCGTGTAGAATCGAATAAATTTTTCATTTACATCCTTATACAGTCGCCTTGAAAGTGGAATTTTTTCACCGTTGTCAAGTGTAATTTCCGTTTTGGCAATACTTTTCATGTATCGCAGATTTGCAACATAAGAACGATGGCAAGAAATAAAATCTGTGCCGAGCTTACCACCAAGATTGCTAATGCCTGTTTCACATATCAGAACTTGTTCATTGGTGTGGATGTAGGTTTTTTTGCCTACTGCCTCGCAATATAGAATCATATCGGGCGAAATATGGAGTGTTTTATCTTCGCATTTGACTGCGATTTCATTTTCGGGGATGTGGTGTTTCATATATCGGTCAAGAACAGCGAAAAGCTTCTGTTTGTCCACAGGCTTTAGAAGATAATGCAAAGCCTCAACTTCATAGCCGTCACCAATATAGTCAGAATATCCCGTTATAAACACGATGGGTAGCATATCCCCATCTGCGCGGAGCTTTTTCGCAAGTTTCATACCATTAAGATGTTTCAGCTCAATATCAAGCAAAAGCAAGTCACAAGGCTTGTCGGGATAATTGAACAGGAAGCCTTCTGCGCTGATGTATGCATCAACGGCAAGGGTGAAAGGCTTGTTTGCAGACCATTCATTCAGGAGATGGTGCAGCTCCTTGATTTGATTTTCGTTATCGTCACATATTGCGATGGTTAGTGGCATAGCATTCACCTCGGCTTCGTACTGATAAGAATAGTATAACACAGTTTTAGGGATAATGCAATACAACATTTAGACAGAAAAAACAGTACCGCTATTCAGCGATACTGCTTTTGTTTATACATTTCCATTTTGGAGTTCTGACGCGGAAACTGTCATTGATCGGAATGTGCCTCTTTCAGCAAGGAGAGCACACCCCTATCCATCTCACAAACGGTATCGCAGAGAACTGAAATATCCTCTGCACTGTGGGATGCCAGTAAAATGGTTTTGCCCTGTTCTTTCAACTGCAGCAGATACTGACGCATATCCGCAACACCATCTTTATCCAAACCGTTCATTGGCTCATCAAGAATCAGCAAATCGGGATCTTCCATAATTGCCTGTGCCAAGCCCAAACGCTGACGCATACCCAAAGAATACTTCCGCACATGGCGTTTTAACTCCGGGTCAAGTCCCACCTGCTTCATGGTCTCTTTGATTTTTGCACCGTCGATCTTCTTGTTTAAATCTGCCAGCAGTTTGAGATTTTTATAGCCCGAATAATAAGGAATAAACCCCGGCGTTTCAATGATGATGCCGATATTGGGCGGAAAATCACAATCCTTGCCGATTTGTTTGCCGGATACATGAACCGTTCCCTCTGTGGGGCGAACAAACCCACAGATGCACTTCATCAGCATGGTTTTGCCGCTGCCGTTTCTGCCGATCAGCCCATGAATCTTGCCTTTTTCAAACGTGATATTGACGTGCTTCAAAATCTCTGTTTTTTTGATTGTCAGGGAAAGATTCTTGATTTCAATCATTGTAACACCTCCGTAGATTCAAATTCCGCTCGTTTAATCAGCACTGCACAAAGGATCAACAGCACGCCGATACAGCAACCGAAATACAAATACGAACTGCCAATGGGGTAAATGGGCGTACTGAGAATTTCCGTATAATGCAACCAAATGATACTGTTTGCCATGGGAAACGCCCACATAGCGTCCACTTTTGCCGCACAGGTAACAACGCCGCCCATGATAATGGCGTAGGTGAAAAACAGCCCTAGACCACGCTTTTTGATCAGAGAAAAAACCAAAAGCACCAACATCAACAAAAAGAAATACAGAACAAGCAGTGAAAAAGTATACACCAATGTCATGCCCAATGGAATTTGGTTATAAAGATTAGACGGCAACAAAGACGCAGTGAAGCTATCTGCATCGTTAGGAAAGGTGGCAGCGTAAAATCGTGTGGATTCGCTCCACTCCAAGCCAAAACAAGAGCCGCTTGCAGAGCATATACCTACGACAACAAAAATCACGCCCAGATAGGTCACAATACTCATCAGCGAGAACAAGATTTGCCCTAAAAGCCACGCCCTTTTTCCCGTGCGAGAAAGATACATCAGGGAATTGGGCTCAACAACAGGATAATCACTTTGCAAGATCAAAAACACAGAAGGCAGAAGCAATACCAGCATACCGGAATTGCCCACTGCAATGATCGGCTCAAAGATATTCATAGGGATACCCATTTTCTGCGCCCGTTCCAGCAAGGGAACGATTGCCAGCGTGTAAATCACGATGACCAAAATGCCACCGATGAGCATTCTGGGGTTGCGTAGCCACTTAATGTACTCCGTTTTGGCGATACGCAGGCTTTTGGTTAAAAAACGATCATTCACCGCAATCCACCCTCCTATTCGTAATCAGATAGTAAGCAACGCAAAGCAGTAAGGCAAATCCAAAATGGATTCCCAGCACCCAAGGTAGATCGGTGGTGTAACTCATGAAAACACAAAGTGCAGTTGGATTGGTCAAGCTTGCAAATCTGCCAAGACTTTGGTTGATGTTTTCATAATTTGCATATGCCATCATGGAAAGCCGCGTATTAATCTGTGTCCAACCATAGGTCAGGAAAAAGGGCATACACAGTACGATATAAGAATTTTTGACAAATGATGCGAAAACCAGCGCAAGTAGCGAGGCGCAGCCACTATATAAAAACACTTGGCAAAGCTGCGTGATAACAGGCAGGCAAAACTGTCGTTGCAAAAAGGCATCAGCGTACCATGCGGGCTTTCCCGATATCTGCATCTCTATAAAGATTTCGACAGATTGACCCGAGTAATCATCAATAGAAGGAAACAGCTGCCATACAGCAATGCCAAACAAAGCATAGCCCAGCACAACAGCCAGTCCTCCGCTAAGAAATGTTGTGCAGATATTCCCCAATTGATAATTTCTTTTGCCGATTCGACTAATGGTGAATCGGGCACTTTGCGTAATGCGGTTGTTGATAATCGTAGGCACAAAAGGAAATGCCGAAAGAATCGGGATGAACATAGAAAACCATGTGCCCCCTGAAGTGCAGAACACGCGCCATGCGCTCAGATCAACGCTCTGCTCAATGATTTCTTGCTGGAACAGCACCTGCAAAACCATCAGGTTATCGTTATTATAAGGATCTTTAGCGACAACTGCGGTAAAGCACAGGGCAAAGGACGCCAGCACGCAATACCAAAAGGTACTGCTGCCCAACGTACGCCGCAGATTGACGCCGATGTAGCGAATCAGTTTCACGTTTCATTCCTCCCTTTTGGGCGATCGAACCTTGTTTCGTTACTTGTTAGATGTGTCTAATAAATGAAGTCATGCCACCAATTTTAAAATCATAGTGAGCATTGCACTGCGACAAAAAGTTTACGCATAGGGCGTTCCTCTTTGAGCTTCATATTTTTCGCATCAGGTTTTTACGTTCACTTTACATATGTATTATAGCACATATGCATCGTGCTGTCAATGGTCAAGTAAGAATTTCGTTCTTTTTATTTCAGCCTATGCATAGCCCCCCTCTGCACAGTGCCGCAGAGGGGGCAAATTGCATTATACAGGAACATTTCCAAGTGAGAAGATGCCCTAAAATGATAAGTGATAGGCAATCGCCATTATTCACTTTTGGTTTTATAAAAATGGAAATCATCGCCAGTCAGCGCATCTACATAGCAGACATAAACCATTTGATCATTGAAATTGTGGAGAGAAACCCTCCAGTACGCGGCTGTTGGGTATAAACACTCTTCAACTGCAGCCTTGTAATCCTCAGGTGCTTCAGAACAGTACACAAAGTCTGCACTGACAACCTCAAAATCGGCAAGCGCGGTAACATCTTCTTCTATCTTCTGCATGGCAGTTGCAAAATTGATGCCTTCCGTGTGAAGTACCTCATCATAAATGACACCATTTCTGAACAGTCCGTATGCCTGATCAACGTCGTTTGATACCGCCATGGTACCCATGTAAAGGTCAAAGGTATACTTCAATGTGTCACCATATCGGTCACTTCCGTCATCCCAGTCAAAGGGAATCCCATCCAAGGATTTGGATGTTGTAAAGAAATAGCAGTAGACATCCTCATCACATTGCAATACATTCACTTCCGCCACCTTGATACTTGTCGTTGGCGTTTCAGGTAGTGGCAGATTGTTGATGTAATCTTCAAAGAAAGCAACCGCATCCGCAACAGAAATAGAAACGCCGTCAAGTAGTGTATATGCTTCCTCAGAATCCGGTGGCAGAACGCAAGCTACTTCAGGATAAAAGTACGGTGCCATCAATGTTTCGAGAAACACATCATTTTCTTCGCCTTTCGATTTGTAATAATAATCAGCCAGAACGCCCTTGTTGAAATTCGACAAATCACTGCAAACAGGGCTTGTGAACTCCATAAAAATATTGTTTTCAGCCTGTGAAGGACGATCAGAATCGAAATGGGGACTGTAGAGATAATAAAGCACATGCTCTTCGCCGCCCATGATGCGGTCATATTCCTCTGCAACCGTTTTAACGTCGCTAATCAATTCACCATTTTCATCGTGCTGTGTATTTGAATTTTTTCCTACATAAAACAGAGCATCTTCATACATCGTTTCGTCAGGGAACAAATAAGCAAACATCGTACAAAAATCTTCGTAAAACTCGGCATTATCCTGTCTTGGATGATATCCCATTGTGAAACTGCTAAAGTGAGAAATGCTTTCGGGCACCGAGGAATGGAAATTTTTAGCAACTGTAAAACGCGTGTTGTTCTCAATGATTTCTTTGGCTTCATCATCTGTGTAATAGACAATTTCATTGGGCAGCTGTCCGTGATCCCGTGATGGACTCGATTGCGAACTGTCAAGGCTGTCAGTAGCGTCCGTGCAACCGCAAAGAAATAGCGTACAAATAAGGAGCAGATATTTACGTTTCATGTTCACACCTCCATATGGTTTCGACAAAGCCGCCGCATTTGCAGCGGCTTCGTCGGGTAAGCGTTCGGCTTATTTCGTCGTTTTGGTAACGATATTCCCGCTTGCTACGAAAGTATTCCCTGAAGTTGTTGTCGAAGAGGACATCTTATATGTAGCGCATGGAATTGCACCTTCGAACGTTGGCTGGCACAAGGCTGAGCCAGTACAATAAATAGTTTTACTCGTCATGCTGCCGTTGACTGAGGTAATGGTCGTTTTGCCAGAGCCACCATTGACAGAGTTAGAAACCGCGTTGCAGTAACAAATTGCTCCGTATGTGGAATACACAATTGAACAAACAGCATCGTAATCTGTACTGCTGGGTGAGCCTGTGACATTCACATGTCTGCTTTCCCAAGCCATGCTGTAGTTGTATGCCGTGCCGGTTAGACTCCCGACGCCAACTGTAAGGGTTGTAGCAGCAATCAAAGCTGCCAAAGTGTTCTTGAATACTCTTTTCATAATGAATTCCTCCTTTGATTTCATTGCATTGCTTTTCGTTCGAATTGGGTCGCTCACTGGATGTCCAGAACCATTGACGGAGTTGAAAACCATTTTTCATGGTCGTTTTCTCCATCTTTTCGCCAATCACATGGTCGCTTACACCTCCTATACCGGTACACTTGCACCGTTCATATTAAACACAAAATCACATGATCGCTTACATTTCTTACACCTCCTATAGCCGATCACTAGATAACATAATAACGGAACGAATCGGAATCATTTAGATTCACATAACATACATAGTAGGAATTGTCGTTTGTATTCAGAAAAGTAAATCGCCATGAAAGAAGATACAATGTCGGATTGCCACCGCTAACATCAATATAGCCTTTATCATTCAAGACATATTTGGGGCTGTAAGTCAGTTCGACTTTTTCAACTTCAAATGTTGCAAAATTCGTTATAGTGCTGGTTACAATGTCAACTGCGGTTTCCAGAGGAAGATATTTTTCCAAGGTTTCAGTGTGTTCAATTTGCTGGCAGCGATAATAACTCTCTATTACTTCCATATCGTTTTTGCGAATCATATATGCATCTGCCAAGGAATGTCCCCACTCGACTCCTATCGTATCCGAGTGGGATGTGCCGTCACGCATATAATTAAACAAAATGCCGTTATAACATCTGGTTGCATTAAAATGATAGGCAAATTGTCCGTCACCAAGTTGGCACACATCTACCTCTACAACACGTGTTTCCAAAGGCGTTTCTTTGAGACCACCGTCTTCTCTATAATCACGATAAACCTGTGGCATGTTATTAATAAAATCCTCATAATATTGAACGGCATCACATATGGCAACCTCTTCTCCGGAAAGCATAAATTTCTCTGTGCTATCTGGTGGATAGGTTGCTATTACCGTGCTAGGATTATAAGATTTTCCTTTCTCTACCCAAGCATAGCCGTACCCCATTGCAACGCCCAATTCAAGGCTAACGGGATTATTTTTCTCATCCTCTGTTGCCTTATCGTCATAGCCATAGCGGGACATTCGTTTTTCGCTATAGGTGTACCATACTTGACCTTCATCTCCGGACATTATTGCATCATGATCATCCTTCACAAGATGATAGCGAGAAACCATGATCTGCTCTCCATCTTCAGTGGATTCGTATCTTTCTTCAGAAGAACCTTTTTCGCTATCATAAAAAAGAGCATATTCATTCATAGATTTACCCGGGAATATGTATTCGAAAATATTTATAAAGTCCTGCTCGTATTCAGCCGGATCCTGTGTTATTTTTGATACTGTTTTATAATTTTCCAAAACGTTTATGCTTGGAATGTTAATGCGAAAATCATTTGCAATAGAAAAATTATCAAAAGGCTCGAACAAAGCACGAACTTCATCTTCTGTAATACAAATCGATGTGAAAGGTACCAGCATCGGGTCATCCGGCGCGCCAATTAAATCGGCTAATCCGGCGATCGAATCGTCGGGTGCAGCTTTCGAATTGTCAGATGTAGTTACAGAATCTTCCGGAACACTTACCTGTTGGCTAGACGATGCGGTGTCAGAACAAGAAGTCAAACTGAAAAGCATAGCGAGGACTATGCTGTAACAAAACAGTTTACGCATAAGGTATGCCTCCTATCATAATAGTGTATGGCAGGCGGCAACATGAATGATGCCGCCTGCCGCAATGTTAATTGCTCTTCTTTGAAATAGTGCCGTACGACCAAAAAACATCAGATGAGCTTGTCGTAGTCGCTGACACCTTATATTGTACTTCAATATCAATTAAAGGGGAGCCAACATCAGGCTTGCATTCTTTCAAGTCTGTGTTCTTAATTGTGACCTGTTGCATCGTGTGACTCACGCAATCAATGTATGTATATCCGGTATACGCACTTGTGTTGCTGTGAGAAACTGAATTGCATACTGCCGTTGCGACTTCCCTTTGCTTGATTATAACAACTGGTGATGTGCTGGCGCTGGAAGGCGCGCCATAAACATTCACGTGTGATGCCGACCATGGTGCACTAGTACTTACTTCGGCATTCGCATTGATACTCCCAACGCCAACTGTAAGGGTTGTAGCAGCAATCAAAGCTGCCAAAGTGTTCTTGAATACTCTTTTCATAATGAATTCCTCCTTTGATTTCATTGCATTGCTTTTCGTTCGAATTGGGTCGCTCACTGGATGTCCAGAACCATTGACGGAGTTGAAAACCATTTTTCATGGTCGTTTTCTCCATCTTTTCGCCAATCACATGGTCGCTTACACCTCCTATACCGGTACACTTGCACCGTTCATATTAAACACAAAATCACATGGTCGCTTACATTTCTTACACCTCCTACCTCGTAGTTTTCAATAATCGTTGCTCTTGAAACAGATAGTAATGTTAGTGATAACATTGCGGATGTTTTCAAATCTTGCATACAATATCCAGATATTTACATTATGACTACATTATAGCACATATCTTTCGTGTTGTCAATGCTGAAATAGAAAAATGTCTTTGCTGATGCAAAATTATAATATGCCCTAATAGAAAAATCGTGGAAATATATCGCTATACATACTATTTCAGCTTTCATATGTCAAAAAAATCGTACACATCATACAAGACCGAACATAGCAATTTATGCCATGAGGAAGTGTATGATGTGTACGCGCCTTTCGACTCATAATTGAAAAAATTACTGTTTGCTTGAAAGTTTTCCCTCTTCCATGAAGTAAACCTCATCACACAAGCAAGAAATATCCTCTTTGTTATGGCTTGCCAGCAAAACAATTGCACCTTGTGCAGCGGCGGTCTTGATATCGCCGCGGATGCGCTCCACGCTCGCCTCATCCAAGGCATTGGTCGGCTCATCCAGCATCAGCAACTCGGGCTTTTCCATAAATGCCTGTGCTAAGGCGATTTTCTGCTTCATACCCAGAGAATATTTCCGAACGGGTCTGGTATCATCGGGATCCAACCCGACTTTTACAATTGCTTCTCGAATATCCGCATCTGTAATGATCTTTTGGATTCCGGCTAATAGTTTTAGATTCTGGAAGCCGGTAAATTCCGGATACAGTCCAATGTTTTCGATCAGCAGACCCAGTCGGGGGATATAGTCGATTTCCCGATACAAGCGTTTCCCATTCCAACGGATTTCCCCCTCAGTGGGGCGTACCATGCCTGAGATACTGCGGATCAGCATGGTTTTGCCTGAGCCGTTTCTACCGACCAACCCGTAGATTTTTCCACTTTCCAGCGTCAGGCTCACTTGATCGAGAACGGTGCGGTCTTGTATGGTTTTGGTTACTTTGTCTAACACCAATGTATTCATTGTCAAGCTCCTTCCTATTAGATCTTATACAGCATCTTGATCCTTCAGACCCAAGTCACATCGTTTTACCAAAGCCATTCCTATCAGTACAAGAATGACACAATGCAGAATGATCGCGCCTAGCATCCAACCGATGGATGCAATCTGAGAATTGCCCAAAAAAACGGCTGAATATACGCTTGTGATCGATTGCCATGCACGATTCGGGCGATTCCAGAACAGATAAAACGGTACAAAGATCATTGACAGACACCATATTGCAGAGCTGCTCAAAAAGCCTATGGAAGAGCCGTATAATAGGGATATCAGGCTTTGAAGCAGAGCGAACGAAAAGCAGATACCGCAAACGGAGATCCAGACCCTTGCGGCAGATGGAACCAGCACGGATGCAGGTAATGCTTTCAACTGCGGAGACAAAAACGCGAACAGTTCCGCAGTATATATAGTAGCTGCTGCGCAGGCAAACAAAAAGAGTTGCAGGCATCTGCCCAGAAACCGTTTTGCTCGACTTTTCAGACGGCAGATGACATAGACCTGATCGGCTGTCCAATCCGAATAAACAAGCGGCCCGAAAAGGCATAGAAAGAGCCAAAACGGAATGCCCTTAAAGATCGCCATGGAAATGGTTATATTCCATGGGGAATCGCCCTCACAACCTAACATCCATGTCATCATAAGAATGGGTAATTCTTCAGCTTCAATGGGTTCTGTGGATGCACCATGCCGAGAGATCAAGAAAACAATTGCGGTAACGATTGCTATCAGAAAAAACGAGATCATTCTGCGCAAGGCGTTGTTGTTTGGCAAAAATGAACGTAGCTTCATGATGTCACATCCTTCGGGGAAATACCATAATAGTCAAACATATCCTGCTTGGCTTTGTAGTATGCATCGATCATTTCCTGCTTACAGTAAAATACCTCGTTTTCGTGGTAATCACTATATATACAGTTCGGGCTGTCAATCAGGCGATTTTCTGTGTTTTGCAAGTCGTAACAAATACTAGTGCTACTGATGCGGTACAAGATGCTTTCTCCATTCACTAGATTGTTAACTCCGATTACGATCAAATAGATATGCCCCTTTTTGAGGTAATTCATTCCACCCTGAAAGCGCAATTCTGTTTCTTCACTTGATACCATTATTTGTGAGAAAGTACCATAGCGAATTAAGTCAATGGTCTGTCCTTCTAAAGTGGTATCGCCATCCAGTACCTGCTTGATTTCCATGGGATAAATGGTGCAGCCACTGGCGTAGCGATTATCTCCTTTGGATTCGGCAAGTACTACAATATATTTGTCTCCAAACCTTTCAGATAATTTCTTTAACTGCTCAAGTTGCTCCTCAGCAGTAGGCACATTGCTAGCATTGGCGTCTTTATCATATGTATGGTACAAACTTGCTGGCAGATCTGCGACTGCGGTTTCATCACCAGTTACCAGAAGCCCATAATCATGCACATTGTTGCGCACAAGCATAAGGGACACCATGCCAAGAGCTACGATCATTGCTTGTATGAGGAAGAATTTACGCATAAAGATGCTCCTTTCCGGCGTCAGTCCAGCAGATCTTGTTTGGATCTCCACCATAAAATGCCACCGCACAGTAAAACCAACACGGCACAAACACCCCAGAAATAGGAATAAGTAGAGAAATAGTACAAATCCCCGGTTTTTACATAATCAACCAGACTCCAGTTCATGGTAAGATCCGCGGAGTTGCTTTGCAGCATTACACCTGCAGTGAGCAACATCAGCATAGGGAATACAGACAGATGCGTATATTTTTTGATAAAAAAGGTGCTTGTATAGCTAACCAGAGAAGAGACCGCACCCAGGCAACCGACCATGGCTGCTGATAGCAGATTCGTTAGCTGTGGGTGAACCAGCCAAAGCTTTGTCAGCCAATTTGCCTGTAAAGAGGAGTTATCATCGCTTTGGATAGACCAATTAGTGTATTGCTCATACATATTGTTGCCTACGACGTCTTGCATAGTCTGCGGCATCAGCAGGTGGTTAACCAGAATGTTGACCGCAAGTGGAATAAAAAAGATGACAAACCCACCCACCATGCAGGCGATCGCTTTGGCAAAAAAATAGGAGCGCACGCCGCCCCTTGCTGTCAGTGGAAAATATGCGTGTAATTTTCGATCTATAGCAAAGGAAGTTGCGAAGGGAAACAACGATAATATTGGCAAAATGAAATACAAAACGTCGCTAAGTTTAGAACCATGGCAAAAGAGGTAAGCGTAAACACGATCCGGTATCGCGGAGATATCATTGCCTTTCAAGTGATTCACTAGCATCAGCAAAGTGGGGAACAGAAAAGCCAAAGCAAGCATCAGGCTAAAGGAGATCCAAAATCCACGCTTTGAGAACATTAACTTACATTGTGTACGAATCATATGTGCTTCCTTTCATGTAAGCCGATGCCAAAGTTTGGCATCGGCTCATCGTACTGCTTATGCGAAATCCCAGCTACCAGAGATGATACGGTCGCCAGTACCCCACAAAATAGTGGAGCGAGTGTTAATAGCCCATAAATTAACAGGATATCCTGTGGAATAAAGAGTATCCTCGAACTCCCATGTATCCGTTCCCTTAAAGGTGAAGGTGTCATATTCTTTGCCAGTGCTATCCTCCAAAGTCATCTTCACATTGCCGTTGCCACTGCCCCAGTTTGTTACCTTCACTTCGCCACAAGTGACGTTGGTAAAGTTCAGGTTGGTGGCTAGGGCGGTTTCGCCAGTGTTCTGGATTTTCACATTGGAAAATGTGCCGTACAATGCTGACGCAGCAGCGGGCATTGCAGCCACCCCCAAGAGTGCCAAGGTCGCACCTGCGACAACGGTGTTTTTTACGATTTGCTTGATGTTCATAATGTATCATCCTGTTATTAATTTCTGCCAATCGCTGGCAACAATTGTATTATAGCACAATTTCCTTTACTTGTCAATAATTATTTTTCAAAAATATACAATGTACTGAAAAAAACTGACGATTTGCACATAGACTTCGTGCGCAAACGTACGATTTTACAGCGAATTTGCCAAAAACGAAAAGACCGATGCCTTATGAGATGCGAGAAATCGTTTTTGTGGTAATCACTATATACAGTTCGGGTCAAAATCGCCAATACGCCCCAAAGAATATAACATTATGCTATGGAAACAAATGGAGCTTCTTCGAAAGGGTATACTATTATATATGCGCGTATGCAAAGCGATTGAAGCGTTTTTGATGCCGTCTCCTGCGGGGGGTATACTATTATAATATGTGCATATGCAAGGTGCAACATCCATCCTGTTATCGAAAGCTTCGGCAATCTATACTATTATAATAGTATAGACGCGTGAAACATATCATTCGCTACGCTATCAAACCTTGAAAACTGCGTGTGTCTCACCCTTGACGAATCGGCGAAGCTGTGCTATAATGAAACATTAGAAACGCTTTTGTGACCGTGAAAAATCGGGATCGCCCTTTGTGGCGAAGAAATGAGGAGCTTATGCAGTGTGAATGTGCAAATCGTAGTAGCGACCTTTCTCTACTAGACGATGTGCTGAATACTTATGCCACTGTGCCGGGCAGTCTGATTACCATTTTGCAGCAGGCACAGACAATTTACGGTTATCTGCCAATGGATGTGATCTATCATGTTGCGGCGAAAACAGGCAGTACTCCCGCAAAAGTTTTGGGCGTGGCTACGTTTTATACGCAGTTTCGCTTTCAACCGGTGGGAAAGTACTTGATCATGCTGTGCAACGGTACTGCTTGCCATGTTAACGGCAGCGAACGCGTTGCGAAAGCTGTTTGCGATTATTTGCAGATCGAAAACGGTGGTACTTCTGCCGATGGATTGTTTTCATTCAGCATCGTCGCTTGCCTGGGATGCTGTTCACTTTCCCCTGTGATGATGATCAACGAGGAAACCTATGGCAATCTGACCCCCGAAAAAGCTGTGTCGATCTTGCAGGCACTGCGTGATAAGGAGGGCGTATCATGAGTTATCGTGTTGTTGTAGGACAAGGCAGTTGTGGTATCGCAGCAGGTGCCAATAAAGTGTATGATGTGTTAGCGGATGCCCTTGCGCAAAGTGATGTGCAGCTTTGCATCAGCGGTTGTATCGGAATGTGCTGGCTAGAGCCAATCGTGGATATTTACCGCGATGACGTGCTTGCTATGCGCTTGGTGAAAATGACCACTGATGCAGCAAAAATCGTTGCGGACGCTTGCAAGAAAGGGGAGCTTTCTGCCCTTGCACCCTATGTGATCACCGAAGAGGACGCTGCCTTTTTGACGCAACAGACCCGTATTGTGCTGCGTAATTGTGGCGTCATAGATCCGGAATCGCTGGAAAGTGCATTGCAGGCCGATGCGTATACCGCATTGCGTAAGGTTCTTTCGGTGCAGGATGGAATGTCCCCTGAAGCGGTGATCGAATGCATCAAAGAATCGGGACTTGCCGGCAGAGGTGGCGCGGGATTTCCCACATGGTTTAAGTGGAATGCAGCAAGGCAATCCGCAAGTGAGGAAAAATATCTCATCTGCAATGCTGATGAGGGTGATCCAGGCGCATTTATGGACAGAGCTGTGATTGAGTCCGACCCCCATGCGTTGATTGAGGGGATGCTGATCGGTGCTTATGCCATTGGCGCAAAAGAAGCTGTGGTGTATGTGCGCGCTGAGTATCCGTTGGCGATCCGGCGATTGCATACGGCCATTGCACAGGCAAGGCAGGCTGGATTAGTTGGAAAAAATATCATGGGCAGCGGCTTCTCCTGTGAATTCCGTGTGAAGGCAGGTGCGGGCGCGTTTGTCTGCGGAGAGGAAACGGCTTTGATCGAATCGTTGGAGGGAAAGCGTGGGATGCCACGCCTGAAACCACCGTTTCCTGCCGCATCGGGATACTGGCAGCAGCCCTCGAATATTAATAATGTAGAAACATTTGCCAACGTTTCGTGGATTATCAATCACGGCGGTGCAGCATTTGCAGCCATAGGGACTGCGCATTCAAAGGGGACAAAAGTATTTGCGCTAACAGGTAAAATCAAGCGTGGTGGCTTGGTGGAAATTCCTATGGGTAAAACGCTGCGCGATGTGATTTTCGGTATCGGTGGCGGTATTCGCGATGACAGAGCCTTTCAGGCGGTGCAAATGGGTGGCCCCTCAGGAGGCTGTATCCCTGCGGAACTGTTGGATACCGTGATTGATTATCAGACTTTAGCAGCCACGGGTGCAATCATGGGTTCGGGCGGTATGGTCGTTATGGATGATACCACCTGCATGGTTGCTATGGCAAAGTTCTTTCTCGATTTTACCGCAGATGAATCTTGCGGTAAATGCGTCCATTGCCGTATCGGGACAAAGCGTATGCAGGAGATCCTCTCACGCATGACCGAAGGCAAGGGCAAAGCCGGTGATATTGCGTTGTTAGAGGAGCTTTGCCTTGCTATAAAAGATGGCGCACTTTGCGGTTTGGGGCAAACGGCGCCCAATCCTGTGCTGAGTGCCATACGCTATTTCCGTCCGCAGTTTGAGGCGCATATTCAAGAACATCATTGCCCTGCGCACGCCTGCACGGCACTGCTGCAATATCATATTGATGAGAATGCCTGCCGTGGGTGTACTCTTTGTGCAAAAAAATGCCCTGTACACGCCATTTCCGGCAAGACAAGGTCTGTCCATGTGATCGATCAAGCAGTTTGTATTCGTTGCGGACAATGCAAAACAAGCTGTCAGTTCGGTGCGATTACCGTGGCGTGAAAGGAGGGGAGCAAACAGATATGGCTGACATGATTACAATAACTATCAATGGCAAAATTTGCCACTGTGCAGCAGGCAGCACGATCTTGCAGGCGGCTGCGGCAAATGGTTTGGAGATCCCGAATCTTTGCAATGATGCAAGCGTGAAGGTGTATGGTGCTTGCGGGATGTGCGCTGTAGAGGTTTTGGATGATGGCAACGGCAAACCGCTGCCAAAGTTGTTGCGTGCCTGTTCTGCCAAAGCGGCGGACGGTTATGTGGTACGCTATGATACCGAACGCGCCAATCAGGCAAGAAAAATTGCACTGGAGCTGTTGATGAGCGATCATACCGGTGATTGCATCGCGCCTTGCAGTCTTGCCTGCCCTGCCGGAACGGATTGTCAGGGCTACGTGAAGCAAATCGCACAAGGCGATTACCATAAGGCAATGCAGATTGTGAAGGAAAAATTACCTTTGCCTGCATCTATCGGTAGAGTATGTCCTCACCCTTGCGAGCAACAATGTCGCAGGAGGCTGGTAGAATCACCCATTTCTATTGCCTTTTTAAAAGCCTTTGCTGCTGATCGCGATTTGGAACACGATCCTTATCGCGCGCAATGTGCCCCTGAAAGCGGTAAGCGTGTTGTCGTGGTGGGTGGTGGTCCTGCGGGGCTAACCGCCGCGTATTTCTTGCGCAGAAAAGGTCATGCCGTGACCGTGCTGGATGCTGCACAGAAAATGGGCGGTATGCTGCGATATGGTATTCCGGCATATCGTCTGCCAAAGGATGTGCTCGACCGTGAGATCACAGAGATTGCAGCCACAGGCGTGATCTTGCAAAACGGCGTGCGCCTGGGAAAAGACATCACATTGGAGCAGCTGCGTAGTGACTATGATGCGGTGATTCTGGCAGTGGGCGCGTGGCAGTCTATGCGGATGGGCTGCGCTGGCGAGGAGTTGGACGGTGTGATCGGCGGCATCACATTTTTGCATGATATTTCATCAGGAGAGGACGCACTCCCTGATCTTCATGGAAAGTCTGTGGCAGTATGTGGTGGCGGAAATACTGCTATGGATGCCTGCCGTTCGGCGGTGCGTTGCGGTGCAGAGAATGTGTATGTGATCTATCGCCGCACCCGCGAAGAAATGCCTGCTGATCCTGTGGAAATCGAAGAATCCATGGAAGAGGGCGTGATTTACAAATATCTGACCAACCCCGCCGAGATCCTAGGCGAAAATGGGCAGGTGAAGGCTGTAAAGCTGCAAATCATGGAACTGGGTGAACCTGATGCCTCTGGCAGACGTTCGCCTGTGCCTGTTGCAGGGAAATTTGAAGTGCTGCCGGTGGATATGGTCATTATGGCGATCGGACAGAAGCTTTTGCCCGAAGGACTTGATGGCATCGAATTGACTCGTAAGGGCACGATCGCTGCCGACGAGACCACCTTTACCACCAATTTGAAAAATGTGTTTGCAATTGGTGATGCGACCAATCGTGGGGCAGATATTGCCATTGCCGCGATCGGTGAGGCGAACCGCTGCGCTGAGGTGGTGGACTCTGCACTGCGTGGCGCAATGCAGCCTGTGACGCAGCCGTTCCTTTCTAAAAGAATCGTTACCGCTGAAATGCTTGCGGATCGCAAAAAAATTGCAAGATGCAAAATGCCTGCTCGTGATGCAGCGGTACGCCGCCACGATTTTGAGGAGGTCAACCTTGGCTTGACGGAAGAAATCGCCAGAGCCGAGGCAAAACGTTGTCTGGAGTGTGGCTGCCATGATTATACCGACTGTAAATTGATCCGATATGCGAATCAGCAAGAGATCCATCCGGAACGGTTGGCGGGGCAGAAGCATACTGCCGAAACAGAGCGAAAGCTCGTGTGTATTGAGCGTAACAGTGGGAAATGTATTCTATGCGGCTTATGTGTGCGCGTGTGTGAAGAAGAAGCAAAGCAAGGTATTCTGGGGCTTGTGGGCAGAGGCTTTTCTACCGCCATTCGCCCGGAATTTCGCAATGCGGAAACGGTCGCTGTTTGCAAGGAGTGCCGTAAGTGCGTCAACCTTTGCCCGACAGGGGCATTGAAGCTGTTGAAGTGATTCATCAATCATAAAATGGAGGATTTTGAAAATGTCAATGGAATTTGTAAGAAAACTGCCCGTGCCGCAGGATATCAAAGCACAATTTCCTCTTTCTGATGCTTGTATTGCCGCGAAGAAAAAGCACGATGCGGAGATTCGCCAAGTGTTTACCGGTGAATCTGACAAAATGTTGTTGATCATTGGTCCCTGTTCTGCTGACCGTGAGGATGCTGTGATGGAATATATTTACCGCTTGGCAAAGCTCAACGAGCAGGTGAAGGATAAACTGGTGATCGTGCCCCGTATTTACACCAATAAGCCTCGTACCAACGGTACCGGTTATAAGGGCATGGTGCATCAGCCCGACCCAAACAAGGCTGAGGATATGCTGGAGGGTTTGATTTCCATCCGCAAGCTGCATACCAGAGCGATTGCCGAAACAGGGTTTACCTGTGCCGATGAGATGCTCTATCCGGACAACTATCGTTATTTATCCGATTTGTTAGGCTATGTGGCAGTGGGTGCTCGTAGCGTGGAAAATCAAAAACATCGTTTGACGGCAAGCGGTATGGATATTCCGGTTGGTATGAAAAACCCTACCAGTGGGGACCTTTCCGTGATGTTCAACTCAATTTATGCCGCACAGAGCAAACATACCTTTATCTATCGTGGTTGGGAGGTGCATTCTGACGGCAACCCGCTATCACACGCAATTTTGCGTGGATATGTGAACAAGCATGGCGAATCGCTGCCGAATTACCATTTTGAGGATCTACTGCTGACCTATCATATGTACGAGCAGAAAAAATTAGAGAACATGGCTGTGATTGTAGACGCAAACCACGCAAATTCCAACAAATGTTACTTGGAACAGCCCAGAATTTGCAACGAGATCCTGCATAGCTGCCGTCACAATGCGGATATCAAGCGCGTGATCAAGGGCTTCATGGTGGAAAGCTACTTGGAAGATGGCGCACAAAAGGTTGGGGAAGGCGTGTATGGTAAATCCATTACCGATCCCTGCATCGGTTGGGAGAAAACCGAGGATATGGTGCTGCGCATCGCCGAACAGCTTTGAGAAATAACCAACGGGAGGATTTTCTATCCTCCCGTTTTGTGTTTGGAGACAATATATCATAAATCGGAGACAATAGATAATTGCATCGCTTCTGCTTTTGTGTTATAATGCTACCGTACGATGGGAAAATATCGTGCACATTGCACAATACGATTGCATCGTGTGCGATGTTTGCCATATAAAAATGCCCTCAAATAGGGGGAAAAGGGGTAAGATTATGAAACAGAGAAAACTTGCGACGTTGCTTGCAGGTCTGCTTTGCTTGCAGATGCCAGCCATCAGTAACGCCAATGAACAGGCAGTAACCGCAAATGCGGCTGAGTTGATCACCGTAGAAGCACTGGATCGTGGCTTGACGGCGATCAATACCGGTTCGGGTATGTTGGTAAGTTGGCGATATCTTGCCAATGATGCAGCCGATGCGGTGTTCCGTCTTTACCGCGATGGCGGTCTTATTTATACGAGCAATGCCGGTGATGCAACCTGCTATCTGGACAAGGATGGTAGTGCTTCCTCCCAGTACAAGGTGGAATATTTGGTTGGCAATGCAGTCAAAAGCAGTGATTCCTGCAAGATCATCTCCGACAACAGCTATCTGCAAATTCCCTTGGATCCGCCTAGCGGCAACGGCTACACCTATTCGCCCAACGATTGCTCTGTGGGTGATGTGGACGGCGATGGGCAGTATGAGATTTTTTTGAAGTGGGATCCTTCTAACTCGCAGGACAATTCCAAGAGTGGCACGACGGGCAAGGTTTATATCGATTGCTTGAAGCTGGACGGTACGCATCTCTGGCGCATTGATTTGGGCATCAATATTCGTGCAGGCGCGCACTATACCCAGATGATGGTCGGCGATTTTGACAGTGACGGTTCTGCCGAGTTGGTGTGCAAGACCTCTGATGGAACGGTGGATGGCACCGGCAAAGTGATCGGTGATGCAAGTGCTGACTACAGAAACTCCAGTGGCTATGTGTTGACAGGCAATGAGTATCTGACGCTGTTTGATGGTCAGACCGGTGCTGCGTTGGATACTATCAATTATAATCCCGGTCGTGGAACTGTTTCCAGTTGGGGTGATAAGTACGGCAACCGTGTGGATCGTTTCCTCTGTGCGGTCATGTATCTGGATGCAGATCATCCCTCTCCCGTGACCGTGCGCGGCTACTACACCAGAATGACTGCCTGCGCTTATGATGTCGTGGATAAAAAACTGGTGCAGCGTTGGTACTTTGATACTGGAAATGATAGTTCTGCCCCCGGTTACGGCGATGGTAACCACAACTGTATGCCTGCCGATGTTGACGGCGATGGCAAGCAGGAGTTGGTGCTGGGCGCGGTTTGTTTGGATGATGACGGCTCAGTGCTGTGGTGTACTGATCTGGGTCATGGTGATGCCATGCACTTGGGTGATTTTGATCCCGACCGTGAAGGCCTGGAGTTGTGGCTTTGCCATGAGGTTTCGCCCTATGGCTATTCTTTGCATGATGCTGCAACAGGCGAGATAATCTTCCGTGTGACCGCTAGTAGTGATACCGGTCGCTGTGCCGCAGACAATGTTTGGTCGGGCAACGATGGCGCAGAGTTCTGGGGTAGCTCCGTATATGATTCTAAAGGCAATACGCTCTCCTGCAAACGCCCCGCACTGAATTTCTTCTGCTACTGGGATGGCGATCTGGAACGTGAGATTCTTGACGGTTCTACGGACTCTCCTGCAACCGTTACGGATATGGGTGCAGATGGGAAGCTGACCACGATTCTTACAACTACAGGCTATTACACCTGCAACACGACCAAAGGTACACCTTGCCTTTCGGCCGACTTGTTCGGCGACTGGCGTGAGGAGATCATTGTGCGTGCAGCTGATCATCAATCCATTCGTATCTACGCAACGACATATGACACCGATTATCGCGTCACCACGCTGATGCAGGATCCGCAGTATCGCAACCAGGTGGCGGGGCAGAATGCAGCGTACAATCAGCCACCGCACTTAAGCTACTATATGGGCACCGAAACCGGTGTGCCCGATGCTCCCACCGTGAACGTCGGTGAGCTGACAGGTGGAAAAATCGGTGCTGTGATGAATACCGATTACAAGTACACCTTTACCAATGCAGGCAGCGGTCTGTATCTGGAAGTGGCTGATGCAACGGCAGCCGCAGGTACCGATGTGGTACAGGGTGATGGTACTTCCGGCGGCAACCTCTGGAAGTTGGTTGACGGTGGCAGCGGATACTATTGTATTGTATCTACCCTTGCTGATGGCAATACCTACTATCTTGATTTGGACTACGGCAAGGTCGATAATGGTACCAATATCGCCATTTGGACAAATACTGCAAGTGATGCGCAGCTGTTCAAGTTTGTGGATAACGGCGATGGAACATACCTGATTACCACCAAGGCAACCAATGATCAGAGTGCTGTGGGCATTACCAGTGGCTCTACCGTAGCAGGTGCATCTGCCATTCAGTGGGAGTGCGACGGTAGCGCAAATCAAAGCTGGATTGCTACCATGGTGATTGACCCCATCTACGGTACACTGGCAGCACCCTTGCAGCCGCTTGATGTGACTTATGCACCGTTCCTTGGAATTGATGCTTCTTTGGCAGTGGGCGATACCATTTTCGGTGATCGTGATTTCACCTTCACCACTGTGGCAGATGCTCTCGTAGGTGCGGAATATCTCGTATCCTCTTGCGATGCAAAGTACGCTTCCGGCGATCTTGCAACTGTGACTGCAGCAGCTGATTTGACGCTGTATATCGGCTTTGACAGCCGTTTGACGGCGATTCCCGGATGGGCTTCCACGTTCATCAAAACGGATATGACTTGTACCGCCAGCAACGATGTCGTGTTCGAGATGTATGCACTGGAGATGACCGCAGGCGAGACCGTTACCCTCGGTGCGCAGGGGCAATCATCCGGTGTTATAGGGTATATGGCAATGATGGTGCAATCCAACCCAACAACAACTACAGGAACAGTTGAGACTGCGATTTGTGGCGATGTCAATTGTGACGGTTTCGTGAGGGTCGACGATGTGATCCTGTTAAATCGTTTCCTTTCGGAAGATAAAAATGTAACGGTCACGCATCAGGGCACCATCAATGCAGAGTGCGACGGCGTTGCAGGCGTGACAAGCAATGATGCAATTGCAATTCTGTCTTTGCTTGCATGCCTGGTTGATAGCCTGCCCCTGTCTTGAGCCATTTTAACGATATGTAACTTGCCATAGCACTTCCGATTTGCAATCAGAAGTGCTATGGTTTTTTTCATGCGCAGCAAGAAGTGTTTTGCCACCTTCGTCACTTATCCTTAGGTCGGAAACAGACAGAAGCAAGTAATCCAAACAGCATTGCAGCGGTAATGCCACCAGCCGCAGAGGTTAATCCACCGGTTAAAATGCCAAGTAAGCCGTGCTCTGCCACAGCCTTACGGATACCCTGTGCAAGCAAATTGCCAAATCCGCTTAAGGGTACGCTTGCTCCTGCACCTGCAAAATCTACTAGCTTTGGATATATGCCGATGGCACCCAAAACCACACCCGAGATCACATATCCTACCAGAATACGAGCTGGAGTCAGCTTGGTAAAGTCAATTAACAGTTGTCCAACAGCACAAATCAGCCCGCCGATCAAAAATGCCCAGAGATAATTCATGCCCCTGCTCCTTTCACGGAAGAAATATGCACCAGATGCGAAATACAAGGAATGGTTTCGCCTTGTTGACATAGCATAGGTGAAAGCAATGCACCGGTTGCAGCAAACAGAAGATCCTTGATCTCTCCACTTGCGATTTTTGGTAGAAAATATCCACAGAGAATACTTGCCGAACAGCCGCATCCCGAACCACCAGCGTGGGTATCCTGTGTGGTATCATCAAACATCATCACGCCACAGTCACGGTGTACTTTACGGATATTGTAGCCGTTTTGTTCTGTCAGCTGATACAGCAGATCACTGCCTACCATACCAAGATCACCTGTGAGGATTACATCGTAATCGGAGGGCTGTGTGTTTGTCGTCATCAAATATCGCAAAATGGTATCCGTTGCAGCCGGTGCCATGGCAGCCCCCATATTGTTGGCATCGGTAATCGATTGATCGTTGATGCATCCCACACATACATCACGGATATAAGGCGGCTTCAGTGATTCACCTAACAGTACTGCACCCGCAGCTGTGGATGTCCACTGTGCATTGGGCGTGCGCTGCCCACCGTAAGAAAGCGGAAAACGAAATTGTCGTTCTGCACCTGAAAAATGTGAAGAGGTCACTGCAGCGCAATGCTGCATATGGCAGCCATCGACCATTAGGGAAGCCAGCAGCAAGCCTTCTGCCATGGTGGAACAGGCACCGTAGATTCCCAGAAACGGAATGCCCAGATGCCGCATCCCGAATGTCGCGCTGGTGCATTGGTTGATCAGATCACCGGCAAAGATTGCATCCACATCGTCTGCGGTACATTTTGCGTTGGAGAGCATTCGCTCTACCGTACGGCGCTGCAATTCACTTTCCGCCTGTTCCCATGTATCTTTGCCAAAGTGGCTGTCCGGTTCAATTACATCAAAACAAAATCCCATGGGGCCATCGCCCTCTTTTTGACCTGCAATGCTTGCCCAGCCAATGATGCTGGGTGTATTGGGCAGTTGGATCACATCTCTGCGTAATGCATTGTTCATATTGCACCTCTCTTATGATATCAGATACAACGGCAGTATCTGCAAAATCAGGCAGATTATGCACTGTAGGCTACTACCAAAAAATAAGAATTTAGTGTGAATTTGCTTGACAATCTGACCATTATATGGTATCATAGAATGTAATAAGCCGTGTGCAGATCATTGCATACGAAGGAGAAGGGGGTATTTTATGTTTCATCATTCATTGGATGAGGACGCATTGCGTGTAAAGGGCGATGTGTTGGAACAAACTTTGCAAAGCACAGATTTCAGTGAGCAGCAAAAGCAGGAGGCGTTGGCAGAGTATCTGGTATTGCTGCAAAATGAACGTGCCGCGACACAGGGCATTGATTTTTGCACCCGATTGTTTGATCGCGTTTGCGCAGCGTTTCGTGCGCACCCTACCACAGACCTTGCAGTGGATATGCTGTACGCCTGCATTCTGGTTCAGCAGTTTTACGCAATGGATTTTTCTCCCTGGCGTGCGCATCCTATTATTTTCGCTTCGCAGGAGGCCTTGAAGGCTGTGGCAGCTGATGGTAGGGACTCCGATTGTATGCGCTACTGTCAGGCAACCGCAGAGCTTTATGCGGAAGCCAAATTCTGGCCTGAAGCCCTGCAATATGCTGTGCAAATGCACGATGCCACAAGCCGCTTGCTGCAAAAGGGTGTGCAGCGGTTGGAAAACGGCACGCGTCTGGATCTGCGAGACACTGCTTGCGCAATCTGTATGTATGCCTCGCAGACTGCCGATGGCATGACCGAGGAACTGACGCAGAAGCTGACGGTTGAACTGGGCGCAGAGGATTTCGCGCTGGTGATGGCTGAAGCAGCAGATGCCGTTGGTGATCTGGTTAGTGACCCCATTGAGAAGACGGAAGCATATCTTGCCATTCGGTATGAGTTGGAAGAAAAGATTGATGATGCATTGGAGCATCACCGTGGATATTACGATTATTGCAAGGAATATTGGATGGTCAAAAAGCTGATTTTGCGCAGTGATTATGGGATTGCATGGAAATCACCGGCAGTGCTGAACCCTGGTGTTGATTTTCATTGAAAGGAAGGTTTGTTATGATGAAGAATTTCAAGAGAGTGTTCAGCTCTTTCTTTACGGCTGCATTTGCCGTAATATACATGGCATTGAACACAGCCACCGCTTTTGCTGCTATGATCGATGAACGCCCGAAGACCGATGATGAGGTAACGGCAGAGGCATTGTATGTACACACCGATAACCCCGAAGCAGATGCCGTTTTCAATGCTTACGTTGACGTGGCGGTGAAGATGGTTGGAACGGATTATTATGCAAAGGGAATTGAATTTATCAATGCAGGAGATCTTGTAGGATATTGTGGTGGAACACAGGAGCAATTTGATCAACTGCGGAATAATACTGCGAAAATGGAACAATTTTTATGGTGTGTAACATATACCGATTTATGCCATATCTTTCGATATGATGTCGAAAGATATGGACGCAATACTCTGGATTCGTGGGAGAACTTCAAACGACGGATCTATAAGGAAGTAGGTGGCAGTAGGTTTAATACTTTCATCATGATGGCGAGGATGAAGGGCACAGATGCAGATGAGGCAACAATATCTGAGCAACAAGCGGCATATGAGGCGTTAGTGAAGTGGCAATATGACTACTACACTACAAACAAGTCTTTTTATTGCTTCTTTACTGGTCAGGGCTTGTGGCTTGTGAATTCGATGAATGATTATTCTTCGTATTTTGGTGGTGAATCAACTGTGACTACTACTGTTTCCAGTCAACAGAGCAGTCTTGAAAGTCTCACTACAACAACCACTGCCTCTACAAGTAAACTGGTTCCTCTCACAACGACAGTTTCTACAACTGGAATTTGGGAAGAAACTGGAGAAAAACTGGCGAAGACATGGCTAACAATTGGTATTATTTTAGTATTGCTTCTCGTTCTTGCCGTTGTCGTAATCGTAAAGAAACGAAAAGGATATTGATCGAACATTGAGGAAATTGAAACGAAAGGATGTGATTATATGCAAGCAGAATTGACAGGTCAGATGATCGTTTCACGCCTGCGTACTCGCAAAGGTTGGGAAGCTTTTGGATATGGTATCCTGATGCTGCCTTTTCTTGCAATGTTTATTTTCGTTCTTTGTGACCTTTTCACTGGTGGTGACTTTGCAATGGATATTGTAGGGGGGATTATCAGCGGTGTTTGTATCTTTTTCTTTGGTAAAAAAGTTGCGTGCGCTCTGAAAATCGCACTTCATACGCAAAAAGCGACGGTATTTCGTAAATATGGCGATCCCGATGAGATTGCAGACCGCATCAACAGGGGTTTGGAGAACATCCTGCTTGAGCAGCGTGAGGTGGTCGTCACCGAGGAGTATATCTTGCGCCGAAAACACTATGAAACCTTTGTGCCTCTTGCTGATATCATGTTAATGTATCGCAAGGAGCATCGCACCAATGGTATATTGGATTCGATCGCGCTGGTGGTGCATGATCGCTATGGTGAGCAATATGAGTATCCCTTTACGTTGAAGAAAAAAACCGCCGGTGATATGGATTATGTTGCCGGTGAGATCAGCAAACGGGCGCCGGATTGTATCTTTGGTTACAATTCTGCCAATTTGGCATATGTCAAGGAGCATCAAGCACCCATACCCGAATGACGAAGCGTGGCATCCAATGGGATCAGAATCACCGGAAGGCAGAAGCCGAAATTGCCTTTTGAGGCGCTTTTTGCGCGATGTTGCCTCAGCTGATTCTTTTCTAAATAGATGGAAAATGTTCGGAGGATATGATGAAGCTACTCTATGCTGAGGATGAACGTTCGCTTTCAGAAGCGGTGGTAGACATCCTGACCTATCATAAGTATGTTGTGGATGCCGTTTACAATGGCGAGGATGCCTTTGATTATGCCATAGCAGGAGATTATGATGGTATTATCTTGGATATTATGATGCCAAAACGGGACGGGATTGAGGTGCTTTCTGCTTTGCGGAAAAATGGCTGTAAAACACCGATTCTACTGCTGACGGCGAAAACGCAGATAGATGATCGTATTCGTGGATTGGACGCAGGTGCGGATGATTATCTGCCCAAGCCGTTCGATATGGGAGAATTGCTGGCACGCATACGCGCGATGCTCCGCAGAAGGGAAAGCTTTCACCCAGACCTGCTTCAGTTTGGAGATCTGTCTTTGAACATTCGCTCCGGAACGCTTTTCTGCAAAGGAAAAGAATTTGTTCTGCCGAAGCAGGAGTACCGCTTGATGGAACAATTGATGGTAAATCACAGCATTTTTCTATCTACAGAGGAATTACTGGTAAAAGCGTGGGGATATGATACAGAAACGGATACGAACAGTGTGTGGCTTTACATTTCCTATCTTCGCAAACGCCTTTTTGCCATGCACTCCGATGTGGAGATCGTATCGAAGCGGAACATCGGATATCGTTTGGAGGTATCGCAATGAAGCAAACGCTGCGAAAAAAGTTTGTGTTCTTTGCAATGTCTGCGGTGACAATTCTGCTTGTCGTGTTGATCGGAGCAATCAATATTTTTAGTTGGGTTATTTTGGATCGGCAATCCGATGAGATACTCCACGCGATTGCCGATGGGAATAATCAGTTTTTGCAGAAGGAGTTTCCTGACAGAGGCCCGCTTCAGCCGCCAAGGAATATGGATACGATAGAATCGGCGCGATTTTTTATGGTACGGATGAACGCGAGTGGCGAGGTTGCAGATGTGAATATCGATCAGATCTCTTCTGTATCAGTCGAACAGGCTGCGCAATATGCATCGCAGGTTACAGAGGACAATGGGAAAATTGCCGTCTATAAATATGAAAGAAAGTGGCTTGGAGATGATAGTCTGATTTTTTTTATGGATACATCCAGCCAAACACAGACATTGATTATGGTGCTGAGCCTTTCTTGTGCGATAGCGATGATCTGTTGGATCGCTGTTTTGCTGTTCACGGTTTTGTTTTCCAAGCGGGTGGTTCGCCCGATTTTAGCGGGAATTGAAAAGCAGAAGCAGTTTATCACCAACGCGGGGCACGAACTGAAAACGCCCCTTGCTATCATTCAGTCCAATAACGATGCTTCCGCCTTGATTCACGGTGAAACGAAATATAGCAAAAATATTCGCCAACAAACCCAAAGGCTAAATGCGCTGATGTCGAATCTGCTGACGCTTTCGAAGTTGAATGAAGAAAGCGAGCTTCCTACGGAAGCGGTCAATATCAGCGAGAGTATCTACGAGTTGTTACCCGGTTATGAGGATGTGATGGAGCGAAAGCATATCACTTTTTCAGCAGAAATACAACCGAATGTGTTTATGCAGGTGCATAGAGATACCTTTATGCAGATGATCTCGCTGTTGATGGATAATGCGGTGAAATATACGACAGAAAATGGTAGTGTGCAGCTTGCGGTATTTGCCGATGGGAAACAAATTCGAATTATAGAAGAAAATACTTGTGAAATGCCTGATATCACTGACGCTGAACGATTGTTTGAACGATTCTATCGTGGGGATCGTTCTCGTACACAGGATAGCAGCGCTTCCGGCTACGGCATTGGACTTTCTGCCGCCCGTGCCATTGCAGAGCGTTTCAGTGGGACTTTGAAGGCGGAGTATACGAAAAACGGAACGATTCGCTTTCTTGCGCAGTTTTGATGCCGTTTCACAGAAAATTCACAAACCTCTCCATTCGTGTTCACGGACGGAGAGGTTTTTCTAATGTTAGTCATAGGTTCAAGGAATATAATGGATGACAGAAAGGAGGAATGCGACTTGCAATTCAGACATGAAGTAAAGCATGAAATCAGCTATCCGGATATGTTGATTTTGCGGCAAAGATTGCGCACGATCATGACCCCCGATCCCCACGCAGTGAATGGACGATATGAAATCCGCAGCCTGTATTTTGACAGTTTGGACGATAAGGCACTTCGCGAAAAGCTGGACGGAATGAATATCCGCGAAAAGTATCGAATACGGCTTTATAACCATGACACATCCGTCATTCATCTGGAGCGGAAATGCAAGCATGGAGGCTTGGGATATAAGGAATCCGCTGCTTTGACGAAGGAGCAAGCACAGTGGATCACAGAAGGCGTTGTACACTGGATGGCAGAAAGTGCCGATGCAGTCCTGCTCGGCTTCTATTCTCGTATCCGCAATGAGGGGTTGATGCCGAAGGTGATCGTGGATTATACTAGAGAGCCATTTGTGTTTACCGCCGGGAATGTTCGCGTGACGTTGGACTATGACATCCGCACCGCATTGCGTTGTACAGATTATCTAAACCCGGATTGCGTAACAATTCCTGTGCCGGGGGCACCCTGTATTTTAGAGGTGAAGTGGGATCAATTCTTGCCGGATGTGGTACGGGATGCGGTGCAACTGGGAGACAGGCATAGTACCGCTTATTCTAAATATGCAGCCTGTCGTATGTACGATTAAATTTTGAACTATGAAGGAGAATACAACTTATGACTTTCAGTGATATTTTCAAATCCAGCTTTTTGGAGAATGTAACCGCTATCAGCATTTTTGATATGATTCTGACCATTGTACTGTCTTTTGGTATCGGTCTTTTTATCTTTCTCGTTTATAAGAAGACTTATCGCGGCGTAATGTACAGCGCGGGCTTTGGTACCACTTTGATTGCGCTGACCATGATCACTGCGACCGTCATTCTGGCTGTGACCAGCAATGTGGTTTTGTCCCTTGGTATGGTGGGCGCATTGTCCATCGTTCGCTTCCGTACTGCAATCAAAGATCCGTTGGATATTGCGTTTCTGTTCTGGGCGATCGCAGCAGGGATTATTCTGGCAGCTGGTATGATTCCACTGGCAATCATCGGGAGCGTCTGCATTGGCATCATCTTACTGGTGTTTGTCAACAAGAAATCCAATACGCACCCTTATATGGTGGTTTTGTCCTGTACCGACCATGATGCAGAGGTGAAGGCAAGGGAGTTCCTTGCGAAAAATGTAACAAAGTCCACAATCAAGAGCAAATCTGCTGCAAAGGGTACCATTGAGCTGAACATCGAAGTACGGCTGAAGGAAGATGATACTGACTTTATCAACGTTCTTTCTGAGATGCCCGGTGTCAACAGCGCAGTGATCGTATCCTACAACGGGGATTACATGGGGTAAGCCAATGTCGGGAAGCAAGTATTTTGACCGCATCGCAGTGATCGTGACAGCAATCACACTGTTGGTGACCATTTTGTTTATGAACGGTGCCACCCTTGGAATTGGGGTCACGGCAACAATGATGGGATATGAGAACAAACTATTTGATCAAACAAAGGTTCACACGATGGATATCGTGATGGATGATTGGGATGACATGATTGACAATGCCACAAGTGAGGAGTACTATGCAGCCAATGTGGTCATTGACGGAGAACTCTATAAAAATGTGGGCATTCGCACAAAAGGGAACACATCGCTTTCCACTGTCGCGCAGCTTGGGAGCGAACGCTACAGCTTTAAAATCGAGTTTGACCACTACGATAGCAGCAAGTGCTATTACGGGTTAGATAAGCTGAGTTTGAACAATCTGATTCAGGATGCGACCATGATGAAGGATTATCTGACCTATACCATGATGAACGCGTTCGGTGTTCATTCTTCCCTGTGCAGCTATGTTTATATTACGGTGAATGGCGAGGATTGGGGATTGTACCTGGCGGTAGAGGGTGTGGAGGAAGCTTTTCTGAAACGCAATTACGGCTCTGATTATGGTGATCTCTATAAGCCGGATAGCCTGAGCTTCGGGGGAGGCCGTGGCAACGGCGGTGACTTTGATATGAATGATTTGGATTTTGATTTCAGCGACACAAATCAGGATTCTTTCAATGAAGGTGCGTTGGATTCGTTGAATCCGTTTGGTGGCGGGATGCCCAGTATGCCCTCAGCGAATGGTGCAGAAATGCCAGGTGGCTTTGATCTCTCTGATATTCCTGAAGATTTTGATCCTTCCACCATGTTTGGTGGCAATGACGAAATGGGCGGTGGCGGCTTTGGCGGCGGCATGGGAATGGGTGCCGACGATGTGAAGCTACAATATATTGATGATGAATTGAGTAGCTACTCTAATATCTGGAACAATGCCAAAACAGATGTTACGGAAGCCGATCAAAGAAGATTAATCGAATCTCTGAAAAAGATATCGGAGATTGCGGATATTGAATCTGTTGTAGATGTGGAACAGGTCATTCGCTACTTTGTTGTTCATAATTATGTTTGCAATGGTGATAGCTACACGGGTTCTATGGTGCATAACTATTATCTTTACGAAAAAGATGGAAAGCTTGCCATGATCCCATGGGATTATAATCTTGCGTACGGAACATTTACGGGCAATAATGCGACGGAAACTGTAAACACACCGATTGACACACCGGTATCCGGAGATGCTTCAGATCGCCCAATGGTGAACTGGATTTTCGAAAGCGAAGAGTACACGCAGCAATACCATCAATATTTCTCATCGTTTTTGAACAGTGTGGATATCGTAGACATCATTGATCATGCCTACGATTTGATCAAAGACTATGTGGCAAAGGATCCGACTGCGTTTTACAGTTATGATGCATTTGAGTTGGGCGTAGAAACCATTCGTCAATTTTGTGAGCTACGCAGTGAAAGCATTTCCATGCAGCTTGCAAATAATGAGACCACCACGGATATGAGCTATGTAGACGCGTCAAGCATCACCCTTTCCGATATGGGGTCTATGGGTGGCGATATGGGTGTTGGCTCAAAGCCGGATATGTCTGTCAATAAAAGCGATTTTAGCAGATCTATGCCCAAGAGCTACGATGCACAGAACCTTCCGACTGCGAATCAAAATGGTGGAAACAATATGCCGAGCGGGATTCCCGGTGAAATGCCGGATGGATTTGATGCATCAAACCTGCCGGATGACTTTGACCCTTCCAATATGCAAGGTGGTTTTGATGGCAATTTTCCTGGGCAATCTTCAGGCAATGGAAATGGAAACGCTCCATCTGATGATACAGTAAGCAATGGCGAAAACGGTGTGAATCGTCCTTCCGGTGGCGATACGCAAATGCCGAACGGTGATATGCAAATGCCGAACGGTGATATGCAAATGCCAGGTGGTGATACACAAATGCCCGGTGGTGATTTTCCTTTCGATGCAAATGAAAAGAATGCCCCTGCATCCGATATGACCGCTTGGATTTGGATCGCAGCGTCTATTGTTGTGCTGGCGATTGGCTTGATCATTGCGAAGAAATATAGAGCCTGATGGCTTGCAGGCGAACCACTCGTAAGATAGGAACAAAAAGCGGCAGAGGTGTTACCCTCTGCCGCTTTCGCTTGTTGAAAAGGCAGCATGAAAGTTTTGCGTCAGCCTTTTCAAAGGCTTGCAAGGTTAAATGCAGCATTCACGCATCCTTCAGCAACCATACACCATTGGTGAGATACGTCACACCGTTAATCATCAGCTTGCCGATGGTAGTATACTGCGCTGTGGGCATATAGAACGCATTGGGCGTGTATCGCGTTTCGCCAACGCTATTTCCGCATACAAATGGCACGATTGTCGTTGCTGCCGCACCCGTTACTTGCGTGAAAGTGATAGAATTCACGACAGTATCCACAGCAGTGATTGCGCTGACATAGCCGCTTTGACTTAGCATATTTTTACTCGATACAATCACAGTATTATCGGCACTGTCCTTTGTGATAAAGATTGGAATATTCGTTATCACTCCATGATCGGTGGACTTCGCGATCCCGATTGCCAAACCGCACGCCGTTTTGTAGCCATAGCCTGCATAATATGCCGTTGTGGTGGATTCTGCACAGGGGGTGATGGTGCTGTCTGCATTTATGATGTAAAACCCGATGTCCGGATAGCTTCCTTTACTAATTTCGATTTTAAGCAGTTCATGCTCACCAACATAGCAGTGGATCGTACCGGATGTTTCCTCGTCCGTTTCCACGCGATCAAAGTAAGTCGGCACAGCATTGGCTTGCAGCCATGCAAGCAAGCCGCTGTTATCTGTGCTGTAAATGTGCGTTATTTCAATTGCCATTATGATTCCTCCAATTCTTCATAGGTTGCATTTGCGACCTGCCCATATACGCAGCCATCGGTGAGCAGTGACGCATCGGCGATACTATTTGACTGCCCGTTTGCAATCTTTGCCAGATATTCCATAAGCTGATCGTACACATCCGATGTGGGTGCGTCGTGCGTTGGATCTCCATCGGTGATGCAGGGTGCGCACGGGATGCGTGCCGGTGTGGTTGTATGGATATCTCCTGCATACACGCCCACCGCCACCTCGTAGATGCCATACAGCGCAGGGACGGTAACGGTGTCACCCTCAAAAAGCACATCTTTGCACCGCTGCTTGCCGTTTTGACAATATGTAAACCGCACGGTTTTTGCTGTATATGCGTCCCACTCCGTATCAAATGAAAAGCGGATCTCATAGTCGCTGTTGCCGCATACAATGTGCGGCGTACCTTGCACAATTGCGTTTTTGTTCGTAATATGGATTTGGATTTCCATCGTTTGCTCCTTTCTGATGATAAGATGCTGATGCTTTCAGCCGCCGATGCGACCGCATATTACATCAAAAGGGGGAAGCACTGCGGTCGGAGCAGCTCTGGGGGGATTCGGCATTACCAATCGGTATCGGGCGCGATGCTTTTTTGTGCGCATATCGTGTCTCCTTTCAGCATATGTCTGCGCTTTAAATTACGCTAAAAGCGTTTGATGTGAGTGAAAAAAGAATGTCCTCGTAATGGACATGATATCATTGTAGTAACTACATGATTTGCATTGCATTGGGATATGATTTTCCAGATTCCCAATTTCACAATGTATACCGTGAAATACCGAGCTGTTCGGCGATTTGCCTTTGGGTGGGCCCAGCATGGATTCGTGCTGCCTTCAAGGTGATTTTCATTACACTTCTTCCTCTTTTTACGCTTTGGGCGTAATTCTATTATATCACGCTTTTAGCGTTTTGTCAAGGGCTTTTTTCAAAAAGATATTGACTTTTTTTCGCTTTTCGTGTATGATAGGAGTAACATCGTACAGAGAGGCAGGGACGTTCCGGTGGGTATCATGGGAAATAAAACGGTGCTTGCAAAGAATTTGCAACGATATGTTGAGGCATCCGGCAAAACGCGCAGTGCAATTTGTGAGGATCTGGGCATTGCTTATTCAACTTTTTCAGAGTGGGCAAATGGCAGAAAATATCCGCGCATTGATGCCCTTGAGCGTCTTGCGCAGTATTTTGGCATCAAAAAGTCAGATTTGATTGAGGAAGACCCCACAACGCTTACATCCAACATCGCCGAAGTGTATGAAGACCATATTCGCATGATTCCCGTTTATGAGAGCGTCTCAGCAGGTTTTGGCACGTTGGCAGAGGACAAGGTGGTGGAATACATCCCGTTGCGTATTGTCAGTGATTACGAGGCCGCGGAAACGATTTGTATTCGTGTAGAGGGGGATTCGATGTTCCCCAAAATCGAAAACGGCGATCTGATCCAGGTGCATAAGCAGGAAAGCGTCGACAGTGGCGAGGTCGCCGTAGTGCTGTTAGATGGCGATGAAGGTTTGGTGAAAAAAATTGTGTACGATACCAACTGGATCGAACTGCACAGTATGAACCCCATGTATCCTGTGCAGCGGTTCGAGAACGCCGATGTGTTGCGCCTGCGTGTGGTGGGCAAAGTGAAAAAAGTCATTAAGGAGTTGTGAGTATGGGCCTGTTTGATATTTTCACATGGAAGAAAAAGCGACAGGAATTGCTGATTCAGAATGCAGTATTGCAAACGCGAATACAATCCATGCAAGCCGAATTGAATGCGGTATCTCCTCAGCAGCGGTTCTGTGATGCGTGGCGCGCTGCCCAATAAACAGCTTCGTCTGATCCTTGCATGGTGCGAGATTCATCGAGATGAACTCATGCAGAACTGGGAACTTTCCAAACAGGGCTTGCCGCTAAACCGCATCAACCCACTTATTTGAGTAGAAGGAGGAAGCCTTATGGCACACGATGTTTTTCCTGTTGTGGTGCAAGCAGTTGCAGGAGCGAATTTCACCGTATATGCTTATATGCTGGATGGTTCTGTCCATTTGTTGGATATGAAACCACTGCTGCAAACAGGTGGCGTTTTCGAATGTCTGCGTGAGGAATCGTTCTTCCGCAGCGCACTCACGGTAATGAATGATACCGTCGCATGGGATGTTTCAGGGCAGCATGACCCGACAAATTGCATTGATATTGACCCGTTTATGATTGCAGAGACTGTGAAAGTACCGGATCCAATGCAGCAGTATGGGTGACACCCCACCACCTGAGAGGGAACATCACGCTCCCCACGGAAAGCATCGACAGTGGCGAGAACGCCGATGTGTTGCGCCTGCGCGTGGTGGGCAAAGTGAAAAAGGTCATTAAGGAGTTGTGAAATGTGAATTGCGGTTTTGCTATGACCATGGAAAAGTGTGTTAGCGGAGGTATCCGATGAGCATCTTGTTAAAGCTTGCTTTTTTATTTTTCGTTGGTTCAACCTTGGGCTGGGTACTGGAATTGTTCTATCGACGTTATGCCTCGAAAGCCGTAGAAAAAAAGTGGATCAATCCTGGATTCTGCACAGGGCCTTATCTGCCATTGTATGGGTTCGGGCTGTGCATCCTATATCTGATTGCATCGCTAGAGCAGTTTGCGGCGTTACCGGCGGTGTTGCGAAGCAAATGGTGTTTGTGCGTTGTTATGGCGGTCTGCATGACGGTGATCGAGTACATTGCAGGTATTATGACTATGAAACTTTTCCATGTACGCCTGTGGGATTACCGCGATGAATGGGCAAACATTCAAGGCATTATTTGCCCAAAGTATTCGCTGTATTGGGCATTACTGGGAGCAGTGTATTATTTTTTCATCCACTCTCATATTCTGAATGCGCTGGAATGGCTGGCAAATAATCTGACATTTTCCTTTGTACTGGGATTTTTCTACGGTGTGTTCTGCATTGATGTCTGCATTTCTGCCAATTTGGTGACAAAGCTGCGACAGTTTGCAGAGGATAACGAAGTCATTGTACGCTATGATGCCATTAAATCAGTGATTCGGAAGCGCCATGAAGAAACCAAACAGAAGTATCATTTCTTTCGCCCCTTCCGTTCCGATCAGTCTTTGTCGGTGCATCTTCGTGCATTGAAAGAAAGCTTTGAAAAACAGCACAAGCAGTAATCGGTAATGCAATATCCAACATAAAAAGCAAATCTCTGTGACAGCGTGTCGGCGTTTTCACAGAGATTTTTTTGTCTGTGATTACGGAATGCCTGTAGATCTCAGCGATTGGAATTTACTACGTTTTTTACATAGGCTTTGCAAGCGTAAGGAAAGGAAAATCCAAACACTGCAAAGCTGAGCCAGTATACTGCGGTACGCAACGATTTGATGGATGTGTCGCATTCAGTGCCCATTACCATATTGTAGAGCGTTCCACCCGACTTGTCGGGATCCCGTAAAAATGAAATATCGCCGGATCAGGTGACAAATGGAAAGCATTTTTTGCATAGAGGCAGAAAACGCATCATAACAATGCTGTGGTGGAAAAATCATCGTATCTATTTTCATTTTTTGTATTGTACGCAATACGCAAGGAGGATCACAATGAAAAAAACACGATATTGCTGCATTTTTATGGTATTTCTGATGCTACTGCGCTGTACATTGACACAGCGTTTGACTGTACGCGCTACAGAAAACGGCTGTTGCACCGTGCTGATGGAATCTGATAGTGGTGTGGTGTTGGAGGGCAACGATTATGATCAAATCTGTGCAGCCGGCAGTCTTACAAAGCTGATGACGGTTTATCTTACAGCATTGGCGTTGGAAGAGGGGAGTTTTACCATGGAAAGCGTTGTGGTTACCCCAGCAGTAGCACAAGAACAACACGGCGCAGTAATCTGGCTGGAGGCAGGTGATAAAATTACTGTTGGCGATTTGCTGAAGGCAGTGATCATCGGCAATGCCAACGATGCTGCCGTGACCCTTGCTTGTGCCATTTCGGGTACAGAACAGCAATTTGTTATGGATATGAATAGTGCTGCATTTACATTAGGTCTGCGCAACACTCGCTTTGCCGATGCGACAGGTCATTCTGCGGAAAATACCGCTACAGCCAGAGATATCGCGTTGCTTTGTCGTGCCTTGCTTGCGTTCCCCGATTTGATACCGATCTTCCAAACATGGCGCGATTTTGTTCGCGATGGTGCAACAGAACTGGTCAGCGAGAACATTCTTACCAAAAATTATGCAGGCTTACTGGGAATGAAAGCAGGGCACGGCGATGCCAGCGGCTATACATTGGCAATCGCTGCTGAGCGGGAAGGCTTTTGCTGCATTGTGGTAATCATGGGTTGCGGCGATACCGATGAACGATTCACTATGGGAAAATCGTTGATGGCAAAGGGATTTGCAGGGTATACCGTCACAACTCCCGATTTCTCCACAGAGTTTATGAAGCCTGTCAGCGTGCGCCATGGCATGGATGCAGCTGTACTCACCGAGCCGGAGTCGTTGTTCAGTGTGGCTGTGCCAAAGGGTGAAAGCATTCGCTGTGTGGTCATTTTGCCAAATTATGTGGAGGCCCCCGTGACAAGGGGCGATGCGATCGGTCGGGTAGCGTTTTATTGCGGTAATACGTTGCTTTATGATACTACACTCTGTGCAGCAGCAGATATCCCATACCGTGGTTTTTGGGATAGCTTTGCCATCCTTTTGGGAAATATGTTCAAATAATCGTTCAAAATTTGGCGTTTTTTCCAAAAATCCGTAAAACGCTTGCAATTTTGGTAGAGATATAGTAAAATAGTTGTAGAGTGCAGAAGCTGTGTCTGTATGGCATGACTGCACGACCCCCGTTTATCCTGTAAGACGGGTGCAATTTATTACTGGAGGATATGCAATATGGCTTTGAAGCTGAACAAAAGCTACCTTTCCTCGTTCTTGGGTGCCGATGAGTTGAAGGGCATCGCAAGACAGACCGAGGCCGCCGCAGCTGTTCTGCATGAGAAATCCGGTCTGGGCAATGATTTTCTGGGCTGGTTGACGCTGCCGACGGATTACGATAAGGAGGAGTTCGCACGCATTCAGGCTGCTGCTGAGAAGATTCAGAAAACCGCCGACGTGCTGATCGTGATCGGCATCGGAGGCTCTTATCTGGGCGCGCGGGCTGCCATCGAGTTTTTGAAGTCCCCGTTCTACAACAACATGAAGAAGCATACACCCGATATCTACTATGTGGGCAACAATATCTCTCCCACCTACCTCAACGAGGTACTTTCCATCTGCGAGGATAGAGAGATCGCCGTCAATGTGATTTCCAAATCTGGTACCACAACCGAGCCTGCTTTGGCATTCCGCATCTTCAAAAAGCTGTTGGAAGATCGCTACGGTAAGGAGGGTGCCAAGAAGCGCATCTTCTGCACCACGGATAAGGCAAGAGGTACTCTGAAAAATTTGGCAGATGCCGAGGGCTATGAGAGCTTTGTGATTCCCGATGATGTGGGCGGTCGTTTTTCTGTGCTGACAGCTGTGGGTCTGTTGCCCATTGCTGCTGCCGGTTGCGATATCGAAAAGCTGATGGCAGGTGCTGCTGCCGCACAAAAGGCTTATAGCGCACCGTTCGCTGAGAATGATTGCTATCAGTACGCTGCACTGCGTAACATTTTCTACCGCAAGGGCAAGGCCGTAGAGATGATGGTCAGTTATGACCCCTCTTTCGCTATGATGAACGAGTGGTACAAGCAGTTGTATGGCGAATCAGAAGGCAAAGATAACAAGGGGCTGTTCCCCGCTTCTGCGATCTTCTCCACTGACTTGCATTCCATGGGTCAATATATCCAGGACGGTGCAAGAATTATGTTTGAAACCGTCGTGGATATCAAAACACCCAAGCAGGATCTGTTCTTAGAGCCTGACGCTGAAAATGCCGATGGACTGAACTTCCTGACCAACCAGAATATGAGCATCGTCAACCGCCGTGCGCTGGAGGGCACCATTCTTGCACATACCGAAGGTGGTGTGCCGAATATCGTGCTGGAGTTGGACGACACTACTGAAGAAACGCTGGGCTGGCTCATTTACTTCTTTGAGAAGGCCTGCGCTGTTTCCGGCTATATGCTGGGCGTGAATCCGTTCAATCAGCCCGGCGTGGAAAGCTATAAGAAGAATATGTTTGCACTGCTGGGTAAGCCCGGCTATGAGGATATGAAGGCAGAGCTGGAGGCGAAGCTCGGCTGAGCAGTACAAAGCAACCAACCGCGCATTCCAACAATGATTGAAGGGAGTTATACTTATGATCCAAGTAATTACCGGTAAAAAGGGCTCTGGCAAAACTAAGGTTTTGTTGGGCATGATCGACGACGCAGTGGCTGCAACCAATGGTGCGATCATTTGCATTGAGAAGTGCATGAAGCTGACCTATAGCGTGAACCACAAGGTGCGCTTGGTGGATGCGGAGCGCTACAACATCAATGGATTTGATATGTTCTACGGTTTCGTGGCTGGCGTTCTGGCAGGCAACTATGACATCAAAGAGGTCTTTGTGGATGGGATCTTGAAGATCGGTGGCAGAAATTATGACGCGCTGGGCGAACTGTTGGAGAAGCTGGATATCCTCACCGGCGACGATGTAGCGATGGTCTTTACCGTTTCTGCTGATAGCGAGGAATTGCCGGAGTCTGTATTGAAATATCTGATTCCGAAGAAGGATTGATCGGGATTTTTGTTGAAAACGACTGCAATTCTCGAAATCTATTGACAAAGCTTTGCGTTTTGGGTATAATAAACCCTGTAACGCTCTGTGCAAACCGAAAGGCAGGTACATTGAACCATGGAAATGCAGGCTGAAGCTGCAAGCTATCTTGTTTCTGTTCGTCCTTTGCTGTATCGCCCCGGCGAGAAACGCAATGTGGAAGTGACGATCGATGCGGAAACCGCAGTAGGCTTTGGTATGCGTTTTACGCAGCTTCCTGTTGTGAAGGGCGTATTGGAAAATCGTGCCGGTGTGCTGTTCTTCCGGTATACAGCGGAAGCAGTCGCTGATTTGGAGTGCGACCGCTGTTTGGCAGCTGTTGCAATGCGTATGAACGAATCGTTCGAGCATATCGTTGTGACGGAGACCGCCACCGAGCAAAACGACTCTGACTATCTGCTGACAGAAAACGCCATGCTGAATATCGCAGAAGCGGTGATGACCGATTTGCGTCTGTCGTTGCCGTCAAAGATCTTGTGCAGTGAAGATTGCCTCGGCATATGTCCGCATTGTGGCGTAAATCGTAACGTGCATTCCTGCGGTTGCGAGCAGGCTTAAGGTTACAATGCACAGAGAAGGCGGCGGGATGTGCCGCTAGACCGTCAGGCGGGCTTTGTGCCTTGGTCAAATGATACATCATCACAGAGGCGTATGGCGGATTCTGAAAACCGCGCAATTCATATAAGGAGGTGCCAACATGGCTGTTCCGAAGGGAAAAACATCCAAAGCAAGACGCAATACCCGTCGTTCCGCAGTATGGAAGCTTGAGATGCCCGCAATGAGTACCTGCACGAACTGTGGCGCAATCAAAGCGCCCCATAAGGTGTGCAAGAACTGTGGCTTCTACAAGGGCGTTGCTGTAATCAAAATCGACGAGGAGTAATAGCATCGCTATTACCTGATTTTGCTATGCTATGAAGCAGCGGGGAGAGTCGTTCATGCTCTCCCCGTTGTGCTTTGTAAGATTTTTTGAAGAGGAGGAAACATCCGTGATAGAGATCATAGAGGTCGCAGCAGGTTCGCCTGCGGAGCGTGCCGGTGTGCTGTGTGGCGATGCACTTGTCGCCGTCAATGGGCTTGTGATCCACGATGTGCTGGATTACCGCTATGCCATCACCGAAAAGCATTTGGAGATCACCATCAATCGCAACGGCATAGAGCAGACTGTTACGCTGAAAAAAGGCGAGTACGAGGATCCGGGCATGGAGTTTCCTACCGCGTTGATGGACAAAAAACAGGTCTGTGGCAACCATTGCGTGTTTTGCTTCATCGACCAAAACCCCAAGGGAATGCGAAAGTCCATCTATTTGAAAGATGATGACGCAAGGCTTTCGTTTTTGCACGGCAGCTACATCACCTTGACCAATCTGAGCGATGCAGATGTCGACCGCATCATTCAGATGCATCTGACTGTGAACGTTTCAGTACATACCACTGATCCCGCACTGCGTTGTAGGATGTTAGGCAATCCGAAGGCAGGGGATTCCCTGCGACATTTGTATCGCATGGCAGAGCATGGCATTCAGATGGATTGCCAGATCGTGCTGTGCCCCGGGTTGAATGACGGTGATGCGTTGCATCGTACATTGGCAGATTTGTTCAAACTGGTGCCGTCAGTGACAAGTATCGCTGTTGTGCCGCTTGGAATGACCAGACACCGAAAGCATCTTTGCAAATTGCAGCCTTTTACGCAGGAATCCGCAAAAGCAGCCGTGGAGCAGATTGAAGCGGTGCAGCGGTGGAGCTTGGGCGCAAACGGTAGTCGCATTGTGTATGCTTCCGATGAGTTGTACCTGCTGGCTGGGCTACCTTTACCCGATGCCGAAGCCTATGAGGGATATCCCCAGTATGAAAACGGTGTCGGGATGCTGCGTTCCCTACTGGATGAATTTGCAGACGCACTTTGTGATGCTGAATATCACGGGGAAGAGCGCTTTTTGACCATTGCGACGGGTACGGCAGCTGCACCGTTTCTTGAAAAGATGATGGAAGATCTTCATGAAAGGTGCCCGCAGATTACTGTGAATGTCATCGCTGTGCGCAATGATTTTTATGGTGAGTCGGTGACGGTTGCAGGGCTGCTCACCGGGCAGGATCTGCTTGCACAGTTAAAGGGAATGTCCTTGGGGGAGGCGGTGCTCCTTTCGGAGTCTTGCCTGCGTCACGATGATGTTTTCTTGGATGATATGACACGTGGCGATCTTTCTGCGGCGTTGGGCGTGCCTGTGGTGCGTACTGCCGTGGACGGTTATGCGCTGCTTCAGACGATTCTGGACGGCGATTTTGCCGCTTGCTGAGAAAGGGGATAGAGAAAAGTATGGATTTACCAATCGTTGCGGTCGTTGGCCGCCCCAATGTGGGAAAATCGACACTGTTTAATAAGCTTGTGGGGCAGCGACTTTCCATTGTGGAAGATACCCCCGGTGTGACACGTGACCGCATCTATGCGCGATGTGAGTGGTGTAACCGCAATTTTATGCTGGTGGATACTGGTGGTATTGAGCCGAAAACCACCGATACACTATTGGCGCAGATGCGCCGTCAGGCGGAGCTTGCTATTGATAGCGCAGAGGTGATTATTTTGGTTACTGATGTGCGCGCAGGCGTTACCGCCAATGATATTGCTGTGGCAGAAATGTTGCAAAAATCGGGGAAACCGATCTTGCTGTGTGTGAATAAGTGTGACAGCATCGGTGAGCCACCCATGGAATTCTATGAGTTCTATAATCTGGGGTTGGGAGATCCCTTTGCGGTTTCTTCTCTGCATGGCAATGGCACAGGTGATCTGTTGGATGCCGTGTTGGCGGCTCTGCCGGCTGCCCCTGAAGGCGAACAGGAGGATGATCGCATCAGTGTGGCTGTGATCGGCAAGCCAAATGTGGGCAAGTCCAGCCTCGTCAATTATATCGCGGGGGAGGAACGCAGCATTGTTGCGGATATGGCAGGTACCACCCGTGATGCCATTGATCTGCCTGTAGACCGTGAGGAAGGCAAATTCCTGTTTATTGATACCGCCGGCATTCGCAAAAAGGCAAAGGTTACCGATGCCGTGGAGCATTACAGTGTGCTGCGTGCGTATATGGCGGTCGACCGCGCTGATGTGTGTGTGATCCTGATTGATGCTACTACCGGCTACACTGAGCAAGATAGTAAGGTGGCAGGCTATGCACATCAGCAGGGAAAAGGCTGTATTGTGGTGGTCAACAAGTGGGATCTGATCGAAAAAGACGGTAAAACCATGCAGGAGTTTACAAAAAAGCTGGAGCATGATTTTAGCTTTATGAGCTATGCGCCTTTTTTGTTCATCAGCGCAAAAACAGGGCAGCGTGTGCAGCAGCTGTTTGAGATGATCAAAACCGTGGCAGAAAATCATGCGATGCGCATTACCACGGGCAAACTCAATGATGTGCTTGCATATGCTACGGCAAGAGTACAGCCCCCCACCGATAAAGGCAAGCGCTTGAAAATCTACTACATGACGCAATCCAGCACAAAGCCACCGACATTTGTGTTTTTTGTTAATCGCGCGGATCTGTTCCATTTCTCTTATCAACGGTATCTGGAGAATCAGCTGCGCGAGACTTTCGGTATGGAAGGTACACCTATCCGCTTTATCATCCGCGAGCGTGGTAATGATAACGGAACGAAATCTTGATCCATAAGGAGCATTGGCATGAAGGTTTTCCTTTATATTGCTGCGGTATTGCTTGCGGCTGCCAGCGGCTATCTCATCGGCAGTGTCAATGGTGCGATTATCACCGTGCGGTTGCTCAAAGGCGAGGATGTTCGCGATTATGGCAGCCAAAATGCAGGGCTGACCAATACGATACGCTGCTTTGGCAAGGGCTGTGGCATTATGACACTCGTTATTGATATTGGTAAGGGTGCGGCGGCAATTGCAGTGGCATTTTTGCTGAGCAAATCACTTGGCTGGGCACCACTTGCAGACGGCACGGGTAACGATTATCGTTGGCTGGGATTCATCGCAGCGGCATTTGCCATTTTGGGACATATGAAGCCTGTTTACTACCATTTTCGGGGTGGCAAGGGTGTGCTGGTGGGTGTTAGTGTCTTTTTGGTGTTGAATCCACTGACATTTGTGGTGCTGATGGCAATTTTTGGACTGATGCTGTGGCGCACCAAATATGTTTCCCTTTCTTCGATGGTCGCTACCGTCTGTGTGATCCCTACTACATTCCTGTTTGAGGTGCTCTTGCGCGGCACGACCATTGGCATGGCTTGCTTGTACACGGCGATTGTGACAGTGATGGCTGCCATGATCGTAATCAGTCACCATGAAAACATTCAACGGTTGCGCGCAGGTACTGAACGCAGAATCGGCGATCCGAAACCAAAAGAACAATCAGATATCAAAGCATAAGAGGTACGAATATGGCAAATATCACGATTTTGGGTGGTGGCTTTGGCTGCGCGTTGGCAGTGCTTCTAAACGGTATGGGGCATCACATCACATTGTGGAGCGCGTTGCCTGAAGAAATTGAAGCGATTCGCCGCGATGGTGAGCAAAAGGCGAAGCTGCCCGGTGTCAAAATTCCAAAAGAAATTCAACTCACCAATGATATGCAAGCAGTATCGGGCTGTGATATGCTGCTGGTGGTGATACCATCCGCATTCGTACGGCAGACCTTGCGCCTTGCTTCGCCCTATCTCACCCCCGGTACGATTGTTTGCAATGCGGGCAAGGGCATCGAAGAAGGTACCCTGAAGTTGATGAGCACCGTGTTCACCGAGGAGCTGCCGCAGGCAAGGTTAGTGATCATGACCGGGCCCTGCCACGCAGAAGAACTTGCACGAGGGATTCCGACATCGGTAGTGGTTGCTTCACGAGATGAGGATGCGGCAAGCATGGTGCAATCGTGGATGAGCTCACCGATTTTTCGTGTTTACCTCAATGATGATGTCATCGGTTGCGAGCTGGGCGGTGCACTGAAGAATGTTATCGCACTGAGTGCAGGCATCAGCGATGGACTTGGCTATGGCGATAACACCAAGGCAGCTCTTATGACACGTGGTCTTCATGAAATTGCACGGCTGGGCGTTGCCGTGGGCGCGCAGCAACAGACATTTTCGGGGTTGGCAGGTCTGGGCGATTTGATCGTTACCTGTACCAGTATGCATAGCCGTAACCGCCGTGCAGGCATTCTCATCGGTCAGGGCGTTTCGCCAGCCGATGCTGTGAAGCAGGTGGGTACGGTGGAGGGCTATTATTGTTGCCATACCGCGTATCATGTGGCGAAAAAGTATGGCGTGGAAATGCCTATCACCGAGGTGTTGTATGCTGTTTTGTATGAAAATGCCGATGTCACTGTCGCAGTGAAGTGCCTGATGGGTAGACCAGAGCATCACGAACATGAAAAAATCGGGTAAATGCAGCGGCTTTGACTGTTGTGCAATATCCACAAAATTTGAGGGTGCATCGTGTGATGTGCCCTCGTTGCCTTTTTTTACCGCGCCTTTTTCATGCAAAAAATGAAATGAACTTCGAGCATACGAGAGCAATTAAGCGAAAAATAGAGAAAACGGGAGCATAATCAACGTATTTTGAAATTTCGGCAATTTGACCGTTGACTTTTATGGGGTTTGGGTGTATAATAATTCTTGCACTGTCGGAGTAGCGTACCCGTCGCATACTCCGCGTACTCAAATGAAACGGAGGAAGTTACTATGTCAACCACCATGGCAAAGGTTGCAGAGATCAACCGCAAATGGTATATTCTTGACGCAGCAGGTCAGCCTCTTGGCCGCGTTGCTGCAAAGGCTGCCACGATTCTTCGCGGTAAGCATAAGCCCGATTTCACACCCAATGTGGATTGTGGCGACCATGTGATCATCATTAATTGCGCAGAAGCAGTTCTGACCGGTAAAAAGTTGGATCAAAAGTTTGAGATCTGGCACACCGGCTGGATCGGTCACCTGAAGAAGGTATCTTACCGCGAGCTGATGGCAAAGCGCCCCGAGCACGCAATGTATATCGCTGTGAAGGGTATGCTCGCTGATAACGCGATCGGTAGAGCATCGATGAAGCGTCTCCGCGTTTACGCAGGAGCAGAACACAAAAATCAGGCACAAAAGCCTGAGAAGTACGAGCTGTAAGGAGGGCATGGCGAAATGAGCGAAATCACTGTATCTTATCAGTCTAAGCTGAAGTCTTACTACGGCACCGGCAGAAGAAAGTCCTCTGTTGCAAGAGTTCGTCTGTATCCCGGTAACGGCAATGTGACCATCAATGGCAGAAGCATTGATGAATATTTTGGGCTGGAGACCCTGAAGCTGATCGTCCGTCAGCCTCTGGCACTCACTGGCACTGCCGAGCAGTTTGATATCGTCTGCACCGTTGCAGGCGGTGGTGTCACCGGTCAGGCAGGCGCGATCCGTCACGGTGTGGCACGCGCATTGCTTCAGTTTGATGCTGAGTTGCGTCCTACCCTCAAAAAGGCGGGCTTCCTCACGCGCGACCCCAGAATGAAGGAGAGAAAGAAGTACGGTCTGAAGGCTGCACGTCGTGCTCCGCAGTTCTCAAAGAGATAATTTCAGCCCTTATAAACGGTGTATGTATGCGCCTTCGGGTAACCAAATTACCTTTTGGGTCTTTGTTGCAAGAGTTTTTAAATCCGTTCCGATTCATCGGGACGGATTTTTTTGCTTTTATAAAAGTTGAGCCATCGCAAAATCTACTGCTATTTCCATGTGTTGATCCGTGGCAAATAACGATATAAAGATGCTGTGCGTTGCGACGTATATGGTATCTTGACTTTTTCAGAGTGAGGGTGTATAATAGGGTCAAATGCAATGCAACTGCCTTGTGTTTTCGGAGTAAGTGCATCATAAAGCGTAAAAATGAGGATTTTATATGTTTACAGCTGATGAAAAACGATATGGCAAAATGATCTACAATCGATGCGGTAAAAGCGGATTGAAGCTGCCTGCGGTATCGCTTGGCTTATGGCAAAATTTTGGGCATACCGGTTGCTTTGCTAACATGGAAAAGATGGTGCACACTGCATTCAATCTTGGCATCACGCACTTTGACCTTGCAAATAACTACGGTAATCCGTACAATGGTAGCGCGGAGGAAAATTTTGGCAGAATTCTCGATGGTATGCGCCATTATCGTGACGAAATGTGCATATCTACAAAAGCCGGATACGAAATGTGGGAAGGGCCTTATGGCGATCGAAACGGTTCTAGAAAATATTTGATGGCATCTATTGATCAGAGCTTGAAAAGAATGAAGCTGGACTATGTTGATATTTTTTATCATCATGTTTTCGATCCGGAAACGCCCCTTGAGGAAACTGCCCTCGCTCTTACAAGCATTGTAGAGCAAGGAAAAGCATTGTATGTAGGCATATCCAATTATGATCAGCAGCAGACGAAGGATATTATGGCGATTTTCAAAGAGCTTCACACACCATTTATTATCAATCAGCCCTCGTATGCCATGCTGAATCGCTGGATCGAAAGGGATGGTTTGGATCAGTTTGCATTGGAGTCCGGTTTTGGTCTTGCGGTATTTTCGCCGCTCTATCAGGGATTTCTCACTGACCGTTATCTGAAGGAGATTCCGGCTGATTCTCGTATTGGCAAGGGCAATACATGGCTTGGGGATATGCTTGACCAGAACATGGTCATGAAATTAAATCGCTTGAATGCTGTTGCAGAGAAACGAGGGCAAAAGCTTTCACAGATGGCTCTTTCATGGGTGCTTCACAATAAAGCCGTTACTACGGTTCTGATAGGTGCGAGCCGACCGGAGCAGATTATTGAAAATGTTGCCTGCATTGAAAAACTTGATTTTTCAGATGCGGAGATCGCTGAGATTGAAAATATCTTAAGCGAGTGAAAAAGCATAGAAAAAGCCTGTGGGTCGCTCCACAGACTGAAACACGCTGTGCCATTGCGACACAGCGTGTTTTTATTCCTGTTCAATGGTTTCCAGATTTTCTTCTGCAGTCTCCATTTCCTCCGTGGCATCGATGGTGTCCTCTTCATCATCCGTAAGCTGCATATCGAACATTGTAGGCTGTTCGGCGTTGGGCAAGGGTGGCAAATCTGCCAAAGAGTGCAGCCCAAAGCAGCGTAAAAACTGTGCTGTGGTGCGGTAAGTTACAGGCCTGCCGGGGATTTCAATGCGTCCTGCTTCTTCCAGTAAACCGCGCTCTGTTAGCGTATTGACCACAGAACTACTGTCCACACCGCGTATGCGTTCCACAAACCCCTTCGTTACAGGCTGATTATAGGCGATGATGGTGAGGGTTTCCAATGCGGCATTTGAAAGGGGTGCATTGCGCTTGACCTCCAGTGCAGCACGGATTGGTTCGGCATATTGGCTACGGGTGGTCAACTGTAGTGCTCCGTCCAGCATCAACAGTTGCAAACCGCTGTTGCGCTTGTCATATTCTTCAGTCAGCAGATCAGCCAGTCGGCGGACGGTGTCAGAATCAATTTGCAGTGCCTCGGCGAGTCGTGGAATTTCTACCGGTTCTCCGGAGGCAAATAGTACCGCCTCCAATCCACCCAATGCGTATTCAATTTGCATAATTTCACTTCCATTTTTATTGATTTCCATACGATGACCATAATGGGTATTCGCAAGCTGTCGCGATATGTCGCACATTGCGTGGAGCGGATCATGGCATCACGCTCTTTTGGTGCGCTGTGTAAGCTGCTCACGATTGCGCATGGTCAGCACAGTGCTGTCGTCGCTGATGAGAATACGCCCCGCTTTGGTCAATTCCAGTATGGCGAGAAAAAGTGCTACACGGTCGGTGCGTTCGGCTAGATCATCAAACAGTCCTGCAATCACAACGGTATCAGTAACGAAAAATTGCCGCAAAATGTACACAACCTTGGAAAACACGCTGGTGACATGGTGATGCGCCTGCACCATCGCGTGGATTTTATCGTCCAGACGCTTTCCGTTTTCGCCTTGGGGTTGCTTGCGTAGCCCCATATTGCGGTAGATATCTGTCAGTAGGGTAGGGGGATGCTGACGACGATAGGTCATATCCATGGGGATTTCGATTGGTTTGCGTACAAACAGCACATCGCCCAGATACTTCGCTCGCAGCAATTCGGCGGTGCGTTTGCACAGCGAGTACTCGATCAGTGCGCCTTCCAGTTCTTTTTTAGCAACGGCGGCTTCTTCGGGGGCTGGCAACAGTGAGACTGTTTTCATCCAGATCAGTCTTGCAGCCATTTCCAAAAACTCGCCTGCCAGTTCGTAATCCTGTTGGGCACATTGTTCAATATACAGCAGGTATTGATCCAACAGCACAGAGATCTCGATATCGTGGATATTGAGTTTGTGTTTGGCAATCAAATGCAGCAGTAGATCCATTGGCCCATCAAATACGGGCAGATGAAAGGATAATGTCGGCATACGATCAACCAAAGATCACGCCACCGAGCATGGGAACCCAGATGGTCAGTAGATTGAATAATTCGTCGATGAGATTTGCTACAAAGTTGATGGGCACACTGAGGATACCGGTGCAAAGCACGATCAGAAACACAAAGTGGATGAGCTGTGCGTTCTGCTGAAACCATCGATCCACCTTGGCACTGGTGAAGTAGCTGATCACTTTGGAGCCATCCAGCGGTGGAATGGGCAGCAGATTAAAAATCGCAAGTCCGATGTTCACTGATACAAAAATGTACAGAAAGTAGTATATTAATAGTGGCGTGGCACTAAGCGTGAGTTCTTCTACATCGGGGTTTTCTGCCAAAAAATCGGTAAAATAGGGGCTGCACTGGTAGAAGCGCAGTATGATCTTGCCCACGAATGCGGCGATCAGATTGCTGACAGGGCCGGCAAGGGCAGTCATGGCAACGCCAAAGCGGATGCTGTGCTTGCGATTGAAGCGTGAGGGATCAATGGGCACAGGCTTTGCCCAACCAAAGCCAAATAACAGCATACAAATCGCGCCCATGGGGTCGATGTGTGCAAGAGGGTTCAGGGTCATGCGTCCCTGATAGGTGGCGGTATCATCGCCCAGCTTGCAGGCAGCCCATGCGTGAGCATATTCGTGTAACGGCAGGATCAGGAAGATAATAAACAGGTTCACAAATATTCGCAGGATGGAATACTGATCAAATTGAAACAGGGATAACATAGAGTGGATCTCCTTTCGGGGGATAAAATACAACGATACACCCTTCATTATACAATAAATTGCGGCTCTTTTCAAGTCTGAAAACGGTTTTTTCGGTCAAATCTGATAAATTTTCGGAAATTTCAAAAAACGCTTGCTTTTTTTCTCTGAATCTGTTATAATGGATACTGTTGATTTGTCTGTAAAGGAGGTGCCAGCTATGGCAAAATGCGAAGTTTGCGGCAAGGGCGTTAGCTTTGGTATTCAGGTGTCTCACTCTCACCGTCGTACCAATCGTACTTGGAAGCCCAATGTCAGACGCGTGAAGGCAATCGTGAAGGGTACACCCTGTCACATTTATGTTTGCTCCAGATGTCTGCGCTCCGGTAAGGTAGAGCGTGCGATCGGCTGAGCCGTCATGGCTGCACCGATGAACGATTTGCCAAGAACGGTTTCAATGTGAGTAACGGAGGATCTGTCAATTTGACGGATTCTCCGTTTCTTTTTGCTGTCTGTCTTTGATTCGTAAAAAATTCGCGGCGCGGGTACGGTCTTTCGACTGATTCTGCACACAAGCTGCGGTATACTATGAGTATCCGCATAGGCTGCCACAGAAAAATCTGTAAAGGGACAGGTTCTTGCTGGCAGTGCAATGGATGCTACATGATATCAAAAGAAAGAAGGACGACTCATGCTCATGATGGCGAAAATTCACGAAAAACCACAGCTTCTGCGCTGCCTTGGCTTGCTCCTCTGCGCTATGGGGGCCTGCTTGTTGGCTGCTGCGAGATTTAACGGTGCACTCATGCCTCTTTGCTGCGGTCTGGCGGCGGCATTGCCTCCCTTTTATGCTCCTGCAATACTTGCCGGTGGCTTGCTGGCATATTGCTTCAGTGGCACGATTTTGCAAACCATATGGCTAATGGCTGCTTTGGTGGTAACGGTGCTGTTCCGTTGGATGCTGGGCAACCGTAGTGGCGCGGTGCTTTCTGCGGTGATTGCGGGGAGTAGCACGACTGCTGTTGCCGTGATCTTTGCCTTGTTGCGGATGCTCCCCGGTAGTATGCTTTTGTTGCCTATACAGATCGCTTCAGCGGCTGTGTTTGGATATGCTGTTGCAGTGGTACGACATCGCTGCAAGGATGGCTTTCCGTTGCGTCTGTATGCAGGAGATGCTCCTGCTGCTGCTATTTGTTATGTTGTCGTTTTGGCAGCTTTGTGCGCTACAAGAATCAGTTTGGTCAGTGTCGGCGAGATGCTCTCAGCATGGATATTGCTGACGGTAGGCAAACGATATCGCGCTATGGGTGGCTTGCTTTGTGGTACGCTTCATGCCTGTGCGCTGCTGTTAGTGGACTTCGACGGAGCCGGTATGGCGGCTGTATTGCCACTTGCAGGGCTTGCCGCAGGCTATTGTGCTCATCGTAAAAACGGCACGATGTACGGCATCTACAGCACGATCATTGGGGTAGGTACGATACTTGCGACCACAAGCAGTACCGTTACATTGCTATGGGTGAATCATCTTATCGGAGGGGGACTGTTTTTATTTCTGCCTTTGTGGGAATATCTGGATCGCGTGCTGGTGATTGCTTGCGATGCCCCTGCGATTGCAGCTGTAGCTGGCGCGCGCATGGAATTTATATCTCAGTCGATTGCAGGGGTGCGCGGTTCAGCAGAGCGCATTGCCAATATGCTTGCGGCCAAGGATATCCCACAACGCGCAGCAGACCGTGTATGCGAAAGCGTTTGTGGGAAATGCAGAAGTAAATCCACCTGCTGGGAAAGTGCTTTTGCCGATACCAATGCCTGCTTTCAACGGATGGAGGATGCGTGCATTACTGAAACACTGAGCAGTCCCGATGGTTGTTTAAAGCCCGAGCGCGTGACAGAGGAATTTCAACGTGTCAAGCGGCAGAATGCCACTGCCCGTGCCATGGCACTGCGTCTGCGTGAATCGCAGAAGATGCTGTTTGACCAGATGCGTGTGACGGAAGATTTACTGCATAGTACCGGTGATCGGATGCAAGAATCCTATAATGGAGAAACGACGCATCTGGTGACGGACGCATTGGAACGATTCGGGGTACCCCTATGCGCTGCCGCTGTATGGGGCAGTGACCGCCGCGCGTTGACCATCGAGCTGTATATGCCCAAAGAATTCGCCCCTGATGCCGAAGCCATTACGGAGTGCCTTTCCGATGCGTTGCATCGCCCCCTGAATGCCATTGGTCCTGACACCGCTGGAGAGCATCATCGATTGATGCTGCAAACACAGCCGCATTACCGCATCGTGACTGCTGCCGCTCAGTGTGCCGTTCACGAGGATGAGCCATGTGGAGACGGTTGGGATTTTTTTGCAGACGGAAATGGTAGCCGTTATCTGGTGCTTTCTGATGGAATGGGTACGGGCAAGCACGCCGCTGTAGATGCGCGCATTGTGCTAAGCAATTTTCGCAGATTGGTGCAATCGGGCATGGATTGTGTTGCCGCTGCACAGATGGTCAATGCGATCATGCTGACGAAATCGGGAGAGGAGCGGTTCGCAACACTGGATGTTGCGAAGATCTGCGAAGAAACAGCTGCGGTAACGCTCTATAAATATGGTGCTGGGCCTACGTTTATCCGTCACGGTGATCGCGTGACATTGTGTCAGGCGGCGACCGCACCCATTGGCATTTTGTCCAAAGCCGAGCCATATACCACAGTATTTCGGTTGCAACAGGGTGATATGCTGTTTTTGCTTTCGGATGGGTTGGATGAGTCGTTGTACCCTTTTATTCGGCAGCAGCTCATGCAGGGTGGCGATTTGCAGTTACTTGCCCACACCATTTGTGCCAAGGCGCAACGCGATGCTATGGGTGCCCCTAAGGATGATGTGACCGTTGCGGCAGCAAATATCCTTTGTGATGCCGTAACGGTGTGAAGTTACTTCGTGGATATTTTATGGTTTTGAAAAAATGTCTTCAAATCGTCTGTGCAAATTGCACAAAAAAGAGTGGGAAATTTCGTGCGATTCGTAAAAAAATATTTTGATTCCCCGAAATACTTGCACTCAAACGCAAGTTGTGATAAAATAGGATATGGTATAGTATCGTTTGAAAAAACAGACTGACCATATCCTGTTTTTGTCATGTACTATCATAATCCTGTAATGAAGTGCCGTGGTGAAATGCAAATAGATGTTTGCAGTATCGTAAGATCGCCACGGCGATGAGGAGAGGTTTCCGAAAATGAAAGAAAACGAGAAGAACATTCCACCTGTTGCCGATGCCGTGCCACTGCATCTGTTTCACCAAGGCAGAAACTTTGATGCGCAGATGTACTTCGGTGCGCATACTGAAAAAAAAGGCAGAGGCGCGTATACCGTGTTCCGTGTGTGGGCACCCCACGCCAAAGCCATTTCTGTAGTAGGCGAGTTTAACGATTGGCAACCGGGTAAGTTGCCCATGGAGCAGATCTCAAACGGCATCTGGCACGCAAAGATCAAGCAACTGCCACAGTATACTGCCTATAAATACTGCATTACCACGCAAGATGGCAGAACACTGATGAAATCTGACCCCTATGCCATGCACTACGAGACTGCGCCGGAAACTGCGTCGCGCATCTATGAATCTGCATATGAATGGCACGATGGTGCATGGTTTGCAAAAAAGCAGCAGACCAATGTTTACAAAAGCCCTATGAATATCTACGAGGTGCATCTCAATTCGTGGCGTATGTATGAGGACGGTAATCCGCTTTCCTATCTTGAATTTGCGAAACAGATGATCCCTTATATGCAGTCACTGTCCTATACGCATATCGAGTTTATGCCCCTGACGGAGTATCCCTTTGACGGTTCTTGGGGATATCAGGTAGTGGGATATTTTGCGCCTACCTCCCGCTTTGGCACACCCGATGATTTTCGACAAATGGTGGATCTGTTCCATCAGGCAGGCATTGGTGTGATCTTAGACTGGGTGCCTGCGCATTTTCCAAAAGATGCCCATGGTCTGTGCGAGTTTGATGGCAATTATTGCTATGAATACAGCGACCCACTGAAAATGGAACATAAGGGCTGGGGTACGCGCGTCTTTGACTATGGCAGACCCGAAGTACGGTCATTCTTGATATCGTCTGCCTGCTTTTGGCTGGATTCCTATCATATCGACGGCTTGCGTGTGGATGCAGTGGCTTCCATGCTCTATCTCGACTATGACCGCAGAGACGGCGAGTGGCGACCCAATCAAAACGGCGGCAAGGAGAATCTGGAGGCGGTTTCCTTTTTCAAAGAGCTGAACGAAACGGCATTTGCTCGTCACCCAAATGTATTGATGATCGCCGAAGAATCCACTGCGTGGCCGCTGGTAACAAAGCCCACCGATATCGGTGGACTGGGCTTCAACTTTAAGTGGAATATGGGCTGGATGAACGATATGCTCTGCTATGCATCCATGGATCCGCTGTACCGCGCGTATAATCACGATAAGCTGACCTTCTCGTTCTTCTATTGCTTCTCCGAGAATTATGTGCTGCCCATCTCTCATGACGAGATCGTACACGGAAAATGCTCCATGATCCAAAAAATGCCCGGTGAGTATGAACAGAAATTTGCTGCATACCGCGCATTTCTTGCCTATATGATGGCGCACCCCGGCAAAAAATTGCTGTTTATGGGGCAGGAATTTGCCCAGATGAAAGAGTGGGATTATCAATCTGAGCTGGATTGGATGCTGCTGGACTACCCCGCCCATGCGCAGATGTTAAACTTCTCGAAGGCACTGAACAAGTTCTACCGAAACACCGCCCCGCTGTGGCAAAATGATGATTCGTGGAGTGGATTTTCGTGGATCAGTAACGATGATTATCGTCAAAGCGTCATCGCCTTCCGCAGAATGGATGACAATGGCGATGAGATCGTGGCGGTGTGCAACTTTGTACCGGTGCAGCGTGAGAATTACAAAATCGGTGTGCCTTATACCGGCACTTACCGTTTGGTGATGGACTCCGATGCAGCGGAGTTTGGTGGTAGTGGCGTAGCACTTGCTTCTGTAAAAACCCAAAAAGAATCCATGCACGGCTTCGATCAGTGTGTGGCACTGACCTTGCCGCCTCTTTCTGTACAGTATTACCATTGCAAGCCCAGAAAAACCCGTACACCCAAAGCAAAACCAACCGCAGAGGCATCGGATGCTTCCGACGCAAAGCCTGCCAAAACAGTAACTCGTAAAAAAACCGCAGCAAAAACCAAATCATGATCTCGCAACGATAAAGGAGGATTTATACTGCAATGTATATCAAAAAAGAATGTGTTGCCATGCTACTTGCCGGTGGGCAGGGCAGCCGCTTGTATGCACTTACCAAAGATATGGCAAAGCCGGCAGTGCCCTTTGGGGGCAAATATCGCCTGATTGACTTTCCGCTCTCCAACTGTACCAATTCGGGTATTGATACCGTGGGCGTGTTGACGCAGTATCAACCATTGGTGCTGAATGACTATATCGGCAACGGTCAACCATGGGATTTGGACAAGCTCCATGGCGGCGTGCATGTGCTACCCCCATATCAGACATCGACAGGTGCTTCGTGGTATGAGGGCACGGCAAACGCCATCTACCAGAATATTGGCTTTATTGAGCGTTATAATCCCGAATATGTGGTTGTTCTTGGCGGTGACCATATCTACAAAATGGATTATTCTAAAATGCTGGATTTCCACAAGGCGACCAACGCAGATCTGACCATTGCTGTGTTGGATGTGCCCCTTTCTGAGGCAAGCCGTATGGGTATCATGACCTGTGACGATGAGATGCGTGTGGTGGATTTTGCTGAAAAGCCGAAAGAGCCGAAATCAACATTGGCATCAATGGGCATCTATGTGTTTACATGGGAGAAACTCAAGAAATATTTGATAGAAAACGAAAATGCCAATACCGGCTCCAAGGATTTTGGCAAGGATATCATCCCTGCCATGCTGCAAAACGGCGAGCGGTTGTATGCCTACACATTTGAGGGCTATTGGAAGGATGTAGGCACACTGGATTCCCTTTGGGATGCGCATATGGATCTCTTAAGCCCCAGTGAGCCTCTTGATCTTTACGACAAGGAGTGGAAGATTTACTCTCGCCATAACAATATGTCGCCGCAGTATATTGGCGCATCTGCTGAGGTGGAAAATGCCATGATCACCGAAGGCTCTGTGATTCATGGCAAGGTTGATTTTTCCATCATTTTTGCAGGTGTAACCATTGAGGAGGGCGCAAAGGTGCAGTATAGCATCGTGATGCCCGGTACTGTGATCAAGGCAGGTGCTGTGGTGGAATATGCGATTGTTGGTGAGGAGTGCGTGATCGAAGCAGGTGCGCACATTGGTAGAAATCCCGAAGCGTATGTGGAGAATCGCGATGAATGGGGTATCGCTGTGGTGGGGCATAATATCACCGTCAGCGAGGGAAAAGAAGTTGCCCCGAAGCAGATTCTTTCGGAAAATATGTAAGGGAGGCGTACCGTTATGATAAGAACCAATCAAAATGTACTGGGCCTGGTCTTTGCCAGCGTTCATGATACCGCAATTTCCGATCTGACTAAGCAGCGCACCATGGGTTCTGTGCTGTTTGGCGGCAGATACCGCCTGATTGACTTTCCGCTGTCCAATTTTGTCAATTCAGGTATTTCACAGGTGGGCGTGATTACAAAGCGCAACTACGGCTCATTGCTGGATCACCTTGGCTCTGGCAGAGAGTGGGATCTCGCACGCAAGAATGGCGGCTTGCATTTGCTGCCACCCTACAGCCATACCAGTTCCACTGTTTACAGCGGAAAACTGGATGCGCTGGGCAATGTTTGGAGTTTTGTGGAGCATTCTTCCGCAGATTATGTCATTCTTTCCGATTGTGACATCGTCACAACCATTGATTATCGTCCTGCTGTGGCTGCTCATATCCGCAGTGGCGCGGATATTACCGCGATCTACGCCAAGGGCTTTTATGATCAGTCTACCGAGACATCAGCCACCATCTTCGGTGTGGATGCTGATGGCTTTGTAAACGATGTAATGGTTGACCCGCCTATGACAGGGGAGTGCAACCTTAGCCTGAATATGTATGTTATGAGCAAGGAATTTTTGCGCAGGATCGTGAAGGAATCCATGAGCAGAAATCGCTATAGCCTCCGCAGGGATATTTTGCAGGATCGTAACGCAAGCTACCGCATTTTTGCCTATGAGCATACGGGCTACTTTGCCAAGATCGACTCGCTGCCCAGCTATTTTGAGGCAAATCTTGCACTGCTGGATAGCAAAAACCGTGAGGCACTTTTTACCAAGGATAAGCCCATTTATACCAAAACCAAAGATAATGCCCCTGTACGCTTCGGTTTGGAATCCCATATTAAAAATTCGTTGATTGCAGATGGCTGCGTCATTGAGGGCAAGGTGGAAAACTGCGTGCTGTTCCGCGGCGTGCGTATTGGCAAGGGTACTGTTGTACGCGATAGCATCATTACGCAGGATACTGTCATCGGCGAGCGTTGCGCCATTCGCAGTGTCATCACCGATAAAAACGTACGCATTGCAGATGAGCGGCAGCTGACAGGCTCTAAAGGATATCCGTTGTACATTGGCAAGGGCGCACAAATCTGATGAATACGACTTCTCACGGAAAGGAGAGCGATTTTGTGAATATTTTATACGCATCCAGTGAAGCAAGACCTTATGTGGCATCGGGTGGCTTGGCAGATGTAGCCGGTGCGTTACCGCCGGCACTCAACGCCAAGGGGCATGATTGCCGTGTGGTCGTGCCGCTGTATCAGGCAATCAGCGATGAGTTGCGAAAGGGAATGACCTTCCTTGCATCCATTACTGTGGATGTGGCATGGCGCAAGCAATATTGTGGTATCTTTACCGCCGTGTATGAGGGTGTTACCTATTACTTTATTGATAACGAGTATTATTTTAAACGGGATGGCATCTACGGCTTTTATGATGATTGCGAGCGCTTTGTGTTCTTTAGCCGTGCCATTTTAGAGATGCTGCGTGTCATCGATTTTAAACCCACCATTCTGCATTGTAACGATTGGCAAACGGCTTTGGTGCCTGTGTATTACAAGATCTTTTATATGTACCAAGAGGGCTACGATAATATCCGTACGGTCTTTACCATCCACAACATCGGCTATCAGGGCAAGTATGGCATGGAGGTCATTAACGAACTGATGGGCATTCCCATGTACCACGCCAATTTGCTGGAGTATGATGGTAATGTCAACATGATGAAGGGTGCTATCGAAACGGCTGATAAGATTACAACAGTTAGCCCCAGTTATGCTTGGGAGATTCTTGACCCGTGGTATAGCCATGGTCTGGATCGTATCCTTACCGAAAAGCAGTATAAACTCACGGGATTCTTAAACGGTATTGATGTGGATAGCTACAATCCTGCCACCGACGGCACGCTGGTACCGCCTTACAGCAACTATAGCCTGAAGGATCTTGCAGGCAAAAAAGCTTGTAAAAAAGCACTGCTTGCAGAAATTGGGCTGCCCGAAGGCGATGCACCGTTGGTTGGTATCTGCACAAGATTTGTTGCCCATAAGGGCATTGACTTGATTCGCTATGTATTTGAAGAAATGCTCCATCAGGGAATCCGATTTGCGATTCTTGGTAGTGGTGAGCGAATTTATGAGGACTTTTTCCGTGAGATGGCATGGCGGTATCCTGACCAGGTCAGCGTGACACTGGGCTTTATTCCATCGTTGGCGCGTAAGATCTATGCCGGTTGTGATATGTTCCTGATGCCTTCGCAGAGTGAGCCTTGTGGGTTGGCACAGATGTACGCTATGCGATATGGTACACTGCCCATTGTTCGTGAAACAGGCGGTCTGCGCGATTCTGTTCGCGACGCAGGCGGCGAGAATGGTACGGGATTCACCTTCAAAACTTATAACGCGCACGATATGTTGGGCGCGGTGTGTCGTGCCAAGGATGCTTATCATGAGCCTACACGGTGGAAGCAGATCATGGCGAATGCTATGAGCCAAGATTTTAGCTGGGCAAATTCCGCAGAGCTGTATCTGGGGCTTTATCGCGAGTTGGAAAGCTGGAATCATTGAGCAGTTTACAACAACGAAGCAATGCCGCTGTACAATGAAAACGGATACTGCTTATGATCCTGTTTATGACAAAAAGGATGCAGCTGTACCTGAGATACAGCTGCATCTTACTTAGATAATAAACTAAAAAATATACTACGAACAGCGAAGGTGGTTTTGTGACGATGAGATTAGACGGTTTTGGCTTATTTGTCAATGACATGGGTGAAATGATAAGGTTTTACCGCGATGTTCTCGGTTTTGAAATCAAGGAGGGCGAGGATACCTCAAATGTATATCTTGTAAAGGACGGAACACTGTTTCTGCTTTACGCAAGAAATGATTTTGAGAAAATGACAAGCCGCAAATACGAGTACCTCAACGGGCTTAACGGACATTTTGAAATCGCACTTTATGTTGACACATTCGACGAGGTTGACAAGGCCTATGAGGAAGCGATCGCAAAGGGTGCGGTTCCTGTTCTTGCTCCCGAAACAGAGCCGTGGGGACAGCGTACCTGCTATATTGCTGACCCGGAGGGCAATCTTGTGGAGATCGGTTCGTTTGACAGACCGTTTGGAAGATAACGAAAGCAGTGAAAGAAGACCGCCTATGAAACCGATGAAAAGTGACTGGTACAAGAAAATCTGGACGCTTGACATCCAAAATCAATCGTGGGTTGAGGATACCAAGCGACAGGTGGATTTTCTTGTTGAAACATTAAGGTTGAACGGAAGCGAAAGAATACTTGACCTTGCTTGTGGGTTCGGGCGTCATTCGCTTGAACTTGCAAGACGTGGCTTTGATGTTACGGGAATCGACATTACACCCGATTACATCGAATATGCTTCACAGATGGCTGAAAAAGAAAAGCTGAATGCCCGTTTTATTTGCTCGGACATTCGTGATGTAAGCTATGAGAGCGAGTTTGATGTGGTGCTGAATATGGCAGACGGTGCTATCGGATATCTTGAAAATGATGAGGAAAACCTGAAAACATTTGCTGTCATTTCAAAGGCTCTGAAATCAGGTGGCAAACATTTTATGGATATTATGAACGGCAGTTATGCGTCTACTCATTTTCCTTGCAAGTTATGGGACGCAGGCGAAAAATGCCTTACGCTCTCAAATTTTGAGTGGAATCATGTTACGAAAACCCTGATTTACGGTCAGCTTGATTTCCCGTATGGAGAGCCTCTCGCGAAACCTGTAATGGAAGAGGGAAACACGATAAGGCTGTATACACTTGACGAGATAAAGACGCTCTTGGATCCTCTTGGAATGAAAGTCTGCGAAAGCTATGCTGATTTTAGCGGAAAACCATCGTCGGATAATGATATTCAGCTTATGGTTTGTTCACAAAAAGTACAATGATAATCCAACATAATCGTGCTATTGAATAAGATTGCAAAGCGACGAAGCGACAGGCTTGGTCGCTTTGCTACATGATGCAGCGTTGGTGAGGCGGTATTGAATCGGTGGCATTCCATTCAGTTTCATCAGTCACCGATTGTCTGAAACCGCTCGGCTTGAAAATATCTCTATGGCTACTGCCCTCATCGCCCGTGCGCGATACTTGCTGCATTGCTCGTGTATGATATGCCATAAGCAGCAAATCTTCCCAGTGCTGCTTCAATGCGCAGCAGCCGATTATACTTTGCAGTACGATCACTGCGGCACGGAGCACCGGTTTTGATTTGCCCCACACCATATGCCACTGCCAGATCAGCAATGGTTGTATCCTCGGTTTCTCCCGAACGGTGCGACAAAATACTGCGAAATCCCGCGTTGTTTGCCATATCCATTGCTGCAAGGGTCTCCGTCAGTGTGCCGATTTGGTTGGGCTTCACCAAAATTGCATTGCCTGCCTGCAAAGATATTCCCTTTTTCAGCCGCTTGGTATTCGTTACAAAGAGGTCATCGCCCACCAGCTGTACTTTCTTTCCAAGTACCTCGGTGATCTGCTGCCAGCCACGCCAATCCTCCTCTGCCAACGGATCTTCCAGTGACACGATGGGATATCTTTCACAAAGTGCCTGCCAATAGGCGATCAGCTGTGCTGCGGTATAGTCTTTGTTGCGCTTTGGCAGATGATATACGCCGTTTTGATACCATTCCGAAGAGGCTGCATCCAATGTGATTTTGACCTCATCGGTGGAGTAGCCAGCCATCTCGATCGCCTCTAAAATGCACTCGATGGCATCAGCATCGGAGGGAAGATTGGGTGCAAATCCGCCCTCATCGCCCACTGCTGTGGAAAGGCCCTTTGATTTGAGCAATTTACCCAGCGTGTGATAGATCTCTACACCCATGCGCAGTCCATCTGCAAAGCAACGCGCGCCCAATGGTTGGATCATAAATTCCTGAATGTCGATATTATTGTCTGCGTGCGCACCGCCGTTCAAGATATTCATCATCGGGGCTGGTAGACGATTGCTGCACAGACCACCAAGATATCGGTACAATGGCTGATGCAACTGTTGGGCAGCTGCTTTGGCAGTGGCAAGAGATACCGCAAGAATCGCGTTTGCACCCAGCGAAGACTTTTGATCTGTACCGTCAAGATCACAAAGAATATGGTCAATGCGATTCTGATCTGTTGCTGCAACGCCGCAAAGATTCGGTGCGATCACCTCGCGAATGCCTTTGATCGCGCGTCGAACTCCTAGCCCATGATATCGTTTAAGGCTGTTATCGCGCAGCTCAACCGCTTCAAACTGTCCTGTAGATGCCCCAGAAGGGGCGGTGGCAACGCCCATAGCACCGCCCTCACAGATCACCTCTGCACGCACAGTAGGATTGCCGCGCGAATCCAAGATCTCATAGCCGTGTACGGCAGCAATCTTTACTGACTGCATACGCCACCTCCGCAAGAGTAGGGGGCGCAGTTTTGGCGGATAAAGTAACCTTGTTCGTCACCACAAACAGGGCAACGGGTGGGTGCACTGGTACCATAATGGATATTTCCGCAATGCAGACACAGCCACGGCTGCGCAGTTTCATCGGAAAACAGGCGATTTCCTCGCATCAGACGGGCAAACATCGCAAAGCGTTCTGCATGGGTGCGTTCAATTTCAGCAATGTTGCGGAACAAAAACGCTTCACGCTCAAACCCCTCTGATGCAGCGATCCTGCCGAAATCAGGGTATATGGGATCAAATTCTTCCAATTCGTTATGCTGTGCAGCTTCCAGAAGTGCAGTAACATCGTCGATAGGGTCAATGGGATACCCCGCAGTAATATCGACATTGGTCACACCCTGTTTTTGCAGGCATTCATAGAACAGAGAAGCGTGGGTCAGCTCCTGTTGAGCAGTGAATAGAAAAACCTGCTCCAGCACAGGATATTGCTGCTTTTTAGCAGCTTTTGCAGCGATGGTGTAGCGATTGCGTGCTTGGCTTTCTCCGGCAAAAGCACGCAGCAGGTTCTGACAAGTTTGCGAACTCTGAAAATTCATGGGATCCCTCCGTAAATCAAGATACTATCAGTATTGCCGTTTTTTTGCCATTGATACATCATTTTTTTCGAGGGTGTAAATCTTTGTTTGAACGCAGTACGGATCAGCATTTTTTTAGACGCAAAAAAGCCCCTTAGCAGGGGCTTTTTGTATCATATGGAATCTGTTATCGCTGATCAATGGGCACATAAGCGACATCGGGTTTGACGCTACGGTAGGCAGGACGAATAATCTTATTGCCGTTTAGCAGCTCTTCCAGACGGTGTGCCGACCATCCTGCGATACGTGCCATGGCAAACAATGGTGTAAACAATTCGCTGGGCAGTTCCAGCATACGGTACATCAGCCCCGAATAAAAATCAATATTGGCGCACACACCCTTATAGATTCGTCGTTCCTCGGCAATGACCTTCGGTGCAAGCTGTTCAATCATGGAATACAGCGCGTACTCTTTCATACACTGCTTTTCTTCAGCAAGCTGCTGCACATAGCCACGCAAAATTGTTGCGCGTGGGTCGCTTTGGGAATAGACTGCGTGCCCCATGCCGTAGATCAAGCCGGAATGGTCAAAGGCATCCTTATGCAGGATCCGTCGCAGATAGTTTGCAACCTCTTCCTCATCGGCCCAGTCGTGAACGCTTTCCTTGATATCGTCGAACATTTGCACCACCTTGATATTTGCACCACCGTGCTTAGGACCTTTCAGAGAGCCAAGTGCAGCAGCCATGGTGGAGTAAGTATCTGTGCCGGATGATGTGACCACATGGACGGTAAAACTGGAATTATTGCCGCCACCGTGTTCTGCGTGCAGCACCAGTGCAAGATCAAGGATTTTGGCTTCCAGCGCAGAGAACTTTCGATCCTCGCGCAGAATGCTCAGCAGGTTTTCGGCAGTGGATAGCGCAGGATCTGGTTGATGCAGAAACAGGCTTTCATCGTTTTTGTAGTAGCGGTATGCCTGATATCCATAAACGGCGATGAGTGGGAATTGTGCGATCAACTGGATGCACTGCCGCAACACGTTGGATACGGAAGTGTCGTTGGGGTTGTGGTCATAGGAATAGAGGGTCAGCACACTGCGCGCAAGGGTATTCATCATATCATCGCTGGGAGATTTCATGATGACATCACGCGTGAAAGAGGGCGGTAGTGAACGGCAGCTGCGCAGCAGAGTGCAGAATGCATCCAGCTGGGCGCGGTTGGGTAGCTCGCCAAACAGCAGCAGATATGCTGTTTCTTCGAAGCCAAAACGGTTATCGTTGACAAAGCCCTGCACCAGATCTGCGATATTGTAGCCACGGAAGAACAGTTGCCCCTCACCCGGCTCGGTACCATTGGGGCCTTCTACGCCGGGAACGATCTTGCTAACGTTGGTCAAACCTGCGCACACGCCTTTGCCGTTGATATCGCGCAAGCCACGTTTGACATCATATTTTGCATATAACGAGGGGTCGATCTGATAGTTTTTTTCGCAAAGCGAGGTCAGCTGTTCGATCTTCGACTGCATTGCAAACTTGTTGAGCATGGTGTTTTCCATGTGAATCGGCTCCTTCCTTTGGGGAATTTGGTGGAATATCGGTGATTTTCAGCGTTGGGTGATTGCAAATTGCTTACCCAGTTTTTTCAAAATTGTTGCAACAAACTTGTCCACTTCGTTGTCGGTAAAGGCATGGTCATCGGGGGTAAAGGTAAGTGCAAACGCCATAGACTGCTTGCCCTTTTCGATCTGCTCACCACGATAGACATCAAACAGGGTTACATCGCCCAGTGCCTTACAGGCGTTCTTCATGGCAGTGATCAAATCGCCGCAGAGGACGGTATCTTCTACCAGCAGCGCCAGATCACGGCGCACGGTGGGGAATTTGGGCAACGGGGTAAAATGGTATTCGCAGTGCAGCACGGGCATGAGCAGGTCAAGGGAGATTTCACAGAGGCAGGCAGCGTGTTCAGGAATCAGGCTGTCGGCGAGATCATGGGCGAGCATACCCACAAAACCGAGCTTCACATCGCCCAAGAATACCTCTGCGGTCATGCCGGGATGCAAGAAAGGATAGGTGGTGGCATCTTCGGGCTTTTTGTAGGTAAAGTGCAAGCGGAAGCTGTCTGCCAGTGCTTCCAGCACCGCCTTGCCGGCAAAGAAATCCACCTTGTTGCCAAACAGTGCGATGGCAAGTGCATCTTTTTCTTTGGGCGGTTCTACGGGTGGAATGGTATCCGCGTGAAAGGTCTTTGCGACCTCGAATAGTCTGCCACTGTCATTACCGCGGCGAATATTTCGCACTACCGCATTGATCATGGAGGGTGTGAGCATCGTGCGCATTACGGAAAGGTCTTCGCTAATGGGATTACGGATGCGGATTGCTTTTCGTTGCGGTGCATCTTCGGGCAGGCGCAACAGATCGAAATCTTTGGGGGAGCAGAACGAGTAGTGGACTGTTTCATAGCAGCCCTGTGCACACAGTGCCTGTTTGAGTTTCAGCAGATTGCGCTGCTGATCGTTTCTGCCACCGGGTGTGACCTGTGCCGCAGCCAAGAATGTAGGCTTGATGTGACCATAGCCGTACATACGAATGAGTTCTTCGGCGATATCGGGGGCATTTTCGATGTCCTCACGGTAGGGGGGCACTTGTACGCGCAATGCATCGCCCTCAATGACGGGCTGGAAATCGAGGTTTGTCATAATGCGCAGGATCTCTGCATCGGGGATGGTGATACCGAGCAAGGCGTTCATCTTTGCGATGCTGACAGACAGAGAACGGCGTGCAATGGTGTCGCCTGCCGATACCTCAAAGTGAGAAGCGGTTACAACGCCACAGCCCAGCTCCTCGATGAGATGTAACGCGCGCTGCATACCCAACTGTGTGGTGTACGCATCCAGACCTTTTTCGAATCGCGCGGAAGAATCGGAGTGTTGCCCCAACCCGCGTGCGGTGCGACGGACATTATCTCTTGCAAATTTGGCAGATTCAAACACGACATCGGCGGTATCGGGCTTGATCTCGGAGTTTAAGCCACCCATGATACCGGCCAGTGCGACGGGCTTTTTACCGTCGCAGATTACCAAGTTGGCGGGGGTAAGTTTGAATTCTTTCTCGTCCAGTGTAATGATCGGTTCGCCGTCAGTGGCACGGCGTACACAGATGGCATTTCCTTCCAGATTGCGAAGATCAAAAGCGTGCATGGGCTGACCGAGTTCTTTCAACACATAGTTTGTGATATCCACGATGTTGGAGATGGAACGAATGCCCACCAGTGCCAGTCTGCGGCGCATCCACGCGGGGGAGGTGCCCATTTTGACATCACGAACATAGTGTGCGATATAGCGTGGGCAGAGGTCGGGGGCTTCTACCGTGACAGTAAACGGTTCCAACACTGAAGTATCCGGTGTAAAGTCCATTGTAGGCATTTTTAGCGGTTTGCCCAAGACTGCGGCAACTTCTCTTGCGATGCCCAACACGGATTGGCAATCGGGACGATTGGCGGTAATGCTAATATCGTACATCCAGTCATCCAATCCTACGACAGGTTTTACATCGACACCATTTTCGACATCGGCAGGCAACACCAGCAGACCGCAATAATCTGCCCCGGGGTACAGGTCATCGTTGAGTCCGATTTCCACGCCGGAGCAAAGCATACCGGTAGATTCATAGCCACGCAGCTTGCCTTTTTTGATCTTCATGACACCCTCTACGGTCACATGATCCTTTGCGGTGGCATAGACCGTTGCGCCCACTATTGCCACGGGATATTTTCCGCCAACTTGGACATTATCGGCACCACAGCAAATCTGGAACACGCCCTTATCGCCGCAATCTACCTGACATACATGAAGGTGCGTATCGGGGATGGGCTCGCATTCCTTCACTTCACCGACCACAACACCGGAAATATCCTCGCCCAGCTCGGTGAGGGTTTCTACCTCAAAGCCACAGTCAAAGAGTTTTTCCTGCAATTGTTGTGGCGTGACATCAATATCTACATATTCTTTCAACCAACTAAGGGGTATCAGCATAATATGATCTTCCTTTCTGTTGCAAGTGGTGCTTAGTCGCGGAACTGTTCCAGTACACGGACATCGGATTCAAACAGCAGCTTGATGTTGTTGATGCCATATTTCAGCATGGCAATACGCTCTACGCCCATACCGAACGCAAAGCCGGTATACACATCCGGATCTACGCCACAATTCTCAAGCACATGGCGATTTACCATGCCTGCACCAAGCACTTCGATCCAACCGGTATCCTTGCACAGACGGCAGCCTTTGCCACCACAGGCAAAGCAACTGACATCCACCTCTACAGAAGGTTCTGTGAATGGAAAATAGGATGGGCGCAGACGGGTTTTCACCTGCTGACCGAAAATGCGCTGTGCGAACACATCCAGCATACCCTGCAAGTCGCAGAGGGTGATGCCTTTATCCACAACCAGTCCCTCCATCTGAGAAAACATGGGTGAGTGTGTGGCATCGTCATCAGAGCGGAACACTTTGCCGGGAGAAAGAATCTTGATGGGCGGCTGAGCGTTTTCCATCACACGGATCTGACCGGCAGAGGTCTGGGTGCGCAGCAGCAATTCTTCAGTGATATAAAAAGTATCCTGCATATCTCGTGCCGGGTGATCAGCCGGGGTGTTCAAGGCAGTGAAGTTATAGTAGTCATTTTCGATCTCCGGGCCTTCAAAAATCGTGAAGCCCATGCCTGCAAAAATGTCGATCAATTCGTTAACGATTAGCGTATTGGGGTGCAGTGCACCAGCGGCAAACGGATGTGCAGGCATTGTTACATCGATCTGCTCGGCAGCGTTTTTCTGTGCCAGCTCTGCTGCTTTCAGTCGTGCGTCTTGCGCAGTGAAAAAATCCAACGCCCATTGTTTTAGTTCGTTTACTACCTTGCCAAACGCAGGCCGATCTTCGGGGGCAAGATCACGCATATTCTTCATCAGCGCGGAAATTTTTCCGGTTTTATTATCGAGATACTGCTTGCGGAGCAGGTACATCTCTTTGGAATCGGTGATTGATGCGGCAGCGCTTTCGATTTCCTGCTGCATCGTGTGCATTTGTTCATCCATCGGTGTGTTACCGTCCTCTCGTGAAAAATCAAATGGAAACAAAAACCTATCTTCTAGTATACTCCAAATTTGTCTGATTGTCAAGTATCATTGCACAATCAAAGCTTCATACATTGTTCATGGTGCTGATCAATATGTTGCAGGATAAAGACGCCATTGTATGAGCTGTTGTCTTGCCATCAGGTTTTGAAGCTTGCTGTACATAGCATTGGAGATGCTATAGCCACCGCCGTGTTTTTCTACAATTTCCACTTGACAACCGGGGGCACTTATGGTATAATATGACCATTAAAGATATGTTTTCACAAAGGGGGCGGCTCCGTTGGAATTGACACCGCAGCGCATGGAACAATCGCGCAAAAACTTTAATGTGCTGATTACCATGCTGGAACAGAAACAGTTGAAATATGTCATTGAGGAAAATCGACAGGATTTTGCCCATGTTCGGATCCGATTTACCGGTGAGGATTTGCCGATGGATCTCCATTTGCTGTTTCGTCCGGAGCGACAGATGGTGTCACTGTATTCGCCTATGCCCTTTTCAGTACCCGCAGGGCGCAGTGCGGATATGGCAGTAGCGGTGGCTGCGGTAAATCATCGGCTGGCGGATGGTTCTTTTGATTTTGATTACAGTGCAGGCACCTTGCGGTTTCGTTTGACTGTTGCCTTTATGGAAACCACACTGAGTGCTGCACTTTTCGATTATATGATCTATGTTGCGGCGGATACGATCGATCGCTATAATGACCGTTTTTTGGCATTGAGCGAGGGTAGTGTGACTTTGATGGATTTTTTGCATCCGAATGAAAAGCAACCGAAACAAAAATCCGGACAAATGGAGAAAAGCCAATGCGAAAATATCTGACAGCGTACTTAAGCCGTATTGAGGATCTGCTGAAGCGCAATGTACCCTTGGATTATGACGAACTGATACGGAATCATTTGCAAAAAATTGAGTTTATGCAGCATGAGCGGCTCATTCACTTTCTGGTGACAATGCTTTTTGCACTGGGATTGTTTTTGTTGATGGGGACTTTTCTTGTGGCAGAAACCGTGCTGCTGCTACCGTTGCTCTTTTTGATCCTGATTTTGCTGATCCCGTATATTTTGCATTATTATTTTCTGGAAAATTCTGTGCAAAAGATGTATCGTATTTATGATGAGCTGAATCATCGTCGCTTGGAGCGTAATCGATTGTTGCGCGAAGCTGCCGAGCGTGCTGCCATTGCCGAGAGTGTGCCCATGGCGGATTCTGCGAAGCCCGGTACAGAGAACGAACTATCCGCAAAATAAGCACTGTATGTGTTACCTCCTTGCTTTGAAAGGAATGAGATCTCTATGGAGTTGTATCGCCCCGTGACCAATCAAGAATATAATGCCATCGCTGCGAAGGATTTTGCAGGTTTTCCGCGGCAAGATGACAAGCCACTGCTGACACTTTTGCTTTCTTGCGAAGGTGCTATGCAAATTGCCCGTCATCTACATATGCCCGATGGTGATCACGATGTCTATGTGCTGAGCATTTTGGTCGATGACGCATATATCCGACAGTTCCCTGTGCGGAATGCAGATGATAATTATCGTCGCGCACTATGGCTTGCCGCCGATGAGACTGATATTCTTAATCAGCACCTGATCGGCAAGATCCGTGTGGTGGAGCACTTTCAGCCCGCCCCTGATGAACGCAATGCCTTTTTTGTATGATGATTGCTGCCGCATGGAGCGTAACAGCTCTGTGCGGCGTTGGCTTGCATAAATGAATCTAATTCTAAATAAAGGAGTTTTTATGATGGCAATGACGATTTTGTACCCCGTGGGCAAGCAGTTGTATGTCAATTTGACGAACCGTTGCCCTTGTAATTGTACTTTTTGTATTCGCCACAATGGAGATGGCGCATATGGTTCCGATAGTTTGTGGCTGGATCATGAACCTGCCTTTGAGGAGGTAAAGGCAGCCTTTTCAGCGTATGATCTCTCACAGTGGACGGAGCTTGTTTTTTGTGGCTATGGTGAACCAACCTCAGCACTGGAACTGTTGCTGCAAACGGCGGCGTATGCAAAATCACAGAAGGGCTGTCCGCCTGTACGTCTGAATACCAACGGTCTTGCCGATTTGATTCATGGCAGAAGCACTGCCACAGAATTTGCCGGTAAGTTTGATGTGATCTCCATCAGCTTGAATGCAGGCACTGAGGCAGAATATATGGCAGTTACGCGTCCAAAATGGGATAATGCATTCGTTGCTATGCAGGAATTTGCGAAATCGGTGAAGAAGTATGTGCCAAAAGTCATGTTTACCGTCGTGGATGTGATTCCGAAAGAGGAAATTGCCGCAGCGCAGGCGGTTGCAGATGCCGTAGGCATTCCGCTGCGAGTACGTGAGTATATTGCAGAGTAACGTGAAAGGTAACACAGATATGGTTTTGAAAAGTTTTATGAAACGGCTCGCAGCGGTGACACTGAGCATCGCGATGCTCAGTGCTGCAACCGCCTGTACCGACCATTCTTCCGATGCTTCCAATGACAATTCATCGGGAAGTACTCCGGCAGAGTTGGTTGTATCCGATGGCACCGCAAGAGTTTATATCGAGAATGGTGCGTTTCAAGTGAATGGCGAGGATATCTGGTTCAGCGGTACAAATACACCATGGGATAACTGGGACGATTTCGGCAGAGATTTTGATGCCGACTTCTGGGATAGCCATTTTGCTGCCCTTCATGAGTCGGGTATCAATTCTTCTCGTGTGTGGATCTTGTGTAGTGGCGACTACGGTATCCAGTTTGATGCCAATAATCATGTTACGGGCATGACCGATCAATTTTGGGCAGATGTGGATGCGTTGATGGCGATCGCTGCAAAGCATAAGATCTATATTATGGCGACGATGATGTCCTTTGACTGCTGTAAAGAGGGTAACAAAAATCACAAGCGTTTCCGTCATATCATCAATGATGAACCTGCTTTGCAAAGCTATATCGATAACTACATCGTACCTTTTGTCAAACGTTACGATAGCAACGATTATCTGTATAGTATTGATATTTGTAATGAACCGGACTGGATCAATGAGAATGAAGAGTGTGGCAAGATCGATGTGCAGCCGCTGGTGAATTTCTTTGCAAAGGTATCTGCGGCAATTCATCAAAACAGCGATATTTTAGTGACCACGGGCATTGCCATTGTACGCAATAATTCCGATACGCATAAGATCAATTGGGTGAGTGATGCAGTGATGAAGGAGTATGGCGGCGATGATGCTTGCATGGATTTCTACTCTGTGCATTTCTACGATTGGATGCTCACCTGGTATGGGAATCCCTTTGTGATGACCCCTGAGCAGTATGGGCTGGATACCTCTAAACCCAATGTGATGGGCGAATGCTCAGCACTTGGCTCACAGGTGGAGAATATGGATCTGTGTCAGGCGGCGCAATCATTGTATGATAACGGCTGGGATGGTGTTTTCCCGTGGACTTCTAATGGCTCCGATACCAATGGCGGCTTTGATGAGGTCAGTGCATATGGAAAACAAATGCTTACACAGATCCCTGCGTTGCTTTTTCCCTTGGAACAATGAAGTCTCGCTTCCACTAATACGTCAAAAAACGACCGTACCTCTTGATGAGGTATGGTCGTTTTCGCCTTTTTTCAGGCTCATTTTGTAAGGCTTGCCAGCATCTTTAAAATTGCGATCGCGTCTTCGTTATCCACGCTTGCGTTGCCGTCTACATCGGCATTTGCCATACCAGTGGCAGAAATTTCAGCCATTGCATCCTCTGATAGAAAACGATTCAGCAAAATAACATCACCGACTTTTACAAAACCATCGCAATTTACATCACCTGTGATGGTTGCTGTAGAAGCTTCGTTGGTAGTTGTGGCGATTGTACTTTGTGAGGGATCATCCATATGCACTGCCATATAATACAGGAACACAGAACCATCGCCTTTTTGAATAGTATGATTGCCTGCGGCAAGCTCCATAGTAAATATGCCACTTGCGGGAACGTCATACTTGGTTCCATCTACCTTAAAGGATGTACCGTTTTGCATTACCAGTGTGAGCGTTGCGGTTACAGTGTTGGCAAATGCAATATTGGTTGCCGATTCCATCTTCAGGCAAGTGGTTAGTTCCAGATCCCCATAGTGCATACTGCCCTTCTCATTAGAGAGATTGCCTGTGATCGAATAAAAACTGCTGGATATGCCGTGCAATGTGAAATTGTGAATATATTCGGAGGTCACGATGGGATCAGTAACAATGCCACTACCGGTGGTAGTTGTCGTCGTCGTGGTGGAAGTGCTGCCGGTTGTGATGCCGGTTACAATGGGATCCGGTGTTGTACCGATATATGAGCCACTGCCAACGGATACAATTGCATCATCATAGTTGACCAGTGCCGCTTTGAGTGCTTCGATTACTGAGGAATTGCTGTCCTCTGTGCTGTTGTCGAAATCCCATTGAAAATCGCCACCGTTGATTCTGCCCGCCCATGCTTCTACGATGGTGGGAATATCTTCGGCTGCATCGACAGAGTAGTTGTACATATCGCTTGCGGTATCAAAGTTATTATAGGTTGCACCGCCGTTTGTTGCCTTTACAGAAGATGGTACCTGTTCGGTTCTGAAAGAAGCATCATAGCAGTCAAAATCAGTGCTGTTTTGACTATAGGGTTGATAGGAGCCAGCACCAATGATCACATTGCCGTACGCTTTGATCATTCCGCCTGTTTCGCCTGAAAGGGTTTTCTCAGTATCTGAGCCTTGGGTAGAAATGATCATGGGCTTTTTGCAATTACGGAAGTAATTGTTCTCAACGAAGATATCAGAATCTGTGGTGGAACCAATGCCGTATTTGGCATTGCCGTCATAATAGTTGTTATATACATGCACCGTTGCTACTCGCACACGAGGGTGACGGGAATCGGAATGATCGTACCAGTTGTGGTGATAGGTGATGTAGTTGGAGGTATCGCTAGCGTTTGCCCCCTGCAAATTGCATTTTCCGTTATCCCAGAAGTGGTTGTAGGAGTGGGTAATGTGATGTGATTTTTTGGTATCCAGTGCCCCATCGCCTTTGACCTGATCGGCATCCGAGCCTGCATCGCCGTAGAAAAAATCACAGTTGTGTACCCAACAGTAGCTGTTGCCTTGCTGCAAACCACAGTCATCGCCCTCATCGCTGTCGCAGTTCATAAAGCCCAGATTGCGAACCTCAACATCCACGCAGTTTTTTAGCACAATGCCAAAACCGTTCATGGTGGCGTCGTTGCCGATGCCCTCAAGGGTCATGCCGGCAGTAACGGTATCAATCATCAGGTCACCCTTAGGCATATTGGCCGGGTCGGTGATATTGCCAATAAAGCGGATTGCCATAGGACGGGTTTCTTTGCCCTTTTTATATGCAGTAATGATATTCTGTACACCGGTAATGGTTTGCACACCTTTTCCATCCGGGTCGATCTCTGCGGTGACGGAATCTTTGTTAGCATCAGTGACATAAATCACAATGGCACTGGATTTCAGTGTGCCGTCAGCATTGTATGCGCCCAGTGCCTTACCGTTTGCAAAGGCATAGCCCTCACGGTTGTGAGAGACCACGGTCACATTGACTTCATTTGCCTTGGAGACATCCTCACTGCCACCAATGACAGGTACGACCTTCATGGTATAGCTGCCGGCAGCAAGACCCACCGCATCGGCGCGATAATAGCCGTTGTATTGACGGATCAACATACTGTCGATGCGCGTGCCATTGCAATATACATTGTAGCCTTCGGCCTGATCCACAGGCGTCCACTGGCAGTACGCGGATTCAAAAAAGCCCCCCGATTCTGTAAAAGCCACTGTGCTTGCGGCATAAACGACCGCAGTAGATACTTCGGCAGTGGGCATTGCCACACTTCCAAACAGCATTGCAGTACCACAAAGAATGGCTGCAACGCGCATATTGTTTGTTCTCATTGCGATTACCCCTTTTTTTATTATGATCAACTCGCGGCGCAGGGCGGATAGACACCTTGCCCTGTTCTCCGTACCAATAATATACTGCATTTTTGCTCGTGAAGCAATGAACAATATTCGCTTTTTTCTGCACAATTATCCAAAACAGGGGTGTTGTGACAAAAAACATCAAAAAAAGAAAAGCGATTTTCAATCAAAATTTGTGCGAAGTCACAAAAAACGGTGAAAGTGTTGTGTGAAGCTTGACAATCGACAAAAAAAGTGGTATCCTAATATTAGCACTCAGAGAGGATGAGTGCTAGCACATGAAAGCAAGGTTTGCAAAATCATAGCAAAAGGCAGGGGGAGCGCGTGGACAACAGAAAGCTGAAGATACTGGCGGCCGTGGTGGATGCCTATGTGACTACCGGTGAGCCTGTTGGCTCCAAAGCGATCGCGGCTCTGCCGGATATCAATGTGTCGCCTGCTACCATTCGCAATGATATGGCAGTGCTTGAGCAGTTGGGGTTGCTGGAACAGCCCCACACTTCCGCAGGACGTGTTCCGACTTTTCAGGGCTACAAGCTCTATATTGATCAGTGTATGTCGGCACGACCTGTTCCGGCAGAGGATAAAGCAAAGCTTGACCGTATCTTTGAAGAAACGGATTCCTATGACGAGGAGCTGCTGATCCAGTCAGCGACCCATGCACTGGCAGAGATCACCCATTGCGCTGCCGTGGCAGTCAACGCGATGCCGCAGTTTTCGGTGATATCTAAAGTAGAGGTCATTCCCACGGGAAAGCGGCTGTATGTCATACTGTTGATCACCTCTGCGGGCAACATCAAAAACAAAGCCTGCCGCTTGGAGATTGACTTAAATGAGGAGCAGCTTGCGTTCTTCCAATCGTTCCTTACAGAGCATCTCCATGGTGTTTCTCTCAATGAGCTTTCACCGGAGCGCATGGAGCAGTTGATCACTGCACTGGGCACATATATGGTTACATTAGGACCGCTGGTGCAGGGGTTGTATGAATTGAGTCGTGACATGATGCAGCAGGAGCTGACCATCAATGGCGCGCGGAATCTGTTGACTTGTGAAGAACTGGATACCATGGATATCGTGCAGTTTATGGAGCATCAGGATGCGATTATGCCGTTGCTCAACGAAACATTTAGCGGCATTCATGTGAAATTCAGCGATGAAAACGCCGATGCAGAAAACCAGACATTCGTCATTGGCAATTCCAGTATGATCGTTGGGCAGTATCACAAAGACGGCAGAGAAGCCGGCAGGCTGGGGCTGATCGGCCCGATGCGGCTGGATTACGCAAAAATTATCCCATATCTTGAATATATCACACAGAAGATCACCGATCTGATTTCTGAAAAGGAGGACGAAAACCTATGAGCGATTCACCCTTCAGCGAGAACACTGCACCGGAGGAAACCACGCCTGAGCAAGAGAGCGATTTTCTTGAGGAGGAGGCACCTTTTTCCGAAACCGATGACGGTGAGCCGGAAATTGTGGAGCTGACCCCCGAACAGAAGGCCTTGCAGGAGGCAAACGACAAGTATATGCGTCTGTTTGCTGAGTTTGACAACTATCGTAAGCGTACTGCCAAGGAAAAGACGGAAAGTTATCAGGATGCGGTTGCCAAAACCGTTCTGACATTGCTGCCCGTTGTAGATAACTTTGAGCGCGCCATGGCAGTTTCTTGTACAGATGCTGCCTTCCAGAGCGGTATGGAGAAGATCTATCAGCAGCTGTGTGAGACGCTCTCCAAGCTCGGTGTTACTGAGATCCCTGCGATGAATGAACCGTTTGATCCCAAGGTGCATAACGCTATCCGTCAGATCGAGGACGAAAATTTCAGTGAGAACACCGTGTGTGAGGTCTATCAGAAGGGCTACCGACTGGGCGACCGCATTGTCCGTCATGCAATGGTATCTGTCGCAAACTGCGTCTGATGCCGTCAACATAATTACCCCAAACATTTGAAGGAGGAACTTTATCATGAGCAAGATTATCGGTATTGACCTGGGTACAACCAATTCCTGTGTAGCAGTGATGGAGGGCGGTAACGCCGTCGTAATCCCCAACGCAGAGGGCGCAAGAACGACCCCTTCTGTGGTGGCAGTTTCTAAGACCGGCGAGCGTCTGGTTGGTCAGATCGCAAAGCGTCAGGCGATTACCAACCCTGATAACACCGTGATTTCTATTAAGAGAAAGATGGGCAGCAATCAAAAGGCACAGATTGCCGGTAAGGCATATACCCCGCAAGAGGTTTCCGCAATGATTCTCCAAAAGCTGAAGGCGGATGCCGAAGCGTATCTGGGTGAGACTGTCACAGAAGCAGTGATTACCGTTCCTGCGTATTTTACCGATTCTCAGCGTCAGGCAACCAAGGACGCCGGTCAGATCGCAGGCTTGAATGTGCGCCGTATCATCAATGAGCCGACCGCTGCGGCACTGTCTTACGGTATCGATAAGGAAGAGCAGCAGAAGATCATGGTGTTTGACCTGGGCGGCGGTACGTTCGATGTGTCCATTATTGATATGGGTGACGGCGTGACCGAGGTGCTTGCAACTGCAGGTAACAACCATCTGGGCGGCGATGACTTCGACCAGCGCATCATTGACTGGATGGTTGAAGAGTTTAAGAAGGCTGAAGGCATTGATCTGCGGAACGATAAGACTGCGATGCAGCGTTTGAAGGAAGCTGCCGAAAAGGCAAAGATCGAGCTTTCCTCTATGACTACGACCAATATCAATCAGCCGTTTATCAGCGTGGATGCCAATGGCCCGAAGCACTTGGATCTGAACCTGACACAGGCAAAGTTCAATGAGATGACTGCCGACCTCGTCCGCGCTACCATGGGCCCTGTGGAGCAGGCACTTCGCGATAGTGGTCTCAACCCTTCCGACCTCGACAAGGTGCTGATGGTTGGTGGCTCCTCCAGAATCCCTGCTGTGCAGCAGGCTGTGAAAGATCGTATCGGCAAAGAGCCGTTCAAGGGCATCAACCCCGATGAGTGCGTGGCACTGGGTGCTGCATATCAGGGCGGCGTGCTTGGCGGCGATGTGAAGGAAGCACTGCTTCTGCTGGATGTGACACCGCTTTCTCTGGGCTTGGAAACTATGGGCGGTATCTGCACTAAGATCATTGAGCGTAATACGACCATTCCGACCAGTAAGTCACAGGTGTTCTCTACCGCTGCTGATAATCAGCCTGCCGTAGATATCTGCGTGCTACAGGGTGAGCGTGAATTCGCAAAGGATAACAAGCAGCTGGGTATGTTCCGTTTGGATGGCATTGCTCCTGCACCTCGCGGTATTCCTCAGATTGAGGTTACCTTTGATATCGACGCAAACGGTATTGTGAACGTTTCTGCAAAGGATCTGGGTACCGGTAAATCTCAGCAGATCTCCATTACCGCTTCTACTAACATGAGCAAGGAAGATATCGACCGCGCTGTGCGTGAGGCGGAGCAGTTTGCTGAAGAGGACAAGAAGCGCAAGGAGCAGGTGGACATCAAGAACAACGGCGAGGCACTGTGCTTCCAGTGTGAGAAGGCACTGGGCGAGTTCGGTGATAAGGTCTCCGCAGAGGATAAGGCTCCCATCGAGACCGCAGTCAATGAGCTGAAAGAAGCACTGAAAACTGACAACTATGACGATATCAAGGCAAAGACCGAGGCGTTGCAGAATGCGTTCTATGCGCTCAGCTCCAAGGTGTACCAGCAGGCAAATCCTGAAGGTGCCCCTGACATGAGCAATATGGGTAATATGGGTGGCGATCCCAACAATGACGGCGTTGTGGATGCCGACTTTACTGAGGCTTGAGCACAAATAACAGCCGGGGACGGAGTACAGACTCTGTCCCCGACATTATTATCTGCAGCACCGCAGCAAACGGCGCGCAGATGCGCAACTGCTGCGGAAAAATTTTGCAAAATGCGGGAAAAGCCCTTGCAACTTTGCGGTAGTTGTGCTATAATGAACTATAAGTGTGTGCAATTCGAAAAAAAGCATCTTGATCTTGTTGTACACGATAAACGATACGAAAAAACCATCGAAAGGGTGTTCGGATATGGCGGATAAACGCGATTATTATGAGGTGCTGGGCGTCAAGCGAGATGCAAAGGACGAAGAGCTGAAAAAGGCATACCGTCAGTTGGCAAGACAGTATCACCCTGACCTGCACCCCGATGATCCTACTTGTGAAGCAAAGTTCAAGGAAGTCACAGAGGCTTATGAGGTGCTCTCTAACAGCGAGAAGCGTAGTGTCTACGATCAGTACGGTCATGAAGGCTTGGAAAATGGCGGTATGGGCGCAGACGTAGGTGGCTTCTCCGATGTCAGCGAGATTTTGGAAAGTCTGTTCGGCGGTATGGGCGGTATGTTTGGTGGTGGCAGGGCATCCAATGCCAACGCACCACGCCAGGGTAGAGATATCACCACCAATATCACCATTGATTTTATGGAAGCCTGTAACGGCACATCGAAGACCATTCAGATTCACCGAATGGAAACCTGTACCGATTGCCACGGTACCGGTGCGGCAGGCGGTAGTGAAGCCGAGGTCTGTAAAGAGTGCCAGGGCAGAGGTACTGTGAAGGCAACACAGCGTACACCCTTTGGTCTGATTTCCCAGTCTAAGACTTGTCCACGTTGTGGCGGTAAAGGTAGAGTCATTAAGAATCCCTGCCAGAAGTGCCGCGGTGTGGGACGCATCCGTGTGCCTAAGTCCTTGACCATCAACATTCCTGCCGGTGTCGACCATGGTCGCACGCTCAGTATCAGCGGGCAGGGTGATGTGGGTACCAATGGTGGCCCGAACGGTAATTTGTTTGTGGGTGTGTCCGTGCGGCCGCATCCGCTGTATACTCGTGATGGCTACGATATCTACTGCGATATTCCCATCACCTACGCACAGGCGGTTCTGGGCGATGAGATCGTGGTACCTACCATTGATGGCAATGTGAAATATCGCATTGGTGAGGGTACACAAAATGGCACGATCTTCCGTTTGCGTGGTAAGGGCGTGAAACGACGCAATAGTGAAGATCGCGGTGACCAGTATGTGAAAGTATATGTGGAGATCCCCAAGGGATTGAACAAACACCAGAAAGAACTGATCTCCCAGTTGGAGGCATCGCTAGAGGCAAAGAACTATGCCAAGCGCGAGAGCTTCTTCAGCAAGTTGCGCGATCTGTTCAAGGGTGACAGCGCAAAATAAATCAAAATGCGAAACAGCACCAATCCGGAGCAGGTCTTCGGTGCGGTGCTGATTTTTTTGTTATGCTGTCGAAAAGGCATACACCACAGGGAGCACGAGCGCATAGAATACCAGTAACCGTGGCGATGGAATCTTTTGCTGCGGTACAGCGTTTGAAAGGAGCTTTACAGTATGGTGAAACAGAAACAAAGGCTGTTGGTGGCAGGGGGCGATTTGCGACAGATTGCAGCGGCACGGCGGCTTGCGAAGCATCATGCGGTTGAGATCATTGGTTTTGATGTAGCAAATGATCTGCCCACCTTGCCTACAGGGGCTGCACCGGGTACATTGGATCACTTGATCCTGCCAATGCCCGTTACACGGGACGGCGTTTTTTTGCATATGCCTATGTACAGTGGCAGCGCGATCAGTCTGCAATCACTATTGCCGCTGGTGAAACCCGGCGGAATGGTCATGGGTGGCAGATGGTCAGAACCGGAGCGACAGATGGTTGCACAAGCAGGCTTAAAGGCGGTGGATTATTCGACAAGGGAGGAGTTTGCTGTGCGCAATGCAGTGCCCACTGCAGAGGGTGCATTGCAGCTTGCGATGGAAGAATTGCCGGTGACGATCCGTGGGTTGCGTTGTGTGATTTTGGGTGCAGGACGCATCAGCCGTGTGTTGCAGCCGATGCTGCGTGCGTTGGGTGCGGATATCACCGTTGTAGCAAGGCGGTGTTCTGACATTGCGTGGAGCAAATGTGCCCAGCGGAAACCGCATATCCGCAACAGGGCAAAAGAAAAGATCCCGTACCGAAGTACAGGATCTGCAAGGCGGGAGATGGGACTCGAACCCACGGTCTTCGGGACCACAATCCGACGCTTTAACCAGCTAAGCTACACCCGCCATATGCGGAAGCGACAGGTAAACGCTTCCGATTTGTATGCAAACAGCGCGCCTTATTGGATTCGAACCAATGACTTACTGCTTAGAAGGCAGTTACTCTATCCAGCTGAGTTAAAGGCGCATATGGAGCGAGTGATGGGAATCGAACCCACGTAACCAGCTTGGAAGGCTGGAATTCTACCATTGAACTACACTCGCATAGCAGAAGTCACGATGCATCGACGATTCCAGCACTGCGAGAATTATTATACACCATTTTGAAGGATTTGTCAAGGGCAAATCACGAAAATCTTTGTAAAATTCGGCTGGGAAGCTCCACTTCGGAATATTTCGCATATTCAAAGACAGTTATTTGACAATTTTCGTGTTTTTTGCTATAATAAAACCAAGATGATTCGAAAAGGAGCACTGGTTATGTCGATTACTGAGGAGTGGCGCAAACACAAGCAGACTGTTGGTTGTGTGACCACTGACGCCCATTTTCATATGCAGTATGCCGATGCAGATTACTTCCGTTATTTCGGTGATGATGTGATCTATTCGATTTTACGCACCATTCATGAGACGGACAGCGAGCGTTTGGTACAAGTGGCGCATCAACTGCGAGATGGGCAGCTGGAGCAGCTTGTGCTGCGTATGCGCGGTCGCAGTACGGATTGGTGCTGGATGCTTGTATGGTTGACTGCTCACGGAGAAGGGGCACAGCGACAGTATCAATTGCGCATTACAGATGTGTTTCGGTTGCAACAAATGTTGATGGATACCGCGCGCGAAAACACTACATATCGTTTTTATCTGAGTTTAATGCGTGATCTGACATTTCGGTATTCGTTTCGCACGCGACATATTTGTATTGTAGTATATGATTGCTGTCGCGAACGGATCCTTACCGATATGCTGTTGGAGGATTGGAAGCAACAGGCGATCGAAAAGGGAATGGTGGCACGGGAGGACATCAGCAAGCTAGAAACGCTTTGCAGCAATATGGAACATGGTGAGCCGCGATTTCAATGCGAATTGGAAACCAGTCTTTGCTCCATGGGCAGCCGTATGGAATATTGTATGTTTCGTGGTGTGACCCGCAGTGATCTCCCCGGAGAACGTACTGTATTGGGTACCATCAGCTTTTTGCACGCCAAATTCAAAAGCAAGGAGCCAAGCTGGCTACAGGAAACACAACGTGACCCTGCTACGGATCTGCTGAACAAGAATGCCATTACGGCGTATGCAAAATCGGTGCTGGCGACGCAGCCCGAGGGCATTGTCAGCCTTGTGATTCTGAATGTGGACGCATTCAAGGAAATCAATGATCGCTATGGGCATATGTTCGGTGATGAAGTTTTGTTTACCATGGCACAGATTCTGCAATCGGAGATCGGTAATCGTGGTGTGGCAGGCAGGATCGGCGGTGGTATGTTTCTGTTTGTATTGGAGGGCATTGCTGATGAAACCGATCTGCGTGGCGTACTGCGTGCTATTCGCACCAAGTTGGAATGGGCGTGGGAAAATACGGGTGAGGAAACCGGGCGTCCACGTGTGACTTGTTCCATGGGTGCTGCTTGCTATCCTATTGATTCAAAGTCCTATGATGCGTTGTTTTTGCAGGCAGATAAGGCTTTGTATATCGCCACAGAGAAGGGCAACAACCGTTATGTCATCTATGATGTAAAAAAACATGGTGCAGCACTGCCGAACAGCGAACGCTCTACAGCGGATTTGTATGCCAACGTGCCAAAATCGATGCAAAGCAAGGCCGGCTTTGTGGCAGATGTCGCACGCAGCTTATTGCATCAGCCGTTGCCTGATGTGTTTGCTCTGTTGCAGGGGATCGGTGAGCAGTTTGGCGTAGATGGAATTCATATCTTTGCGACAGTTGAACAAAAGGCGGTGTTTAGCTGGGGGCATCCCGTGAATGGTGCGGCAAATGTGCTGTTGGCAGAACCTTTTTCGGTTGGCTTCGGGGAAGATGACGTTTGTGTGGTGGATAATATCAATGCGCTGGAAAATGTCGCAGACGATGCTTACCATTGGTTCGCGGCGCAAAATATGCTGGGAGCAGTGTTGTATCGCATGATGCAGGGAGAAGCTCCGGTTGGCGTGATTGCCTTTGGTTTGTTCGGCAGATTCCGCAAATGGAGTACTTTGGATGTGAACCATCTAACTGTGCTGGGCGGTATTCTTGCGGGATTGATGGAATCGTACGGTTTTTCGCAGCAGATCCCGTAAAACTTGCGGCAAAATGATCAATTTGCAGTGCAAAAGCGAAAAAAGCCTTGCAATCCATGCGCCATTGTGCTATGATGTATCTTTGGTGCGATTCTGCACGACTTTATGACGAAAGAATGATACGATGGCAAAAACCGCGACACTTCCCCATATGGGGCGCAGATTTCATTTGGAAAGCGTGGTGGCATTTTGCAAAAAGAATGCTATGCTGCTGATCGCTGTGACCCTTGCATTGCTGACGATGCTTGTGATTCCACCCGACCGTGCCTATGCGGAATACTTTGACTGGAAAACACTCAGTTGCCTGTTTGCCACACTTGCTGTGGTCTGTGCGTTAAAAAGCATCCGCTTTTTTACATATTTGGCGCGCAAAATCGTAACCTTGGCGGGTAATACACGCATGGCGATTCTCACACTGATGGGCATTACTTTTATCGGCTCTATGTTCATGGCGAACGATATGGCACTACTGACCTTTCTGCCTTTGGGTTACGATGTGTTAAGCTCCACCAAACAGGAAAGGCATATCCCCTTTACCTTTATTATGCAGAACATTTCTGCTAATTTGGGCGGTATGCTTACGCCTTTTGGCAATCCGCAGAATCTGTTTTTGTATGAGAAGTTTCACATCAGTAACAGCGAGTTTGTTTCGATTATGGCAATTCCCTTTGCAGTGGCGATTTTGCTGATTTTTGTGTGCTGCATGACCATCAAAAAAGAGAAGCTGGTCATTGCCGAAAAAATCACTACGTCGTTGCCAAAGGGGAGAGCAGCGTTGTATCTGGTGCTGTTTGCCTGCGCAATTTTGATGGTAATGCGCGTGCTGCCGTGGTGGATCGTTTTGATTGGCATAACAGCAGTTTTACTGATTGCTGCACCGCAAGCGCTCGCTAAGGTGGATTTTGGCTTGTTGGGAACATTTTTTGCGTTTTTCATCTTTGCGGGCAACCTCGCCCGTGTAGAACCTGTGCGCGAGTTGCTTTCGCGGTTGCTTGCGGTGAATCCGCTGTGGATGTCAGCAATATCTTGTCAGTTGATCAGCAATGTGCCTTCTGCGATCTTGCTTTCCCAGTTTACTGAGGCGTACCCTGCGCTGCTCATGGGTGTGAATATCGGCGGTACGGGGACATTGATCGCATCACTTGCCAGTTTGATCACATTTCGCGAGTATGCGTCGCATTACCCAAAGAAGATCGGTGCGTATGTCAAGCTGTTTTCGCTGCTCAATTTCGGTTTTCTTGCTGTGTTGCTGATCGTTTGCACACTTTGCTTGCCAATGGTTACGGCATATACGACATAATCGATACAAAGATCCTGAGGGTGATGCCTTGGGATCTTTTTTATGAGCTTGAAAAGCGGAAGCTTTGCATATGGTCGACTACGCATCTGCTGCGGCGACCCTGCTTAACAAAAACGGAGCCGATCGTTGCACGCTCACAAACGATGCAAAAAGCTCGTGTTTGGCGTTGTCAATATGCAATGTGCACAAAAAAAAAAAAAAAGACTTTGTATATTCTGTAGAATGCACAATTTTTGTATTGACTTTTTCAGGCAAAGAGAGTATAATGGAGAACATAATCACGACAGAAAAAAACAAAATATGCATACCACCCATCGGAGATACCAAATGACTGATAAACAACTACGCAAGCTGCGTCGCGCAGAATTGCTGGAAATGATGTTTTACATCCAGAAGGAACTGGATGAGTTGAAAGCAGAAAACGAATCGCTGAAGCAAAAATTGGAAGAGGCGGAAGGCGGACTTTCTGAGACAGCACTGCAACAGATCACGGATGCCGTCAAATCGGCTGTTGCAGACGTTGCTGCTACGGTACATTCGAACAAAGCGAGGGGGTCACAGCATGAGCAGTGAAACAAAACGCGATCTTCCCTCTGCCGAGTTGCTGTATGCCGAGATGCGCAGGTTGCGCTATCGCAGAAGTTTTTTCAAAACCGTTGCGACAACAATCAATTCGCTGGTTGTGGTTGCTGCATTCGCGGTGATCATCTCTTTGCTGTTTTTGCCGGTGTTGCGTGTAACCGGCTCCAGCATGACCCCTACATTGTATAATGACGAGCTTGTCATCTGTAATAAGCGCAGCCATTATGAACAGGGCGATATCGTGGCATTTTACTTCAATAACAAGATCCTTCTCAAACGCGTGATCGGTTTGCCGGGTGATTGGATCGAGATCACGGAAGATGGCACGGTTTATCGCAATGGTGAAATGCTTGACGAGCCCTATGTTGACGAAAAAGCACTCGGTGAGTGCGATATTGAATTTCCCTATCAGGTGCCCGAAAATAGAATCTTTGTGATGGGCGACCATCGTTCGACTTCGGTGGACAGCCGAACGGCGATGGTTGGTTGCATTGCAGATGAGTATATCATCGGCAGACTGATCGTGCGGATCTGGCCTTTTGAACAGATCAGCACATTGTAGTAATTTTTTGAATCGTAAGAAATGAGGTGACTGAAAGTGAAGGAACTCAATCGTATGCTTTCCGGATATTTGGAACGCTTGAAGCGTACGCATCGATATTTGGCGATATTGGTTGTGCTTTCTCTGGTGGTCACTTTTATTGTGCCACTTGGGTTGATCGAGAATGCCGACAGTAAAACGGGTCAGCTCATTTGCGGTATGATCGAGCATACGCATAATGCGGAATGCGCTGACGGCGAAAACTGCACCATTACGGAGCATACGCATACTGAGGATTGCTATCAGCAGGTTCGGTTGCTTTCCGCAGCAGGGGCTACCACAGCAGACGTATTAACGAATGCTGCGGGTGAGGATGGCAACATTGTTGGAGAAGTGACATATAGCCCCAAAAATGCTGAGCTGCTGACATTGTTGTTCGGTAAAAAAGATGACGGCAACCCCCTTGATTGGCTGAAAAATGTAACCACACTGGAGGAAGCACTCGGTGCTGCTGAGGATGAATATTTCCTTGGCATGGCAAGCGATTTTTGCGCATTTATTGAGGGCGATTTTACACCCACCGATGCTGACGCGGAAGGGCGTGTGGCGGTTGGTGGCAACTTGATGTTCAAACAAACTGGCACCAATGTCTGGAACTACCAGATCGCGAGCGGTGACTACCAGTCCGTGACACCGATTCTTCAAACAGGCCCTTACAAAGGCATTACAGGATTTGCGAGTGCGCTGGTGGGCGGTAAGATGTACCGCATCAACACGTTGTCATCCGGTAACTTGGGTCAGGCGGCAGCAGGTATGCTGGCTAATGGTCATACCAGTGGCAGCACCGTGTACTATACCCCCAAAGACGGCGGATTCAAATCGTTTGTGGTTGGTAATATCACAGCATCGAGTCACTGGGATGGCGACAATAAAGAAGATATCGCTTACTCGACGGATTGCCACCACGATTATCCCAGCGATTGTGACGCTTGTAAACGTGATGCTTCCGCACACGCATATCTTGCGCACGTCAATGAACTGGCACAGATGTATGAGTATACAGATGTGCGGCAGATTATCACAAAAGTGTTTACGGAAGTCCGCAATCGCTCACAGGGGCTGTCACAGAAAAACAGCATTCAGGGCGTTGTTGACGGCAATACGGTAAAGTTTACCTATACCGGCTCCGATAAAGTAGATACCGTATACTTTGCACTGGATGCCTGGCAGGGAAACTTTAACAGCGTAGTGTTTGAGAACATCCCTACAAAAGATGATGGAACTCCCGTGAATATTATCGTCAATTGTGGCGGTAACACAGTTGACATGAGCGGAAATGCGAATTTTGTCACTACGATTAATGGCAAAACGATTCACAAAACAGGCAACAATGATCAGAATAACCATGCGTGGTCGTCTTGCGTGCTGTATAATTTCTATGAAGCCACAACGATGACGCTCAACGGCAACTTTAACGGCACAATTCTTGCACCCAATGCCGATGTCACATCGAAAGAAACCTGTTCGGGTCACCTTTCGGGTGCACTGATTGCTAAGAGCTTTTACGGTGGTCTTGAGTTCGGTTATCGCCCATATCGCGGCGGTAGCAATATTCTCGGTCTGATCTCTGAGTATGCTGTGCCCGTGGATAAGTTTGATGGCAAAGGCGATTCCCTTTCCGGCGCACAGTTGAAGGTTGAGCAGAGCCTGGATGGCGGCAGCACCTTCAAAACATTCATGGAGCATATCACAGATAGCAATACCTGGTGGGTTCCGTTCCATTCGTTGATTGATTACAGCGGTAATACGAACTATCAGCCTGTAATTGTCGGTGATGACAACATGACGATCGGCGGCGAACAAACCTTGACCATATCCAATGGGCTTGGCAATATTGATTTGCAGGGTGGCACTTGGAGCAGTTCCAAAACGGATATTGCTACCGTGGATGAAGATGGCAAGGTAACGGCAGCCGGTGCGGGCGATGTAACCATTACATTTACAATCAACGGAACAAGCTTTACAAAAGATATTCATGTGGACTATAAGCCGTTGCAGCTGAGCAATCAGTTGCCTTCTGAATTGTATGAAAGCCAAACCATTACTCTTTCTGGCATGGCTTCGGATGGTAGTGGGAACTACGAATGGAGTATCACCTCAGGTAGTGAGGCTGCTTCTATCAGTGGTGTTACATTTACTGCAAATGATGTTTCTGTGGATACCACGGTTACTTTGCGCGTGACAGATACAGTGACCAATGAAACCAAGGACAAGCAAATTACGGTAAAGCCGTTGGGCATGACCGGAAATGCCACCATGGAACCGAATGCATCGCAGACGCTGACAATGACTGTACCCGATGGCATTACCTACACGGTTGTTTCCGGTAATGAAAGCGTTGCGACAGTATCACAAGACAATGGTACCTGGACTGTGAGCGCTCTCGCAAAGGGAGATACAACCATCAGCCTTTTGGTGAGTGGTACATCTTATGTATCGTTTGTATTGACCGTTGATACTGCGCCAATTACAATCAGCGGAATGCCCACAACCATGTATGAAAGCCAAACTATTGATTTGACAGACAAAGCGTCCGGTGGTAATGGTTCTTTCACATGGTCGGTTAATAACACGGATGTGGTAACCATCACGGATAACAAGCTGTATGCCAATGCCAATATCGATACTGCTACGGATGTGAATCTGACAGTAACCGATGGCGATGGCACAACAGCGACCTGTACAGTGACGATTATGCCGCTTGAGATTACTACAGGTAGTACAATGGTGGCTGGTAAAGCGTATACGCTAACGCTGAACAGTGGCACTACAGAAGGTTACACTTGGGAATCGTCCGATACGGATGTTGTTACGATTGAAAACAATACTGCAACCGCAGGAAAAGCGGACAGTGTGACAATCAGCGTGAGCAAAGACGGTGTAACCTACGCGACATTGGATGTCAATGTAATTGCGCAGTTGCAGTTTGCGTCAACTTTGCCAGCAAAAGTGTTTGAGGGCGAGATCATCTCGCTTGATGGTATGCTGACAGGTGGCAGTGGCAATTTGTCGTGGTCATTGACCAATGAGAATGCTGCAAAGTTTGAGAATGGTCAAATCGTCACATATAATGTGGATAGCGACACAGGTGTGACCATCACGGTAACCGATGAAAATGATGCGGAGAATACTGCGAGCTATGCCTTTACAATCAAGCCAGTAAGCATCACGGCTGGTTCTCAAACGATTACGGTCAATGGCGACACGGATTCTTCTACGAAGCTGGACATTACAAGTGGTGCTCCACACACACTGGTTAGCGATGATACCAACGGCACATATGTTACATTTGACACTGAAAACCTGACCGTGACCGCAAAGGCAGCAGGTACGGTGACATACTCGCTGGTGTTGAATAACGTTACTTGTGCGAGTGTTACCATTAAGGTGAAGCCCGAGGCCGGAACTGTACAGTTGCCACTTGAGTTGAATAATGGCGAAAGTTTTGTGATCAATCTCAACAATCCCGACAAGAAGCAAATAACCGGCATCACGATTACTATTACAAGCAACGGCCATGCTGCATTTAACTTTTTAATGCTTAACGCTGAAAATGTAGAGGTGACAAGTGGCAGCGGTGGCGGTAGCAATGGCACAATGAATACCTATTATGTAGGATCTAACAGTGAGGTAACTTCATTGAAAATCACTGCAAGCCAAGGCAGCTTCACCATCAACTCCTACACCATTACCTATGCGGATGGCACAACGGAGACCAATACGGCACAAACCACGCAAGCTGCATCTTTGGCAGTGCGTGCAAAGGGTATCCGCAGGGCAGTGAGCAGATCGACAGAAACAAGCATGACCCAAACCTTTACGCAACAGTATCGCATTACTGAGGCAAAACCCCCTGAGGGCTACTTTGGCGATGATACTGAGTACATCGTAAAGGTGACAGAAACCATCGATTTGACCCAGTTGAAGGCTGAGGCAGATTGCTGTTTCCCCATGTCTACCGTCACGAAGATGGAGTTCTACAAGGAAACCACAGTGGGCGAAACAAAGAGCGAAACGCTTCTGTATACCGTTGAGTTGCAAATCAGCGATGCATATGGTGACAATGGAGCCAACACCAGAACCATTACAATCGGTGACAATACGTTCGCCATGACGATTGATTCCGATAAGGGAACCATTACCGCACTGAGCGTGAACGGTACGAACCGGGAAGGAATTTCTTTGACAGAGCCGTCTATCCTCACCGTTGGGGAGAGCGAGTACCGCTTTGACCCCGAGCATATGATGGTGATTCCTGTACCTGCAACAGACAAGAAAGTGCAATTTATTAATCAGCCGGGTGTGTTGTTCAAAAAGGTTGATGAAGTTGGCGAACCCGTTACAAATGCAACTATCCAGATGTCACAGCTTGTGGATGACACTTGGACAGAAGTTGACACAACCGTTTTCAATGCGGATGCTGTCAAATCCAATGGTAGTACCATGTTGCAGTTGGGTACATATCTTGGTACGGCAGGGGAGTACATCTTCAAGTTGGAAGAAACCAAAACACCCGATGGCTATCAAACCGCAACTGCTGTTTACTTTAAGATATCTGTGGCGGATGATTTGACTGTGACATACTCCATCTCGTCTGATAACACGAATTGGACAGCGTTGACTGCGACAAATGGCTACTATACGTTTTCCATGGTGGATAAGCCACTGTACGGTATCAAGCTTTCGTTGCAAAAGGTGGATAGCGGAGATTCCACAATCACATTGGCAGGCGCAGAGTTTGCGCTGTATACGGAAGATCACATTTTGGTTTACCCGACGGATTATCCGACTTCCAGTGGCAACCTGATCACCACCGGTGATGACGGAACGATCAATTTGGGTACGCTGTTTGCGAAAAATCCGACCCTTGCCAATAGTCAATATGTCAAAGAAGGATTCCTGAAGGCAGGCAACTATTACTTCAAGGAGATCACACCGCCTACACGAACGGTTACAGACGATGAAGGCAATACCAATACCATAGAATACGCACTGCCGAATCAGACATTCCCGTTCCAGGTTGTGAAGCAATCCAGCGGTACTTACGAGTTGAAGGTTCAGACACCCATTACAGAGCATGGCTATACAACAGTCAAGGGCGACGATGGAAAAGACAATCAGGCTGTTTTGATTACCGCCAAAGGGCTTGCAAACATTACTGATGCAATGATCACAGGTGGCGACAAAATCTTGTCCATTACCTATGATACACCGGCGGGTGATCAGGTCAATCAACACTGGGGTAATGCAAAGTTCAGTGGTTTGTATGACGGAGGAACTAAGAACAGCGAGAACATTTCGATTCAAAGCACCTCGGAGACTGTGACACTCACTGCAAAGGAAATGCTGAACAAGCTGGGGATTTATCCTACAGACGATGAACTGATTACGGAATTCCGCAAGTTGGAGCAGTTTACCTTTATCGTTTGGAACGCGACGGAGATCACAGACTATTCGTTCATTGATCTCACACCGACAGCACCGACAGCTTACGATCTCGCAAAGATTGGATGGTCGGTTGATGGCGATGGGAAACCTTCTGTTGGGATTCAAGCGTTAACGCTGTATTATTTGGACGGTACAACCGCTACAGTCGAAAATGTGGGGTATACCGAGTACAAACAATGGTGGGCACCCTTAGATCTCAGCGGGTTTACTTCTTTGAACAATGTTGTGGGTGTTAAACTGGTTGCTGATGGTAGCGGTACGAACAACATTCAATTCAAAATCAGCGACACCGAGGCGATTTGGGGTAATGACCAGTATGGCAATATCGGAATAACCGCAGGGCAAACTTACACCTTTGGCGATACAAGCGGAACAAAATATGAAATACCTGAACCAACTGAACCTGTTGTGCAAATCACAAACGACCAACTGGGCGATAAAATGGATTTCAGTGTGGAGAAGCACTGGGTAGGTGATAGCGATTTCCTGACCATGCGACCCGATGAAATCCGGGTGCAATTGTACCGAACGACAGATTCGACTGACGAAACCAAGGCTGAGTCTGTGGGAGATGTGGTTACGCTCAATGCGAATAATGACTGGTCGTACCTCTGGGAAGAGCTGGATCGTCAATCAGAGAGCGGAGAAGATTACTACTACTATGTCAGAGAGGTAGGGGATGCAACACTTTCCAGCCGTTACACTGTGAGTTACGATTCGGATGCAAGCAATATCGGCGGTTTGTATGTGATTACCAACACCTTGAAAACCGAAGATCTTAGCATTACCAAAAAATGGGACACAAGCGGTTACAAGAATGTCGGGCTGCCCGATACCCTGCGCTTGCAGTTGCAGTGGAAGGTCGGCAATGACTGGGAAGATGTGCCCGGGCAAGTGCTGATTCTGCGAAATTCCGGGACGAGTACTTGGAAAGGAACATTCGAGAATCTGCCGGTGGGTTACGAGTACCGCGTGGTAGAACTGAATCTCCCCTATGGTTGGACGATGACATCAGAGAACGAGCCCGTTACATTAGGGGCGGATGGCGAAACCGGTCAAGAAATCAAACTGACAAACACGTTCCGGATCGAACAGGGTAGCCTTTCGATTAAGAAAAACTGGGAAAACGATGACGAAGACGCACGTCCCGAGAGTATCACGTTGAATTTGTATCAATCGGTCATTGCACCGAGTGGCACGTATTCTGATATGCCTTATGGTGATGATCCCGCATCGGTACAAAGTGACTACGCAAGATTGCTACAATACTCGCTGTATTTCTATGATGCGAATATGTGTGGCGAAAATGCACAGCAAAACAGCGCGGTTTCGTGGCGCGGTAACTGCCATATCGAGGACGAAGTACAGGGCGGTTACCACGATGCCGGTGACCATGTCATGTTCGGACTTGCACAGGGCTATGCGGCTTCTACCCTTGGTTGGGGCTACTACGCATTCAAGGACGAGTATGAAACCCTTGGGCAGGACAAGCACTATGAGATCATCATGAAGCAATTCTGTGATTTCTTTGTGGCAGCAACAGACTTGGACGACGCTGGCAACGTGGCGCGGATGCTCTACCAGAAGGGCAATGGTAATGTGGATCACACATACTGGGGCGCACCTGAAAATCAGGACGACCGCTCTGACCAGATGTACTGGGTGACAGAGGGCGCAAGCGATGTGGCTGCGGAATATGCTGCGGCTTTGGCTGTGGGCTATCTCACCCTTGGCAACGAGGAATATCTGACCTATGCAAAGGCATTGTTTGCGTTTTCCACGAAGTATAATCAACTGGTTGGCGCACAGCATACGAATTTTTATAATTCCGATTCTTGTAATGATGACCAGGCTTGGGCTGCAGGTTGGTTATATTTGGCAGATTCGAATGCAACGGATGCCGAAAAAGCAACATACAAAGATAAGCTGAACGCTGCCGGTAATACATGGTGTCATTGCTGGAATAATGTCAATGTCGGTGCTGCGTATTTGCAGGGTGTGGTCAACAACGATTGGAGCAAGATGAAGGGCTACCTCAGCATCACGGATAATAACGCTTATTACTATGCGGATCCGTGGGGCAGTGCAAGATACAATGCTGCCGGACAATTGGCTGCACTGACTACCGCAAAGGCATTGAAAGATAGCGATGCTGACTTTGCAAGAAAGTGCTATACATGGGCGCAAGGGCAAATGAATATGCTGCTTGGCGATAACACCTGGAACAACGGCAAATCGGTTTGCCTGGTAACGGGATTTGCACCGAATTCTGCACAGTGGGCACACCACAGAGCCGCTTCGGGTTATGATTCCGATGCCGAGTTTGAAGTCAATTCCACCTACGATAAGGATGGTCATGTTTTGATCGGCGGTTTGGTTGGTGGCCCTGCGTTCAAAGGACATACGGATCAGCAAAGTCAACTTGCAGGATACCCTGAATTGATGGAGTCCCACGAATACATCGATAATGTACAGGACTACTGTTGTAACGAGGTTTCCATTGACTATAACGCAGGTCTTGTGGGCGCGGCGGCAGGTTTGTATTCCTTCTTCGGCACGGGCGAGCTTTCCACCGAGATTGAAGGCATTGAAACCATTTATCTCCCCGATAACTATAATGGCAATGCGACTACAACTACCACGACAACGGAAGCACAGCAGACAACCACTACGACTACCACAACAACGACCACCACAATGGCTTTGGATCTTACAACGACTTCGGGCAATGGTTTCTATCAGGTGGAAGTTACACTGCCGGTTCCCGCTCAAAATGCAAACCCACGCTATTTTATCCTGACCGGTGAGGCACTGGGGCTGTATGGTGTTACGGTGGATGAGATCAAGCTTGCGTTTACGACGCAGAATGGTGGCAGCTTCAACGGTGGTATCTTCTTGAACGGTACGGAGGACAGCAATAAAATTGCAGAGTACAAACAAGATAATCGAACCGTGACTTATGGTACGCCGACAACCATTGAAACTTTGAAAGTGGATAGTTGGTGGCGCGAACCGAGTGACCTTCAAGTGAAGATTACCGTGCGTGTAAACAAGCCTGTGATCATTGGCATACCCCAAACAATTGAAAAAGGCGAGAGCGCACAATTGGAGGCAAAAGGATTCACTAGCACAGAGGGCATTACGTGGAGTTCTTCTAACAGTGTTGCGATTTCTGTGGATAGCAATGGTAAGATAACCGTTCACGATTACGGCAAGGCTACCATTACTGCAACACTGGGCAACCAGAGCGCAACCGTTGAAATTGAGGCGAAGGAGCCGAAGCCACCGCTTTCCATTGACAAAACCGTTTTGCGAAGTGGCAAGGACGAAAACCTGACCACAGCACAGCTTACCTCTGTGGAGGGTGTGACGTATACCGTGGATCCGGAAGGGATTGTTACCATTGATGAGAATGGCGTGGTGACACCTGTAGAAGGCGCAAGCGGTAATGTGATGATCTACGCGACCAAAAACGGTGCAACATCTGATGCAGTTGAGGTGATTGTGCGAAAGCCGTTGGGTGGTTCGTTCATCATCGGTACAAACAGCCGTAATGATCTGGATACACTGCTTGCAGATTATTTGGCAGGGCAAGCAACATACACTGTGCAGGAGAGTGAGGGTTATACCATCACCCAAAATGGTAACGTTATCACCGTAGCAAAAGGCGATGATACGCTGTTGACGCTGAATACCAAGACCGGTGTGATTCAGACTTCCGATGCGACAGGTGAGGTCAAGTTTACAGTGACCGATGCCGGTGACGGCGCAAGCGGTGAAATCACGCTGACGGTGAAGAAAGCCACTGCTGATGCAGGAATCCCAACACTGCGAACCGATCTCATTGGCAAAATTACCCTGACGGCAGAAGGTGCAAAGCTTGATTTGATTGATGGCAAAGGCATGAACACTGAAAATATCCAGTTGAGCGAAGCAAGCAAAACTGCTGCATGGAGCGCGGAACTCGTAAATCTTTGCAGATATGACGCGATGGGCAATGCCTATTACTACTACATTGAAGAATGCGCTGCAGACGGTAAAGCCATCGAGAATGGCACATTTACCGTGGATACTTCGCAATATACCATCACCGGATACAACAACGGCATCGTGCTTGATGCGAAGAATTCAGCAAGCGTATCGGTTACCAATGAAGGGACAGGTACTGTGCAACGTCCGTTACCCTCTGCCGGCGGAGAGGGCAAAGCAAATATCTACGTTGTGGGAGTATTCCTCATGCTCCTCGGCGGCGCCGGAATCATTGGTCTTAAGCGTAGGCAGGCAAGCCCACGCCAAAGATAAATACCCGTAAGCGGTGGGGTGCCACCTGCACCCCGCCAAAATCCAACAACATTTTTAAGGAGATTTATTATGAAAGCTACAAGAAGATTGGCTGCTTTGGCTGCAGCCGCAACAATGACCGCCTGTATGGCGATTCCGATGGTCGCAATGAATGTTTCGGCGGCTGAGCAAGGCACAATTATCATTACGGAAACTGCATCCTCCTCTACGCTGAAGGCATTCCAGATCTTTACCGCTGATGTAACCACGACTGGTGAGGATGAGGAGAAAACCACGACATTTACCGTAACCGGTTGGGGCAATGGCATTGATGTGGACAAGCTTGGTACGGCGTTGAAGGCTAGTACCGTTCTCGTCACTGAGAATGCGGGTAGTACGACGAATGATTTTGCGAATGTCACATTCGCAAGTACCGCCGCAAGCGCACAGGCAGTTGCCGATGTTTTGAGCCAATACGGAGATAACAATAACAGTGCCAAGGTAGAGGCGTTTGCGAAAATCGCTGCTGCTTGCACGAAGGGTAATGGCACAGGTGGAACGACCAGCACAACTGAAACGACTAGCACAGTTAGTTTTTTAGTCGATCAAGGTTATTACATCGTTGTGGATTCCAGTGCGGCTTCCAATGGCAGTTATAGTGCTTATACACTGGGCATTTTGAAGGTTTTGGGCGGTGAAAACGCAACTGCTACTGTGAAGCGTGACTTCCCCACATTTGATAAGAAGATCGGTGATATCAATGATACTACTGATACCGCTGGTGAGTATACCTTTAATGAGGCTGCTGACCATGACATTGGCGATGACGTGCCCTTCCAGCTGATCGCAACACTGCCTTCGAATATCGATAAATATACCGCATACTCGCTGAAGTTCTACGATGATTTGCAGGCAACTGTATTTGCATTGAATGCTAATTCCATCAAGGTAACATATACGGATAGCGATGACAGTGCAGTGGATGTAACAACAGCGTTTACAGTTGTGTCAGAGGTTAACCAGAATGAGGGGTTCACGGAGCATACCGATGGCAATCAGGACTTTACCGTTGCTAGCGATAATATTAAGACAATTGAGGGCATCACATTGGAAGCAGGCGGTAAATTTATGGTTGAATACACTGCAAAATTGACTGAGAATGCAAACCTTGGTGCAACCGGTAACTGGAACGGCGCATATCTGCAGTACTCCAATAACCCCAACTGGGATGGTACCCCTGGTAGTGACACCGATAAAAAGGACAACTCCCCTGTGGACTATGTTGTTGCATTTACTTACCAGGCAATCGTGAACAAGATCGATGGCATTACAGGTGCCCCCCTTGCAGGCGCAGAGTTTACGCTTTACAAGAAGCTCAAAGATGGTACGATGAAAAAGGTCGAGACGGTAGCAAACAATAGTGCTGAAACATCCTTCGAGTTCAAGGGCTTGGATGATGGTGATTATGTACTGAAGGAAACCACAGTTCCTGGTGGCTACAGCGGTGCAGCTGATATTGAGTTTACCATTACCGCAATTGAGACACAGACCGATGGTTCTGAGGCTTTGAAAGAATTTAGAAGCAGCAACAACGCTGTAACCGCAGGCAATGTGTTCACTTTGAATATAGAGGATGACACATATGAAGCCGGAGACGTTTTGGGTGCTGTATCTGCAACAGTTGAAAACAAGAAGGGTTCTTCCCTGCCCAGCACCGGTGGTATCGGTACAACGATCTTCTATGTGGTCGGTAGCCTGATGGTTGGCGTTGCAGGTGTGTACCTCATCGCAAAGAAGCGCATGAACAATAACGAGCAGTAATCGAAATACTGCAAAATTGCAAATCCATTTGACTTGAAACCTAATTTTGTCGGCGGTGGCACTTGCTGCCGCCGACCATTAGGGAGGAACCCATGAAAAAACGAATCAATACAATTACAACGATATTCTTTACAATCATGCTACTCGTGGGTCTCTCCGTGATGCTTTACCCGACTGTTAGTGACTGGTGGAATGACAGAGTCACCAGCCGCGCCATTGAAAACTACGAGGAGTTTATCGCTACGGTGGATACCTCTGAAACCGATGCCATGTTGGAAGCAGCGCGGCAGTATAATCAACAGCTTGCAAAGCTTTCCAATCCCTTTAGCGATTACGAGCAAGTACCCGATTATGACAGCATCCTCGATGTTTCCGGTACGGGCATTATGGGGTATATTTCTATCCCGATGATTCAGGTGGAGCTGCCCATTTATCATGGCACAAGCGACGCGGTGTTGAACAACGCTGCCGGGCATTTGCAGGGTTCTACGCTGCCCGTGGGCGGCGAAAATACCCATTGCGTGATCTCTGCGCACCGTGGGTTGCCCTCTGCGCGATTGTTTACAGATCTTGATAAGCTGGTTGTGGGCGATGTGTTTACTCTGAACGTGTTGGGTGTAACCTATACCTACGAAATCACCGGAATCCATATCGTGAAACCCTATGAATTTGACTATCTTGCGATTGATCCGGGCGCTGATTGCGTCACTTTGATGACCTGTACCCCTTACGGCGTGAATACGCACCGCCTGCTGCTGAAGGCAGAGCGCATTGAAACGGTGTATGTTTCTCATGCAAAAGTTACCGCAGAAGCCGTGAAAGTCGATTCGGTGCTGATCGTTCCACTCATTGCAGCACCCCCTGTGCTGTTGCTGATCTTGTACTGGATCTTCGGTGGCAAGGGCAGAAAAAAATATCAAAGCGTGCGTTATATGCTTTATGACCCGATGATGAATCAGAAAGGATGATGCTCCATGCGTACATCTCTGACGAAATGTTTCACCGCTTGCTGTGCGGTGTTCGTTTTGGCGAATCTGTTTTACGACCCTGCGACGTTTGGCACAACCGCGGCGGAAGAAAAAGGTTCGCTGACTTTGCACTGCGTGAAGGATGATGTGATCCTCGAAAATCTGCAATGGGATCTGTACCGCGTGGGTTCGCGCAGTGGCGATACTTTTGTGTTGGATGGTAATTTTGCCGGCTATGATATCGTGATCGATGATTTTTCCGATGATGCTATGGCTGCGTATGCCAAAACTTTGGAGAATATTGCGGTTCTCGATGATGCAATTATGCCCGATTATGAAGGCGCAACCGATGCAAATGGTCAATTGACTTTTGATGGACTGGATGCCGGTTTGTATCTCGTTTGCGGTGAAATTCTGGAAGTGGGTAACTCGATTTATATCCCATCCTCGCTGCTGTTTGAGATCAATCATGGCTATACTACCATGGATTGGGATGCGTACCCGAAGCTGGAATATCATACCAAATCGGAACAAGTGGTTCGCTATACCGTGAAAAAAGTTTGGCTCAACGAAGATGGGGAGCAATGCGATCCGCAAACGGCGATCACCGTGGATATTTACCGCGATTTGGAACGCTATCAGACCGTGGTGCTTTCTGAGGAAAACAATTGGTACTACGAATGGGAGGGTTACGATTATTTTGATTTCCGCGTGCAGGAAGTTGTGATCCCTGAGGGCTTCCGCGTGGAGTATGACAGCAATGGAACCCAGTATCTCATTAAAAATATCCTTGTGCCACAGGAAACTACAACCACATCAACCAACCACATCGAAACAACAACAACTGTTTCCTCTTCTACGCTCATCACCACCGCAACCAGTGAACGCATTCCGCAGACGGGGCAGCTTTGGTGGCCTGTGCCCTTACTGGGGTTGCTTGGTGTGCTGCTGGTGGCGGTAGGATTGCGCTTCCGTGCGATGGAAAATCACAATGACGAAAACGAATCATTCTAAAAGCACATTTATGATCCTCTTGGGGCTGTTTTTGATTCTTGCAGCCGGTGTTCTCATCGTGTGCAATTCTTATCAGAATCAAGAAAGCGCGAAAGAGGCGCAGGCAGTGCTGGAACAACTGGACAGCATCATGCCGGAAACGCAGACTGCGACTGCTCCGGTACAGACCACCGCGCCCGTGGTGACGGATGACCTTTACGCGCCCTATGGAACGCCTGAGGAAACGTTGCCACCTGAGCCGCAGGTTGTTGTAGATGGCAAAACTTATATTGGCGTGATTGAAATTCCTGCATTGGGTGTGGAACTGCCTGTGATGAGTGCTTGGAGTTATCCGAATTTGAAAATCAGCCCGTGCCGCTATATGGGTCGCGCTGACACCGAGGATCTGATCGTGGCGGCGCATAATTATCGTTCGCACTTTGGCAGAATTGCAAATCTCAGCATTGGGGATGAGCTGATTTTTTGCGCTGTGGATGGCACGGTGTATCGTTATACAGTTTGTAATCTGGAAACGTTGCGGGGCACGGATACGGAAATGCTTTGTGCGGATGCGGAAGATGCGTGGGATCTGACACTGTTTACTTGTACCCTGGGTGGAAAAAGTCGCGTGTGTGTGCGTGCCGCGCTGATGGAGTAATCTTGTAAAATGTAAAAAAAACAGACCCGAAAGGCTTTTATACCTTTCGGGTCATTTGTGTATTTGGAAATTTATGCGATTACTGCTTTTGGATGGAAACGGTAATATCGCCATTTGCCGTTTGAACCGTTACGGTTGCATCGGGGTTGGTGATCGTTGCGATTGCACCGAGAGTTTCGCCGCAGATGTAGTCTACGTAATCTGCGGGATAGTCGCCATTCAACTGAATAAGAATGCGGTCAGAAATTTCGCAACCACTTTGCTTACGGGCATCCTGAATATTTCGCACCAGCTCACGTGCAACGCCCTCGGCTTTCAGTGCCTCGGTGATGGTCAGATCCAGGGATACGACCACGCCATGTTCGCTCATGATATGACCGCCATCCTTTGCCTGATAGGTCACAAGGATGATATCTGCGTCAAAGCGTTCTTCGGTGCCGTCAATGGTGAGATAGCAAACGCCATCTGCCAGACGAAATGCCTTGGTTTTAATCGCTTTGATGAGCGTGGGAATGCGGTCGCCGTACAATGCGCGAATGGTGTTGAAATTCGGGGCATACTGCACATTGGCGATGGCTGCAACGTCCTCGACGACCTCAATGGTTTTGACATTCAGCTCTTCAGCAATGACATCGGCGAACTTGCGCACAGTATCCGCTTGTTCAGGGGCGGCAAGTGCAACACGCAGCACGCTTAGGGGTTGACGGTTCTTGACGCGGTTTTTGCTACGGATGGCACGACCCAGAGAAATCACATTCTGTGCCAGTGCGATTTGTGCAAGCAAGGCATCATCGGCAAAATGTTCAGGGATCTCCGACCATGCTGCCAGATGCACAGACTGCTCACCAGTGAGATTCTGATACAAGTATTCGGAGAGGATGGGTGCAACGGGTGCCATGAGTTTGCAGGTGTTTACAAGCACATACAGCAGGGTATCGTAAGCGTTTTTCTTGTCGGTGGTCATTTCGCTGCCCCAGAAGCGTCTGCGGCTACGACGGATATACCAATTGGTAAGACCATCCACCAGATCGACCAACGCATCCACATAATGGTTGACCTGATAGTGGTTCATGTTTTCAGTGATGGTTTTCTGCGTATGCTGCAACAGTGCAAGCATCCAACAGTCAAGCTGATTACCGGAATCGGGCGTGACAACGGTGTCGGGATGGTAGCCATCCAGATTGGCGTAGGAGATAAAGAAGTTGCAGGCGTTCCAGAGGGGCAGCAGCACTTGTTGCAGGGCATCCTGAATGCCACTTTCATCGAACTGCAAATCGCCGATCAGCATTGCATTGGACTGATACATATACAGGCGGAAGGCATCGGTGCCGTACTGCTTCATCAGCGCCATGGGATCGGTGTAGTTTTTGCTGGATTTGGAGAGCTTTTTGCCATCTTTTGCAAGCACCGTGCCATGCACCACGCAATTGGAGAATGCGGGACGATCAAAGAGCGCGGTTGCCAGCACATGGAGATAGTAGAACCAGCAACGGATTTGACCGGTGTACTCTACAACGAAATCACTGGGGAAGTGAGATTCAAACCATTCTTTATTCTCAAAGGGGTAATGTTTCTGTGCGAAGGGCACGCAACCGCTTTCGAACCAGCAATCCAGCACCTCGGGGATGCGGTGCATGGTGTGACCGCACTTGCTGCAAGAGAATGTGACGGTATCCACATACTGACGGTGTAGGTCGCTTAGACGCACACCACTTTTTGCTTCGATCTCATCCAGACTGCCCAGCACCACGCGCTCATGGCACTCGTCGCATTCCCAAATCGGGATGGGAGTACTCCAATAGCGGTTACGGGAGATGTTCCAGTCGCGGGCATTCTCAAGCCACTTGCCGAATCTGCCATTTTTGACGGTATCGGGCACCCAGTGGACTTCCTTGTTCAGCGCAATCAGTCGATCTTTGATTTTGCCGATATCAAAATACCACGCATTCATTGCTTTGTAGATCAGGGGCTGTTTGCATCGCCAGCAGTGAGGGTAGTTATGCTCAATGGTGCCATCGGCGACTGCCTTGCCCTCTCCGTAAAGGAAGCGAATGACAGTGGGGTTCATCTCGATCACATTTTTTGCGTTTTCCGCCTCGTAGAAGTCAGTTACTTCTTCGGTAAAGCGACCCTTTGCGTCCACAGGGTTGATGAGCGGAATGCCATGTTTTTTGCAAGTCCAGTAGTCATCTTCACCAAAGGCAGGGGCGGTATGCACGATGCCCACACCTTCATCCGCGCCGACATAATCGGCGGTTACCACACGGAATGCGCCTTTTTCTTTGAGATCTGCAAAATAGGGAAACAGCGGCTCATAGGTCATGCCAACGAGATCCGCACCCATTGCTTCTTTGACGATGACTGGCTCTGCGCCGAAGATTTTATCATAGCGAGGCAGCACGGCCTTGCAGGCGATGAAGATCTCCTCACCCACATCCACAAAAGCGTAGGTCAGCGATTCGCCCACTGCCAGACAGAGGTTTGAGGGCAAAGTCCATGGTGTAGTTGTCCAAGCGAGGAAGTAGACGGGTTTTCCGTTAATGGACTCGGGGGTTTTGAATTTGGTGATGATCCATCTGTCCTGACGGGGGCGTGTAGAATCGGACTCTCTGGTATCGGAGATGGAAAGGGAGGTTTCGCAGCGATAGCAGTAGGGTGTCACGCGGTAATCCTGGTAGATCAGACCCTGCTCATAGCACTGCTTAAACGCCCACATGACCGATTCCATGTAGGAGAGGTTCATGGTTTTATATGCGCCGTCGTAGTCGACCCAACGCGCCATCTGTTCGACATATTCTTTCCAAGCCTCGTTGTTGCCGGAAACGATCTCCCGGCAGGCATCATTGAATTTTCCAATGCCGATGCTACGTTCGATTTCATTTTTATCAGTAATGCCCAGAGCTTTTTCCGCCTGTGTTTCAATGGGCAGGCCGTGGCAATCCCAGCCCCAGACGCGTGGCACAGAGTAGCCCTGCATAGTCCAGTAGCGCGCGATCATATCTTTGATAAAGGAAACCAGCACGGTACCATGGTGGGGTTTGCCGGTCGGGAAGGGTGGGCCATCATAAAAAACGACTTCGCGTTCTTTGTTTTGCGCGACAGAACGCTCAAAAACACCATTTTCACGCCAGAATTGCAACATATCCTCCTGGATTTGCGGCAGATCGGGCTTACCTGCAATGGGTTGATACTTCATAGCGGGAATCTTCCTTTCTGTGTTCGATGCCGTCAAAAAACGGCAACAATTCATATTATTATAGCATATTCCATTGGGATTGTCAAGGGCAATGCCGTGCAAAAAAGGGGGGCATTGTAGTGCTACAATAGAAGTGAGACCTGAGGGTATAGAAAAAGTGATTGAGATC
>CAYMOJ010000004.1:0-91571 GCA_964392175.1 uncultured Ruminococcus sp.
TCTCAATCACTTTTTCTATACCCTCAGGTCTCACTTCTATTGTAGCACTACACAAAATTTCAAAAATGAATGATTTTCGGCTTGCTTTTTTTCATGATCTATGATAGAATAAGCTTATCCCTGTTTTTTTTCATTTCAAGGAGGATTTTCGATGAATTACGGTTACTTTGATCTCAAAAACAAAGAGTATGTCATTACTCGCCCTGATACCCCCGCTGCATGGTCAAACTACCTTGGTGACCCAGAGTACGGTGCGATCATTACCAACAATGCCGCTGGCTACAGCTTTGTGAAAAGTGGCGCAAATGGTCGAATTGCTCGTTTCCGTTTTAATACCATGATGGCTCTGCCCGGTCGGTATATCTATCTGCGTGATGCAGAAAACGGTGACTACTGGTCGGCATCCTGGCAGCCTGTTGCGAAGCCGCTGGATACATATCAATCCGTTTGCCGCCATGGTACAGCGTATACCGTTTTGGAGTCTGAGTATGCAGGCATCCGCACGGAAACCACTTATTATGTTCCCGATACCTATGAGGTGTGGCAGTGCAAGGTGACAAACCGCTCCGACCGCCCCAGAACACTTTCTGTGTTTGGTTTCGTGGAGTTTACAAACGATAGTAACTATAATCAGGATCAGGTGAATTTGCAGTATACGCTGTTCATCACCCGTACAAGCTTTGAAGGCAACCGCGTCGTGCAGCATATCAACGAAAATAGCGGAAAGGATGCGACCGGTTCCAACTACCGCGAGCGTTTCTTTGGTATGGTGGGCGCACCTGTAAAATCTGCAAATGGCAATCTGGAAAGCTTCATCGGCGCATACCGTACCTATGCAAATCCCATCGCGGTGGAAAACGGCGCGTGTGACGGCACTATGAACTATAACGCCAACGGCTGCGGTGCTTTGCAGACGGAAATCACATTGGCACCCGGTGAGACCCGTACTTTGATCTATGTGTTCGGTCAGCGTAACAGCGCGCAGGCAGCAGAAATTCTTGCAAAGTATGAGGATACTGCCGTTGCCGATCAGGAGGTCGCCAAGCTGAAGGATTTCTGGCACGAGAAGCTCTCTCACTTTGCAGTGGAAACACCCTCAGATGAATTCAACAATATGGTCAATGTGTGGAACGCCTACCAATGCTTCATTACTTCGATCTGGAGTCGCGCTGCATCGCTGATCTACTGCGGAGAGCGTAATGGCTATGGCTATCGCGATACCGTGCAGGATATTCAGGGTATCATTCATCTTGACCCCGATCGCGCCCTCAATCAGATCCGCTTTATGCTTTCTGCGCAGGTGGATAACGGCGGCGGTCTGCCTTTGGTGAAATTTAATCACAATGCAGGTCACGAGAATACCCCCGATGATCCCGAATATGTGAAGGAAACGGGACATCCCTCTTATCGTGCGGATGATGCCCTGTGGCTGTTCCCCACGATTGTGAAGTACATCGGTGAGAGCGGCAATCAGGCGTTCCTTGACGAGGTGATTGTCTATGCAAACGGCGGAGAGGATACGGTTTATGAGCATCTGAAGCGTGCCATTCGCTTCTCCATGGAGCGTTTGGGCGCGCATGATATGCCTGCCGGATTGCATGCCGATTGGAACGATTGCCTGCGTCTGGGCGCAAAGGGTGAATCGACCTTTGTAGCGTTCCAGCTTTATTATGCGATGAATGTCATCCGCGATATGGCAATTGCTAAAGGTGACAGCGAGTATCAGGCGTATATTGAAGCCGTGAGAGAAAAGCTTGCTGCATCGTTGGCTGCTTGCTGGGATGAGGATAGATTCATTCGCGGCATCCGTGAGGACGGCGTTGTTGTAGGTGCAAAGAAAGATCCTGAGGCAAATATGTGGCTGAATCCGCAAAGTTGGAGCGTGATCTCCGGATTTGCATCCAAAGAGCAGGCAGAAGCTGCCATGAATAGCGTTCATAACATTCTGAATACCCCTTACGGCGCAAAATTGTTGGAGCCTCCCTATGTGGATCACTACTTTGACGGCGCACTGATGCATATCTTTAACCCTGATACCAAGGAAAATGGCGGTATCTTCTCTCAATCGCAGGGTTGGCTGATCCTTGCAGAGGCACTGATGGGTCACGGTGACCGTGCGTTTGAGTACTTCTGTGAAAGCTCGCCTGCCACCATGAATGATAAAGCAGAGATCCGTGTGATGGAGCCTTATGTTCACGGTCAGTTTACTGAAAGCACCCGTTCGCCCTTCGCAGGACGCTCCCATGTGCATTGGCTCACCGGTACCGCATCTACTGTGATGGTAGGTTGTGTAGAGGGCATCTGCGGTATGCGTCCTGATCTCAATGGATTGGCAATTTCTCCTTCTATCCCTGCTGCATGGGATGGCATGAAAATGCACAAACTGTTCCGTGGCAAAATGCTGCATATTCAAGTGGAGAATCCCAATCATGTTCAAAGTGGCGTGAAATCCATGACCATAAACGGTAAGGCTGTGGAGGGCAATTACCTCACTTCCGATATGCTGGCAGATGTCAATGATATTGTCGTGACCCTTGGCTGATTTTCATTTTTTGAATCAAAAACCGTCTCCGACTGAAAATCGGGGGCGGTTTTTTTATGCATGATGCGACAAATCTTGAAGATACAACACCGATCTGATGTCCACGCAATGCATCGATCGTGAAGGGTTGAAGATTGCCGTGGTTAACGCATAGAAAACCCTTGCAATCCGCGTCGAACTGTGCTATAATGAATCTGCATATTGATAAAAACAAAGGAAGGGAAAACGAATGGCAAGAAGAAGAATTCACTGGGGGCGTCTCGCGATGCTGTTTGTGCCGCTGTTTGTGATCATTTTGTTGATTTTTACACAGTGTGGTGGCAGCAATACTCCTGAAGAAAGCAGCCGATCCAATGATTTGACGGGCACAAGCAGCACTGCTGAAAATTCCGGTATACCAGTGCAAAATGTTGATTCCTTCGTGGTGGTACTTGATGCAGGGCACGGTGGCTTCGATAGCGGCTCTACCGTTGAGAGCGTGACCCGATTGGAAAAGGACGATAATCTTTCACTGGCACTGGCAACGCAGCAGGCGTTGATCAAGTACCCCGGTGTGGAGGTACTGATGACACGTTCCACCGACGAGTTTATCAGCTTGCAGGGTCGTTGTGATGTCGCAAATAACGCAGGGGCAGATCTGTTCATATCGCTGCATCGCAACTGCGCGGCAGAGGGCAATGGCGTGGAGATTTGGATCAATCGCGAGGACGATGCCGTGGATAAGGCTCTGGCAGAATATATTTTGGAACTGTTGGACGAGGTAGGCATTTCGCGCAATCGCGGTATAAAGTTCGGATTCCGTGGAGTCGAGGGTGAAAGTGCTGATAATCAAGGGGATAGCTATTACGTCAATGCCAATACTACAATGCCAAGCTGCCTGATCGAACTGGGATTTTTGACAAACAGTGAGGACAATACGAACTTTGATACCCATCTGAACGATTACGCCGATGCCATCGCAAGAGGCATTGTGGAGCTTGGCATGGATGAGGGAATGTACAATCGCACTGCACTGCAATGATCTTTGGAAAGGAAGGCTGTGATTTGCAAGCAATCACTTATCAGGAACTGAAAAGGTTGGCAAAGGTTTCTGTGGCAGGAAACTCTACTGTGCGTCTTGCAATTCTTGGCGACAGTGCCACACAGCAACTTGCAGTCGCGCTCAAGGGCATGGGTACTGCAAATGGTTTTACACTACAGGTGTTTGATGCGGACTACGATCAGATGGACGCACAAACGGTGGATCCGCATTCTGCATTGTACGCCTTTGCACCGGATTATATGCTGATTTTCCCCTGCGTGGAAAAACTGTTGATGCGGTATCAGGATACACCACCCGAAGCACGCGCGCTGTTTGCAGAAGCCGAATGCCGTCGCTACTGTGCCCTTTTTGATCGGGTCGCGCGTTATACCAAAGCAAAGCTCCTGCTTGTGGATTTTCCGGTCTGCGCAGATGGTGTGTTTGGAAATGGTGCGTTGCGTACTGCGGAATCCTTTCCCTATCAGCGGCAACTGCTGAACACAAAGCTTGCTGAGAAACTCTGCAACGATTACCCCAATGTGTATCCCATCGCACTCAGCGCGATTCAGGTGCAGCTTGGGCAGGAACACTTCTATGATGCGAGAATCTGGCATCTGGCAAAGCTTGCTGTCCGTACAGAGGTGCTGCCCCTCTTTGCATCCGCTGTGTTGGATGTGATACAGTCATTGCGCGGGCAGATCAAAAAATGTGTTGTGGTGGACCTGGATCATACCCTTTGGGGCGGTGTCATCGGCGATGATGGCTTGGAGGGTATCGAGCTGGGAGAACTGGGTACAGGCCCTGCGTTTATTGCCCTACAGCGATGGCTGAAAAATCTGCGGGAGCGTGGCGTTTTGCTTGCCGTTTGCAGCAAAAACAATGCGGATATCGCAATGGAGGTCTTTGAAAAGCATCCCGATATGGTACTCCGCTTGTCTGACATCGCTATGTTCGTTGCCAATTGGGATGATAAGGCAAGCAATATTCGCCATATTCAGCAGACTCTGAACATCGGTATGGATTCTATCGTCTTTTTGGATGATAACCCTTTTGAGCGTGAGCTCGTGCGCACGGTTCTACCAGCCATTACCGTGCCGGAGTTGCCCGATGACCCTGCCATGGTGTTGCCGTATTTGCAATCGCTTTGCCTGTTTGAGGCAGCAGGCTGTTCCGATGAGGATAGACTGCGTACAAAGCGATATCAAGCACAGATAAACCGTGCGGAGGCAGAGCAGAATTTTGATTCCTATGAGGCGTATCTGGCATCGCTGCATATGCAAGCTGTGGTAGAGCCGTTTGCACCGTTTTATTTTGCCCGCATCGCGCAGCTGAGCCAACGCTCCAATCAGTTTAATCTGCGTACGGTGCGCTATACGGAAGCGGAAATCGCCGCCATTGCTGATGATGACCGCTATATTACCCGATACATGACGCTTTCCGATCGCTTTGGAGAGCATGGCTTGGTCAGCGTGGTGATTCTGCAAAAGCGGCAAAATGCCCTGTTTATCGATACGTGGCTCATGAGCTGCCGCGTGCTGCGACGTGGCGCAGAGCAGTATCTCTTTGACCGTGTGGTGGAAACTGCACTGGCAAATGGCTTTGATACGCTCGTGGGGGAGTATCTGCCCACTGCCAAAAATGCGATGGTCGCCGAATTTTATACCGAATGTGGCATGACTGCCCTCGGAAACGGACTGTTTACATTGGATTGCAAACGGTATCAGCCCCATAAAACCGCCATTTCAGCCGGTTCGGCGTAGATATCTTTTTTCATAAAAATCTGAAAAAGCACTTGAAATATTCCCGTAACTGTGGTATAATAATTGCGTCAGAGCCGTTGTGTACCGCATAAGCAACGGTTAACTGCGGAAGGCTTCCTGCGAAATGGTTGCTTTCCATACCTGTCCATGCGGAGAAATGAGGAATGGAAATGAAAAAATTAACAGTTCTTGCGTTGTTGGCAGCCGCCGCCGCAGGTACAGCGGTTGCAGTCGCACTGACAAAGCGTAAGCAGGATGCATCTTGCCGTTATGACGCGGACGATATCGATGAGTATGATGATGAGGATTGCTGTTGCGATACCTGCGGCGTTTGTGACGCCTGCGAGGACGAGACGCAATCCGCAGAGGATGCTGCCGATGATGCAGCAACGGAAGCAGAGTCTGATTGCAATACTGCGGAGGCTTCTGCTGAGAACAAAACGAAAGAAACAGATGCCAAGGACGACGCTGAGGTGTGATCGGTCGGAGTTGCATACAGCGGGATGTGTCTTGGACTCATCCCGCTTTTCTTTCGTAGTGTAGGCTTATTTAATGGCGTATACACCTGCTGCATATGCCGGGTACAAAATCAAGGAGGTTATTTATGAAATATCTTGTAATGCTTTGCGACGGTATGGCGGATTATCCCGTGGAACAGTTTGACGGAAAAACGCCCATGATGATGGCGAAAGCACCATTTATGCAATCGCTTGCCCAAAAGGCAGAGGTGGGTGTGGTGAAAACTGTGCCCGATGGGATGAAGCCCGGCAGCGATGTGGCAAATCTGGCAGTGCTTGGGTATGATCCCGCTGCGTGCTATACCGGTCGTTCTCCGTTGGAGGCAGGCAGCATTGGCATTGATATGGCGGACGATGATGTATCGTTGCGCTGCAATCTCGTAACAGTAACCGATGAAGCGGATTATGCTGATAAAACAATCGTGGATTACTGCGCAGGGGATATCTCCACTGAGGAGGCTGCTGTGCTTATTCAGTATCTGGCAGAGCATTTCAATAATGAGGAGTTTGCACTGTATCATGGCGTGAGCTACCGTCATTGCCTGATCTGGCATAAGGGTACGCTGGAACTGGGCAAAATTACACCGCCCCACGATATCACAGGGAAGCCCGTTCGTACGTATCTGCCTACGCACCCCAATGCCGCAAAGCTCTATGCCATGATGCAGAAATCCTACGAGCTTTTGAAGGATCACCCCCTGAATAAGGAGAGGATCGCGAAGGGTCTGCGCCCTGCTAACAGCGTGTGGTTCTGGGGCGAGGGCAAGCGCGCACAGCTGGAGAATTTTTATGAGAAGTACGGCGTGCATGGCGCAATGATTTCTGCGGTGGATCTGCTGAAGGGCATCGGTAAGTTTGCTGATATGCAGGTGATTCAAGTAGAGGGCGCAACCGGCTATCTGGATACCAATTTTGAGGGCAAGGCAAATGCCGCAATTGAGGCATTTCGTAATGGTGCCGATCTGGTTTACATTCACGTGGAAGCTCCCGATGAGTGCGGTCATCGTAATGAGCCCGAAAATAAAGTACGCTCCATTGAATTGATCGACCAAAAGGTTTTGCAGCCCGTGTGCAAAGCTTTGGCAGAAATGGGCGCATATCGTGTGCTGGTGACACCCGATCATCCTACACCCCTTTGCCTGATGACCCATACCAATGATGCTGTGCCGTTCCTCATCTACGATAGCGAAAAAGAGCAGCAGGGCGTGGCAGAGTTCAATGAGGATACTGCAAAGGCAACCGGTCTGCTGATTCAGCCGGGTTATACCATCATGCAGCGTCTGCTGGGGCACTGAGATGCAAAAAATTTTGGGCTATCTGCGCCGCGCCGTCCATGAGTATGATCTGATTCAAAACGGCGACCGCATCGCAGTGGGGATTTCCGGCGGCAAGGATAGTCTTGTGCTGCTGCGTGCTTTGCGCGATTTTCAACGCTTCGGGTTGTACGATTACGAATTGGTCGCCGTTACGCTCGATTTGCAGTTTGAAGGGATCCCCACCGATTATTCTCCCGTGGAACGGTTCTGTGCGGAGCTGGGCGTGCCATACCATATTCTCCGCACACAGATCGGTAGCATTGTGTTTGATTCACGCAAGGAAACACACCCATGCAGTCTGTGTGCCAAAATGCGTCGCGGTGCGCTTCACGATGCTACCCGTGATCTGGGTTGCAATAAGCTTGCACTGGGGCATCATAACGATGATGCGTTGGAAACCTTTTTGATGAATCTCTTTATCGAGGGCAGGATCGGATGCTATGCGCCGAAATCATACCTCTCACGTAAGGATATCACCATGATACGCCCCTTAAGCTTCGCACCGGAGCGTGAGATCCGCCGTGCGGCAAAGGCAAATGTGCCGGAAATCATTCGTTCGCGCTGCCCCGTGGACGGACATACCAGCCGCGAATCCATGAAAAACTTTATTCGCGCACAGGAAAAGGAAAACGCAGGGTTCAAAACCAGAGTGTTTGGTGCCATGCGTCGTGCCAATGTGGACGGCTGGGGTGGGCTGACCTATCACCGCGAGCTTGCAGCCGATGATCCCGAAACCAATGGCAAGGCATCGCGGTTTTATATCATGGATGCACAACGCAAAGCCACAAGGACAGATACGGCAGGTGATATGCAAAATGCGGATACTGGCAATTGAAAGCTCCTGCGATGAAACGGCTGCTGCCATCGTTGAGGACGGTAGAAGCATTCTTTCCAATGTGATCGCATCACAGGCAGAGGAGCATAAAAAATACGGCGGTGTTGTGCCGGAGTTGGCATCGCGCCGCCATTGTGAGAATATTTTATATGTGGTTGAGGAAGCTTTGCGACAGGCGGATATGACCATGGATCAGGTGGATGCCATTGGCGTCACCTTTGCACCGGGGCTGATTGGTGCGCTGCTTGTGGGCGTGAGCTTTGCAAAAGGGCTTGCACTGGCAACCGGCAAGCCGTTGATCCCTGTACACCATACAGAAGGACACGCGGCGGCAAATTATCTGCTGCACCCGGATTTGCAGCCACCGTATATGGCGTTGATCGTCAGCGGTGGACACACCCGCATTGCTGCCGTTACCGATTACACCGTTTTTCAAACCATCGGTAGAACACGGGATGATGCCGCAGGGGAGTGCTTTGATAAATGCGCTCGCGCTATGTCCTTTCCCTATCCGGGAGGGTTGCATATCGACCGCGCGGCAAAGCTGGGCAATGCAGATGCCTTTTCGCTACCCAAACCGAAAATGGAGGGTAGCCCATTTGATTTCAGCTTTTCAGGCTTGAAAACCGCCGTGGTAAATCTGCTGCACCATGCAGAACAGGTGCATGATACGATCAATTGTAATGATCTTGCTGCATCTCTGCAAGAGAATATTGCAACGGTGCTGACTGAAAAAACCATTGCAGCTGCCAAAGAGTACGGCTACCGAACCATCGCACTCTCCGGTGGCGTATCGGCGAATACCGGTGTAAGAGCAAAGCTTTCTGCCGCCTGTGAAAAAGAGGGCATCACTTTGTATATGCCCAGCATTGATCTGTGCGGTGATAACGCTGCCATGATCGCATCGCAGGCATATTATAATTATCTTGCAGGTATTACCGCTGATGAAAGCCTCAACGCAATGGCATCGAAGGCGTTGCACGGCGAATCTTATATTTTTGAGAGAAAGGGCAATTCCACATGAATATTTACCAAAGCTTTTCCGCACTTGCAGGGCATACCCCATTGCTGATGTTGGAGCGGTACGCAACGTTGCATCAGCTACAGGCAAATATTGCAGCAAAGCTGGAATGGTATAATCCCGGTGGTAGTGTGAAGGATCGTGCCGCAGTATATATGCTTCGCGACTTGTTTGCGAGCGGGAAGCTGCATCGTGGCGATACCGTGATTGAGCCGACTAGTGGCAATACAGGGATTGGTTTGGCAGCTGCGGCAGCGGAGTTCGGCGTGCGTGTGATTCTTACCATGCCCGATACCATGAGCATGGAACGCCGTCAACTGCTTGCAGCCCGTGGCGCGGAACTTGTTCTTACCGATGGCGCACAGGGCATGGCAGGGGCAATTGCCAAGGCAGAGGCACTGCATAAGGAAATCAATGGCTCGGTGATTGCAGGACAGTTTGTGAATCCATCCAATCCCCAAGCGCATTATGCATCTACAGGGCCTGAAATCTGGAAGGATACCGATGGCATTGTTGCCGCTTTTGTGGCAGGCGTGGGTACGGGTGGCACCCTCAGTGGCGTGGGCAGATATCTGAAGGAACAAAACTCGCAGGTGCATATCGTTGCGGTGGAGCCGGCAAATTCTGCGGTGCTTTCCGGCAAGGAAAAGGGTGCACATGGTTTGCAGGGCATCGGTGCAGGATTTATCCCCGAAACCATGGATACTTCCATTTGCGACAGCGTGATTCCGATTACCGATGAGGAAGCATATACCGCTTGCAGCGATGTGGCAAAGACGGAGGGGATCCTCATTGGAATATCCGGTGGCGCAGCATTGTGCGCTGCTGCAAAGCTCGCAAAACGCCCCGAAATGGCAAATAAGCTGATCGTGACGCTGTTCCCTGACAGCGGTGAGCATTATTTGTCCATGAACCTGTTTGGATGAACGAGCAGTTTGAACTTTTGCAGGCAGGGCTGTATGTTTGCCGCAGTGATGCCCACAGCTTCGGCACGGATGCCTTTTTGCTGACAGGCTTTTCAAAATATCGCGCCAAAGACCGCGTCTGCGATTTGGGCACGGGTTGTGGTATTATTCCACTGCTGATGCAGAGGATTGCACCACCCAAAGAGATCTTTGCGGTGGATATTCAGCCACAAGCCATTGACCAGCTTCGCCTTGCTATGGATAAAAGCGAACGCAGCCTGATGATCCACCCTGTTTGTGCAGATTTGAACGATCTGTGGGATGGTGCGCCCGTCGGCGAATTGGATCTGGTGACTTGCAATCCGCCCTATCAATCGCAAGGTACGGGAATCCTCTCGAATGACCGTGCAAAGCAAATCGCACGGCATGAGGTCGCTTGTACGATTGTCGATATTTGCCGATCTGCGGCAAGGCTTTTGAAATATCATGGCAGATTGTGCCTTTGCTGCCGTCCGGAACGGCTCTGCGATGTCATGTGCGCCATGCGTGGGGCAGGAATTGAACCCAAGCGACTGCGGCTGGTGTGTAAATCTCACGGCAGCGCGCCGTGGCTGTTTTTGATTGAAGGTAAAAAGGGCGCGCAACCCTTTTTACAGATTGAGCAGAATCTCTTTATGCGCAGCGGAGAAGGCATGACCGCAGAAGCAGCTCAGCTATGCCATTTTGGAGAGGAGTACCTATGAGTGGCGTTTTGTATGTTGTGGGTACGCCCATCGGCAACCTTGGAGATGTGACACCACGACAGCTTGAGATCTTAGCATCCGTGGCGGTGATTGCCGCCGAGGATACTCGCGTGACACGAAAGCTTTTGACCCACTTTGATATCCACACGCCCCTCGTCAGTTATCATGAGCATAGTACACAATCTGTGCTGGATGCACTCATCGCAAGGCTCGTTGCAGGTGAAAACATTGCAGTTGTTACCGATGCAGGAATGCCCTGTATCTCTGACCCCGGTGCGAAGCTTGTGATACAGGCACAGATGCAGCAGCTTGCCATACAGGTGGTGCCGGGGCCTAGTGCGGTGATCTCTGCATTGGCTGTCTCGGGGCAGGATACCACAAGGTTTTGCTTTGAGGGTTTCCTTTCTGTGAACAAAAAACAGCGTCATGCACATCTTTCCATGCTGAAAAATGAAACGCGCACGATGATCTTCTACGAAGCACCTCATAAGCTGCTTAATACATTAAAAGATATGGCAACAGTGTTCGGTGGCACACGCTCTGTTTCGCTGTGCAGAGAATTGACCAAGCTGCACGAGGAGGTTGTGAAAACAACCTTCGCGGATGCCCTTTCCCATTACGAAGCCGAAACGCCCAGAGGGGAATTTGTGCTGGTGGTGGCTGGAAATGCAACACAGGAGACGAGTGGGCAAATCTCCGTGGAAGCTGCCATATCTCTTGTGCGTGCGCAAGTAGCACAGGGGATGCGTGCCACAGATGCCTGCCGTGAGATCGCGGCTGAAACAGGAATATCCAAGCGCGAGCTGTATCGAAAATTCGTGGACGAATCAGAAGCATAAACGAATCTTGCCCGATGAGGAGGCAGTGTATTGACAATGTGGGATTTTATCAAACGCTGCACCGGCTTTTTGTTTGGGCTGTGTTGTATGTGCCATCTGCTGATCCTGCCGATGACATCATGTGCGGATGTCGATGCACGGATGGTATCGGAGTGTGCAGAGCTTGCAACCGCTTTGTATGAACGAGAGCCTTACATTCAAATGCAAGCTGCCCTTGCGGATTCAATGCTGCAAGAGGTGCTATGTGCCTATCCACTTCTGGCTTATACCTTTGAGGGCTATGAAGGCTCTATCCGCAATGATGTCATCACCATGACCATGGACTACCGCGATGACCCGTTGCTGCCCGTACAGTATGTCGATTCCGAAGAAGCCTTTGTCGAGGTCGTTACGCAGGCGGCTGTTGCAAGCACGGAGGAAATTCATATCACGATGCCGAATACCATGAGCAATGCGGATTTTGGTAGCCTGATCAATGCTGTGTTCACGCATTCCGTGCTGGCACGCACGATGCTGGATTCCTTCCGATGGGAGATTTGGACGAACAGCTATACCGATATTTCTTATATGTTCCTGAACATATCATACAGCGTTGAGCGCGAGCAGCTCATTGGCTATAAGCAGCTGGCGGAGCAGGCGGCCATTCGTCTTGCGAGTTCGCTGTTTTTTGAGGACGCTGACGATGTGGTGATTGCATTGCTCGCCCATGATGGTCTTGTCCGATGCTGTTCCTACAGCCAGGAGGGCAACCACGAGGAGAATCATTCGGTGTATGGCGCGTTGTGCAATCATGCTGCGGTGTGCGAGGGCTACGCGGAGGCTTATCAGCTGCTGATGAATATTGGTGGTGTTGCCTCTTACTATGTAGAAGGCGAAGCCGGAGAGCCGCACGCGTGGAATCTTTTGTATATTGACGGCTCGTATTATCATGTGGATACTACGTGGGACGACCCCGTTTCTGATGACGGCGTTTCTCACTTGAAGCATGATTATTTCCTACTGAGTGATGCGGAAATCGCACAAACCCATACATGGGAGTATGCGGCGTATCCCGTTGCCGATGCCGCCCTTTGGGATGCACTATCTGCCAAAGAGCAGCTTGCGAAGAACAGCGGTGAACGCTGGTTTACAGTGGAATATATCCCCCAATGCGATGATGCAGCTTTGCAGGCGTACGCACAGCAAATGGCAGAACTGCTGCAACAGCAGAAGCCACCTGCGACCGTGGCACAGACCGCAACGGAATCGGAAACGACACAATATCCTGCAAGTTTACAGCAGGATACTTCCGCTTCTGATACCGAACAGTTGACCACTTCGACTGCTCCTCGGACAGATCCTGCCACCGAAAAAAACACATCTGCTGCCATAACCACTACCACCACCGCAGTGCAGCATCAAGGCGTATCCAGGGGGGCAATGTATCTGATATGGGGCGTTTTGATTACGCTTGTGTTGGGGATTCTGTATGCAAAATTCATTTATTGATGAGAAAACAAGCTTTTTTGCATGATCAACAGTAGCAAAACCACTGCTTTTGCATATGATAAGGCGATCCGTGACGTGGTTCGCGGAAAATTCATATGGAAAGCGGTGGTTTTTTATGGGCAGCAGATATTTTCTTGGTGGGGCATCACCCGATGGATTTGTATCTGATTTTGCACGGGAACAGAAGGGAAAATATGGTATTTTGCTCAAGGGCGGGCCGGGCACTGGAAAATCTACCTTGATGCGTACTGTGGCATCGGTGTTTGCCGATGAAGACATCACGGTGTATCATTGCGCCTCTGATGCGCGCTCACTGGATGCGGTGGTACTGGAGGAGCGTGGGGTATTTATCACCGATGCGACTGCTCCGCATGAGATGAGTACACCGCTGCCGTATGTGACAGGAGAACTGGTCGATATGGCACAGGCACTGGATCCACTCACACTTGCGCCAAGGGCAGAGGCTGTGAAACGACTTTCAGACGAAAACATTGCGATGCATCAACAGTGTAGAAGTGTTCTGGGCGCGTTGTCTGCAATGCAGTCAGTATCATATGAAATTGGGCTACAGGCGTTGCAGCAGGAGAAACTTGAAGCCTTTGCCAAACGGCTCAGCAAACGACTGATACCCAAAACCATCCAGCGAAAAGGGCACCCCGCGCAGCTTTGCTACCGCCAGTGCAGTGCGCTCACACCACAGGGAGAGCTGTTGTTTTTGCCGGATGATTATGGTGTCGTACTGCTGCAAGACTCCCACCATGTCGCAGCCTGCAAACTCATTGCTGCATTGGCTTCCATTTTGTTACAAGCCGGTGTATCATCGATTGCAAGCCGTTGCCTGACCTTGCCACAAAAGCAGCCTGTTCACTTAATCATCCCTTCGTGTAAGCTTGCCGTTCTCAGTGCACATATGCTTAGCGAGAAGCTTCCTGCACCTTTGACGGAAATCTCCCTGAAGCGTTTCTACAATACAGAAATCCTGCGTAATCGTCGCAGCCTTCATCGTTTTGCAGATAAGAATGCCGCGTTGTTGAGAGCCCGTGCGGTGGCAACTTTGCAGGATGCCCTTACCATTCACGATGCTTTGGAGCAACACTATATTGCGGCTTTGCAGCGAGATATGCTTGATGACATTGCTGTGACGGTTTGCAATACCATTCGCAAACGTTTTCCAAAAGAGTACAAAATGTAAGCTTCATAGCACAAAAAGCATTGACAAAGCACCTGATGATATGATATAATATTTCTACAGTTTTATACAGACTGTAAAAACGCAGAAGCGCATATCCGTGCGCGACCAGGGAGGAATTTCAAATGAGGTTATCACGGCGCGTCTCCGCATTGCTGGCAGCAGGAATTATGCTGGTTTCGGCAGTGCCCCTTGTGGATCACAGTACAACGGCATCCGCAGAGGTTACGTATTTGGCAAGAGATCCCTTTTTCAACTACAATAGTGGCTACAATTATTATGAATCCGAACATTTCCAGTTTATTTGGGGCAATAGTGGTGATGCAAGCTCTGTCACGCAGGATTTTATTCAAACCAATGCTGCCAATCTGGAGGAGTGCTGGGACATCTTTATGAACGATCTTGGCATGGAGCCACCCTCGCAGTCAGTCAATCTCAGCTTGCGCGATGGCAACCACTATAAGACCAATCTCTACATTTCCGGCACGGGGCTTTCCGGTATGACAGATGACTGGGCGTATATGTCCTACGATAATCAAGGCTATGCGTACCTCTTTTGCTGCGTAGGTGCCATGCAAGCAAACCCACCCTCATGGGTGCTGCCGCATGAGTTTGGTCACGCCGTCACCGCGCATCAGCTGGGCTGGAACAACAATAAATATTCCTACGCATGGTGGGAGAGCATGGGCAACTGGTTCCGTGAGCAGTGGCTCTATGCCGTTTCGGAAAAGTACGGCTTTACCAATGATCAGTATCAGGGCTATGGTACGGATTTCTTTGAAACCTACCTGAAGAATATGTGCTTTACTTCTCCTCTTGGTAGAGATTACTACGCTGCATGGCCATTTTTACAGTATCTCACCGAGAATCCCGATAATTTGGATGGCTATGGGTCGTATTTTGTTCGTACCATGTTGCAGAATGGGCAAGACGATGAGTATCCCTATGCCATGATTGAACGACTTGCGGATGCCCCCCTGAATGATACTTTGGGGCACTATGCAAAGCGACTTGCCACACTGGATTTTGCACATCAGGATGCCTACCGTAAGCGTCTGGATCTGTTGCTTTCTCAGGGTGAGTGGAATTGGCAGCAGATCTATACCATGCTGGAACTTGTGGATGGAACTGCGAATACCTATTCTGTACCCACCGAGCGTGCCCCGCAGGAGGCGGGCGTGAATATCTGCCCTTTGGAGATCACCGGAGATACCATCACAGTGACCTTCCACGGAATGTCTGACCTGAGCGGTGCAGATTGGCGTGCTTGTATCGTCATTGAGGACGCAAACCGCCAGTCATATTATTCCGATTTGTTTGCAGATGGCGAAACCGCAAGCCTGACCGTGCCTGCCAACGCAACGGCTGCATATCTGACAGTGGTTGCAACGCCTGATGAATCATTGTGGTCTCCATGCGGTTTGACATGGCATACCGATGATTCGGAGTTCAATGAGCAGAATCACCCCTTTACCGAAAAGTATCGCTACCCCTATCAGGTCACCATGGAAGGCGCAGGAATCCAATCTCGCCCGATGAGCAACACATGGGGCGCAGCACACAGCAATGGCGGCGGTTTTGTAGCATCTACTGCCAAGGTGGATGCCAGCGTATATGTCGGCCCGAATGCTTGCGTGCTGGGTAATGCAACCGTTACCGGCAATGCTGTGATTGATGGGTATGCCATCATTGCGGAGAGTGCGAATATTTCCGGCAATGCCTATGTGGGCGATTACGCAATGGTCATGGGCAATGCTACCGTTACCGATAACGCAAAAGTCCTTGAGAGTGCTTGTATCTACGGCAATTATCGCATCTCCGGTGAAGCGGTGGCAAAGGGCTTGGCATTTTGTATGGCGGATGGTCAGCTTTCGGGGCAGGGGATTGTCGATGGCGACTACTATGACGATGGCGGGAATACCATCAGTGCAGGTACCTGCTATGGTTGGTGGGATACGCAAACCTATTGTAGCAATCGCCCTTATACGGATGGTCTGTATCTTGCCTATGATTTTGATACCGACAGCAGCCATATCGCTACGGAACGCTACAATAGTACCTATGCCTACAATATGGGTGCGACATGGGAAGCGCAGCGTACCGGCGCAACCGGCGTGCTGACATTGGATGGCGTGGATGATGCTCTGGATGTGGATGCAGCCATTGCTGCATTTGATAATGTCAACCTGCAATTTAGCACCCTTTGGCGCGGTGGCGCTGATAATCAGAAGCTGTTCTATTTTGGTGATACAAGCCGCTATTGCTACTTTACCCCCCGCAACAGCAATGGTGTGGCAGCCTTGGTGTATAACCGCGGCGATGGCGATGTGATCGTTGCAGCCGATACCGCACTGGGGCTTGGACAGTGGACGCTGGTGAGTGTGAATATTGAAGACGGTAAACTGAATTTGCAGATCAATAATGGCAATATATTCTCCTCCGATGCAAACGGCTATGATTTGTTCAGTGTGATGGATCTTTCCTCACCGGTCAATGCAACCGTCAGTATGGTGGGCGCAGGTGTAAATGGTGATTTCTACAATGGCTCTGTGGATTTCTTCCGCGTTTATCACAAGAATACCTACCAGGAAGTGATTGACTACGGGAAAAGCGAGAGTATCACTGAGCAGCCTGTTACGAAGCTGCGCGGTGATGTCAACTGCGATGGCTATGTGAAGGTCGATGATGTCATACTCCTCAATCGTTATCTCTCCGAGGATGTGGCGGCAGTGATCACCGCACAGGGTATGATCAATGCGGAAATGAATGATGACGATATCGTCGATCACAAGGATGCAACCGCAATTCTGCGTGTGCTCGCCGCTCTTGACGAATCCACCTAACCATGATATAATGACAGGGAGGCGTGTTTTGCGCTTCCCTGTTATTTTTTATGAAGGAGATTTTGCTCATGAACAAGATGCTTCGGCGCGCGCTTTCGGTTTTGTTGACGGGTGTTCTGCTGCTTGTTTGCGGTTGCGATGCACAGACCATTGAAAGTAGCCTCTACCGTGAAAATAGCACCTCGCAAACGACAACAACATCCACATCCACCACTACCGAGGAATTTGCCACAACAACGACCTCTGCCACTACCACTGAAAGAACCGCAATCAACATTGAAACCACCGAGCCATTGCTCATCAACCCCGAAGGTAGCTACACCACGAAGGAAGATGTCTCACTGTATCTGTATACTTATGGCACGCTGCCACAGAATTTCATCACCAAACAAGAGGCGCAGGCACTTGGCTGGGAGGGTGGTTCGCTCAACCCCTATGCCTCCGGTTGCTGCATCGGCGGCAGCTATTTTGGCAATTATGAGGGGCTGCTGCCCGAAAAAAGCGGCAGAAGCTATTACGAGTGCGATATCGATACCATGAATCAAAGCAGTCGCGGTGCCAAGCGAATCGTGTATTCCAACGATGGCCTGATTTACTACACCGATGACCACTACCAAACCTTTACGTTGCTGTACGGCAACCCCGAAAGCTGAGGTGTCCGCAATGAAAGTGTATATTCTGTGCAAGCATATCCATGATGTGGGGGATTTGCATCGGATGCTGCGGGAAACATTGTGCTTTCCCGCGCATTATGGGAATAATCTGGATGCGCTGTATGATTGCCTTACGGATTTGCATCGCCCCGTTACCTTAATCCTATGCGACCCGATGTATTTGAAAGATCGTTTGGGGGATTATGCCACGAAATTTGCTTTGGTTTTGAAAAAAGCCGCAATGCAAAACCCACGTTTTTCTTTTCATGGTGCAAAAAGTAATGTGCTGGTATTTTAAGCAACAGCCCTGATGTACAGTGCTGACTGAAAATTGAAAAAATGCTTGCAATTTTTGTGAAAATATGCTATAATGAGGTATCAAGTGATAAGGAGGCCAAATACAATGGATATTAAGGCAAAAATTGATGAATTGGTTGAGAAGATCAAGGGCGATAACGCTTTGCAAGCCGAGTTCAGGAAGGATCCCGTAAAGGTATTGGAAAAACTGACCGGTAAGGATCTGCCTGATGATAAGATCAATGCAATCGTTGACGGCATTCAGGCAAAGCTTGCCGCCGGCGATGTTGCCGAAAAGCTTGGCGGTCTGTTCGACAAATTCAAAAAGTGAAGTTGTAGCGCGAAAGGATGGGAATGCCCATGGGCAAGTTTGAAATCTATGTAGGAAAGGCAGGCTTTGGTCTGCGCTTGAAGGCAGGCAACGGCGAGATTATCGCCACCGGTGAAACATATTCTTCTGTGGATTCCGCCCAAAACGGCGCGGCAAGCATCGCGAAGAATGCACCCATTGCCAATATCGAGGATCAGACCGTGGAGGGCTACACGCAGGAGAAGCACCCGAAGTTTGAGGTCTATCAAGATAAAGCAGGGGAGTATCGCTTTCGCTTAAAGGCTTCTAACGGAGAGATCATTGCGGCAAGCGAGGGTTATGTTGCCAAGGCAGGCTGTATGAATGGCATCGACAGTGTGCGCAGAAATGCTGTGGACGCAAAGGTCATCGTGCCGGAAGAAAAGTGATGCGAACAAAACGAAACCGCTGTTTGTATGCAGGCAGCGGTTTTCTTGTTTGATTTTGGAGGATTGGATATGAAATATAAGCACGCTCCACGAGGATGGAATAGCTGGGATTGCTATGGTGCATCGGTGACAGAGGAAATCGTTCGGCAAAATGCAGCCTATATGGCAGCGCATCTCAAGCAGTATGGCTGGGAGTATATCGTGGTGGATATCCAGTGGTATGAGCCTTCTGCTGACTCTCACACTTACCACCCCTTTGCCCCTCTGTGCATGGATGCTTACGGCAGAGTGCAGCCTGCGGAAAATCGGTTTCCCTCATCAGCAGGTGGGAAGGGCTTTGCGCCCCTTGCAGCGTATGTCCATTCGTTGGGACTGAAATTCGGCATCCATATCATGCGTGGCATTCCACGGCAGGCAGTGCATCAAAATCTGCCTGTGTACGGCACAAATTTCACCGCAAGAGAGATCGCCAAGACCGATAGCATTTGCGCATGGAATACCGATAACTATGGCATCGACCCCACAAAGGATGGCGCAAGAGCATACTACGATAGCATTTTTCGGCTATATGCGGATTGGGGTGTGGACTATATCAAATGTGACGATATTGCCAGAGAGTTTCCTCACGCAAAGGCAGAAATGCAACTGCTTTCTGATGCACTGCATGGCTGTGGCAGAGAAATGTTGCTGAGTCTTTCCCCGGGGCCTGCACCGGTGGAACAGGCGGATTTTCTGAAATCGATTGCCAATATGTGGCGTATCACCGATGATTTTTGGGATCAATGGGAACTGCTTTACGCGATGTTCGAACGGGCAGAAAAATGGTGCATTCATACGGGGGCAAATCACTGGCCTGATGCCGATATGCTGCCTGTTGGCGCAATTTTGCAGGATTACGACAAGGAGAATCGTACAAAATTTACCCGTGATGAGCAGATCACCATGATGACCTTGTGGAGTATCTTTCGCTCGCCGTTGATGATCGGTGGTGAGTTGACGCTGCTGGATGACTTTACCGCCTCTTTGCTAACCAACGAACGCGTTCTTGCCATGCATGAAAAGGCGCGCCATGCACATCCCTTGTGGCGGAGAAATTATGACGGCAATGAGATCATTGCATGGGCAGCGGCAAGCATCACCGGAGAGGAATATCTTGCTCTGTTTCATTGTGGTGAATCACCCTGTGATTTGACCCTCTTACCGGAGGATTTGGACAGGGTAAACTTGCAGACGGCGGAAAATCTTTGGACAGGGCAGTTTAATGCCGTAAAGGAGCATTGGAAAGTTTCCTTGCAGCCCCATGGTGCGGCAGTGTTCGCACTGAAGTGATTGATCAACAAAAACAAACCGAAGGCATCGCAATGCGTGGAAAGCCTTCGGTTTGTTTGCTTCATGCTTCCATCTGTCTGCCAAGAAATTGTGCAGAAGCGGAGATCAGTGAGCATTGCAGATCTGTTGGTGCTGCCAGTTGATCAGTGGGATCTAAAAAGGCGACTGCACCGGTCACATCACCGGCGGTCAGAATGGGCAGGCAGGCAAGTGCTGTGCGCGATAGTCCCTCCACAGGGCGCAGACGGTTCGGGTCGTTTGCCTTGCCGTAGTAGCCACGGCGGGATTCCATGACCTCCTCTAGCGCAGGTGAAATACGGCGTTCCAGAAGCTCTTTTTTCTGTGCGCCGGATACCGCTACGACATGGTCACGGTCAAACACAATGACAGGGCAGCCTGCCAGCTTTTGCATGATTTCTGCGACTTGCACCGCGTTTTCACTCATTTCGCCAAGTGCAGAATACTTGCGAAAGATCACTTCTCCATCCGCACTGGTGTAAATTTCCAACGGGTCGCCCTCGCGGATTCGCATGGTTCTGCGAATCTCCTTAGGGATCACCACTCGTCCAAGGTCGTCGATTCTTCTTACAATACCGGTCGCTTTCATTCTGCGGCTCCTTTCCATACAAATAGTATGTAGCGGTATTGTTTACAGAATTCAGGTGATTATGCAGCCATTTTGGTGCCTGTAAAATATTGGTATTTGTTTGGTTCAATCATCTGTGATTGGCATTTTGCCTGTTAAGATCGCAACAATTTCCGGCGCGGTACAGCGCAGTGTGCGACGGTCAAACAAGCCGAAGCCACCTTCGCGACATTTGCCTTCATCCCACCAAAAGCATGGGATACCATATGCAGCAGCGATTTTCGTATAGGCAGCAGTCCACAATTGACGGTTGCTTTCATCGATCTTTTTCACTGCGCCGGTTTCCCCGATGATCACAGGGATGCCCTTTGCGGTAAAGTAATGGTCAATGCGCGCAAGCATCGCCGTCAGACGGGAAAAATCATTTGGCTCCCCCCAATGTTCTCTGGGCGGGTTCCATGTCACAGCACAATTCGGGAAACAATATTCTGTCGGAAAATACGCGTGTATCGATACGATTACGCGGTCGTCCTCCGGCACCTGCATATGCTGCAACGCGATCTCTTTTGGAGATGCTGCATAGGTAGGCATCATGACGAATCTTGTGGCATTGTTGCCTCCTGCTGCACGAATGGTACGCAGTGCAGCTGCATTGAGGCGATTCACCGCAGCACAGCCCTCAGGGCAGCCGTCCCAGTTATTCCCCAGGCGTGGCTCATTGAGCGTTTCAAACACAAGGGATGTGCCAATATCCTGAAAACGGTCTGCAAGTTGTTGCCATATGGCACACAGCACCGCCTCGGATGCATCCAGCTGATTGGCATCAAGGGAAATTTTTTCACCGTCATGATGCACATCCAGCACCATGCGAAAACCCATATCCAGTGCGCTGTATATGATATCTGCTACCATTTGCAGCCATGCAGGATCAATGGTATAGGTGGGTGCATCGCCAAGATGCAGCCCCCATGTCACCGGAAGACGCAATACATCAAAGCCTGCATTGCGCAACATTTGGAGATGGGCTGTGGTTGTGACCGGATTTCCCCATGCGGTCTGGTAATCGTTCAGTGATTGCAAAGCGGCGAGCTGTTTGGGCTTTGGTACACAATCAAAGCTGTTTCCAAAGCTGATGCCGCTGCGAATGGAATGTACAAATTCCATGGCAGTTGTATGGTTCATTGCGGAGCCTCCCTGATTTCATATTGAGCCAAGTATAGCATATTTTTTCTGGATTGTCCAGTATTGTTTTTTGAAAATAAACCGTAGAAAAAAAGCATTCATTTGGGCGATATGCCATTGCTTGATACCAATCATTCGCAACTTTGGCAGAAAACATCATTGACAAACCGAATTTGCATGGTATAATGGAAGCAATGGAAATTTGCCAAGAAAGGCAATGGAGGTTCATATGAAATCGTTGTGGAATCGTGACTGGACATTTGCGCTTACCCCTGTGGGTACTTCTCTTGCAGATGCACAGAATGCAATATTTTCTCCTGTAGAACTGCCGCATGACTGGCTCATCGCTGATGCCAATGCCCTGTACGCTTCCGGCTTTGGCTGGTATCGCAAGCGTTTTTGTAACAGTGGCGCGGAATGCGTGCGCATCTATTTTGAAGGGGTTTATCAGGATTGTACTGTCTATCTCAACGGCGTGGAAGTGGGCGAAAACAAGTATGGCTATTCTTCCTTTTGCGTGGAGCTGACACAGTATTTGCAGGCAGGGGAAAACGAGTTGCTTGTCCTTGTCCGTCATGAAGCCCCCAATTCCCGTTGGTATTCGGGTGCAGGGATCTTTCGTGATGTTTGGCTGCTGGAAACATCTGCGACGCATTTTGTGGAGGATGGCATCTATTTTCACGCCCAAAAAACTGCTGAGGGCTGGCTGTGCCGGGTATCTGCCGAGTATGTGGGCGATGCTGCCGTGCAGGTGCAGCTTTTTCATCAAGATGTGCAGCTGTATCAGGGCAAGGATTTGCAATTTATTTTACCAGATGAAACATCCCCGGTCTGGGATATCGAACATCCTACGCTACTGACGCTGACCGTGCAGCTATGCGCAGAAGGCACTGTTGTGGATACGGTTTCACAATCTGTGGGCTTGCGTGAAATTGCCTTTGATCCCGATTGTGGCTTTTTGCTCAATGGCAGAACTGTAAAGCTGCATGGTGTTTGCCTGCATCATGATCTGGGTGCATTCGGTGCGGCTTTTCAAAAAGAAGCGGCACGTCGTCAGCTGTTGACCATGAAGGAAATGGGAGCCAACGCCGTGCGGACATCGCATAATATGCCTGCAAAAGCATTTATGAAACTTTGTGATGAATTGGGTATGCTTGTGGATAGCGAAGCCTTCGATATGTGGGAGCGCCCCAAAACCGAATTTGACTATGCAAGATTTTTTCCGCAGTGGTTTGCAAAAGATGTGGCAGCATGGGTGCGCCGTGACCGCAATCATCCCTCTGTCATCATGTGGAGCGTGGGGAATGAAATCTACGATACGCATCTTTCGGCACGGGGCTGCGAAGTTGCAAAACGACTGCACGCTGCTGTCCGCGAGCATGATCCGCTGCAAAATGCCTATACCACCATTGGTTCCAACTATATGCCGTGGGAAAACGCCCAGCACTGCGCTGAACAGGTCGATCTTGTAGGGTATAACTACGGGGAAAACTGCTATGCGCTGCATCATGCGCAGTATCCTCAGTGGTGTATCTACGGCAGTGAGACCACTGCCGGTGTCAAGAGCCGCGGAATCTATCATTTCCCATTGGATACGCCTTTTCTCACGCATGATGATCTACAGTGTTCGTCCCTTGGCAATTGTCGCGGTGGTTTTACTGCGGATACAGCACAGGCGGTGATCTGTAAGGATGCTGCTGCGGATTTTTGTGCGGGGATGTTTATCTGGACAGGTAGTGATTATATCGGTGAGCCTTCCCCCTATGCAACCAAAAATGCCTACTATGGCTGCATTGATACCGCAGGTTTGAAAAAAGATCAATTTTATCTGTATCAGGCAGCATGGACGGCGCAGCCTGTGTTGCATTTGCTGCCCTTTTGGGATTTCAACGAGGGACAGCTTGTAGATGTGGTCGCATTGACCAATTTACAATCGGTAGAATTGTTTGTCAATGGGGTATCGGTGGGAAAACGTACACCACAGCAGTATGTAGCATCGTGGCAGGTGCCCTATCATGCAGGCGCGATCTGCGTGCGTGGCTACGATGCACAGGGCGTACTCTATGAAGATATTCAACGTTCCTTCGGTGATGGTTACGCATTGGTGCTGGCATCGCATACCCCTGTGTTGCAGGATCTTGCTGCTGTGACGATTTCTGTTACCGATGCAGAAGGCAACCCTGTGGAGAATGCGCGTGACCGCGTACGCATCACCGTAGAGGGCGGTAGACTGGTGGGCTTTGATAACGGTGACAGTACCGATTATGACAGCTACCACAGCAATTGTCGCAAACTGTTTTCAGGCAAGGCGGTGGCGTGGGTCGCCGTAGATGGCAAAGCAGAGTCGGTGATCATTCGCGCAGAAGCACCCAATCTGCATACTGCGGAATTGCAACTGCCGGTATCGCCCATTGTGGATACCGACCCTGCAATCTATCGCCGTCGCATCGCCATGGATACGCATAATGGAGAGATCCCGGTGCGTAAAATCACATTGCACAGAAACGGCAGTGCTTTGCTGACACCCGATGCCCCCACTGCCACGATCACTGCGGAAATTCTGCCTGCAAATGCATCCTACAGTGATTTGCAATGGAAGGTAGTCACTGCCAGTGGCATTGTGACGAATATCGCCATGGTGAATGTGACAGGCAATACTGCTACGGTAGCTGCCGTTGGCGATGGTGCATTTCGGTTGCGTTGCAGCTGTCATAACGGCAAGCCACAAGCAGAGGTCATCTCTGACTTTGAATTTACTGCCGAGGGCTTCGGGCAGCCGTTTACGGATCCTTATCAGGCGGTGACAGGCTGCTTTTATGAGAAAGATAATGCCGCTGTGCTGGATGAGGTCGCAGCGGGTGCGGTCATCGTGACGGATGCACATCATACCATTGGTTTTACAAAGTTGAATTTCGGCAGATACGGCAGCGACCACCTGACGGTTCAGCTGTTGCATTGGTTCTCTGACCGGGATGTGGAGTTTACCCTTTGGGATGGTCATCCTGACCGTGGGGGCAAGCAGATCGGCGCATTTACCTACCACGCAGCATTTCTTTGGCAGACATTCCAATCCAACTGTTATCACCTGAAAGAGCGACTTTGCGGTGTGCATGATCTGTATTTCCGCTTTGGGGCGCATTCGCATCGTTTGGATTTCGGTGCGTTTTGCTTCAAACCTGTGGAAAAGGCATATGAAACCATTGCGGCGGCACATAATGATCTGGTGCACGGCGATACCTTTACCGTCAATGGCGATGCTGTTTGTGGCATCGGCAACAATGTGTTTATTGATTTTGAAGATATGGACTTCACAAGAGGTGTTGCAACCATCGAACTGATTGGCAGAACACGGCACGATCACGATTCAGTGCATATGTACATTGCAAATGCCGAGCATGAAGTGCGCACGATCATCGAGTTTCCTTTTTCAGAGGATATCATAACCGTGCGGCAGAAGGTTGCAGATTTTCGTGGAAAGGGGACGGTGAAATTCTGTTTTCTGCCCGGCTGTGATTTCGATTTTGCAGCCTTCCGTCTCATTCCCGCAGAGCAGGATACGGAGGAAGAATAATGGTACATATCTCATTGCAGCATGATGCTGCATATTATGCAGAAAAAGCAGAAACGCTGTTTGTACAAGGATATAATTGCAGTCAATCGGTACTGCTTGCCTTTGCAGAGGAGTGTGGACTTCCCGAGGCGGTTGCCGCAAGAATCTCCTCTTCGTTTGGCGGTGGCATGGGCAGATTGCGTGAGGTCTGTGGGGCGGTCAGCGGAATGTTTATGGTGGCAGGGCTTTGCTGTGGATATGATGATCCCAAAGCGCGTACAGAAAAAATCGAACACTATGCTCGTATCCAACAGCTTGCAGGGGATTTTCAAGCGAAAAACGGCAGTATCATCTGCCGTACGCTGTTGGGGTTGAACCAAAGTGGCGCAAGTGCTCCCACACCCGAAGAGCGAACGACGGCATACTATCAAAAGCGCCCATGCAGGGCTTTGGTTGGCGATGCAGCACGCATTGTGGCAGCTGCATTGCTTGCAGAAACATAAATAATCAGTATTTTGAGGGGAAGGCGAACCATGTCGCTTTCCCCTGATTGCATTGTATCATTCGGATATCATGCCTTTTTGTTTGCGTGTAAATCGCGGATATGTGCGCGCAGAGGTAAAATATCCTTTGGGGATACAGAAAGCTCATCGACACCCATTTGCAGCAATGTTTTCGTCAGTGCAGGATCAGAAGCCATTTCACCGCAAACACCAACCCAGATGCCTTTGGCGTGCGCATTTTGAATCGTTTCTGCCATCAGCCGTATCACTGCCGCAGAGGTTGCATTGTGCAGATACTCCAGCTGTGGATTTTGACGGTCGCAGGCGAGCGTGTACTGTATCAGATCATTGGTGCCGATGCTGAAAAAATCCACCAGGGGCGCAAGCTCTGCACTGCAAATTGCTGCCGCAGGTGTTTCAATCATCACGCCATGTGCAGTATTTTCACAAAAGGGGATGCCTTCCTTCCGCAGTGCCTGTCGCACCTGCGCACAGATCGTAAGGGCTTGTTGCAGCTCCTCTGTTTTGGTGATCATTGGAAACATAATACCCAGCTTGCCGTGCACGGATGCCCGATACAGTGCCCGTAATTGTGTGACAAACAATTGCGGGCGCGCAAGGCAAAGGCGAATCCCCCGTACACCCAATGCAGGGTTTTCTTCACGAGGGAGAGGCAAATACGGCATTTGCTTGTCAGCACCAATATCCAATGTGCGAATGATGATCAAACCGGTGGGCATCTGTTTCAACAGATGGCAGTAGGCATGGTATTGTGTTTCCTCATCAGGCAGGGCGTCTTGTTGTAGATATAAAAACTCACTGCGATACAGCCCTACGCCCTCTGCACCGTTTTGCAGTGCTTGTTGGATGTCATTTTCGTTGCCGATATTTGCATACAGCCGGATGGTTTTGCCGTCTGCGGTGATGGTTTTTGCCGTGCGCAGGGTATGCAGTGCAGCATTGCGCTTTGCAATGCTGTTTTGTTTTTCTTCCGCCTTGCGAATGGTCTGTGCATCGGGTGCAAGAATACACTCGCCGATGTCGCCATCGATCAGTATGGTGATGTCATCCTGCAATGCAGAGAGAAACGTATCCCCTAAGCCAACAATCGCGGGAATATTCATACTGCGTGCAAGAATTGCCGTGTGGGAACTTGCAGAGCCTTGCTCAGTGGCAAATCCCAGTACACTTTCGGTGGAAAGCCCTGCTGTTTCACTCGGAGAAAGATCATCTGCACACAAAATACAGTCTGCCACACCCGTGATCACTGTATCCTGCCGATGAGAAAGGCAGCGCAGCAATCCGTTACCGATATCTTTGACATCGGCAGCTCTTGCCTGCATATAGGAATCGTTCATGGCAGCAAAGCGTGCGGCAAAAACAGCAGTCGCGTGCTGTACAGCATATTCTGCATTGCAGCGTTGCTGTGTGATGGTTTCTTTTATGCAGCCGATGAAATCCTCGTCCTCCAGCATCATGCTGTGGATCTCAAAGATCTGTGCCTGTGCTTCGCCAAGCTGCGCTTTGGTTTGTGTTGCCAATGCCTGAAGCTGCTTCTTTGCGTTTTCGATCGCCTGTTGCAGGCGGTCTTGCTCTGCTTTGGTATCATGGACTTCCGTTTTCTCCTGTTGCAATTCTTTATGCTGCATCAGCAGCACCTTACCGATTGCCACGCCGCCGCAGACTGCTTTTCCATAAAATCGCCTCATACCATGCCCCTCTGCTTACAGATTTTGCTGTAAAAAAGCCTCGATCCCTGCAATTGCTTCGTCCTCATCATTGCCTTTGGCTGTGATGGTCACGCTATCGCCACAGTGAATGCCCAGCCCCATCACCGCCATCAGTCGTGTGCAGCTGACGATATGATCATCCTTGGCAATGGTGATTTCGCTTTCGAATTTTTTTGCTTCTTTGGCAAGCAATCCGGCGGGGCGTGCATGAATGCCCTGTGGATCTTGGATTTGATATGTGATGGATTTCATAAAGGTTGCTCCTTTCTGTTTTGCAGCATTGTTACCATAACGCCGTAGTGATCGGACACCACAGGCAGAGGATTCCCATGAAACACCACGGTTGAGCGAAGAATCTCCGCTTTGCGGCTGCACCAGATCTGGTCGATGCGCATGGCGTTTTGATGAGTATCGCGCCATCCGTCAATGGGTTTTTGCACCGTGATGCCATTGTCTTTTTCTCTTGCAAGCACAAACGTATCCTGCCAACCACCAGCTGCCATGAGATCATAGCCTTCACCGCGTACCTCTGCAGGATTATTGAAATCTCCCATTAACCAGAGTGTGCTTGCATCGGGCAGCAGTGCTTTGGTTTGTTCCCACTGGTAGCGAAAATGATCCATGGGATCATCCCATCTTGCCATGTGGGTACAAAAATACCATGTGTCGTCTGTATCGGCAGTTTGGATCCCCAAAAGCATCCGTCTGCGCCAATTGGAAGGATCATTGGTTTGGCTGATGCCACCCCAGTGCACGGATTGGATCGGCAGAAGGCTCAGCAGTGCAATGCCCTCGGTAAGATCGCCATAGGCTTGCTTGATCGGCAGCCATGTCCAGTGATAATGCATACCGATGGTTTGCAGCAACTCTGTTATGCGGTTGACATGGTTGTCTTTGGCGATGAGAATATCGCTTGCAGCAGGGGTATATCCTTGCAAATCAGCTACGGGCGGCGCGTTACTGCTTTGGCTGACCTCTTGCAACGCGATGATATCCGGCTGTAGTTTTGCTACACCATGCACAAATTGATGCAGCTTGCGTTCATAATCAGGTTCTGCATGGCTGTGTGCATTCAGCGTCAGCAGAGAAAATTGTTCCCTCATAGGATATCATTGATATCGGATTGCAGCACATCGGCTTTGGTACCATATACCGCTTGTATGCCGTTGCCCTTGATCATCAAGCTGAGTGCCCCTGCGGATTTCCATTCCTTTTCCGGCGCGACCTTGTTGCTATCCTTTACCGTGATGCGCAGACGTGTCATGCAAGCATCCACCAATGTGATGTTTTCTCTGCCACCCAGTAGTGCGATGATGCGTTCTGCCGTGTGATTTGCTTTTGCATCGGTATGATGCTCTGCCGTTGCATCAGGGATTTCCACAATTTCATTGCCCGACATTCCGGGGGTAGCGAATCGAAATCTGCGTATCATCCCATATGCGACCAGATAGCCTATGAGGAAGAACAGCGCACAGGTGATCATAAATGCAAGAATATCACCGCCCAGACCTGCCTTCAGGCTCATAGGAATCCGTGTTGCGAGTTCAATATTGCCAAAGGCGTGCAGACGCAGTGGAAGAATATCTGCCATGGCAAAGGCAAGACCCTGCAATACGGCATATACCAGATATAGTGGCATGGCGCAGAACATGAACATGAATTCCAGTGGTTCGGTTACACCGGTCAGCAGTACGGCAAGGGTCGCAGATACAAACATCGAGCGTGCCTTGCGGCGATGCCTTTTGTCAATGCTGCGATACATTCCAAGGGCAATGCCCGGCAGCAGACCGGTTGCGCCGATCATTTGCCCCACCTTGAAGCGTGCAGGTGTGATGGTCTCCAGCAGAGTGGTATATGCTGTAATATCGCCGCTATCTTTGAGGTGGATGAGGTCAGTGATCCATGCAAGCCAGAGTGGATCTTGCCCGAATACCGTTGTGCCTGCGCTCACGCCGGTCATGATTTCATAAGTTCCGCCAAATGCCGTGTAATTCATGGGGATGGTAAGCATATGATGCAGACCGAAGGGCAGCAGCAGACGTTCCAGTGTGCCATAGAGAAAAGGCGCAAGAATGGGTGCAGTATCTGCGGAGCTTGCGATCCAGATACCGAATTGGTTGATACCGGTCTGTACAAGAGGCCAGATCAGCGCAAGCACCACAGAAACGATCACTGACCAGAGGATCACCACCAGTGGTACAAAGCGTTTGCCGTTAAAAAAGGAAAGCGCATCGGGCAGCTTGCGAAAATGATAATACCGGTTGTAGATAACGCCTCCTAAAAATCCGGAAATGATGCCGACAAATACACCCATATTCAGGGCTGGGGCGCCCAATACCGTAGTGAAATAATCGCTGACATGCATCTTTTGCCCAAACAGTGAAGTGACGATCGCTTCACTCTCAGCAAGCATGGTATCGGTTACACCGAAAATTGCACCGGTAATGCGATTGATCAGCACAAAGGCGATCAACGCTGCGAATGCTCCACCTGCGCGTTCCTTCGCCCATGCGCCGCCAATGGCAACCGCAAACAGGATATGCAAATTCCCGATGATTGCCCAGCCAATGCCTTCCATGACCGATGCCACCGCTGAAAGAAATGCAATATCACCGCCCAACATGGCAATCAGCTTTCCAATGCTGATCATCAGACCGGCGGCAGGCATGACCGCGATGACAGTCATCAGCACCTTGCCAAGCCGTTGTAGAAAATCAAAATGATTGCCGGGCTCTTTGGTCGGGGCAGCATTTGCTTCTGTCGTGGTGGAGGGCTTTTCTTCGCGATGGAAGGTAAGCAATTTGTCACCATGGACAATATCGCCCGTAGCCGTTGTGATTTTGCCGATATGTGCATCACCACACAAAATCACCGGCGTAATGACCGAAAGCCCCTTCTTTTTGATCTGTTCCGGATCGGCTTCGGCAAGTAAGTCACCGATTTGTACATGGTCACCCTGCTGCACATGGGATACAAAGCATTCTCCCTGAAGGGATACGGTTTCCAATCCAAAATGTATGAGAACGCTTTCGCCTTCTGCTGTGGTAATGCCATAGGCGTGCTTGGATTCGGTAACCGATGTGACAGTGCCCGCAATGGGTGCGTAGATTTTTCCTTCTGTGGGCACAATGGCGCAGCCGTCACCGAGTATTTTTTCAGAAAATACAGCGTCGGGGACTTTTTCCAATGGAATCACAGTACCGCTTAAGGGCGCATAAATCGTTTGCAGATGTTCTTTGTCCGATGCCATGACGATTCCTCCTTGTTGGGGTGATACGCCTAGCATATGTTGTAAATCAAGAAAAATGCAGCCTGTTCCCATACAGATTTTACCGTTTGCTTCACTGACGAAAAAATGATTGACAATTTCTTGACGATGTGCTACAATAATCGCGTATGGAATTGTTGGAAATTGCATATCATGAAACCGAAAAACCAATACGATATGAGGTGCATTGCTATGGTAGAAATCAAAGAATACAGAGGGCATATCCGCAATCATGCGGCACTTTGCGCAGAACTGGGCATTGACGATGCCTTACCCCGTGCAGAGCGTGAAATACAAATCCTGCAAAAGGCATATGCGGCGTGGGGAACGGAAATGGGCAATCATCTGTACGGTATGTTTGCCTTCGCCCTGTGGGATCCCAAACAGAGCGCAATGGTGTGCATCCGCGACCAGTTTGGCACGAAGCCCTTTTATTATTACATCACAGCTGATGGGAAATTCCTTTGCGGTACGATGATTCGTACAATTATGGCGCAGGATGGTTTTGTCAAGCAGCTCAACGAAAAGATGCTGCAATATTACCTCACTATGACCTATACCGCAGGGGAGGAAACCTTCTTCGTAGGGCTGAAAAAGCTGTTGCCGGGGCGGTGCTTGGTGTTTCAGGATGGCAAGTGCACCATCACCCGTTATTGGAAGCCCGAATTTCACCCGGATACGAACCCGACGATGGAGCAATGGGCAGATGAGATCCATAGCACCATGCAGCAATTGATGCAGGAAATCAAAGAACCGGACGAAACAGCAGAATCCTTTCTTTCGGGTGGCGTGGATTCTTCCTATGTGTTGGCACTTTCTGATGCAAAAGCTGCCAATACCTGTGGCTATGAGGAAGCCCGCTTTGATGAATCCGTGCTGGCAATGCAAACCGCAGATCTTCTTGGCAGAGCCTGCAACCGCTGCGTTGTAACACCCGAACAGTTTTTCGAGATTGTTCCCTTTGTGATGTACAACATGGAGCAGCCTCTGGGCGATGCCTCTGCCATTGTATTTGCCATCGGCTGCCGCGAAACAGCGAAGCATACCAGGCTTTGTTATTCCGGGGAAGGTGCTGATGAGTTCTTTGGCGGATATAATATGTATGCGCGTGCGGAAGTCTATGGCGACAATCTGAAGAATTTTTATGTCGGCAACACCAATATCATGAAAGAGGAAGAAAAACAGCGCCTGATGCTGCATTACGATCCCACGGTGCTGCCCATCGACCTTGCCCGTGAGATTTATGCAGAAAATGAGGGCATTGACCCGCTTTCCAAAATGTCCGATGTAGATATTCAGCTTTGGCTGGAAGGTGACATCTACCTGAATGTGGATAAAATGAGCACCGCTGTGGGGCTGGAAGTGCGTATGCCCATGACAGACTGCCGTGTGTTTGATATCGCATCGAGAATGCCCTCTTGCTACAAGGTGGCTGATGGGCAGAACAAGATCGCCATGCGCAATGCTGCTGCCAAAGTGCTGCCCGATGCGATTGCATTTCGCAAGAAGCTTGGCTTTATCGTTCCCATTCGTATTTGGCTTGCCGATGAACGCTACAATGCCGATGTGCGCCGTCTGCTGCAAAGCGATATTGCCGCACAGTTCTTCCATATGGATGAGGTTGCGGCGATCTTTCGTGCGTACACCGAGGGCGATTCTGATCTTTGGCGCAAAGTTTGGACGATTTACACCTTCCTTGTATGGTATGAGGAATATTTTATCAAGCATTGAATGCTGCATAAGTATAAAAAACGCCACCTTTGCATTGCTGCAAGGGTGGCGAATTTGTTATGTTGGCTGTGAACGAATTACTTCAACTCATGCGCAGTCAGATTGGCGCGCGTGGCAAAATCCTTGCCGGCACCGCCTTCGGTGATAGAGATTGCGTTGCCGTCATAGCTGAACATAAAGTTAAAGCCACAGAAGCCGGGGTTATTGTCCAGCTCAAAAATGATCTGTACGGTATCACCGGGCTTGCCGCTGACCGTATTTGCAGAAACGGTCAGACCGTCACCAATGACCTTTTCCACCTGCGGTGCGGTAGTATTGACGCATACATAGCCCACATTGGTGCTGACATTCAGTGTTTCCGCATCATAGTTTGCGAAATCGGTGTGGAAGATGGTGATGGGGTAAATACCATCGGGAGCATTGTCGGCGATCGTTGCATTGAACGCAAGGAACTGACCATCAAACACAAAGTCGCTCTTCTTAGACATATCGAGCCACAGTGCCTGATAATTCTGCTCTGATGGCTGATAGTTCTGCTCTGCATAAGAGGTTGCCAGTGTGGTGCCGGTATAAACCTCTGTCACAGCCACGCCACCGTCGGTGGTGACAGTGCTGCCGTTGATATCGGTCTGGTTTGCGAAGATATTGCCGTTTGCGTCCACGGTGGTGGTAACTGCGGGGGCAGTGGTCTGCTCAGGGGAGAGTGTGGGATTCGGGGTCAAGGTCAGATCAAAGTTGATCATACCATCGCTGTCAGCCGTAACACCGGGGGTTGAGCTTTCATCCTTGCTACAGCTCACGGTAGGCAAAGCCATTGCGCCCACCAGTGCAACGGCGATCATTTGTTTGAAGAAACGATTCATTTTCAGAATCTCCTTTCCGTATTTGCAATGCATTGTGATGTGACAATTACGCGCTTTTTATCCTATTATACACAAAGCTGCATGAAATGTCAAGTGAAATTTCTGTGTACGGCTTTATGGAGCCTGATCCGCATGGGATGCATTTGTCTTTGGCGATTGCTTCAGCATTGCCAACAATGTTTTGATATTGGGCACATTGCCACGATACAGCACCATCAGACGGTAAATGGTTGCAGCGATCCAGATGATTGCCACAATGGAGAGCAGCATGATCGTTATCGCAATGGCAGTTTGCAGGGCAGTCATTTGCCCAAGCAGCAGTTGACCGGGTACGACTAAGATCGCAGTAAACGGAAAGTAATTAAGCCATGGCGCGGTAGAGATCATGGCGTTGGTGGTTTCGGGGGAGCTGAGGCACAGGAAGAAACTCACCACCAGAACCAGCACAAAGATATAGTTGGTTTTGCCCAGATCCTCCGCTTTGGAAGCCAGTGCGCCGCTGATAGAGGAAAGCGCACAGTACAGCAGAATGCCCAATCCGATGAAAATGACCGCCAATCCAATGCCCTTTGCTGTAAAAATCGAAGGGTTTTCGCTGAGTGTATTGAGGGCATTGACCACAGAAATGTTGGTATCCGGTACGGCATTGAGGGCGAGAAGCATACCGATGATGCAGCCGAATACCGCAGAGATCAACCAGATGAGGATCTGCAAAAATGCACCGAAGGTGATTGCAAACAGCTTGCCGAAGATCAGAGCGAAGGGGTGTACTGCTGTGAGCATGGTATCCATTAATTTGGAGGTTTTCTCCAACAGCACACTGTTTGCCACGCTTTGCCCATAAAACAGTACCATAAAGTACATCAGCATCATGACAAAGAAGGGGAATGCAAACTCCACGATCTGGGTGGCGATGTCTTTGCCTTCTGCGGCTGTGCCGTCGGCATTCAGCTGCCCCGTGATGCTGACTACAGGGGTGGCATATGCGCTACACTGTTCGGGGGTCATCTGTGCTTTCTGCACAAGGATCATCGGGAAGGCTGCTTCTATGGCATCGGCGAGGGCATATGCTTCCTCCTGTGTGATTGTCGTTTCATCGGCAAGGCAGAGCGTCAGTGCGTAGCCCTCTTCCCCACAAGTGATATGCAGCAGTGCGGTCGTATCGGGCGATGCTTGCGCCAGAGCGGCTTTTGCACTTTCGAAATTTTCCATCAGCGTATAGGTGATAATGGTTTCCGTATCCTGACACAGCGCGGTATAATCGGCAGTGCCCTCGGTTTCGTCGCAGACATACACCGTGCGAAAGGGCAGCGGTACATCTTTGGTGCTGTCATCTGCCAGCTCTACGCTGAGCCATAACAACAGGGGAATACCGATTAGCAGCAGTGCGCCAAGGAGGATTGTGGTGATAAGCCATCCGCTTTGTGTGCAGCACTGCCATAAAGTAAAGCGAAAAATGCGGAATGCACCTGCCATTGGATTACGCTTTTTCATGGGGCACCTCCTTGCTCGTTTGCTCCTGCTTCCATATACCAACGAGATGCTTCAACTTGGGTGGCGCACCTCTGTGCAGGATCATCATATGGTAAACCTTGTCGGCGATCAGCAGAAGCAACAGCATAAATGCAACAGAAATCGCCCACGAAACGATCAGCAATGGCAGACTGAGTTTGCCGCAGAGATAGTTGGAAGGTGCTATAAAGATGGAAAAATACGGGCACAGCGAGAAGAACATATCTGCCGCAGCACTTTCAAACATCGGTACAAAAACGGCTGCAAAATATCCCACTATGATAAACAACACCGTATAGATGCTCACCGTCTGGATATCCTCATTTTTCGAGCAGCAGGAGGCTGGGATACTGCAAAACAGGGCAATTGTGGCATATCCGATGCATACGGAGATCAGCATGATGATCAGTGTGCCCACGCTTATTTCGTGGATGATATTGCTGATGGACATGGTATCCAGCAGTGCTGTAAGAAATTGTGTACTGCCGGTGGATTTGGTAAGCATATAGGAGATGCACAATCCAAGCAGTGCTACAGCAATGCCAACGGTAAGAAACAGTGTGACGGCAAGGATCTTGCCAAAGAGCAAGGCTGCCGGAGAGATGCTTACCATCAGCAGTTCCACCAGCTTGGAAGATTTCTCATCCACGCACAACTGGAAGATATATCCCATTGCGAGAGAGCCCATGAGCGTTACCAACACGGAATAATAAATGGATACCATGCCAAAGGTTGCGGTATCGACACCGGTTTGATCTTTTTCGGGGCGGTAATCTGAAAGATCGGATACCTTCATGGAAATTTCAGTATCCAGTATTGCGCACTGTGTGGGATCGACCCCGACCTGTGCCAGCATACTGTGCCGCAAAGTTTCAGCAACGGCAGCGGTGACAGATTGGATATCCAACGCTTCCAGTTCGGTGTCGGCAGGGTAAAAACCCTCTACCATCAGACCTGTTTGCGCATCAGCAGTTACGGCAACTGCCATACAGCCGTTTGATTCTGCCATGAGCTTGCCGAATGCTTCGTTGTCAGAGGCGGTTTCCACAATGTGGATCCCTTGATAGATGCCCTGTTGAAAATATGCCGCGTCGAAGGGAACATCTGTTTCATTACGGAGATACAGCATGGTGATATCGGTGCTTTCTGCCGTGATATCCACATCGCCGCCCATGAAGATTCTTACCACAGGCAGTGCTGCCACAGCGATCACAAACAAAAGCAGTAGCAGAATTTTTACACCCATCATGGCATAATGCTGCTGCACCGAAAAGCGAAACACCTGCCCCATGCCGCGCAATCGATTATTCCGCTTCATGAGGTTCACCAACCTTTTCCACAAAGATCTCATGCAGGCTTGGTTCTCGCAATGCGAAGGTAACCAGTGGAATGCCATCGTTGACAAGCTGCCGTAGCAATGCATTTGCCTGCGCCTCACCGGTAACTTTGCATTGGTAGGTATATCCCACACGGGAAAGCAGCTTGATCTCTGTGGCTGCGATCTGCGGTGTGATTTCGGTTTCTGTTTTCATTTCCAGATGGATTCTGCCATAGCTTTTTTTGATCTCGGCAAGATTGCCCTGTAGCACCGTCTTGCTGCGATCCAGAATGGTCAGATCGGTGCAAAATTCCTCAATGGTGGCCATCTGGTGGCTGGACATAATGATGTACTTGCCCTTGTCGATTTCCTCACGGATGACGCTTTTGAACAAATCGGCATTGACAGGGTCAAGCCCCGAAAGCGGCTCATCCAAAATGATCAGTTCCGGGTCGCTGAGCAAGGATGCCATCAGCTGGATCTTTTGCTGATTGCCCTTGGAAAGCTGATCTGCCTTTTTGGATTTGGCGGGAGTTCTGCCTTTTTTCGCCGCAGGGTATAAATATTCCTCCGCTTCCAGACGTTCTGCCCAGTAGCGGATGCGTTTTTTGGCTTCTGCGCCTGTTACCCCACGCAGCCCTGCAAAATACAGAAGCTGATCCATTAACGGTGCCTTTGGATACAGCCCTCGCTCCTCCGCAAGATAGCCCACATTGCAGGTTTCCACGGAAAGAGGCGTGTCATTCCACAGCACCCTGCCGCCATCCTTGGCAAGCATATTCAGCATCATGCGGATGGAAGTTGTTTTGCCCGCACCATTGGTGCCCAGCAATGCGTATACACCGGGCTGCTGCATTGCAAAGCTCAGGTGATCCACAACCACCTTTTTATCATAGCGTTTATACAATTCGGATACGATCAATCCCATGCTCTGTTTCTTCCTTTCCGATATCCGATGATATCCCTAGTATTATAGCACTTTTTCCGGTGCTTGTAAAGTATGAAATCGATTGGGATTTTTGCGTAAAAAATCATGTGGAACGACATGAAATTCGGTGGAAAAACACGAATTTTTTGTGCAATACAGCATGATTATTCTTGATATCTTGACAAAGAACGAAAAATATGGCATAATGCTGTTAAAATGAAAAAATAGGAGTACTGTGATGACCGAAGAACTTGCAAGAATACTGACTGAGGCACTGGGGGGCTTCCCGCCTCTTGCTGTGGTGTTTATCATTTCCATGATTCCCATTCTGGAACTGCGCGGCGGTTTGATCGCTGCATCGTTGCTGGGTCTTGATATGTGGACTGCCGTGCTGTTCTGTATTTTGGGCAATGTGGTGCCCGTGCCGTTTATCCTGCTGTTTATTGAAAAGATCCTAAACTGGATGAAGGGCTGCAAGGTCAAGCTGTTCAACCGGTTTGCCAACTGGTTGGAGGCAAGAGGCACCGGCGAGAAGGCTGCCAAGATCCGGAAATATGAATTCTGGGGGTTGGCACTGTTTGTGGGGATCCCATTGCCCGGTACCGGTGCGTGGACAGGCTGCCTGATTGCGGCACTGCTGCATATCGACAAGAAAAAAGCCACCATTGCTACCCTTGTTGGAATTGTTATGGCATCTGTAATCATGTGCATCGTTTCTTACGGCGGGCTGCAAGCAATTATCAATCTTTTCGGCTAGAAAACGAAGTTGCAAGCGGCATCGTGCAGGGTACGATGCCGTTTTCTGTTATGGAGGTCTAAACATCTGTTTTGTAGATGTTGCATGATGCGTGCTGCGATATCGCGGCATGAAATTGTGCTTTGTGACGAAATTTACAAAAAGATTCTTCGAAAAAAAGGAGAACAAGTGCATCCGATTGTATATTACTGTAGAAATACTTTTTCGGAAAGGTTGATGCTACATGACTGTCCGCGAAGAGCTGGAGATCCATGAGCTTGCAACGCTCAGCCGCTTTGCTTGCCCATCGGCGCAAGCCGTGCGCCCTGTGCGGGAGGAAAAATGCCCCTATCGCACCGAATTTCAACGAGATCGTGACCGTATCCTGCACTGTTCTTCCTTTCGACGCCTGAAGCGTAAAACGCAGGTGTTTTTATCCCCGGTGGGTGATCACTACCGCACCCGCCTGACCCATACGTTGGAGGTTGCACAGATCGCGCGTACCATTGCCCGTGCCATGCATATGAACGAGGATCTGACTGAAGCCATTGCGTTAGGGCATGATCTGGGGCATTCACCCTTTGGTCACGCCGGTGAAGCAGCACTGGATCAGGTTTGCCCCCATGGCTACCGACATTATATGGAAAGCGTCCGCGTGGTGCATTATATCGAGAAGGACGGCAAAGGCTTGAATCTGACGAAGCAGGTGAAAAACGGCATTGCCTGCCATACCAACCGTATCGCCAATACCCGCGAGGGCAATATTGTGCGCGTGGCGGATCGCATTGCGTATATCAACCATGATATTGACGACGCCATACGCGGTGGCATCCTCTCTGAACAGGATCTGCCACGGGATTGCGTTGCAGTGCTGGGGGATTCCAAAAGCAAGCGGATCACAACCATGATCTCTTCCGTGATCGCCAATGGGCCGGATGTCATCCGCATGACAACCGATATTCAACAGGCGCATGATGCTTTGCATTGCTTTCTCTCCGATCATGTCTATCTGCATTCAGCGGCAAAGATCGAAGAGCCGAAGGCACAGGCGTTGGTGATTCGCCTGTATACGCACTTTATCAAGCATATCGATGCGCTGCCCAAGGCGTACCGGATGATCGCTGAACGATTTGATATCGACCGCGCCGTGTGTGATTATATCGCAGGCATGAGCGATGATTTTGCCATTCGTACGTATGAGCGTTTGTTTGTGCCCCGTTGCTGGGATGTTCGATGAGAGATCCGATTCTTCGCCGAAAGGTAGGTGAGCAATCTGTTACCGCAGGAATTTTTATATCAGTTGAAGCAGGCAAACCCCATTGAAAACGTGATGAGCGCGTATGTGCAGCTGGAAAAGGCAGGGGGACTGCTCAAATGTCGCTGCCCGTTTCATTCCGAGAAAACGCCATCCTGTATGGTGTATGCCGGTACGCAGGATCCCCACTTCTATTGCTTCGGCTGCCATGCAGGCGGCGATGTGATCACTTTTTTGATGAAGATCGAGGGGCTGACCTATATGGAGGCGGTGGAGCGACTTGCACAGAATGCCGGGCTGCCATTGCCACAGCAGGAGGACGATCATGGCGAGAGCCGCCGCAGAAACCGCTTGCTGGAACTCAACCGCAGTGCCGCACAGTTTTATTACAGGCAGCTTTGTGGCGAGGATAAACGCGGCTTGCAGTATCTGGCAAAGCGTAAAATGACACCGCAAATCATTAAAAAGTTCGGGCTTGGATACGCAAACGGCAATTGGGATGCACTGCAAAAAGCCATGCACGCCGAGGGCTTTACCGATGCAGAACTGCTGGATGCCAACCTTTGCAGCCGTTCTCAAAAAAACGGCGGTGTGTATGATCGCTTCCGCAACCGCGTGATCTTCCCGATTTTCGACCTCAAGGGCAGCATCATTGCCTTTGGCGGACGCACCATTGAACCGGACGGAGAACCGAAATATCTCAACTCCTCAGATACTGCCGTGTTCAAAAAAGGGCGCAATCTGTTTGCGATGCAGTTTGCAAAAAAATCACAGTCCAAGCGGCTGATTTTGGCTGAAGGCTATATGGATGTGATCTCCATTCATCAGGCAGGCTTTGAAAACGTGGTGGCTTCTTTGGGCACCGCGCTGACCCCCGAACAGTGCCGTCTGATGCGCCAATACTGCGAGGAAGTCGTCATTGCCTATGATAGCGATACAGCAGGGCGTAGCGCAACCACAAAGGCAGTGAATCTGCTGCGCGCTGTGGGGATTCAGCCACGCATACTGCATATGAAGGACGCCAAAGACCCCGATGAATACATCAGGAAATTTGGCGCAGGGCAGTTTCGGCTACTGCTGGAAGAAGCCGATGACGCGGTCAAATATGCGCTGGAGCATTGCAAGGACGGCATTGATGTGACCGCCGTGGACGGCAAGATCACCATGATGCAGAAAGCCGTCTCTGTACTGGCAGATGTGGAAAATACGATGCAGCGCGAGATTTATCTTTCCGATCTTGCAAGGCAGCAGGAGATCGACCCTGCGGTGCTGAAGGAGCAGGTGGCAAGAGAGCTTCGCATACGACGAGGGCGCGAGAAAAAACAGGCATGGCGCGCCGCGGTCAATCAGCCACAGATGCGTGACCCTGTGAATCCGACAGCGGTGGGCAATCGGAAATCTGCAAAGGCAGAGGAGCTGATCTTGTGTTACCTGTTCCGCCACCCGGATGCCATGGAGGAGATCGCAAAGCAGATCGCCCCGGAGCAGTTTGTCACGGAATTATACGCCCGCGCCTATGCGGTGTATTTGCAGGAAATGCCGGCACTTTCGGCATTTACCTTCTCCATATTTTCAGGGAGCTTTTCAGCCAATGAGATGGGCGCGTTAACAGGCATTTCCGCGCGATACGAGGAGATCGATATCTCCCTCGCCTCGGTGTATGATGCCATTGATGTGCTGCTTTCGCACCACGAGGATGCCCCAAGCGGCGACGGCATCTCTGATGATGATTTCCGCGCGTTGTTTGAAAGAAAAAGGAAGCAAAAAGGCTGATGCCTATGGGTATGCATCGTGCATACATTGTGTATGCTATCAAAACAAAAAGGAATCATAAATAAAGGAGGATTTTCCATGTCGAGTGAAAAAAATCGTTGCCAGATGCTACTGGATAAAGCCAAAAAAAGCGGCAGGGTCTCTATGCGAGAGATGAATGACGCGTTTGAGATCACCGGATTTGACCCCGAGCAGATCGATCATTTTTATGAATCCTGTAGTGCCATGTCGATCGAGATCATTGATGACTATACCGGCGATGAGTCTGCACTGGATATCGACAATGATCTGGGGAATGATCTTGAGTATGCGATGGCAAACGAAAACATCAGCATCGATGACCCCGTGAAGATTTACCTGAAGGAGATCGGCAATGTGCCACTGCTGACCGCCGAGGAGGAAACACAACTCGCACAGCGTATGCGCGCAGGGGATGCCAATGCCAAAAAACGCCTGATTGAAGCCAATCTGCGCCTTGTGGTCAGCATTGCGAAACGGTATGTGGGCAGAGGGATGCAGTTTTTGGATCTGATTCAGGAGGGAAATCTGGGGCTGATTAAGGCAGTGGAAAAATTCGATTACACCAAGGGCTTTAAGTTTGCAACCTATGCCACATGGTGGATCCGTCAGGCGATTACCAGGGCCATTGCAGATCAGGCAAGAACCATTCGTATCCCCGTGCATATGGTGGAAACCATCTCGAAAGTGAAGAAGATCTCTGCACAATTGCTGCACGAAAACGGCAGAGATGCCACGCCGGAGGAGATCGCAGAGCGCATTGATATGCCCGTGGAAAAGGTGCGTGAGATCATGCGCATTGCTTACGACCCCGTTTCTCTGGAAACCCCTGTGGGCGAGGAGGATGACAGCCATCTGGGCGATTTTATCCCCGATGATCAGGCGATCGACCCCGTGGAGGCTGTTTCCAACAGCCTGTTGAAAGAAGAACTGGATAAATTGCTGGGGACGCTTACCGAGCGCGAGGCAGCTGTGCTGCGGATGCGCTTTGGCTTGACGGATGGACAAGCCCATACGCTGGAAGAGGTCGGCGCTGCATTCGAAGTCACCAGGGAGCGCATTCGTCAGATCGAGGCGAAGGCGATGCGAAAGATCCGCGTGAAACGTCAGAGATTTTTAAGCGGTTACCATGGTTGATCGATTACCATGACAAATATCACAAAGAATTACAACACGGCATACGTGCAACAGGAGGTTAATTTCATGTCCGCTGAAAAAAATCAATGCGAGCTACTGCTCGAAAAAGCCAAAGTGACCGGTCGGGTTTCCATGATGGAAATCAACCGCGCTTTTGAAGAATCGGAAGCATCTTCTAACCAGATTGAACAGTTTTATGAAACGCTCACTGCAATGAACGCGCAGATCGTGGATGATTACATTCCCGATGATGACGATGACGATGACATTTCTATGGATTCGGTGATACAGGCTTCTTCCGTCGATGAGATGGAGCAGGCACTTTCTACCGAAGGGATCTCGGTGGATGACCCCGTGAAGATCTACCTGAAAGAGATCGGTACCGTGCCGCTACTGACCGCTGAAGAGGAGATGGAGCTTGCAAAGCTTGTACTGACCGGTGATCCTGCCGCAAAACGTCGCCTGACAGAGGCAAACCTCCGTTTGGTGGTCAGCATCGCAAAAAAATATGCGGGCAGGGGATTGCAATTTCTGGATCTCATCCAGGAAGGCAATATGGGTCTGATCAAGGCGGTGGAAAAATTCGATTATACCAAGGGATTTAAGTTTTCTACCTACGCCACATGGTGGATTCGCCAAGCCATTACCAGAGCCATTGCAGATCAGGCAAGAACCATTCGCATTCCCGTACATATGGTGGAAACCATCACCCGTGTAAAGAAGATCTCCAGCCGGATCCTGCACGAAACAGGCAAGGATGCCACCCCCGAGGAGATCGCCGGCGAACTGAATATGCCCTTGGATAAGGTGCGTGAGATCATGCGCATTGCCCAGGATCCCGTATCGCTGGAAACGCCCATCGGTGAGGAGGAGGACAGCCATCTGGGTGATTTTATCCCCGATGAGCAGGCACTTGCCCCGACAGAGGCAGCGGTCAATCTCATGCTGCGGGAACAGCTCGATGAGGTGCTGAACACCTTGACGGAGCGGGAGGCGGCTGTGCTGCGGATGCGCTTTGGACTGTACGATGGTAGAGCCAGAACCCTCGAAGAGGTGGGCAAGGCGTTTGATGTCACCAGGGAGCGCATTCGCCAGATTGAGGCAAAGGCACTGCGCAAGCTGCGTCACCCAAGCAGAAGCAAAAAGGTCAGAGATTATCTGGAATAATCTGATTATTTCATAATCTGATTATTTCGTAATCTATGACACACACAAAACAAAAGCGGCAGGGAGAGCGTATTCTCCTTGCCGCTTTCGTTGATGAAAAGCATTCTGTAGGGTTGCGATGCACTTTGCCGCTCAGCTGACCAGCAGCCCCAGTACGCCAAACTGACAGGCAGTTTCGCCCTCCTTGCATTGGATCGTAACCGTGTGCGTTGCCTTTGTATCGGATGTGTAAACCTCTGCGGCTTCTGCGTAGTTGCCCCAGCCATCCGCAAAATTGCCATCCAGCGTATCGGCAAGCTGCCCATCGACATAGACCGCATATTTGCCGCTTTTGCCATCTATGGTGCGGTAGTACAGAATGCCGATGTTGCGTGCATCCACCGTAAAGGTCAGCGAAGCACCGGCTTCGGTTGCCTGCCAGCCGGAGGGAAACTGATACATCAGATCCGCCTCTGCAAAGCCGGTATTTTCCGTGGGTGTGATTTCCTTGCTGTTGAGCAGTTCTGCCTCCGCGTAGCAGTCTGCTGTGACAGGCTCTGCGGTAAAGCTGAGATCGCCGGTGTCAATGGTATCCAGCTGTGCGTACACAGAGTTGTAATAATTCCACAGCAGTTCCCCCACAATGCCATGGCCGTTGGAGTTGGGGTGAATGTTATCCGCAGCGATATCTGTCCAGGTAAAGGTGCCCTTCTCGATCTCCGGCATCACCGCCTGCTGATAGCTGAGCATGGGCAGATCATACGCTTCGCCGATCTTTTTGTGAGTCTCCGCAAGGGTGGTGTTGTTTTCCTGGCACATAAACAGCAAAATCACAGCGGGTTGATTCTCCGCATTCAGGATCTTGCGCACAAGGCTGTCATATGTACCAAGATTGAATGCAGCGTCGGTATCGTTGACGGAAAACTCCACAACCACCACATCGGGGTTCTGCGCCAACAGATCCTCTGCCACACGGTGCACGCCGATATAGCTGCCCGTTGCACCAATGCCGGCATTGACGAAGTTCAGGCCGCTGCATTGCGGGAACGCCTCTGCCCACCATTTGGTGTTTAAGAAGGCATAATTTTCCTGGCTGGACGATGCACTGGAGCCTTGCGTGATAGAACCGCCGATCACACCGATGGTCACAGGTTTGCCGCTTTCCGCACGCTGCATTGCTGCTGCAAGCCTTGCGCGATTGCCCTGACTGATCACCGCGCGCTTGCACATATCCTCGTTGGTGTAGCCCAGATTGAGCGTAGGCAGGTTGAGGGATGGGTCAGCAGCCACCCATGTGGTATCCGTGGTGGGCGAGGTTGTCGTTGTTGCCTCTGTGGTATCGGAAGTGCTTTGCAAATCTGCGGTAGAATCGTTCATGGAAGCCTCCTCACAGCCTGCGAAGCCGCACAGCATTGCCGCTGCACAGCAGATTGCTGTCAATTTTTTAGAAAAATCGTTCATAGCCGTTCCTCCTGTGATGTTTTTTGATGCCATTTCATAGAAATATCGAATGCCGTTACGCTGTGGGTCAGTGCGCCAAGGGAGATGATATCCACGCCGGTTTGTGCGACCTCGCGAATGGTATCATGGGTAATGCCACCGGATGCTTCCAGGCAAGCCCTGCCGTTTGTAATGGCAACCGCTTCCTTCATGGTGGGGCAGTCCATGTTATCCAGCATAATGATATCCGCCTTTGCCGCCAGTGCCTCACGAAGCTCATCCAGATTACGCACCTCGACTTCTATGCGCAACATATGCCCGATATGCTGCCGCAGCTGGGTAATCGCCGCAGTAATGCCGCCGCAGGCATCGATGTGGTTATCCTTAAGCATTGCGCCATCGGAGAGGTTAAAGCGATGATTTTTGCCACCACCGCAGCGTACCGCATATTTTTGCAAGGCACGGATGCCCGGCAGGGTTTTTCTGGTATCCACAATAGAAGCGTTTGTGCCCTCGGTGAGTGCCACACAGCGTGCGGTTTCTGTTGCAATGCCCGAAAGATGCTGCAAAAGATTCAGCGCAGTGCGTTCGCCTTTGAGCAGGGTACGGGTGTTGCCCTTCAGCTCCGCCAGAATCTCGCCTTTTTGGATGTGGTCGCCATCGCTGTGTTTTGCTTCGAAGGTCACGCCCTCGCCAACCAGTGCAAACACGCGCTCTGCGATATCCATACCGCACAGCACGCCCTCTGCCTTTGCCACCAGATACGCCTCGGAAACATCATCGGGGGAAAGCAGAAAATCGCTTGTGACATCCAGCCCGGTAATATCCTCTGTCAGGGCACGGCGGATGATCTCATCCACATAAATCGGTAATAACTGCATCATAATTGTTCCTCCAGAATCAGGTAGGCGACCGTTGCCTGCGACCGCGCCTCCAGGTAGTCTGCATCCATGCGCCAATCCTCGCAGGCAATCAGCTGGATCAACTCGGTGATACGTTGGTATGCAGCAGGGATATTTTTGGTATTCGGCACAACAAAGTAATTTTCCTGTAAGATTTTGCGAAGCTCTGTGCGAATGCCGTGCGGGAGCGGTTCTGTGGCGGTGACAGGCGTAAATTCGCCTTGCACATAGCGGTCAGCGATGGCATCTGCCTCTTTTGTGATTTCGGCAGCGGCACGGCGAGAGAACACCAGTGCCTCCAGCAGGCTGTTGCTTGCCAGACGGTTACTGCCGTGTACACCGGTATGGGCGCATTCGCCACAAGCGAACAAGCGTTCTACCCGGGTCTGTGCGTTGCTGTCCACATTGATGCCGCCCATGAGATAATGCTGGCAGGGGTAGATCGGCACAGGCTCTTTGGTGAGATCGTAGCCCTGCTCCAACAGTTTGTTGTAGATTTTCGGGAAGCGGTCTCGCACCTCAGCAGGGTCTTTATGGGTGATATCCAGCCAGAAATCGGTAGAGCCGGTACGCTTGCTTTCGGCGATGATGGCATGGGATACCACATCACGGGGCGCAAGTTCCAGACGGTCATCGTAGCGGTGCATAAAGCGTTCCATCTTGCAGTTGCGCAGGTAAGCACCCTCGCCGCGTACCGCCTCGGAGATGAGAAAGCACTCACGCGTATGGCGATTGTTGAATGCCGTGGGGTGGAACTGGATCAGGCTGAGATTTTTGATGCGCGCACCCAGCTCATAGGCAATGCGGATGCCATCACCGGTGGCAATTGCGGAATTGGTGGTGTACTCATACACTCTGCCGATTCCACCGGTTGCCATTATCAGAAAATGGCAGTTGACAACAGAAAACGTACCCTCATGCAGCAACTCGCAGGAAAAGCCTGTTTCGGTATGCATGGCGCGGCTGACCATTGTATGCTCTGCAATGGTGACATTGGGCAGCAGGGCAGTGGCAGCAAGCAAACCGCGCAGAATCTCCGCCCCGGTAGAATCGCGGTGATGGAAGATCCGTCTGCGACAATGGCCGCCTTCCAGGGTACGGTCGTAGTCGCCTTCCGGGGTGCGGTCAAACGTTACGCCGTATTTTACCAGCTGTTCGATATCCTGAGCGGCTTCCGTCACCAGGATATGCAGCGTTTCGGGGCGGTTGGTAAACGCGCCTGCGATACGGGTATCATTGGCGTGCAGTTCGGTGTTATCACCGGGGGAATTCCATACACCGGCAATACCGCCCTGCGCCAACGCGGAGTTACACAGCGTGGCTTCGCGCTTGGCAAGCACCAGCACACGCATGGTGGGCGGCAGATGCAGTGCAGCGTATAAGCCTGCGGCACCTGCGCCTGCGATCACAACATCAAAGTTGGGATTTTCAAATGGCAGCATAAATGTTCCTCGATTCGTTTCCATGATGGCAGATCGTGCAAAGATCCGTTGCCCCTTATTGTAGCATATTTCGCATGATTTGTCACGCATTTTTGCAAAAAAAGCAGAAAATCGCGAATCATGCGTTTGTCGAAAGCAAACGAATCTTGTCGATTTCTTTAATATTAACGGAATATTCACAATATGTTCACGAAATGTTCAAGCTTTAAGAGGGTATTTATGGTAGAATAGACATTGCCGCAGACTCGGATGAGGGACTGTGTCCAATACGTTCATCGGCGTAGGAACTTCACCCAAGACCCTCTTCTGGGTTTGTCGGCAATTTTAATTTTGTGAGGTGAAACCAATGCTTCGTAAGGAAGAAAAGACAGAGGTCATCGCTGCCAATGCAATCCACGAGGGCGATACCGGCTCTCCTGAAGTGCAGATCGCAATTCTGACCCGTCGCATCAACGACCTGAACGCCCACTTGCGTGACCACAAGAAGGATTATCATTCTCATCGTGGTCTGTTGAAGATGGTGGGACGTCGTCGCAACCTGCTCAACTATCTGAAGAAAAAGGATATTGAGAGGTATCGTGCTACCATCGAACGCCTGGGTCTGCGTAAGTGACCTGCAGCATGGAAAGGGCAGGGGGCTTCTCTTGCCCTTTTTGTGCTGACGTTTTGTGCTGACACATCCGCTTGAGGGGGTTAGCATGAAATCGTATGCCGATGCCGTACGCTTTGTGCACAGTCGGCACAGGATTTTGTGTTAATTCCTGTAAGGATGCGCGTGGCACGCCATTTTGCAAAGCCAAACAAAATCATTTACAGGAGGAACAACCCCATGTTTGACAATTACAAGGTGTTTCAAACCGAATTTTGTGGCAGAACACTGACCATCGAAACCGGAAAAACCTGCGAACTCTCCAATGGTTCTTGCTGGGTGCGCTATGGCGATACCGTTGTCATGGCAAATGTTACCGCGAGTGAAAAGCCCCGCGAAGGCGTCGATTTCTTCCCGCTCTCTGTGGATTATGAAGAGCGTCTGTACGCCGTTGGCAGAATCCCCGGCAGCTTTTTGAAGCGTGAGGGCAAGCCCACAGAGAAGGCGATTCTGACCTCTCGCGTGGTCGATCGTCCCATCCGTCCGCTGTTTCCGAAGGATATGCGCAACGATGTTTCCGTGGTGATGACCGTTCTGGCGGTGGATCAGGACTGCCTGCCCGAAATCTGCGGCATGATCGGTACATCTGTCGCGATCTCCATCTCCGATATTCCGTGGAATGGGCCGATCGGCGGTGTTTCTGTCGGTTTGGTCGATGGCGAAATCATTCTGATGCCCAACCGGAAGCAGAGAGCCGTCAGTGACTTGACCCTGACCGTTGCCGGTACTGCCGAAAAGATCGTTATGATTGAGGCGGGCGCGAATGAAGTGCCCGATGATGTGATGCTGGAAGCGATCCTGAAGGCACACGAGGAAATCAAAAAGCTGGTTGCATTTATCAGCAAGATCCGCGAGGAGATCGGCAAGCCCAAGTTTGCGTTTGAATCCATGGAAGTAGACCACGCGCTGTTCGATGCCATCGAGGCATTTGCACGCAAGGACGTGGAATTTGCATTGGATACCAACGATAAAAATATCCGTGAAGCGCGGCTTTCTCCCATCAAGAACGCCATTCATGAGAAGTTTGACGCAGAGAACGCAGAGCGTATTCCCATGATCGATGAGTGCATCTACAAGCTGCAAAAAACCATCGTGCGCCAGTGGCTGTATCAGGGCAAGCGCGTGGACGGTCGTGGCATTGACGAGATCCGCCCGTTGGCAGCAGAGGTCGGCTTGCTGCCCAGAGTCCATGGTTCCGGTCTGTTCACAAGAGGACAAACACAGGTGCTGACCATCGCTACCCTCGGCCCGATTTCCGATGCGCAGCGCATTGACGGGCTGGACGAAAACGAAGAAACCAAACGCTATATGCACCAGTATAACTTCCCCAGCTATTCTGTGGGCGAAACCAAGCCCAGCCGTGGCCCCGGTCGTCGCGAAATCGGTCACGGTGCATTGGCAGAGCGTGCGCTGGTGCCCGTGTTGCCCTCCGTGGAGGAGTTCCCCTATGCAATGCGTTTGGTATCTGAGGTGCTCAGCTCCAATGGCTCCACCTCGCAAGGCTCAATCTGCGGCTCTACACTCGCCCTGATGGATGCCGGTGTGCCGATCAAAGCACCCGTTGCAGGCATCTCCTGCGGTCTCATCACCTTGCCCGATTCGGATGAATTCATGACCATGGTCGATATCCAGGGTCTGGAGGATTTCTTCGGCGATATGGACTTCAAGGTGGGCGGTACACATAAGGGTATCACTGCCATCCAGGTCGATATCAAAGTGGATGGTCTGACCCCTGCTATCATCAAGGAGGCGTTTGAAAAGACCCATAAGGCACGCCTGTACATCCTTGATGAAATTATGCTCAAGGCGATTGCAGCACCGCGCGAGAGCGTGAATGCCTACGCACCGAAAATGCTGCAAACCAAAATTCCCGTGGATAAGATCCGCGAGGTCATCGGCAGCGGCGGAAAGGTCATCCAGAAGATTACTGCCGAATGCAATTGCAAGATCGATATCAATGAGGACGGTAGCGTGTTTGTCTCCGGTATCGATATGCAGAACTGCCGCAAGGCGATCGATATCATTGATACCATCGCAAACGGGCCGGAAATCGGCGCGATCTACAAAGGCAAGGTCACAGGCATCCAGACCTTTGGCGCGTTTGTGGAAATCGTTCCCGGCAAAGAGGGTCTGGTGCATATCTCCAAGCTGGATAAGGAACGCGTGGAAAAAACCGAGGATATTGTCGCACTGGGCGACGAGATCGTGGTCATGGTCATGGAAATTGACGAGGTACGCGGAAAGATTTCCCTTTCTCGCAAGGATGCATTGGCAAAGCTGGAGGAAAAGCATAAGATCTGATGCCGGCGCATGATGCCCAATATCGAATAGGAATACGAAACGGTCGCTGTTTGGCGGCCGTTTTTGTGATTTTATCCGTTGATGCAATGCTTGGGAAAGTATTTTTCGACAAAATCAGGGGTGATGGTAAAGCATCGATCGCGCAGATTTGCCACCACGCAGTCATCGTCTTTGGGGCAAAATGTGAGCCGATCTGCCGTCAGCAGCTGAAAGTGTTCCCCATACCGCCGATTTGCCACCCTGTTACCATATGCGCCATCGCCCAAAATCGGGCAGCCCAGCATTGCCATCTGCGCGCGAATCTGATGTGTGCGCCCTGTGTATAATCGCACCCGCACCAGAGAAAGCCCCCTCACCGTGGCAAGCAGTGTATAGCCCGTTTTCGCAGGTTTTGCACCCACAAAGGGCTGTTCTTGCAAAATCACCCTGCCTGCATCCTCTTTGCGATGATATGCCACAACCGTATCGGCTTGTTTGGGCGGTTTGCCCACCACCACACAAAGATATTCCTTCTGCACCTCGCCGTTTGCAATCATCGCGTTGATACATCGCAGAGCCGCAGCATTTTTGGCACCGATGCAAAGCCCCTCGGTGTTTCTGTCCAGCCGATTGCACAGCGCAGGCACAAAGCTTTGCTCCGCTTCAGGGTGATACCCATCGCAACGATATAAATAGGCTGTCAATCGCGCAATCATCGTATCGGTGGTGCCTTTGTCATCTGTATGTACCGGCACACCGACCGGTTTGTGCATCAGGCAGATATTTTCGTCCTCGTAGACAATGACAGGGGCAGCAAGCTGTGTGTCGATTTTGTGCTGTGGCTTCGCATTGCAAGCATCCGCAGGCAGATACGCCCGCAGCACATCCCCCTCGCAAAGGATTTCTTCCGGTGTGCAGCGTTTGCCGTTGCGTTTGATATCTTTTTTGCGAAACGCTTTGTACAGTAGATTTTTCGGCAGCTTCGGGCAAGCCTTCAACAAAAATTTATCTGCCCGCTGTCCACAATCGTTGCGCGCAATCGTCCATTCGATCATGCAAAACACGCTCCTTTCCAGCCACATATGGGCATTATACCACAATTACGCGCAAATTGCAAATCGCAGCCCTTTGCAGCTGCGTTGCCCCTAGAAGCAGTTTTTCAGCTTTTTGATTTCCTCAAGGCTATAGCTGGTTGTGCGCTGTTGCTCCTGTGGTGGATCTTGCGCTTTCTGTGCCCCCCTTTGCGATTCCTCTGCGTCTTTTCTCGCCCAAGTTCGAATCGTGGCAAGATGGTTTTTGTATTGCTTTCCGGTGCTTGCCATGTAAGCGGAAAGCCGTTCGATGCGTTCTTGCCAATTAGGGAATTCAGCTTGCAATTTTTCGACATCGGCATCCGTCAGCAAAACGTTCTGATATTCTCCATATCGTTTTTTGGGGGGTGGGGCTGATTCGGCAGAATCAGCGGTTTCTTCTTCCTCTGGGCTATCCTTCCCTAGACTATCCTCGCCTAACCTAACCTCACCTAACCTAACCTGTGGTTCCAAATTGGAACCATTTTGGTTCCAGAGTGGCTCCAAGTTGGAACCATTTTGGTTCCGGAGTGTATACAAGCCGTTTTCTTCCGTTTGCAGTTTGGATTGTTCCATGTGGTATATGGTTTGCTTGTAGCGGTCTTTTTTGATGGAATTGTGGATTTTCCAGTGCAGAATCACCACAACGCCCGATTCAAATTGGTAAAGATACTGCTTATCCAAAAGCGATTGCAGATCCTGCGTACCGGCGTGTGCCCTGAACATCGATATGGCAATCTGGTTACAAAATCCATCATCATCCGCAGACATTGCCAAGTGAAAATACAATGCCTGCGCAGATGCGGAAAGCTGCATGAAATTGTCATCATCTGTGATTTTTTTTGCAAACATTCGTCTTTCTGCCATTGTTTATACCATCCTTCCGAATACAAAGCCTTCCTCACAATGCAAAACGCTTCTACTCATCCGAATGGGAAAACGGTTCACTGCATCCTTTCGTACAAGATTTTCGAAAGATTTACAGAAAATTTACAGGATGCCCGTACGCAGAGCACAAAAAAAAGCATCGGTCAAGCCATAAAAAAGCTTGACCGAAACCTTTTCCTGCCACTTAGAAGGAATATCCCATTGCCTTGAGTTCCGTAATGACATCCCCGAGAATGCCGGCATTGGTAGCAGAAACCGAATGCAGCAGATAGATTGCGTTGGGATGTGCCGCTTGTATCAGCGTTTGCTTTGCGGTTTGCAAATCAGGCTGTGCGTCAGTATTCCAATCGACGTAGGCAAAGCTCCAGAAAACCGTTTTATAGCCCAGTTCCTGCGCGATTTGCAACGCTTCGGCATCGTAATCACCGCAGGGGGGACGAAAATACTGCATCTCATAGCCATAATGTTCCAGCACATATGCGTGTAGCGATTCAATCTCCGCGCGGAGTGCCTCTTTGGTCAGCGTAGATGCTTGTAAATGCTGCATACCGTGATTGCCAATGGCGTGCCCTTCTGCAATCATTCGGTTGATGAGTTCCGGTTCGGATTTGGCATAATCGCCTGTAATGAAAAACAATGCCTTGACATTTTGTGCCTTCAGCGTGTCAAGGATTTGTGCAGTGTACCCGTTTTCATAGCCCTGGTCAAAGGTCAGCAGGATCGCATCCGCTGCCTGTGTGAGTGCATACGCATCATTTTGGGCATACTGTGCCTGAAATTCCAGTGCGCCTATGGGTTGATTCTGCGCATTCATCGCCTTACCCTGACCATATCCTGCGGCATTTGCTACCATGGGCATACAGGCAGCAAGTGCAATGGCAGAGCAAGCAGAAACAAATGTTCTTTTCGTGTAGAACATCTCCCTTCAAAAGAAATCGCAGCTCCATCTTCATCATGAACTGCGATTGTAGTATATTCGATTTTGCGCACGGGATACATGGAATCATTTTTCGCGCATGGCAATTTCCGCTGCCAGATGCTTTGGATAGTACAGCAGATATCCGCCGAAGGTTGCAAGCGTGGGGATCCACGGCAGCAGTGCCATGAGCAGACGCTGCAAGCCGGAGAGTGCCGAGAAGGTTTCCTTGCCCTGCACAATCAGGTTGATGATTTGCACACTGGGTGCATTGATGAGCAGGTAGATGTTGAAATACGGCATACTTTCCGGCATTGCCCAAAGCAAGAGATACAAAATCCACAATGGCAAAGCGGTCAGCAGGCTCATCACGAGTGGCTGCCATTTGGGTACAATGGTTCGTGTGGTGCGGTACAGTGCAAGATGTTCTTTTGCGATGCCTACGGCACAGTTGCCCATCAGCAGTACTTGTGTTATCAGGCAGCAGCACAGGCTGAGATAGCGCATCACCTTTTGTGGCAAAATAGCAAAGGAAAAGGCAAGCACAAGGCACATGATATGAGAAAGCAACAGCCAAATCAGGCAGCGCAGCGTGTTTTTGATCAGACGGGACATATTTCCTCCGTTTGAATTGCAAAAGATGTGGTATACTACCTACTACGGTAAAGGGCAAAGGAGCGTGATGAACATGATACAGCCGTGGTTTGATGCAGATATGAAAATCTACACACCCAAAGTGCGTACTTTTTATGAGGGCACAGAGGATCCGGCAGGGGCGTGTGCAGCATCAGTTGGGCAGGAAGCGTTATTGTTGTGGAAGCCTGCAAAAATGCACACACAGCCCGCACCGCAATCCATGCAGGAAGATCAGCCGTATATTGAGCCGTAGGCTGCGCAGGCGCGATAATCGGCTGATTCAAGATCTTTTGTGCCAAATGCGCTCCACACATGGGGGCGGTAGATGTTTTCATCGGGGATATTATGCAAAGATACCGGAATGCGCAGCATACTTGCCAGTGTAATGAGATCTGCACCGATATGCCCGTAAACAAATGCGCCATGATTTGCCCCCCAGTTTGCCATGACGGTGTACACATCACGGAATGCGCCTTCGCCGGTGGTGCGCGGAACGAACCAGGTGGTAGGCCAGGTGGGGTCGGTGCGCATATCCAGTGCTTTGTGTATGGCATCCGGGAGCACCGCTGTCCAGCCCTCTGCGATTTGCAGCACGGGTTGGTTGCCGTTGATGATATTCACGCGCAGCATGGTAACGGGCATTTCAGCCTGTGTACGGAAGTGAGAGGAGAAACCACCACCGCGGAAATAGCCCAGGTTGGCAGGGCACCAGTCGGTCGCAGAAAGCATCGCGTCCATATCGTTTTGGGTGATATCCCACCATTGCTTCATCAGGGCGTTGCCGTTTTCGTCTTTGGCGCAGCCTGTGGCATCCAGTGCTGCTGCACCGGAGTTGATCAAGTGGATGAATCCGTTGGCAGCGATGCCTGTGGGCTTTTGCCCTGTCACGCGTGCAACGGCATCGGGGCTCCAATAGGTGCGCACATCGGCAAACACGGCTGCACGGCCTGTCAGCAAATGTGCAAAGAGCATGGCTGTACCATTTAAGCCATCGTTTTCGGTGGCAAGGATCAGTGGTTCTTTCTTGCCGTTCCAATCAAAGGTAGAATTTAAAATCGCCTCAGAGAAATCGCCGTTGGGGCACCAGTCTGTCCACTGTCGCTGCCCCTGGAAGCCTGCGCAGATGGCATTGTGCCCATTGGATTCTTCTTTCCAGCCCATTTCGCGCAGCTTTGGATTGCCAAGCATCAGGTCGCGGATGATGAGGGTCATCTTGCAGCAGAACTGTCGATCGGCAAGCTTTTCTTCAGCCGTATGGGGTGTTTCGTTGAGATCCATTCCCTCAGGGCATTTTGCAAGCATCCAGTGGAGGAGCGTTTCGTATTCTGCATGGTCATAAATTTCCAGCTTGATACGGCGCAGAATTTCGGTCATATCCACCCACTCTGCACGAATGCCGAGATAATTCTGGAAGAAATCAGAGTTGCAGTAAGAGCCACCAATGCCCATTGCCACGCCACCGATATTCAGGTACGAACGGTTGCGCATCATACCAACGGCAATGGCACAACGCCCGAATTGCAGTAGCTTTTCCTTTACATCCTCAGGAACCTGTGTATCGTCGATATCCTGTACATCTCTGCCATAGATGGCAAAGGCGGGTAATCCACGTTGTGCGTGGGCAGCCATCGCTGCTGCAAGATACACCGCACCGGGGCGTTCCGTGCCATTAAAGCCCCATACCGCCTTGATCGTCAGTGGGTCGATATCCATGGTTTCAGAGCCGTAACACCAGCAGGGCGTGACGGAAAGGGTAGCGCAGACATTTTGGGTGGAGAAGAAATCCGCAGCCTTCGCAGCTTCTGCGCAGCCACCAATGGTTGTTGGCGCAATGACGCATTGTACAGGGGTACCATCCGGGTAGTACAGTTCGGTTTCCAACAGATTTTTTGCAGTTTCGGCAAGGCGCATACACTGTGCCTCCAGCGATTCCCGCACGCCAAACTGTCTGCCGTCAATCACGGGGCGTATGCCGATCTTCGGGTAATTCATATCGATTCGTTCCTTTCGTTTTTTTGTATGCAGGGCAGTGCAAGATACCGTTCCCACACCGCATGGTAATCCTGTTGGGGCTGATAGGTTGTTACTGTCACAGAGTTTGCGACCATGCGCCTTGCTTCCTCTAACGATTGCACAGAGCCGTCTGCAAGCATTTGTATCAGCAGATTGCCACACACGGTTGCCTCAGTCGGCCCTGCCATGACGGGTATCCCGCAGGCATTGGCGGTCATTTGGCACAACAGGTGATCCTTCACGCCACCGCCCACCATATGGATGCAGCAATATGCCTTGCCGGTGCATTCCCGGATCTGCGACAGAGCCTTTGCAAAACGCAAAGCAAGGCTTTCGTAGATGCAGCGCATCACAGCACCGACCGAGTAGGGGATGGGCTGACCGGTTTCCTTGCAGTAAGCGCGAATGGCAGCGGGCATATCCCCGGATGCTGCAAATCGCGGATCATCGACATTGATCAGGCTTTGGAAAGCGTCTGCCGTCTGTGCAAGCTGTTCCAACTGGGCGTAGCTGTAGTTTTCGCCGTGCTGTGCGTAGATGCGCTTGGTTTCCTGTATCAGCCACAGCCCGGAAATATTCTGCAAAAAGCTTGCTCTACCGCCATAACCGATTTCGTTTGTAACGGCATATTTCCTTGCGGTTTCGGTGCGCAGAGGCCGGGGCAGCTCTGTGCCGAACAGTGCCCATGTACCACAGGAGAGGAAAATGAAATCCGCATCACTTGCGGGAATGGCAGCCATGGCACATTGGGTATCGTGACCACATACCGCCGTGATCTTCGCCGAAGGGATCGAAAGCTGCTTGCAAAGGGCATCACGCAAAGAACCGATCACTGTGCCGGAGGGTACGATCTCTGTAAAAATACGGCGGGGCAGCGAAAGTGTTTCTATGAGCGTATCACTCCATCCGCCTGTGTCTGCATCCAGAAGCTGTGTGGTAGAGGCGATGGAACGTTCTGTGACCTGCTTGCCGGTGAGCATGAAATGAAACAGATCCGGCATGAGCAGCATGGCGACGGTGGCGTCCTTCAGCCATGGTCTTGTGGTATAGTCTGCATATAGCTGATACACCGTGTTGATTTCCATTTGCTGCAAGCCGTTTATGTTGTAAAATTCCGCAGCGGATACCAGCTGTTCCACCTGTTTTGCCATACCCTGTGTGCGCGTATCGCGATAATGCATGGGGTTTTGCAGCAGTACACCGGCTGCATCGACAAGACCGTAGTCCACGCCCCAGGTATCCACAGCCGCAGAGCAATAGCCATCGCCCACAGTGGCGTTTTGCAGCCCTGTATGAATGCCATGGAGCAAGCGCAGCACATCCCAATAGCAATGCTTGCCCACCGTAACGGGGGTATTGGAGAATCGGTGAACTTCTCTTGTTTGTAATTTTCCGTTTATGACCGCACCCAGTATGGCTCTTCCACCGGATGCGCCGATATCAAAGGCAAGATATTGCTTTGCCATAGTGATTTCTCCCCTCGTTTTGGACGATGCTTACTGCACAACGCCCTTCTTCAGCAATATATTTGCATAGATGGCAGTTTCACCCGTTGCAACAATGGCATATGCCTGCTTTGCGCGGTCATAAAACGCCTGCCGTTCGGTTTTGCCAATGCAGATATGCTTTTGGGCATTTTCGATGATGCTTTGGTATTCGCCCCAGATGGCAGGGGTTTCGGTATCCTGCGGTACAAGTGCCATCAGCTGCACAGGCTCGTCCACATAAGTATCGAGTGGCATCAGCGTCAGCATTGCCGAAAGAATTTCCGGTACGCCGTGGCCGTCCAGACGAATCAGCCGTTTTGCCAGAGAGGCAGCCGGAAAATTGCCGTCTGCAATTACGATTTCATCGCCGTGGCCCATTTCCATCATCACCTTCAGCAGTTCCGGCGAAAGAATCGGAGGGATTCCTTTGAGCATGGGGTGTCACTCCTTTCTGTCATCAGGCAGGGGAATGCCACCATCATATTTCTGATAGCCGGGGTGCTTGCCTGTCACACCGTATTGTGCACGCATATTGCAAAGGCGATCAATGTTTTCGCGCGAGATTTCCTGTGCGCCACCCAGCAGATGCGCTGTCAGGTTGATTTTTGCAAACAGCTCCAAAGTCTCCATACGATAATACGCCGTGAGCAGATCTGCACCCACAGCAAGCGCACCATGATTTTGCAGCAGCATCACATCGTGCTTTTGCAGATAGGGCGCAATGGCCTCCGGCACCTCATCGGTAGAGGGTGTGCCGTAGGGTGTTACCGGTACAGAGCCAAGAGCAATAACGGTTTCGATCATGCTGTAGCTGTCGAGTGCTTTATTTGCAACGGCATAGCCTGTCGCGGTAGGGGGGTGGGCGTGCAGCACCGCACCGACATCCGCGCGCTCTTGATAGCAGCGCAGGTGCATTTTGATTTCTGAAGAAGGCTTTCTGCCTTCTGCTGCTTCCAGAATATTGCCGTTTGCGTCGATGCGCACCAGAACATCGGATGTGATGAACGCTTTGCTGATGCCCGTAGGGGTTGCAAGAAAACTGCCATCCGCCAACCGTACGGATACATTCCCGTCGTTGGCTGCCACCCAGCCCAGCTGCCACATCTTGTGGCAAATATCGCAGATGGCTTCTTTGTGCTGTGCCAAAGTCATAGTCTGCATGGGGTTTGTCCTCCCTATGGAAATAAATTGAGTGATTACAATGGATGCTCTTTTCATTATACATGATTTTCACAGCTTTGTCCAGTATCTTTGTTGCTATTTTGTAAGAGTAGCCGAAATCAAAAAAAATTCGCTGCACAGCAAACCACGCTTGACGAATCATCAAAAGTAGAGTATAATAAGAGCGTAACATCAATGTGAAAACAGATGCTTTCCGGGAGGCTGCCCTATGTGTATCATCTCTGCGTCCATCCTCAATGCCGATCTCGCAAATCTTGCAAATGTGGCGAAAATCGTTGAAAATTCAGGTGCCGATGCCCTGCACTACGATGTGATGGACGGCTGCTTTGTCAATAATATTTCGTTTGGTCTGCCTGTGTTGCACGCACTGCGCCGCTGCACGGATCTGCCACTGGATGTACATCTCATGGTAAAAGATCCGCTGCGCTTTGTCAGCCGTTTTGTAGAGGCTGGGGCACAGTATCTTTCCTTTCATGTCGAGAGCGACTCCGACCCAACGGAAACCATCGATGCCATTCATCGCTATGGCGTTGCAGCAGGCGTTGCTTTGTGCCCAAATACGCCGCTTTCTGTGATTTTGCCACTGCTGCCAAGGCTTCAGGCAGGGGATTTCATCTTGCTGATGACCGTAGAGCCGGGCTGGGGCAAGCAGGCATTCATCTACGATGTGCTGCCAAAGATCCGTCAGCTGCGCGCCCTGCTGGAAGAGCAAAAACTGCCGCTGCATATTCAGGTAGATGGCGGCATTCAGGCAGAAACCGCTGCCGTTTGCCGGGAAGCGGGCGTGGATTTTCTGGTTTCCGGCTCGTACCTGATGAATGCGGAGATCCCTGCGGATGCCGTGCAGCGTTTGCGTGGGCAGGGGAGTTGATATTGCATTTTTGCGAAAAATACAACAATATTGCTCTAATAATCCTTGAGAATGGCAGCAATGGCGTTGTGCTTGCAAATGCAGTGACCGTATTCTTCCAAATGCGCAAGGCTACGCTTTGTGACGGGTAGCAGGGTCGCGTATTCTCGCAGCAAATGCTGTGGTGCGCGATGCGCTGTCGTTAGATGAGAAAGCACCAGAAGCCTTCCACCGGCGGCTTCATAAAGACTGCTTTGGCTTTGCGGTGAAAGATATGGTTTTAGTGCCCTGCAACAGGCTTTCAGTGTGTGCATATCTGCAAAAACAGCGGCTGCCCGGGTGTGATTTTCTTTGGGTTTTGGCTTGCTTGCCGTCAGATAGACGATCATGCCGTTTTCTACAGTAGGCAATAGCTCCGCCGTGACCTGCCTGCTGCAAAAGGGTATGCCACTGAACACCTCTGCACGCTGAATCAGAAACAACAAAAGCTGCTGCATGGGGTCATCTGCCGGATGACAGACAGCACTGTACGGCAGAGAAAGCTCTTCGGCAGTCAGTTCGATTTTTACCGTATCCGCAGAAAGCTGCTCGATGGTCATAGCATCCTTCCTTTCATAAACAGAATCGTTTCCTCATGTTGCTAGGGTAACCGCCACAAGGGGAAATATCATTGGTATATTGTATGGTATTCTTCGCCCCGTATTTTGGTGCGGCAGAATCACCGTAAAACAGAGAGAAAAAACATCAACAAAAGAACTTTTCCCCCCGAAAGGAGCAATCAAATCGTGCTTTTTCGTAAAAAAGGCAGAAAAATTTACACCTACCGCGTGAAAACCCGCAGAGTGTTCAGTCGTTATTCGCCGATGCGCTCTGCCCTTGCAGGCATCCTTTCTGTGGTGGTGCTTGCGGTGCTTGGCGTTGTGGGCTACAGTGTCATTGGCCCCATTGTGATCCGTGTGGAACAGGAGCAGACACATCCTACCACCGTGCCGGAACCATTTGTCGCTGAAAACACCACAGCAACATCTGCCACCACAACTACGGTGACTACATCGACCACCGCAACGGAATCGACCACAACGACCGCAACCATCCCCGAAGCAGTAGAGGCACTGCTCGTGTTGCAGCTCCCGGATGAGGCGGTGCATACGCCGGAAGCTTTGACGCAGGCTTTGCAAGATGCCAAAAATGCCGGCTACAATGCCGTTGTCATGCCCATGAAGCAGTATGGTGGAAAGCTATATTACGCCTCCGAGATTGAGGGCACGGATATCTGCAAAGCAGTGCAATCTGCCCTGACCGCCGAGGAGATCGTTGCCATGGCGGAAAATGCAGGGCTTGTACCCATGGCGGAGATCGTGACGATAGCCGATTATACCTATCCGCTGTATTCGTTTGCATCGGGTTACTTTTTTGCAAATGGTACAGACCGCTGGCTGGATGATAAGGAATCGGAGGGCGGCAAGCCGTGGCTTAGCCCCTTTGCCCAAGAAAGCCGAGATTATCTTTGTGCCGTGGCAGAGGAGTTATATCAGGCAGGGTTTGCAAGGGTGCTGTGTGTCGATACCGAATACCCTGATTTCTACGATTCCGATTTGCAATATATCGGCAAGGATGTCAGTGATCCAACACGCCGCGCGGATGGTCTGGCAGGGGTGCTCAACGCACTGGATGCCGGTGACACCGAATGTGCTTACGCGTTCGATTTGTATGCCGCCTTAAATCGCGAGGAGGAAGCCGTTCGCTCCGATACCTTTGCAGTCGAGAATGCTGTCATCACTTTTGATTATTATCTGTTCGCTACGCCTTTTTATCTGGGGAATGACCGATACGATCCGCGTGGCTTGTCCATCGCGGAAAAAACAACACTGCTGCTGACCGTTGCCGATGCCATCGCCGGAGATATGCACTATCTGCCTTGTGTATCCCACCGTGCGCTAACCGATGCAGAGGTCACGGAAGCGGTCGAAACGCTTCGCACGGCAGGCTTTGATACCGTTTTTGTCACAGAATAAATCCGCTTCATTGCGGCAAATGCCGCTTTTGAAAATATAAATGTGTAAGGAGAAAAGACTATGGGAAATTTCAAAAGCCGTAAGCTCCATGCAGCTGCCCTTGCTGCGGTGCTCGCGGTGACCGCAGTGCCCCGTATCGAATTCGGGACAATGCAGTTAGCCGAGGCTGTGCAGTCTGTAATGGATTTTCAACAACAGCTTGCTGCCATGAAAACACCGGAAACCAACACGGTGCCCTTCGTATCGTTGCGATACGATGCCGAAAAGGATATGCTCTACCGTGATGGTCAGCCTGTGGGCGACCGTTTGGGCGAGTATGCCGTGATCAATGGAAAACTGATGGTTTCGGCAGAGGCGGCAGGTATGGGGGATACCTGCACAGGTTATGTTTCACTGGAACAGGCTGCAAAACAGATCGGCTGTACGATAACCGAAGATCAAAATGGCATCACCGTGACCTCCCCCTTTGATTCCGCTTGCCTGATCGTGCGCGGAGAAGGCGTGACAGAACAGTATGGTGCCATTGATTGCGTGGAAAATCGCGATGGCGTGCGCGTGCTGCAATATGCGACCCCTGCCGATGCATACTGCGCCTATCAGCAGTTCGTGAACGATGAGCATGTGGATTTTGCAGAGCCTTCCAAAACGGTTTCTATCGCGGATGCTGACCAGACAGCATATCACTACACTACGGATGACAACACCGACTGGGGCGTAAGTGCCATTGGGGCAGAAAGCTATAACCAAAGCCTCATCGCAAGCCATGAAACGCTGCCTGAAATCGTGGTTGCCGTGCTGGATACGGGTATCTACTTTGAACATGAGCGGTTTGTAGATCGCATTGCAGGGCATGGCGCATCCTTTTTGGATACAAATACCTATACGGTGGATGATCAGAACGGACATGGCACGCACTGCGCAGGTATCATTGTGGGTGCAACAGCCGATAATGTCAAAATTCTGCCGGTACGCATTCTGGATGTAGAAGGCTACGGCAGTGACTTGGGCATCTACTGCGGTATGCTGTATGCCATGGAGCAGGGCGTCGATGTGGTTAGCATGAGCCTTGGCGGCAGCGGCGAATCCGCACTGATGGAGTACATGGTCGATCAGCTTTATGAAGCAGGCATTGTGTGCTGTGTGGCTGCCGGCAACGAAAGCATGGACGCAGATAATGTCCACCCTGCCCGTGCCGAGCGCGCGATCACAGTCGGTGCTGTGGATCAGTACAAGAACCTTGCGTATTTTTCCAACTATGGCCCCGTGGTGGATGTCGTTGCACCCGGCGTGGATGTTTACAGTGCCGGCATAGATAGCCCTGATGAATTTGTTTACATGAGCGGCACCAGTATGGCAACGCCCTATGTGGCAGCCTGCTCTGCTATGGTGCTTTCAGCGGATGAGACCCTTTCCGTAGATGATGTGGATGCCTTCCTGAAGGCAAATGCCATAGATCTGGGCGCATCCGGTAAGGATGATCTCTTCGGCTATGGTATGGTGTATATGGGCGATTTCACCTTTGATGGCACCTATTGCGCCGCACCGGAGATCATTTATTCCGATACAACAGATATGGTGGAGGTAACGATCTCCTGCGCAACAGAGGGTGCTGCTATCTACTATACCCTGGATGGTTCCACACCGGATAAGGAAAACGGCAGCTTGTATACCGGGACATTTACGCTGAGCGAATCCGCATTGGTGAAAGCAGTTTCGTATCTTGGTGATAAGGTCGGCAGATACAGCGAAATGGGCATTTGCGTCAACGGTGAGGATATCCCCGATGCGGTTATCGTCAAAGACGGTGTGCTGGTCGCTTACAACGGCGTACTGGAAACGCTCGATCTCAGTGCGCGCACCGATATCACCGCAATTGGTGAGCGTGCATTTGCCGGTAACACCATCGTGGAATCTGTGTACTTTGCCGATACAGTCACATCCATCGGTGATTACGCCTTTGCAAGCTGCTCTTCGTTATACACCGTTGAAGCAACTGCGGTGACAGCTGTAGGCGAAGCAGCGTTCCGCGACTCTAATATCATGCGATTGATTTCCGCACCACTGGAAAGCCTGGGTGAAGCCGCTTTTGAGAGTTGCGATACGCTGTGGGATCTGACCCTTTCCGATGCGATCACAGAGATCCCTGCGCGTTTCTTGAAAAACTCGTTCTATGGCGGCACACTGACGCTTCCCAATGTCACCACCATTGGTGATGAAGCATTCGCGAAGTGCTATAACACGGAATTTTTAGATGTCAATTGGAGCGGTATCACCACAGTGGGCAAAGAAGCCTTCTATGGTTGCTTCCTTGAGGGCGTATACGCAGATTTTGAACAGCTGCAATCCATCGGAGAAGGCGCATTTTGTGAGTGCAGTTTGCTTGCAGGTATCACGCTACCCGAAAATATCACTGTGCTTCCTGCCAATCTGCTTACATATGTAGATGCGCTGGAATATCTCAAAGCACCCGGCGTAACCGTTGTGGAGAATTCTGCATTGGCACTGTATTCCGCTCCCAATGCAGAAATGGTGGTGGAGCTGCCCTTTGCACAAATCACTACCGTTGGCGATTCGGCATTTGAGGGCTTCTACTTCCCCCAATCCGTCGAATTTTCTGCACTGATTGCGATGGGCGATGACGCATTTGCTTCTACCAGTGGCGGGATGCTCTCCTTCCCTGCACTGAAAGAGATTCCCGACAGCGGATTTTCGTGCGCGCAAAACCCTGTGCTGTACTTTGAACAGGTCACGACAATCGACGCATATGCCTTCCTGGCAGCGGATTCCATCGCCGTGCTTTCCGAGAAATGTACAACGATCGACAATACCGCATTCGTGGCAAGCACCATTGCTGCACCGGCGCAAAGCACAGCAGCAGTGTTCGCGCGGGAAAACGATATCCCTTACTATGAAACACCATCGGTGTATGCACCCAAGTATGACTATATTTTTAACGCGCTGGATGAGAAAATCATTGAAGGCTATGGTCTGGGCTTTGGATTGCAGTATCAGTGGTATGACGGCAGCGACAAAGCTATTGCAGGTGCTACCGATTATGCCTATCGTCCTGATGTGCAACCGGGCGAAACCGAAAACTTTACCCTCCGTGTGACAGATGCTGACGGCAATGGCATTGGTTCCATGGAGTATACCGTGACCGTGCGCCCTGTTGAGAGCATTGCAGATCTGACAGTGGATACTGTGATCCTCTCCGATTATGATGCGCTGATGGATGAATGGGATGCTGCAACGGCAGATACAGACTACGACTACAATTTCAGCGCATACCGTTACTACAGCTTCACCCCCAAGGCAGATGGTACTTACTATTTCCATCTCAGTGATAGCTATTATAGCGGCTCGACCATTTCGCTCTACGGCATGGATCTGGAACAAGAGCGGTATGATACCACCAAGTATCTGGAGGCGGATCTGACCGCCGGTGAAACCTACACCTTCATGATCCGTTACACCGACTGTGATTCCTTTGCGGGTGCACTTGGTGTATCTACCACAGCACCAATTGATTATTACAATATGGATGGCGCGTATTGGATGGATGTCGAGTATGAAGTCCTTCCCAAAAGCTACCCCTATGTGCCTGAGCTGGAATTGTTTAACCCGAATTTTGGAAGCAATGGTCTGGTTCTGACCGAGGGTGATGATCTGCTGCTGATGATGACAGGCAATGACGCACCCGGTCAGATGGTCGTATATGCATTCGGACAGGGACGCTTTATCGGTGCAGCAATGAAACTGTCTATCTCCCTGATGCAGCCCATAGCGGAAGAAGAACCCGTGACTGTGCTTCCTACATCCAATTCGCTGCTGATGCAGTTTATTCCCGAGTATGATGGGACATATTCCATCTTGACAGCATATGCACTGGATTATCTCGCAGATCGCTCCGATGCTGAAATTCTGGAGGATGTTTTTAACGCAGACCCATATCTCTATATCGAAGGTGACGATGTCTATGACTATGTGGATGACTACGAAACACCCGGTACTTATTCCAGACTGGCAGCACTTACGGTCGATCTGACCGCCGGTACAAAGTATACCATCAGTGTTTCTGCTTATGGGGATGCACCCTTTGAGCTGTATATCACCCGCGAGAAAAAGAATCTGCTGGATTGCGAGATCCTCTGCGAGGGCTGGAACGATACCGCAGTGATCACCATCAACGATGCAAACGGCGTTCCGCTGACCGAGGGCGAGGATTATACCCTGCTTACCCTGGTTAGCACTTATTATGATGTGTATACCGTGGCAAAGGGCATGGGCGATTATTATGGCACGCTGTATGTGTGCAGCGGTGACCATACGAGTGACCCTACTACCTATGTGGATATCGAAGTGGGCATCCCGTTCACTTATGATCCGGAATGTACCAGCTACCATGTGACCGTGGATGCATTCTCTAATTTGCAGCTGAGAATGGCTGATGACGATTACGCATTGTTTGATGTATATATCCTCAATGATGATGGCACACGGACATCCTATGATCTTTATCTCACAAACCGCGATGTGATTTGCCTTGATGCCGGTGAATATATCATTGATTTTTACCCATCCGACTGCGTCATCACGGAAGAATTAACGCTTCTCCCTGTGCTGAATATCTGCGAAGCAGGTTACTTTATGGAGAATATGATCTGCACCGGTGAAATCCTGTATGCACAGCCTGCGATCTACTACAACGACGAGCTGTTGGTAGAAGGTGTTGATTATCAACTGGAAGGCGCAAGCTTTGCCGAGAAGTGTGGATCCTATCTGCTCTATGTTTACGGTATCGGTAGATTTGGCGGCGTACTGTCGATCAGCTACAATGTCATACCCAATCCCGCAGATGCAACCCAAAGTTTGTACGATGGCGAAAATGAAATCGTTATGAACGAGGCAGGCAGCACCAACATCTACCGGTGGATACCTGAAAAATCCGGTGAATATGTGGTCGCCAGCCTGGATATCTTCGATGTGGCCCTTTGCGTGATGGACAGCAACGGAGATACCCTTGCCGCAATGAAGGGCTATAACGAAGTCTACGGTTTTGCAGATGTAACAGCAGGGGAGACATATTATGTTACCACTGCATTTTCCGCAGCCGATATGACCGGTAGCTTTTCATTGCTGCTGGAGCATGGCAAGCGCGACCTTGAGGAATGCTGGTTTGAGACGGAGGATGTCTGCTATATCACCGGTGATGCCGTAGAACCGCAGTTCGAGATGACCTACTGTGGCGAAAAACTGACCGAAGGCATCGATTATACCATTGTAACCTACGCTGCAAATGCTCATGCCGGCTATGGTGTGATCGTGATGAAGGGTATGGGCAAGTATATCGGCATAGTAGCGCATTATTTCGATATCTACCTCGAAAATCTCAATGTGGAGGAACGCACTGCGGAAATCATTGAGGCTGAAATCAATGAGGAATACAGCTATTATCCCTATGATCTGGATGCTACCATGCTGCTGAAGTTTACCAATACTACCGGCGATACCGATGTTTTCAACATCGAGCTGACGAATACAGGGGCGGCTGTCTTGCAGGCATATGACGCTACAGGTGCACCGATCCTCGATTTTGATTACACTGGCTTTGTCCTGCCGGAAGGCGAAACCATCTACATTTACCTTGTGACGAATCGTATCACTTGGTCTGAGGAAGACAGCACATATCTTTCCATTCATTGTACTACAGAGCCATTCATCGTGGAGCATAATGGTGTGTACTATCTTGTAGATCCGAATGGTGACGCGCAGTTGCTTGCAGTTGCAAATGATCGTTTCACTTATGAGATTGAAGACAGCTTTACATACAACAGCAAACAGATCAATGTGGTAGGTTGCGCAGAGGATATCCGGGAGCATCTCACATGGAATCAACAGGTGTTCTATGTTTCTTCGCCGGAAGAAGGCATTGGACTTGCATTGCTGGAAAGTGGCTATGTTGCGGTTGCTCTGACCGATATCAGTCAAGTGGAAGGAGATGCCGACGGAAACGGCTATGTGGATCTCAATGATTTGATCCTGTTCAATGGTTATGTTTGCGAAACCGCTGTCATCGCAGAGGAGAATCTTGCAAACTGCGACTTGAACCATGATGGTGCCATTGACTTCAATGACCTTGGCATTTTCCTTTCGGAATTCTTTGGATGACCCCAGTATGCAGTGATGCAGCAAAGCCCCTTGCGTGAGCAGGGGGCTTTGTTATGCGAAAAAATGCCGTGAAGTTTTTTTCAAAAAAGGCTTGACAAAGCTGTTCCTTTGTGATATAATAATGATGCTGATTCCGAACGGAGAGGTGTCCGAGCGGTTTAAGGAGCCGGTCTTGAAAACCGGTGATGCAGCGATGCACCGTGGGTTCGAATCCCACCCTCTCCGCCATGTTTTCGTTGGGATCAAAGCATTCACCGTTGGAGAAATACCCAAGTGGTGAAGGGGCTCCCCTGCTAAGGGAGTAGGGCTCGAAAGGGTCGCGAGGGTTCAAATCCCTCTTTCTCCGTTACATCAAAGCGCAACGATTGATATAAAATCGTTGCGCTTTTTTCATAAAAACAATCTATCTGCGTGATTTTTCCCTTATTTGGCTTTGTGATGCGATATTTTTTGTATAATAAGCGGTACGGTATCCCATACTAACAGAAAAAGAGAATGGGAGCCAATACCATGAAAGCCATATGCAGGCGTATTCGCATACTGATGTGCGCCTTTTTGATGATCGCAGCGATTCTTCTGTGGCAGCTATGCCGTATTCTAACCAATCAGGATACGCTGCTTGCCGGGTATGGGCAGGGGAGTTATCTCCTGGAGATTCCGGTATCCACAGGTACAATCTATGATCGTAATTTTGTACGTTTAACCAATACCGATACCAAGTATTATGCCATTGTGCACCCGACAGCAGACGCAGTAGCAGCATTATTCACAAAGGTAAAAGATCCGGATGTGTTGCGCAGTGCTGTTAAACGCGGCAAACCATTTTTCTGTGAGGTAACAGATAACGATATTGTACACCCTGATATTCGTGTCATCACGGTATCTACCCCACAAGAGGGCATACAGCTTGCACAGCATCTGATTGGTTATTGTAAGGAGGGTGTGGGCGTTTCCGGACTGGAATCTGCGTGTAATGATTGGCTACGTTCCTGCGATGCCATTGCGAAGCTGGAATGTACCGTCAATGCAACCGGTGTCATGTTACCCGGATTGGATAACACCCTCTATCGGGATGGTGGTGCCACAGGTGGTATCATCACAACATTGGATGCAGGGGTACAATCGATTACTGAGGCTGCACTTGCCAAAGCAGAAGGCAACGGGGCAGCGGTTGTGCTCAATATTCAAACCGGAGAGATCATTGCAATGGCAAGCTTGCCGGTGTACGATCCCGGTCAACTTGCAGCGTATCTGGATGATGAAGATGCGCCGTTTATGAATCGTGCATTGGCAGCATACAGTGTTGGTTCGGTGTTCAAATTGGTCATTGCAGCCGCTGCACTGGAAGAAGGGCTTGCAGAGCAGTATATGTATACCTGCACGGGGAAAACACAAATCTATGGGCAGGTGTTTCGATGTCACGCACACCATGGGCATGGTTTGTTGGATTTGCAAAATGCGCTAACAGTTTCATGCAATCCGTATTTTGTATCCCTTGGGCGATATATGACTCCACAGCATCTTGTAGACACTGCAACAGCACTTGGATTTGGACAAAGCATTGTGTTGGCAGATGGTATACGCTCAGCAGCAGGGAATCTGCAAACGGTAGAAGAATTGGAGATTGAAGCAGAGAAGGCCAATTTCTGCTTTGGCCAAGGAAAACTGCTTGCAACTCCGTTGCAGGTTGCAGCAATGACTGCCTGTATCGCCAATGATGGTGTATATATTACACCACGTCTCTTATTGGGGATGACAGAGGACGGCAAAAGCATGATCAACGCTACCATCATGGATGGCGAACAGGTCATATCAGCCCAAACAGCAGAAAAGGTGCAGCAGTTGATGATCACGGCACTGAATACCGCAGAGGATGCAAAGGGTGTGCCGTCATTTACCACTGCCGGTGGAAAAACCTCAACCGCGCAAACAGGGAAATATGATGAAAACAGCAATGAACTCTGCAATGGTTGGATGACAGGATTTTATCCGGCTGCAAAGCCGCGATATGCTGTGACCGTCATGATTGAGAATGGTGGCTATGGCAATCAAAGTGCAGCACCCGTTTTCCGTGAGATTATCGATACCATGGCAACTTCAGGCTACTAAGTACCGTCTATATTGACAAAGTCACTGCTGACATACCCGTTTTTTCCTTGATAGCGCACAACGAGCCAGTTGCCGCTTTGACCATCAATGAATAGCTTGGCACCGTTGGGTATTACGCCAATGATGGTGCCGTACATCGAAGGATAGCTGCGCAGATTGAGATTGCTGCCGTCCGTAACTACCGTGCCCAATCGCGTTTGTGTGGGTTCAATAAATGGGATGCCGAAATAATCCGTCAGCGAGAGGGTCAAATTCTTTGCAATTGCATCCGGATTGCGCTGTAACCATGTTGCGTCCTCTGTGTTGTCATGATACCCAAGCTCTGCAAGAACAGCAACAGCGCGTGTTTGGGTCACTTCACCTAAGCTTGTGGTCGCTCGTGGCGTTACACGATCAGGCAAGGGGTAGAGATTCTTCATGTTATTGGATAAAATCGTGGCAAGCCGTTCACTTTCATAGCTAACAGGGGAATAGTAGAAATCTACACCGCGCAGCTTCCCTGAAAACTGTTTTGGTGCAGCATTCGAATGCAGCGCAAGATGTACATCAAACCACCCTGCATTGGAATCGGCAATGGCACCACCAACATTGCGGCCAGGGTCATTGCGTACATATTCAATGCCGGAGGCGCGTAGATATGGCTCCATGGCATCTGCAAGCTGATTCATGACGGCTTCCTCATTGCCGGTGGTGATGTAAGCGTTCCATTCTTGCGTAGAAGGACTTAAAAACACTTTGGGCATACCGATAAGCTCCCTTCGATTTGAGATGATATATTCTATGCAGTTGCTGTGGTTTTGTGCTCCATTTTGCGAAAAGGCTTGCAATTTTCACAGCTTTGTAGTATACTGGTAACAGAAAAACAGGAAAGGAGTTCCTACTATGCGCATTTTGCTTGTTGAGGATGAAGTCGGTCTTTCCGATGCCCTTGTGCAGATTTTTCATAAGAATAAATACATCGTGGACGCTTGCTACGATGGCGAAAGCGGCCTCGATAGCGCACTCACCGATATCTATGATATGATCATTTTGGATGTGATGCTGCCGAGAATGAACGGTCTGGATGTGCTGCGTGAGATTCGTCGCAAAAAGCTTACCACACCCGTGCTTCTGCTCACCGCAAAATCCAGCGTTGCCGATAAAGTCGCCGGTCTGGATGTGGGCGCGGATGATTATCTCACAAAGCCGTTTTCTACCGATGAATTACTGGCGCGCATCCGCTCGTTGTATCGCAGAAAAACCAATGTGATTTGCGAAAACGCCCTGCATTGGAGCGACCTGACGCTGAATCTTTCTACATATGAACTGTTTTGTGGCGAGCATTCGCTGAAATTGGGCTTGAAAGAGTTTTCTATGATGGAGCTGTTTATGAAAAACGGCAGCATCATTCTTTCCAAAGATACATTGATCGTGCGCATCTGGGGGTATGAATCCGATGCCGAGAACAATAATGTTGAGGTCTACGTCAGCTTCTTGCGAAAAAAACTGGCGCATTTGCACTCGAAGGTAGCCATAAAAACCGTGCGTGGCGTAGGCTACTGCCTGGAAGAACACTAAGGCAAGGCAAACATCAAGCAGAGGGGGGATCCGCATGATACAAAAGCTGAAGCGCAGGTATTTTTTTGCAAATATGACGCTGCTTTCCGGCACATTGCTCATCGCTCTGACCGTTTTGTTTGTGCTGATGTATCGCGCAGAGGTGCGCTCATCCTATGATATCATGAGCGAGATGCTTGCAAACAATGATCTGCAAGGGGAGGCACACACTGCAATTGCTCCCATGGCACAAAGTTACTGTGCAGGTAGCTTTGCCGATCAGGCGTGGAACGATATCACGGAGCAGACCAACACTACCACAACCACCACAGTAACCATCTGGCAGGAAGAAATAGATCCGTGTAAAACCGTTGAAAAATCGCAAAAAGGATACCATTTTCCACCCTATTGGTATGACGAGTGGTGGAGCGATAATCCACCCCCACCGGAGTATCCGGAGTACATTGAAACAACGACTGTGCATACCATGCCCGAAGTGCCACCGCCACCGCAAACATCTACCACGGTGACTTCTCCGGAGCCACCACCACCGATGCACATAGAGCCACAGGATTCCCAGCCTACCGTACCATCAACTTCGCCTCCTTTTACGGAAACAACCACTGAAACCACAGCATCGCAGTCGGTGCAACCAAGCACAACAACAACTTCAGCTACTACAGTCGCTACTACCACCAAAAAACAGCTGACAGCCCCGCAGGAGGGCGCTTATGTACCGGATGCGTTCATCGCTGAGGTGTCGCCAAACGGTCAGGTTTCTGCATATCTTGGCAACCGCAATGATACCGCTGCGGACGACGATCTAAAGACCGTTCACAGTGCCCTGTCTGAGATTCACGACAAAGGCAAGGAAAGCGGCACGGTAACGATCAACGATGTGCCATATCGCTATATGTTGCAAGCTTCCCCCACAGGTGGGTACCAAATGGTGCTGCTGAATCGTACGCTGGAACTTTCAATGCTTAGCCGGATGCTCCTTCTGTTCGTTGCGCTTGCCGTGTTTGGGTTGGCTTGTATGTTTGCCATCAGTATGCTGCTTGCCAATTGGACGGTTCGCCCCATCGCGCTTGCATGGGAAAAGCAAAAACAGTTTGTTGCCGATGCCTCGCATGAGCTGAAAACACCTCTCGCTGTCATTTCCGCGAACACAGAGGTCGTGCTTGCCAACCCCTATGATACAGTCATCGGTCAAAGCAAGTGGCTCAATTATATCAAATCAGAAACCATGCGTATGTCCAAGCTGATCACCAATCTGCTGACCGTTGCACATATGGATCACGGCAAAGAGAAGGAATCCTCTGCACTGCTGAATTTCCATGAGCTGGTTGCAAATGTCTGCCTGGTATTTGAGCCGATCATCTACGAAAACGGAAAGACGCTGAATACCGTTTTACAGCGCAATGTGATGCTTCATGGCGATGAAGATAATCTCAAGCAGCTGCTCTCGATCCTATTGGATAATGCAGTGCTGCACTCCACAGCAGGTGCGGATATCACTGTGACGCTTTCCAAAGATGTGCAAGGAAAGATCCGTCTTGCGGTTGCCAATACTGCCAAAGATATTCCACCGGAAGCACTTTCCCATCTGTTTGAACGGTTCTATCGTCTGGATCATGTGGGTAGCCCCAACGGGTCAGGGCTGGGGCTGAGCATTGCAAAAAGCATCGTGGAGGATATGAACGGCGTATTGCTTGCGCATAGCGAGAACGGTGTTGTAACCTTTGTTGCGACCTTCCCCAATCCATAAATTCTAAAATCACCTTGGCACACATAGTATGTACCGAGGTGATTTTTATGTCTGTTTCCAATCAGCACACGCAGAGCCATATGTCGCGCACGGCAGCTGTTCTGAGTGTGTTTTCTGTTAGCTTGCAGCTATTTGGTCTGCTGCTGAATGTGTTTCTAACAAAACGGCTTGGTGCCGCATCGGTTGGTATGATCACATTGATGAACTCCTTCTATAGCCTCGCCTGCGTGTTTACAGGCGGTAGCGGATTTATTGCTACCAGTCGATTTCTTTCCGAGGAACTGGGCGCACAGGGTGACGCACGAAAGGTTTTCCGGTATCTTTTGCAATTTTGTTTTTCGCTGAGTGTCCCTGCCGCAGTACTTCTGCTGATTTTTCCAACACAGCTCGTCAATCTGATTTCCCATGAAGCCATCGGTGCAACGGCGATTCGGTTGCTGGGGCTATCTTTACCGATTGCCGCATTTTATGCCTGCTGTAAAGGAAGATGCTATGCCTATCAGCGTGTATATCTTCCTGCCATAGCGGAATGCATTGAATTTATACTACGCGCAGGTGTACTAGCGTTTGCAACTGCATTTTTGATTCCCCAAGGTCGTATTTCACTGCTGAGTGCCTTTGCGCTTTCTATGTTGATCGGGCAGGGGAGTGCCGCACTGTTTTTATTCGTTGTTCGTGTGCCATACGCGCGTGTGGAGCATCCATGTACCATCACCTTTCGACGCTTATTGCGGCAACTCTTCCCGATTTTGTCCAATGCCTGCCTGGTTTCATTGCTCAGCAGTACAAATGATGCGCTTGTTCCGTTGACTTTATTGCAATACGGCAGCAGTACAGATGAGGCATTGTCACAATTCGGTGAGTTTGAAGCAATTATTCTGCCTGCGTTGTTTTTCCCCTCGGTGGTGCAGTGCTGTATGTCGGGCTTGCTTGTACCCACCCTGTCGAAGCTTCACGCATTGGGCGATGAGGAAGGCATTCGTAAAACAACCCAGCGTGTGCTGGAGCAAACCGTTGGATTTTCTTTGTTCACAGTGTTGATATTTGCATTGTTCGGGCATACGATCGGCAGCTTTCTTGGCGGAGATGCGTTTGCAGGCTCTGTACTTTGTAAAATGGCACCTGTCATCCCTTTTATTTATATCGAGATTATTTTAGAGGGCGTACTGCGTGGAATTGGCAAACAGGGCTTTTCCTCGCTGAATTATCTGGCGGAATACACTGTGCGCATTTCCGTTTTACTGATTTGTGTACCGATGTTTGGCTTTTATGGCATCATCGCCTCGTATTTGACCTGTAATCTCACAGGGAACGCCGTTCGGATGTTCTTTGTATTTCGTACCACGGGGCTGCATCCCTCCTGGAAGCGCATTTTGCTGCGCCCTGCATTCACATTGTTCATCGCATGGCAATGCACTGCATTATTGCTGTTTGTATTGCGCGCGCAACAGCTTGGTGATACGCTATACTTTGCTTTGTTCACGATCGTTTGTGGGCTATTCGATCTATTTTTGCTGCGCATTCTAGAACAGTTACCTGCCACAAAGAAAAGGGCGGAGATCATCCCCACATAAAAATGAGAGCGTCCAGAAAAAAATCTGAACGCTCTTTGCATCCCATCTCAAAGCGAAGCTTTTCCTGCAAGATTACTGAGAATTGCAGCTGCATCATCGGCATTCTGTACGCCATCTGCATTTACATCAGCATTTTTCAAGCCCTGTTCGCTAATCACAGCGGCGTCATCCTCTGCAATAAAGCGATTCAGCAAAATCACATCGTTGATCTTTACAAAGCCATCGCAGTTAACATCACCGAGAAGTGTGGAATCCGTATTTTCACCGATGAGTTTCAGCACACCAAAATACTGTGTTGTCGTGTAGCCCAGACCGGTTGTATCACCTGACCAATTGGAGATCCCCACACGTGCACCGCTGCCATCATCATCGTTGATTTGAATATCAAAGCCAACAACCTGCCCACTTGTGAATCTGCTGATGGTATAGGGAATGGCGATCTCTACCACATACGAATGAGAATCGATTACGGAAGTTGCTGAGATATAATCATCTACGTTTCGATTATCGGAAACGGTTTTGCTGCCATCAAAACCAATACGGCACTGGATATCATCGCTTTGATACGCAGTAGTTTTATTGTTGTTTTCGTCAAAGAAAATCTCCACCGTATCGCATTCGTAGTGATTGGTGCTGGAAGCGTAAGTGCCGTTTGGATCATTTACCTGTACCAGAACATAGATATAATTGGCATCCCAGAGCATTTTTGCAGTGCCTACAGCATTTTCACCGGATTTGCCCATCTGGAATTGATTGATCTCGATACTTGGCGTGTTTTCCCATGCAGCATCGATTTCGCCATCTACAACAATTGTACCAAAGCCTGCCTCAGCTGTTACGGGATATGCAGCGAGTGTTATCGTGCCGGCCGTTTCGAGCGAAAGCTGATTGCTCAGGCTATTCCAGGCAGTATCGCCTAGCAAAAGATCAAACGGAACCACAGTGCCTTTTTCGGCATCCCCGATAGAGAATGTATAATCGGCAGTGCCGGCAGTCACATCGATTGTAGAAACGGTATCGCCCAAAAGCACTTCTGCTTTGCCTGCCTTGGCAGCAGTAATGCGCAAGGTGATGCTTCCATCCGACCAGGTTGCCTTAAAGCTGCCTGCCGTACCGATTTTTGCAGCAGCCTGTACATCAAATGCGCCTTCGGCATCAGCAATGGCATCTTTATTTTGAATGGTCTGCACAGGAGCAGTGGGATCAAGCACCGCATAAAACGCGGGCTTTGCCTGATAATCATCATCGAACAACAGGGGGTAGCCGCCGATCCAGCTGGTAGAATCGGTAATGCCCCAGAACACCACAGCAGTAATATTGCAGCCATCATTTTTGCAATTGACAATACATTCCATCAAGGAACGATACCGCTCGGCAAGCGCAAGCTGTGTGGCATTGCTGTTATCTTTGACATTGACATCCAGTTCAGTAATTTGAATCTCCAGACCCAGTTCGTTGTATGCGCGAATGGTTTCCTCATAAACTGCCACAGTCGGGTAGCTAAGCTGCAAATGGGATTGCATACCCACGCCATCGATCAGACCCATCAAAGCCAGATTTTCAACCATGCTGATAATGCTTTCACGCTTTGCAGAGGCATACTCATTGAAATCGTTATAGAACAGCTTGCAGCCCTCAGGGGCATACTTGCGCGCATAAGTAAACGCATATGTTACAAAATCTTCGCCAATGGTCTGAATCCACGGAGAATAATTGCTGTCATCTTTGGTAGAGCCGGGCGCACGGTAATTACCGTCATCTCGGAAGGTCTCATTGACCACATCCCAGCAATAGAATGTTACATCGGGCCATTGAGTCGCCAGTTCATTCATCACAGCCTTGATATAGTTTTCCAGTCGTGCAAGCATGGTATCGCGGTCAACCCATGCGCCATTGTCTTGATATCCGACGCGGAAGAACCAATCCGGTGTTTGGCTATGCCACACCAAAGTATGACCGCGCACCGGCAGATTGTGCTCTTGTGCAAACGCCAACAAAGGCTCTGCCTGTGCCAAAGAGATGGCAACTTCTGTTTCTGAACCCAGAGCCTGACAAGCATTTTGATTCAGTACAGCATCAGGCTTCAGCTCATTGCCGAAGGTCAGCGAATTATAATGCTTTACAATCAGATCCTTGGTTGCTTGCTGAGAAAGCTCCGATGCGGTGCTTGCACAACCGATCTTGAACATTTCCTCATAGGCAGCGCACAGGCTGTCGATATCCGTTTGGATGCTTGGATCCGGCAGATGCGTACAGACCACATCATCAATGTAGAAATCAATGGTCTTATCCTGATCAGAAGGATTGGAGCTCCATGTCGGCTGAATGTAAAATGCAAGATTGGTCACACCTTCCGGAACAGTATAGCGTGTTGCGATCTGTACCCATTCGCCTTGTGTGGTAGATTCCGCAGCAAGATTCTTGTATTGCGTCACACCGCCTTCATTGTACATCAAATAGATTTGGAATGACGCGGTATCCGTCCAATTACTGCCGGAGAAGGTTGCCCAACAAGAGAATGAATAGTATCCACCCGGTTCGAGATACAGTGTGCAATCCACAGCGGGGCTGTTCCACAATTCTGTTCTTCCGGAGGTATACAACGAATAGCTGCCACTATGCGCATAGGCATCAGAAATGGCGATATTACAGCTGCGAGCGTACCAATCGCCTACGGTAGCATTTTCAAAATCATAGGAAAAACCGTCCTGCTCATCGCCTTCAAACAGCTCACCATTTCCGCTGCAATCGTCGATATAATACGGAAGATCCGTATCATCACACTGCGTATACAGCGTAATGCCTGTAATATCTGCCGGGAAATTGACTGTTGCGGTCATCTGTGCCCACTGCCCTTTGGTTGCTGTTACAGATCCGACATTGCCATAGCGCGTTTCACCATTCTGGACATATTTATATCCCAACTGGAAATTTTGCGTATCATTGGCATTTTCGTCATCATAGTAAAACCAAATGCTGCAAGTGTAGCTTTGCCCTGCATAAAAGTAGCCAACCTTACTGCATTCTGCGCCCTGCCAGTTTTGTTCACGATCAGTGATATACATACTGGAAGAACCTGTATGTGCCTGATCAGTGGTAAGGGACACGGTTGCCGCACCGCCATGAGATGCCCAGCCATCGGTATCGCCGTCTTCGAAGTCATCGAAAAACAGCTCCACAGGTTCGGCAGAAATGGTATGCAGCGGCATGATCGGCAGCATACCACAGCCCATTGCCATGGCGCATAAAGTGGAAAGTATTTTTGCGCGTTTCATATTCCATAAAACCTCCTTTTTTTATGTACATGAGTACAACATCATGATATCATTTTTGCACAAAAATGTCAAGGTTTCACATGGATTTTTTAAATTGTTTTTCATGCAACAAAATCTAGACAAAGCAGGGGAGGATTCGCATTGTAAGATATGCTGCCAGTGCAGCGCAAAATGCAACCACAATCAGCGGACATTTTTTATATGCAAGAATGACAGCAACGAATGTGCCAACTACTGCTGAGGGGATATCACCTGTAGCATAGAATACCGATGGTACTGTCATGGCACTCAGCACAGTGTAAGGAATATAGTACAGAAAGCTTTTGATATAGCGATTTGAGATTTTTTTACGGAAGAAAACGAAGGGAATCATGCGAATGAGATAGGTTGTAACCGCCATGATTGCTATACAAATCAAAATATATTTCATGCAGATTCCTCCTGATCGTAGTCCTTTGTTGGAAAGAAATATGCTGCAATCAGTGCTGCGACTACAGCACAAATAATCATTGCAAATCCCGATGATAAGAAATCTGCGAAATAATATAACAACGTGCTTAAGACCGCTGAAAGGAAAACGGCAATGAAAATACCACGGGAGCAACGTGCAGGTGGGATGATAATCGCCAAAAACATCCCATATAAAGAAATATTCAGTGCATTGGCAATCGACTGTGGCAACCATGTTCCGGCTGCTGCACCTAGATATGTACCGCCGACCCATCCAAGAAATGCAATCAAAATCATGCCATATAAGTACCTTGGTTTGATTTGTGTGGGCTGAATGGATGAAACAGCAAAAATCTCGTCTGTGATGCCAAAGGATGCCAGTAGACGTTGTGGCAAATGAAAGGTTTCATGGGCTTTTTGTGATAAAGCAAGGCTCATCAATGCATAACGAATATTGATGACCAGTTCAGCTAAGAATAGCTCAAAGTAGCTTGCGTGTGCGGCAATTAAGCTCACACCGGCAACCTGACCTGCGGATGTCAGATTCGTAACAGAAATCAGTACGGCTTGCCATATGGTAAGCCGTGATTGCACCGCCATAATGCCAAAACTAAATGATACGGATAGATATCCCAATGCAATGGAAATTCCATGCTTCAAACCGCGTACAAATTCTTTCATAGACGTCCTTCCCAAATAATCACTTTCTCAATTGCACCAAATTACGATTAGGTGCAATCAGTCCATAAACTTCCCTACCGTTCATTATACCACGCAGCACAGGCAATGTCAATCTTTTCCAAGATGCAGGATTGCACATACTGTAGTGCTACAATAGAAGTGAGACCTGAGGGTATAGAAAAAGTGATTGAGATCTGTTAGAATAGAGTGTGCAGACAAAATCCAACAGAAAGGAACGCAATCACTTTATGAAGAGTATAGCACAGAAAGAGAAAAGTTGCAAGAGGTATCTGCCACATGAATGAAGTGCATCGTGTGTTTGTTCGACTCGGATTCCGTAAAAAGCAGAGTGCATATTTTCGACCGATTTTGCGATAAATCCAGCATGATACATAAGCTGATCCGTCCGAGAACACCGTGGCACAATGGTAAGGTGGAACGCAGCCATAGGAATGATCAGGAGCGTTTTTATAATTTTTTGAAGTTTTATTCGTATGACGATCTGCTTGTTCAGATGAAGCGATATTTAAGGCGTGCCAACAATATTCCGATGGCTGTTTTGGGGTCTCGCATCATTGACATATGGACATTCCAAGATGCAGGATTGCAGATGCCAACGCCCCTGATGTAACGGCACACACCGATTGTGTGTGTACCGTTTTCTGCTTTGTGTTGTTTAATATGCCTGTGGGTTATTGTTCAGATGCAGATCAGCATTGCTCAGCTTTTCGTTCGGCGATTCATTGTTCTTCTTGTTTTCGCCGTTGTTGTTCTTTTTATTCTGACCGATGTTCTGCTGCTGATTGCGCACATTACTTGCATTGCGCTGTTCGTTCTGCTGTTTCATAATCAAAATCTCCATTTCTTCGTATGAAATCCTGGGGGAAGCTTCTCCCCATATTCAGTGTGCCCATATGATACGCTGTTATGCATTTTCCTTATCGTAATTCAAACGAAAACGACCGCAAGCGGTTTACCGCCTACGGTCGTTTTTTGATTAGGATGCGTTTGTGTTATCTTCGGAATGTTTCAGGTCATATAACTCGTTTTCCAAATCTCTTATTTTGCTTTGTAAACGCTCGATTTCACGCTGTAGCTGCTCGTTATCATCTTTCATTAATTCGATTCTGCGATGCAACTCCTTGATATAATCAATTGCCGTCATATCTTCCACGTGAACTTCCTCATTCAGATGCTGTTGTACCAATCACACGAACGCGAAGCACGCCCTCTACATTCTTCATTTCCGAAGCCAGATCACCCTTCAGATCACCGGTTACATCAATCATGGTATAAGCGTAGTCCTTACGACTTGCGTTTACCATATTTTCGATGTTACCACCCGCATTGCTAACCATCGTTGTCACGCTTGCGACTACATTCATGATATTCTTGTGCAGGATGCAGAACTTCTTACCAACAGTCTTCATCTCCGCATTCGGGAAGTTTACACTGTTACGGATATTACCGTTCTCCAGATAATCGACCAACTCATTGGCAGCCATTACTGCGCAGTTGTCCTCGGCCTCCTCAGTGGATGCGCCCAAATGAGGAATCGCAATCGCGCCTTCCATATTTGCAGACTTTGCATTGGGAAAATCGGTAACATACTTGCGAACCTTACCGGATTTCAGAGCTGCCTCCATTGCATCGTCATCCACCAAAAGATCACGAGCAAAGTTCAAAATCACGACTCCGTCCTTCATCATTGCGATGGTTTCCGCATTGATCATCTTTTTGGTGTTGACATTGGGATCGGCATTCTCAATCAGCGGAGTATGTACGGAAATAAAATCACACTCACGGAAAATCTCCTCGCGCGTCTTGACATGATGAATGGTACGAGAGAGATTCCATGCAGCGTCAATGGAGATGTAAGGATCGCAACCGTAGACTTCCATGCCAAGGTGCGTTGCAGCATTACCCAGAGGACCACCGATTGCGCCCAGACCGATGATACCCAGCTTCTTTCCTTTCAGTTCGGTGCCGGCAAACTTAGACTTGCCTTTCTCGACCATCTTCGCAACGGTCTCCTCGCCCTTGATGGATTGCACCCACTGGATTCCGCCGATGATATCGCGAGAAGCCAACAGCATACCTGCAATTGCCAGCTCTTTCACACCGTTTGCATTTGCACCGGGCGTATTAAACACCACAATACCCTCTTCTGAGCAACGGTCAACTGGGATATTATTCACGCCTGCACCGGCTCTTGCAATTGCTTGCAGATGATCCCCAAAGGTCATCTCATGCATAACAGCCGAACGAACGAGAATAGCATCCGGATTTTCGCAGGTATCGGCAACCTGATAATTTGTACCAAGCTGTGCCAAACCAACGGGAGAAATCTTATTCAATGTCTGTACTTGAAACATTTTCATACATTCCTTTCAATCAAAATAGAGATCAAACAAAGAGGATCAAAGCCACGATCATGACATCAACGGCAGCAAGGGAAATTCCAACCACCAATGGTATGCTGAATTTCAGAACAGTTTCTGCCATTGGGTGATTGACCAGATAGACTTCCTTGGGGGAATCACCAAAAAAACAGCACATCCACTCGCCCACCGATTTCAAATTCGGGGAAGGTCTTTACGGTTTCTGTCATGACTTTCGTATACAGCTTCACATCCTGCGTAGAGCCATCAGATGATGTCACACGAACCACGGGATTTACGAAGCCCATGGAAGCGGCAACGGCTGTTGAAAACAGGGTGCCTCCTCTGAAGCTTTCATAGCCGACCACTTCGGCTTCACAAAATTGTTTTTTTTCGTATATATGCTTATGCTCCCATATGCCGTAGACGATCAATGCTACGGCACACAGAGCAATCAAACAACATAGAAACATCAGCCGTTTGCTTCTTCAAATTTCTGCATGAAAGCAACCAACTTCTCAACACCCTCAATAGGCATTGCGTTATAGATTGATGCTCTCATGCCGCCAACCGTACGGTGACCCTTGAGGTTCTCAAAGCCAGCAGCCTTTGCCTCAGCGACAAACTTTTTATCCAGCTCGTCGTTTCCGGTCACAAAGGGAACATTCATCAGCGAACGATCTTCCTTGCGGACAGTGCCCTTGAACATCTTGCTCTGATCAAGGAAATCGTACAGGATTGCAGCCTTTTTCTCATTGAGTGCCTTCATAGCCTCCAGACCGCCCATCTTCTTCAGCCACTTGAACACCTTGCCGCAGATATAGATGCCATAGCAAGGCGGAGTGTTATACATAGAACCATTGTCCGCAGCGATCTTCCACTGAAGCATGGTGGGCGTATTCTCCACATAGGGCTTCTCGGGGATCAGATCCTCACGGACGATTGCGATCACAACACCTGCAGGGCCGATATTCTTCTGTACGCCACCATAGATCACACCGTACTTTGTCACATCGATAGGCTCAGAGAGGAAGCAGGAGGAAACATCCGCCACCAGTTCATGACCCTTGGTGTTGGGCAGCTCATGATAAACGGTGCCGTAGATCGTGTTGTTCTGGCAGATGTAGACATAGTCTGCGTCCTCGGGGATATCGAGGTCGGAACAATCGGGAATATAGGAGAAGGTCTGATCAGCGGAAGAGGCAACGGCAACGGCATCGCCGTACTTTTGTGCCTCCTGATATGCCTTCTTTGCCCACTGACCGGTAATGATATAAGCTGCTTTTCCGTTTTTCATCAGATTCATAGGCACTGCAGCAAATTGCTGAGAAGCACCGCCCTGCAAAAACAATACCTTGTAATTGTCGGGAATGTTCATCAAATCACGAAGATCCTGCTCAGCCTCATCGATGATCTGCTGGAACATCTTAGAGCGATGGCTCATCTCCATAACGGACATACCGCAGCCACGGTAATCGAGCATCTCCTCTGCTGCCTCTTTCAGGACTTCTTCGGGCAGAACAGCAGGACCTGCGCTGAAATTGTACACTCTGCTCATTGTTAAAACCTCCATTAGATTGGTCATTTCGACCTATTTCGCTTCGATGCCAGCTTCGGTGTTTCATGCTACACCTACTGCATCATACCTATAGTATACATTTTTTTCCGATAAATGTCAAGTACCCAGCCACCTGTTTGTGAAAAAAATAACAACCATTTCATTCCGTTATTTGTCGCTATTGCCATTTTGCCTCAAGAAATGCTGTAAGCGACGCTCCTCAGCTTCTTTCAGGCTGTTTGGGCAGCCACAATAATCCTGACGATACAATCCATAGCTACGAGAAAGTGCCACGGATCTTGCATATCCCCCTTGTTTTTTGAAGTCGGATGGCAAAAACGGAATTCCCCACTCCTCTGCTATTTTTTCGCCACATACATTGATGTACACCGCGTTTTTATGTGGGCTGACGGAAAGCGTTGTTGTAAAATAATCGCAATGATACTGCAATGCTGTCTGTGCTGCTTCATCCATACGCTGCGCGATGCAACGACAGCAACGTTCACCACCCTCCGGTGTGTCCAGGGCATCTCCCACCGCCTGTAAATACTGTTGGAAATCGTAAGGTGGCACCACAAGTGTGATGGGATGTACGGGCTGTAGCTGCGCCAGAAGCTGTTTTTGCGTTTCCACGCGATGTGCAAACTCTGACAGGGGCGCAATGCAGGGATTATAATAAAAAAGGACAATCTCAAAATGCGGTGTCAGACATTCTAAAACGGCTGTACTGCATGGGCCGCAGCAACTGTGCAGCAACAGCTTTGGTGGCGGATCCTTTGGCAGACCTTGCAAGATATGCTGCATCTCAATATGGTACTGACGTTTCATAAGCACTCCCCTACTGCATAAAAAAGGGCGGTCAGACCGCCCTTTTGGATTATTCCACAGAAATCAGATAGTAGTACACAGGCTGCCCGCCATTGATCATAGTCAGTTCAATGCGGCTACTGAGCTTTGCTGTCAGCATTTCTTTCAGCTGCTGGGACTGCTCTTCAGTAACATCTGCACCATAGATCACGGTAACATAGCAGCTATCACTCTTGACCATTTTTTTGGTCAGCTTATAGGCAGCCTTGTTGACATCTTTTTCGGTAAACGAAAGCTTGCCGTTATCCAGTGCCAGCACCTCATCCTTACGGATCGGTTTGCCGTCAAGCTCGGAATCACGCGCTGCAAAGGTAATAGAACCACTGGAAACCGCGTCGGCAGCCTTCGTCATTGCAATACGGTTTTCTGTCAGCGGAGAGAACTCATCATACGCAAGCATTGCGGCAATGCCCTGTGGGATGGTTCTTGTCTGCAACACGCAAACATTGCGGTTTGCGAGATTGACAGCCTGCTCGGCAGCCATAATGATATTTTTATTATTTGGAAGGACGAAAACGGTTTTTGCAGGAGTTGCGTGAATCGCGCGGAGAATATCATCGGTAGATGGGTTCATGGTCTGCCCTCCACGCACCACCTGATCAACGCCAAGATCGATGAAGGTACGCTCCAGACCCGCACCGGTAGCCACAGCAACAAAGCCGAAATCCTTGGTTGGCTCAACGGGAACAAACTCCTGCTGCTTTGCAATTGCTGCTTCTTTCACCTTACCCGCGTGCTGGATTTTCATGTTTTCAATCTTCGGCTTCGGGTCATTGATGAAGCTGCCAAATTCCAGTGCCTTGGAGATCGCCTTCCCCGGATGATCGGTATGCACATGAACCTTAATGATCTCATCATCATCCACTACAACAACACAGTCGCCGATGGTTTCCAGGTAGGCTCTTAATTTAGCAGGATCAACGGAAGAATCATACTTCTCAACGATATATTCGGTGCAATAGGTAAAGTTGATCTCCTCATCATACTGTGCAACGGCAGAAGTGAAATCAACAGCAGGGTCGATCGTAGCAGCTCGCTCGTTTTCCTCAGCAGGCAGTGCTTCGCCACGCAGCGATGCAAGCATACCCTCCAAGACGATACAGAAGCCCTGTCCACCGGCATCTACCACATTTGCTTTTTTCAGTGCAGGCAGCATTTCGGTGGTCTGTTTCAGAACATCATTTGCCTCATCGCACACGCCCTGTAGAAAATCTTCCGTAGAGAGCTCTTGCTTTGCCAGTTCTTGTGCTTTGCTTGCCGCCATGCGGGATACGGTCAGAATGGTGCCCTCCGTAGGTTTCATGACGGCCTTATACGCACCCGAAACGCCAAGCTGCAATGCATTTGCGAAATCGGCATTGCTTGCTTCTTTCAAGCCAGCCAGCCCCTTGGAAAATCCACGAAACAGCAATGACAAAATCACACCGGAGTTTCCTCTTGCGCCGCGCAACATCGCGGATGCCGCAGTATCGGCGACTTGCGATACGGTTACATCCTTAGGCAGCAGTTCCAACTCACGTTTTGCCGCTGAGATGGTCATGGACATATTGGTACCGGTGTCTCCATCAGGAACCGGATAAACATTCAGTTCATCCACACGACGCCGTTGGTTGGTAATGAGGATCGCGCCATGAATCATTGCGAGCTTTAATTGATTTCCGTTCATCACTTACTTAAGCCTCCAAATCGTTATACACAGATGCCGTCAACATAAACATTGATTTGCGCAGGTTGAATGCCGGTGGATTCCTCCACAGCGTAACGTACCTTGTTACGGATACTGTCAGTAATCGCAGTAATATTTGCACCAATACCCGTGACAATATGCAGATCAATCATCAATGTATTGTTGCGAGAACGCAGCCGGATTCCACGACGGATATCGCCAGGGAACAGCCTGGTCGCAACGGTTTCCATTAGCGAGGACTCATGCAGATCGGCAACACCGAAGCAGGAAGTCACGGTATGCTCAATTATCGTATACAGGTAGTTCTTGGAAATGCGAATATTACCAAGATGATTTTCAATTACGATCATACGAATCTCCTTTCGAGAAAATCCATAACGATTATTATAGCACAAAGGCATGAAAAATACAAGTGTTTCTCAATAATTCATTCATTTTCTGTCAGTTCAACCAAAACATTCGGGAAAATCGCTCGAATCATCGACTCCAAACGAGCAGGAGCAACCACACGAGAAAGCGCAGTACAGCCCTCAAAAGCATCATCGGCAAGCTCTGTGAGAGCATCCGGTATGGTAATCGATGTCAGCGCAGTGCAATCCGCAAAAGCACCGGAAGCGATTTTGGTAAGGGTTTGTGGCAAAATCACAGCTTGCAGTTCTTCCAGACCGGCACAAGCACCTGCACGAATTTCAAGATACCCTTCCGGAATTACCAGCTCTGCTTCATCATGATACATAGCATTTCGTATCTTTGCGGTAAAACGGCCATCGCCAATGATTTTTGGTGGTTCTTTCGTCCATGTGTAAGTGACATCTGCCCCAAATACGGCAAAAATCTGTTCTTGCATGGCTTCGGGTGCAATTACATTGATGATTGCATCACAACCCTCAAACGCATCGTTCTCAACACTTTGGAGAGAAAATGGCAACACGACCGTCTGCAATGCGGTACAATCTGCAAAGGCACCGTTTGCGATATGCTCGACCGTTTTGCTGACAGTAACAGCCTGAAGCTCCTCAAGGGCAGCGCAAGCACCTGCACGAATATCGCGATAGCCATCAGGCATCGTCCATTCCGGCTCCCCTTTGTAGATACGGCGACATTCCTTAGCGGTCAGTCTGCCATCTGCCGGAATCTGCATTGTCGTATCTGCGGCTGGTGCAGTCGTTTCGGGGATTGCTTCTGCATTTGCGATTTGCTCTTGTGCAGCTTCTGTTTCCGGCTGTGCAAACAGTGCTGCGGCAAGCGTTGCCACAGAGGGATTTTCGGTGATATCGGCTGAAAAAGAATCATCGTTTTGCTCTGCTTCCAATTGGTTGTTTTCAGCAGTGACAACTTCTTCAGTATTCATTTTCTCATCTGCAAATAGATCTGCGACAAGCGTTTCCACCGATTGGGCATTTTCGACCGTTGTCATATCGGGTAGCAGTTCATCAGATGCAATATCCGCAAAGGCTTCCTGTGAGACTCCCTGTTCCATATTAGAAGAAACTGCGCTTTCGCCATTGTTTTGGAAAAGAATCGCAGCAATGGCATCCATGGCTTCTGTTTCACCATTTGTTGCTTCTGTAGCTTCGATTGCATCCAAAACAGTCACAGCTTCATCGGGTGTAGCTTCTATGGCAATCGCCTGCTCCTCTGCGAACGAAGCAATGGTATTTGCAGCTGCCGGAGTTGCTTCATCGCCAACTTCGGGCACGCTTTCGGGTGTGCCTGCTGTCTCAGGCAAAATGTTCTCCTGATTTGTGGCATCTACGCGCACAAAGAGTGCATTGGCAAGGTCAGAAAGCGGATCATCAGATCCATCGTCTGTGTTCGTTTCAGCGGGCACAATTGCCGGGATTTCAGGCAATGCTTCACTTGTAGCAGTAACCGGTGCTGCCACTTCTGCAACGGTTTCGGCAGATTCCTCCGTGTTCTCCTTCACATCGACCACTGCGATGGCTTTTTCTTCGATATTGGAGACATTTTCCGCCACAGAATGATCTTCAAGCAATGGTGCAGCATTGGCAACCGTATCAAGCATAGGAGGTTCATCTGTCTGCTCAATGGTTTCTTCTGAAAGCATTGAGGCTTCAATCGGCACATCATCGTCAGCATCCGCTGCCTGATGAATGGGCACATCCTCCTCATCGTAGGGTGTCAGCATTTCAGCGGCAGCCGGCTGGGCATTCTGCATAATATCGGAGTAATCCATGATAACGGAAGGCCTTGCAGACAGATCAAAATCCTCGCACCACTGAATTTGCAGGTGGGGACAATCACGGCGCAATTCTTCCTCGCGATCTGCAAAAGAGCGTGGCAGAACGAGGGTTTCCAGACGCATACAACCTACAAACGGATTCGAACCAAGGAACCGCAATGTAGAGGGCAAAACCACGCGACGAAGACCATGGCAGTTGACAAATGCGTGAGGTTCTACTGCAAGCAGCCCCTCCGCGCAGATGATCTCCTCCAAATGCTCCTGCTCGTCAAACGCGTGGTATCCGATGATACGTGTAGTGGGCGGTAATTGCAGGCGATGCATATGTGTCATACCGGTAATGCCATGGTAAACATAAGATGCGATCACCATATAGCCGGCAGGAACAGTCATAACGCCGTCTTTTACTGATAGATCGGAGATATCATTTGCAGTCAGCACCCAGGGGCAATCATGCAATACCTGTCGCACACGCACCGCACGGCTTCCACCGATATTCAACAGCACCTGCGGATAGTTCATGAACAATACGGCAGCGGAATCGCGATCAAACTCATCGGGCAGAAACACATCCCGAATCATGGAAAGACCGTAGAATGCGGCGTATTCGAAGGTACGAATGGCTCTGGGAATCGTCAGCGTAAGCAAACGGTCATTGTGCCCGAATGCGTAGCTGCAAAGGCGTATCACGCCAAGGGGAATCTCAAATTTTGTCTGATTTGCCATATCGGAAAGAGCCTGTGCGCCTACATACGGGCGAGTCCGCAGCAACGCGATCCGATCGACAAAGGTATTGCACGCTGCGGCTGCTTCTTGTGTAAAGACGCGATGTGACGGAAGAGGATCCATAGAAGGAGAAAGAATATCGCAGAATGCTTCCGAAGGCTGATTGCGGAAAAGATCCTGCACATCCTCTGTCCACATGATATTCGGCTTTACAGGGCCATCCAGAATGCGCTTCAGGTCATTTTCGAAACGTTTTGGCAATGTCAGCCCGGTCAGCGAAGTGCAACCCGAAAGGGCACAATCGCCGATCTCCTGCACACTTGCGGGGATACGCAAAGAACAAAGCGAATCGCAATTAGAAAATGTATTCTCATAAATGACTGTCAAGCGTTTGGGCAAGCGGATCTGCTCAAATCGGCAGGGTGCTGCAAAGGCATACGGCCCGATATATGGGACACCGTTCGGCAAAACAAGACGGTACGGCCCCATACATCCCGTAAATGCATTCATATCAATGATTTGCAGCCCTTTGGACATCACGATATGCTGTAGCGTTTCCAGACCGGAAAACGCTCTTGCGCCGATACGGCGTACACTTTTGGGCAGCACAATGGTTTTCAGAATATGCTCCGGCTCATCGGCTCTGGGGTTGATGCCCTTTGCCATATCAGGGGCGATAATGGTGTAGCCACTGGGAATTTGCAGCACATGATTGCCGACCTGCAGCTTCTTTACCTTCTCAGCGGTAAGGATATCCTCATACTGCTCCAACAATTCGCCAACTGTCAGGATTTTGGGCTTGGAAAGAAAGCCTTTCTTTGGCCAGTGCAGCTTAATTTCAGGGCGGAACATAAAATATTCTGCGGCACGGCGTTCTGGGAACTCCTCGCAAAGATAAACATCCGTCAGACGAGAACAGCCACTGAATGCGTCCGGCTCAACCTCATTGAGAGAATGCGGTAATTCCAGTGCAAGCAGTCTTGGGCAATTCCAGAATGCCTGTGTTTCCACCCGGCGCACACCTTCGGGGATCTCAAAACGCTCGCCACCTTCCTTTTCACGGAAGGAACGGAATGCGATCACCGTAAAGTCCTTCAGCATCAGGCTGCGCTGTTTCGGACCTTCTACAGGCTTAGAGATTTCATAGGTAAATACTTTATCGTCCTTGCGATATTTTCCGCGACGCACGGGGACAAATGCAGAATCAAACAAGACTTCATCGTCGGTGGCATTGTCCTTTGCGGGGAGCGGTTTCCCCGTCATCTCGGCAAAGCGTTGATTGATATCTGCCTGCGTGGATGAAATTTCACTGACCTTTTCCTGCACATCAGAAATTGCGCCAACCTTCTCCTGCACATCGGTAATTGCATCTACCTTCTGCTGGATATCGGCAATGGCATCCACTTTTACCTGCACATCAGGAATCGCACTCACCTTTTGCTGTATATCGGAGATCGCGTCGACCTTCTCCTGCACATCGGTAATTGCATCCACCTTCTGCTGAATATCGGAGATCGCATCCATTTTCTGGCGCATTTCAGAAAGCTCGCTGACTTTTTCCTGCATATCGGAAATTGCACTGACCTTTTGCTGAATGTCGGAAATCGCATCAATTTTATCGCGGATATCGGAAATCTCGGAAACCGTTTGCTGCATATCGCCAAGGGCATCGGGCACGATGGCATCCACACGGGCACGGATATCGTCGATCTCGCTTATTTTTTCTTGTATTTCACTGATAGCACCTACGCGCTCATGGACGGTTTCCTGCATAGCTGCAATAGAAGCAACCTGTTCCTGCATCGCAGAAATGGCAGCAACGGAATCTTGCATACCGGAAATGGAATCAAACTTTTCCTGAATTGCCGTCAGATTGGCGTTCAGTGCATCAATGGCATCGGTATTGAGTGCGGGCTGCTGTGCCGTCTGCGGATTCTGTACGGAAAGCGCATCTAATTTTTTTTGCATATCTGCAATGGTCTGCTCCAGTCTGCGCACAGATTCAGCATCGTCTACCATCTGTTTTGTCGCAGGTGCAGGGATATCATTGTGCAATGCAGCGGTATCCGGTTTCTGCGTCATGGGGGCAACAGGCACTGTAATGTCTGCAATATCTTCTGATTTGGCAAGAGAAGCTACCGCGTCCTCAACAGTCATCGATGCAAACGCGGGCTTAGAATCCTCCACTGTAATCCAGTGAATATCAGGAATCGGTGTGTTCTCGCCAAAAACACGTTTCATCTCAAGTGCATCATGAATGATATGGGGCATATACAGGTTGGTCAATGCGTTGCAATTCCCCAGTGCCGATGTCTGAATGCTTTCAGTGGTGGGGGCAATATAAAGCTGCTGCAAAGCGGTGCAATCCCAGAATGCGCCCGTCCCGATAGAAAGCACAGAATCGGGCAGTACAATAGAGCGAAGTGAAGTGCACTCTGCAAAAGCACCGGCACCCACCTTTGTGATGTGTTCCGGTATGGGCAACAACGCCATAGATGTACACCCACTGAACACCTCATCCTCAAGTGCTTCCAGATGAGAAGGCAGACGAATATCGGTCAAAGACTCACATTCAGAGAAAGCAGCTGCACCAATGCGCTTCACACTTTCAGGAATGGTAATCGATTTCAGCTGCTTACAACGTGCAAACACGGCATTATCAATATGCGTTGTACCATCAGCAAGCACCACTTCTTCCAGTGCAGGCAAATCGGCAAACACCTCCGGAGCAATCAAACGTACGCCGGCATGAAGGATCACCTTGCGTACATTTTTGCTTGCCAGTGAACGCAACGCGTGGGACGCAATGGCATAATAAGTTGCAGGAATTTCCAGCACACCCTCCTTCACGGGCAGCATTCCGCCTGCGCCCAATAGCAAGATACCGGAGGTTTCTTCCATGAGTTGCGCCACGGTAACAGATTTGGCTGCAAACAGCAGCTTTTTGCCGAAATTCAGTGTAACACCGGGCGTATGAAAAAACAGTTCCATTGCAAGCTGTGGAGAGAAATCTTCCGGGAGAGAAACTGTTTTCAGCGCATTGCAATCATAAAATGCCCAAGGGTCAAATTCCGTACCGCTGCTAGCAATGTTGATACGTTCCAATCCACAAGCATTTTTGAAGCTGCGCATATAGAAGGCGTGGGCGTTTACCCTATGCATATATTCATGGATAGTCAGCTCCTTGACCTGTGAAAAACCGGCCAATGCGCCTTCACCGACCACGGTGATATCATTTGGAAGCTTTAGCTTTTCAGTATTGGTAAGGATGAGAGATTTTGCACTTTCTCTGGTCAGGATTCGGTCAGCCATGCGTTGCGACCTCCTTATCTTTAAGATGATTTCACGGCTACATACTACTTAGAAATCAGGAGTGATTCAGTGTTGCTGTTGCAGACAATATCGAATGATATTTGAAAGATTGCTTACCATTGCATCGTGAAAGCGGAAGGGTCATGAAATTGTAAATTGCAGCCAATCTATCATATTATACCATTTTATACCATGATTTGCAAGGGGTATTTGTGATTTTCTCCAAGATTTTT
>CAYMOJ010000005.1:0-88697 GCA_964392175.1 uncultured Ruminococcus sp.
TCTCAATCACTTTTTCTATACCCTCAGGTCTCACTTCTATTGTAGCACTACAGATTGTAACCGAATTGTAGCCTTTTATCCCTTGATTTTCATGGGGAAATATGGTATACTGTTAAGATGATAAATGTATACTTGGCGCATTGTGCGCTCTAATTAAAATATACCAAGCAGGAGGTTTCTCATGCCCAAAAGTATGACGGGTTACGGCAGAGCACAGATGCTGACTGATGGCAGGGATGTACTGGTGGAAATCCGTGCGGTAAACCACCGCTATTATGAGTTTTCAGCACGCTTGCCTCGCACCTGTATGTATCTGGAAGAAAAGCTGAAAGCGTTTCTTAGCGGCAAAATCGCAAGGGGTAAGATAGAAGTAAGCGTAACGATCAACCGCCCCGACGGAAAAGACGCGATGATCATGGTCAATCGCGCAGTGGCTGATGGATATGTTTCTGCGCTACGGCAATTTAACGCAGAAATGGGCGAAGAGGGCAAATTTTATCTGGAGGATGACATCCGTCTTTCTACGCTGATGCGCCTGCCCGATGTGTTTACCGTGACCAAGGCGCAGGAGGACGAAACCGCCATCTGGGAGCAGGTAGCGCAGGTAACGGAAAATGCGCTGGAAGGATTTCTCTCCATGCGACGCTGTGAGGGCGCGCGTCTGGCAGAAGATCTGCTGACAAAGCTTGATGGTTTGGAGCAAATGCTCGCACAGATCGAATCCATCGCGCCCGGTGTGACAGAAAGCTATCGCGACCGGCTGCTTGCAAAGCTCACCGAGTTGATGAAGGATACCAACATCGAACCACAGCGCGTGTTGACAGAAGCCGCCATCTTTGCAGAAAAAACTGCCATTGATGAGGAAACCGTCCGTCTACGCAGCCATATCGCACAATTCCGCGAGCTGCTTGCTGAAGACACGCCGGTCGGCAGAAAGCTGGACTTTCTGGTGCAGGAAATGAACCGCGAGGTCAATACCATCGGCTCCAAAGCGCAGGAACTGCGCATTACACGCCTTGTGGTGGATATGAAGTCCGAGATTGAAAAGATCCGCGAACAGATCCAGAATATTGAATAATACAGACGGAAAGGACATCGATTATGCGACTGATCAATATCGGCTTTGGCAATATGATCTCATCGTCTCGCCTAGTGACGATCGTCAGTCCGGAATCTGCCCCCATCAAGCGGATCATTCAGGACGCAAGAGATCGTGGCAGGCTCATTGATGCCACCTATGGCAGACGCACACGCGCCGTCATCGTGATGGACAGCGACCACGTGATTCTTTCCGCCGTTCAGCCCGAAACCATCGGTGCCAGACTTTCAGGCAATATCAGCGCGGAAAATGCAGAGGAGGAACAGGAATATGAATGAACAAGGAATGCTGATCGTCCTTTCGGGGCCATCCGGTTGCGGAAAGGGTACCATGCTCGCAGAGGTTGTTAAGCGCACCGCCTGTCAGATTTCCGTATCGGCAACGACTCGTCAGCCCCGAGATGGCGAAGTCGACGGTGTGAACTATCACTTTATCACCCACAAACGTTTCGAGCAGTATATTGCGGAGGATGCTATGTTTGAATATGCTCCGTATTGCGATCATTATTATGGCACACTGCGTTCGGAGGTGGAAGCGATCTGGGCACAAGGCAAGCATGTCGTGCTTGAGATCGAGGTGCAGGGTGCGCTGAAAGTGATGGCAGAGCATCCGGAAGCCATTACCATTTTCACTATGCCACCCACCATTGCAGAATTGCGTCGCAGACTGGAAAAGCGCGGTACGGAAAAGCCGGAAGTCATTGAAAAACGCATCGCAAAGGCAATGGAAGAAATCCCCTTTGCAGACCGCTATCAATACATCGTGTGGAATGATAAGCTTGAAGACGCGGTGGATGATTTTTGTGCCATCGTAAAGGCAGAAGAAAACCGCACAAAGTATTCCGAAGAAAGAATAGGAGCGTTGATCACATCATGTTAAGACCATCCATGAACCAAATCATTTCAAAAAATGATAACTATTACGCTTTCGTATTGGGCGTTGCAAAGCGCGCAAGAGAAATCGCTGACAATTTGTATGAGAACAAGCAGCACCTCGATGAAAAGCCGGTAAAGACCGCTGTGGAGGAATTCGCAGCCGGAAAGTATAAGGTCGTGGAACCGACCGAACGACCGGAATAAACCGATCGGACGGATATATCCTGAAAGGAGGATGCGTGTGTCCCATTTGAGCGAGTCGATGGCTGTACAAGTGGCACTGAACGCAGCCACTATGGGGTATGACCGTCTGTACACTTATTTAGTGCCCAATACACTGCGTGGACAGATTCGCGCAGGAATGCGCGTGGCAGTACCCTTTGGCAAAGGCAATCGTCGCAGAATGGCGATGGTACTCGCAGTGACCCCGGTGTTGCAGGAAAGTGACACAAACGGGGATCCAATCGCCTATAAACCCGTGACCGCAGTGCTCGACCGCGAACCGGTTCTGACCGAGGAACTGCTTTCTCTGGTGGAATGGTTGTATGAACACACCTTCTGCACCCATTACGATGCGGTGCGCGCTGTGTTGCCCGGCGGTATGCAGATGCATCTGGAGGAGCGATATCTTCCGGTGCCGATCCCTCAAAATATTACGCTGACAGAATCGGAGGAAAACCTGCTGCGGTTGGTGGCACAGGCAAATTCTGAGAAAGAACGCGATGTATTGCTGCGTGCCGATGGCAGCGCCGAAAAAGCCACCGTGTTGGAATCTCTGTTGGAAAAAGGATGCCTTGTTTCGGCAGCAGAGGGCAAACGCGCAGTAGGAGATCAAACTCGTAAAATGGTTTGCCTTTCTGATGCGTTTCTTGCCAATGAAACGGACTTTCGCACTACAGAAAAACAGCGCCTTGCCGTGGAAATTCTACGGGAGCATAAAACGCTCACCGTCAAGGAATGCGCTTATCTCGCAGGCATCAGCGAAAGTACCGTCCAGAATCTGGTAAAGCTTGGCATTGCCTCACGGGTGGAAATCCCGCATTTGCGCGTGCCGAGAGACGCAGTAGTGACCATATCGCCGGAAGATACCGTGCTTTCTTCCCAACAGCAGGCAGCTTATGATGCAGTGGCAGCTGCAATCACATCACACACCGCAACAGCGTATTTGCTGTATGGTGTTACAGGCAGTGGTAAAACTGCTGTGTTTGAACAGCTCATTTATCTAACACTGCAACAGGGCAGGCAAGCTCTGCTACTGCTGCCGGAAATTGCATTGACCCCACAGGTCGTGCAGTATTTCCAGGCAAGATTCGGCAATCTGGTAGGGTTAATTCACAGTGGACTTTCCCTTGGACAGCGCCTGGATACTGACAAACTCATCCGCAATGGGGAGATCCGCGTGGTAATTGGCACAAGAAGTGCCGTGTTTGCACCGCTTTCCGATATTGGTATCATCATTCTCGATGAGGAAGGCGAGCATTCATATAAGGCAGATCAGTCGCCTCGCTACCATGCCGCAGATGTGGCAAGGGAGCGTTGCCGCCGTCACAATGCAGCACTGGTACTGGCATCTGCCACGCCCTCGCTCGAAAGCCGATATCTGGCACAGCGTGGCGCATATCATCTGCTGACCATGACGCAGCGTTATAATCAAGCGCCACTGCCACAGGTAACAGTGGTGGATATGAACGAAGAACGCATGGTGGGCAACAGTACGCCGTTTTCAAGATTTCTTGCCGATGCATTGCGCGAAAATTTAGAAAAGGGCGAACAGAGCATTTTGCTGCTCAACCGTCGCGGATATCACACGCTACTGCAATGCGTCAAGTGCTATCAGCCGGTGTATTGTCCCAATTGTTCTGTGCCAATGACTTACCATAAGGCAAACAATAGTTTACTGTGCCATTATTGTGGTCATGTGCAACCACCCGTAACTACCTGCCCTACCTGTGGGCATGATAAGCTACGGCAAATGGGCTTTGGCACGCAAAAATTGGAAGAAGAATTGCAACTCCTGCTGCCCGATGCGCGAATCCTGCGCATGGACGCCGATACCACCATGACCCGTGACGCATACGAAGCAGGCTTTCGGGCATTCGCAAAGGGTGAGTATGATATCCTTGCAGGCACACAAATGATCGGCAAAGGCTTGGATTTTCCCAATGTTACATTGGTGGGCGTGGTTTCCATCGACAAAGCATTATATGCCGGCGATTTTCGCAGCTATGAGCGTACCTTTTCGTTGGTTACACAGGTGGTAGGCAGAGGTGGCAGAGGCAAAACCCCCGGCAGAGCAATCCTGCAAACCAGTATGCCGGAGCATTATGTATTGCAGCTTGCGGCAAAACAGGATTACGACTCCTTTTATGAAGAAGAGCTTGCTATGCGCCGTACGCTCATGTTTCCACCCATCTGCGATATCTGCGTGATCGGCTTTTCGGGAATGTGGGAGAATCGCGTGGCAGATGCAGCAAAAATCTTTGTGCAGCTGCTAGGGCAGATCGCCACAAAAGAGCAGCTTCGCCTGCCATTGCGTGTACTGGGACCTGTCCCCGCAAGCTATGGCAGACTCAACGGCAAATATCGCTATCGTGTGCTCTTAAAATGCAAAGATACCGCAGATATGCGACAGTTTATCCGCAAGGTGATCACCAAAGCACTGGCTGATAAACGCTTTGCCTCCGTGCAACTGTTTGCCGATATGAACGGCGACTGCGGCGTATGAGGATTGCAGACTGACTGAAAGCTTCTATACAGCATGCTACAAGTCACAAATCGTTTTGCATTGTGCTGACCTCGCTGTGCGTTCCGGGATCATCATCGTTGTGCGCCAACCTTCTCCCACATGGGGGACACGTAACATGACGGAACAGACCGATGAACCGGAGTCAGTTGCACCGAACAATGCCGAGGGAAAATGATGCTTTTCTTACCGGAACAAGGCTTTATACCTGCCAAGAGTTTTCATATCTTACAAAACACAAAAACCGACCCGTGGTACTACACATACGAGATCACTTTTCCGTTTCGCGCGGATACCTTCTCGTTTGAGAAATATATACTGTGCCATTGGGAAACAAGGTTTGAATCGGAATAGGAAGGAACAAGATTTCATGGCAATCCGCAATATCGTAAAAGACGGCGACCCCATACTGGCAAAGCGTTGTCGTCCCGTTGAACAATTTGATGAACGTCTGTCACAGCTGATTGACGACATGATGCAAACACTGAAAAAAGCAAATGGCGTTGGTCTTGCCGCACCACAGGTCGGTGTACTCAAACGTGTATTCATCATTGATCTGGGCGATCGCATGATCGAAGCCGTCAATCCCGAAATTGTCAAAGCTAGCGGCAAGCAACGCGGGGTAGAAGGCTGCCTTTCCTGCCCGAATATCTGGGGCTATGTCACCAGACCCAAACGCTGCACCCTGCACGCATATAATCGCAAGGGTGAGCAGTATGAGCTGAAACTCAGCGACCTTGAGGCGCGCTGTGTCTGCCACGAGTACGACCATCTGGAAGGAAAACTGTTCGTGCGCCTTGTGGATGAGTATGTGACCTACGAGAACGAATAAGTATAACCGCACCGTTGAAAGGAGTTGCTGCAATGAACCCGCTTTCGATCGTTTATATGGGTACTCCCCTATTTGCTGTGCCTGCATTGCGTATGTTGCATCAGGAAGGGCATCATATTATGGGCGTATTTACGCAGCCTGACCGTCCCAGAGGACGTGGGCATCGGTTGCGGCCCTCTCCTGTCAAGGCGGAAGCGTTGGCTTTGGGGCTTAAGGTATATCAACCACTTTCTCTGCGCCGTGGTGAAGATGCCAAAGAAGCGTATGCGGCACTGCAACAGCTCTCCCCCGATCTAATCGTGGTGGCAGCCTACGGGCAAATTCTGCCAAAGGAGATCCTTGCCCTGCCAAAGTATGGCTGCATCAATCTGCACGCATCACTGCTACCAAGATGGCGCGGTGCAGCACCAATTCAGCGTGCGATCTTAGCAGGCGATACCGCAACCGGCGTAACAGCCATGCAAATGGCTGTGGGACTGGATACAGGCGATATGCTCTATAAGCTGGAAACACCCATTGCCCCTGATGAAACGGCCGATACGCTTCATGACCGTCTGTCAGAGATGTCAGCAGAGGTGCTGCGCGAAACACTGCGCTGTCTGGAAGAAGGCACACTGACTCCCGAGGTGCAGAATGACTTGCTTGCCTGCACCGCAGAAAAAATCACGAAGGAAATGAGCCGTTTGGACTTTGATCTGCCCGCCCAAACCATTGATCGCACCATTCGTGCCCTTTCAGGCTATGCGATGCTAGGTGGTAAACGCATTAAGCTGCATCGCTCGGTTCTGAGCGACCACCGTTCCGATGCCGCCCCCGGTGCCATTGTGGATTCGAAAACCATGGAGTTTGTCTGCGGCGATGGCTTGTGTGTCACACCCCTTGTGGTGCAAATGGAGGGCGGCCGTGCCATGACAGTTGCAGATCTGCTGCGAGGCATGGTGCTGCAACCAAATGATTGCTTCCAAACAGCAGAATAAATTGCCGTTTGTAGTAATGAATCAAACCACTTTTGCATATACTGATGCCACATACCATTGGAAAGGAGTATTCCATTGTACGCTTTATTGCTCATCGCGCTGGCGATATCTTTTGCAGCGTCGATCAAAGTACAAATAACTTATGCAAAATATAACAAGATCGCAAATCAGCGAAACATGAGTGGTGCAGAGGCTGCGGAATATCTGCTGCGCACCAACGGTATCACCAATGTGCGCATTGAGCCTTGCTCCGGGCACCTGACAGACCACTATGACCCTTCTGCCAATGTCATTCGCCTTTCGGAAAGCGTATACAACAGCAACAGTGTGGCAGCTGTGGGTGTGGCGATGCATGAAGCAGGACACGCCTTGCAATATGCAACGGGATATGCACCTGTGCATCTGCGCAGTACAATTGTGGGGCTTACCAATTTTGCTTCAAATGCATCGTATCTGCTCATTTTGCTCAGCTTGATGTTTGGTTGGATGGGTCTGCTGACGATCGGTATTATACTGTTTTGCGTAGTGGTATTCTTCCAGCTGGTTACATTGCCCGTTGAGTTCAACGCAAGCCACCGTGCCCTGGAAAATATGGAACAATCCATGATGTTTGACGAGGACGAACTGAAGGGTGCCAAAAAGGTACTCAGCGCAGCTGCTATGACCTATGTTGCGGCAACCATTACTGCACTGATACAGCTGTTGCGATTGATCGCCATACGAGGAAACCGCAAATGAATGGTGTACAACCGCGTTTGCTTTGCGCCAGAACCCTGCTGCGCACACTGGAATCCGGCAGCTACAGCAACCTGGCATTACAGGCGGCTTTTCAAAATACCAAGCTCACAGGGCAGGAAAAGGCACTGTGTACCGCACTCTTTCAAGGTACACTGGAGCGTCTGCTTACGGTAGACGCTTGTGTGCAGGCACACAGCAGTCGTGCGCCGGAAAAACTGGATGCCGCTGTGCGATGCGTACTACGCTGTGGCATTTACGAGTTGCTGTATCTGGCAACTCCGCCCTCTGCTGCGGTCAATCTTTGGACAGAAGTCATCAAAGCGATGGGCAAAAAAAGTGCTTCCGGCATGGTAAATGCCGTACTGCGCAGTTTTTTACGCAGCGAGAAGTTGATCCCGCACCCTGAAGAAAAACTTGCAGCCTATGAGGTGCAGTATTCAGTGCCTCGTGCGCTGATCGCGCAGCTGATCAAAGAATATGGCGAAGAAGCTGTGTTGCTCTTTTTGGAAGATGCAGAGGGTGAGCCACCCGTATACATCCGCAGAAATTCGCAGCGCGCCGATACGGATGCACTGCTTTCTGCCTTGGTAGATTTTTCCCCTACTGCGATCGCTGAGATTCCCAATGCCTACCGCCTTCAGCGTAGCGGCACGTTAACAGATACGGAAGCGTTCAAAAAAGGAATGTTCCATGTGCAGGATCTTGCCTCTCAGCTTTGCTGTATGGCATTGGACGCGCAGCCCGGTGAGATCATACTGGATGTATGTGCTGCCCCCGGCGGTAAAACCTTTACCATCGCAGAGATGATGCGCGGGACAGGCAAAGTCTACGCCTATGATTTGCATGAAAATCGTGTGCGACTGATTCAAAAAGGTGCAAAGCGATTGGGTCTTTCCAATATTTACGCATCCACAGGCGATGCGGCAAAACCTGCCGATGACCGCCCTATGGCAGACAGGGTGCTTTGCGATGTACCATGTTCGGGTTATGGCGTAATGCGCCGCAAGCCGGAAGTGCGATACAAATCTGCCGAAGAAGTAAAGGATCTGCCCGCAATACAGCGTTGCATATTAGAGGCAAGTGCGAAAGCGGTCAAGCCGGGTGGCGTACTGGTGTATTCCACCTGTACACTCTCGAAAGCAGAAAATGAAACAGTAGTGGCAGATTTTCTCAGCTTACACTCCGAGTTTGCCCCGGAACTGCCTTGGAAGTCCGCTGCATGGAATCAAAACATTGTGGCGGAGATGACAACACTCTTTCCACAAATGCTTGGCTCAGACGGATTTTTCATCGCAAAAATGCGTCGCAGGGCGGAATAAAAAAGGAGCAATCAGTATGCAGCAGACAGCAGCAGCAACAACAGAAAAGATCGAGTTGATGGGCTTGCTGCCGCAGGAACTTGCTGATGTGCTCGCCCCAATGGATGTGCCTCAATTCCGTGCAGCACAGCTGTTCCGATGGCTTCATCAGCGAAAAATCACTGACTTTTCGCAAATGACTGACCTTTCTAAACAGTTTCGAACAGAATTACAACAACGGTTTTATATAAACCAACCAAATATTGTACAAAGGCTTGCATCTTCCATAGATGATACTGTAAAATATCTCTGTAAGCTTGCCGATGGTAATTGCGTGGAAGCGGTGCGCATGGTGTATCATCATGGCGTGACTGCTTGCATTTCCACACAGGTGGGGTGCAGAATGGGTTGTAAATTCTGTGCCTCGGCACCATTAGGGCTAGTTCGAAATCTGACCGCAGCCGAAATGCTCGGGCAAATTGATTTGATGGACGCAGAGTTTCCGCCAGAACAAGCTGTATCCGGCGTTGTGCTAATGGGCATTGGTGAGCCACTGGATAATTACGATGAGGTACTGCGCTTTCTGCGGCTGCTCTCATGCAAAGAAGGCAGAGCGATGAGTCTGCGTCATGTGACACTTTCGACCTGTGGTCTTGTACCAATGATTGATCGGCTGGCAGAAGAAAATCTGCCCCTGACGCTTTCTATCTCACTGCACGCTCCCGATGACATCGCACGCAGTGCACTGATGCCCGTAAACCGAAAATACCCATTGAAAGAATTGCTGGCAGCCTGTGGAAGATACTTCCGTAAAACAGGCAGGCGGTTGAGCTTTGAATATGCGCTGATCCGCGGCAAAAATGATTCCCGTGCGGATGCACAGCGACTTGCCGAATGTTTGAAGCCTGTGTTTCCGAAAATGCGCCCCCATGTCAATTTGATCCCCGTGAACCCTGTGGGAGAAAACGGATTTCAAGCTGGAAGCGCAAAGCAATTTATGCAATATTTATCTGAGGAGGGCGTCAACGCTACCGTGCGGCGCACCCTCGGTGACGATATTAAGGCGGCCTGCGGTCAGCTGCGCCGCAATGCCATGGAGAATAACGCGCATGAAAAAAGAGAGTGAGGTGCGTCGGTATGGAAATTGGACAGTATTGTGAAATCGGACGAGTGCGTGAAGAAAATCAGGATACCATCGCTACCCGTGCCCTGCCCGATGGCGTACTGGCTGTCGTCTGCGATGGCATGGGAGGTATGCAGGGCGGAAAAGAAGCAAGTAATATCGCTGCCAATGCCTTTGTCAATCGCATCATGCAGAGTTACCGGGCGGAGATGACCCCTGATGCACTTTCCGATCTGTTGCATCAGGCAGTCGCTGACGCAAATAGAAGCGTATACACCGCTGCGGTGGCTGCCAATTTGCGTATGCGCATGGGCACAACCCTCGTAGCCGCCATACTGCGCGGACAGGAATGCTTCATCGTCAATATCGGCGATTCTCGCGCCTATGTCATCAACAATGATGCCCCACCTGTGCAGCTGACACTGGATCACACGGCCGCACAGTATTTATATGAGCGTGGCGATATCACAGCAGAACAATGCGCAACACACCCGCGCCGCAATGAGTTGACTCGCGCTGTCGGTGTGATGCCCCATGTACTGGCGGATCATTTTGATTGCACACTGGATCATGGGCAACGATTACTGCTTTGCTCGGATGGCTTATATGGTATGCTCGATGATGCTACCATCGGCACGCTCGCTTCCGGCTATGAACCTGCCGATGCTGCAAAACAGCTCCTGGATGCAGCCAATGAGCAGGGCGGCAGGGATAACATCTCTGTGATTTTGCTTGCCCCTTAATTTGCAGTCAGACCGATAAACTCGGTTGACCATAGATAACACACAGCCATATTGAATTTGGTCGGGATGACCTGACTCGGAGGTTTGTAATGGAAAAAGATCGAAACAACAAGAACATCGGAAAAAAGCTGGAAGGCCGCTACGAAATCGTAGAACGCATCGGCGAGGGCGGTATGGCAGATGTGTACCGTGCCAATGATGTCGTAGATGGTAAGCCCGTGGCGGTAAAAATCCTGAAGAAGGAATTTGCCGAAAACGAGGAGTTTCTGCGCCGCTTCCGCAATGAATCGAAGGCAACGGCATTGCTAAACCACCCCAATATTGTAAAGATCTACGATGTGGGCTTTTCGGATCGCATCCAGTTTATCGTCATGGAGTACATCGATGGCATTACCCTGAACGAATATATCGAGCAAAGCGGTGTGCTGGATTGGAGAGATGCTGTGCATTTCGTCACCCAGATATTACGCGCATTGCAGCACGCCCACAGCAAGGGTATTGTCCACCGGGATATTAAGCCGCAGAATATCATGATGCTCCGCGATGGCACCATCAAGGTCATGGACTTCGGCATTGCAAAATTTGCCCGCGAGGAAGGCAAAACCGGTACCGATAAAGCCATCGGTACTGTGCATTATATCAGCCCCGAACAGGCAAGAGGTGCTGCCACCGATGCCAAAAGTGATTTATATTCCGTTGGCGTGATGCTTTATGAAATGCTGACCGGTAAAAAGCCCTTTGACCACGAAAATCCAGTCAGCGTAGCGGTCATGCATATGCAGGCGGATCCAAAGCGTCCGCGCAGCATTCGGGCTGATATTGCACCCGGCTTGGAGGAAATCATTCTGAAGGCAATGCAGAAGGATCCTGCTGATCGTTATCAGTCTGCAAGAGATATGATGGATGATCTGGAAAGCTTCAAGGAGAATACCGCGATCGTGTTCGGCTATATCCCCGCTTTGGAAGACGAGACAACATCTGCTGAGCCTGCAAAGGGCAGGTTCTCCGGTGCGGTCACCACAGAGCCTGTCGAAGCCGAAGAGCAACGATACGCCGAAGAAAATGACGATGACGATGATGAGGATGACGATGATGAATACGAATATGAGGAGGAGGAACGTCCTTCTGTATTTGTGCCAATCATTACAGCAGTCATTTGCGTAGTCATTACCATTGCGGTTATCATCGGTGTCAAAGCGATCATCGACTTTATGAACAATCAGAATGACCCCAATAGCACATCCTACAAGATGCCCTCTCTGGTCGGCATGGACTACGAGGAGGCAAAGCAGCAGTACGGTCAGTTGTTGCAGATTGAAGTGGAAAGCTATGAGTACTCCACATTGGCAAAGGATAAAATCTTTGATCAGAGCATCCCTGCCGAAGATCCCGTGGAAAAGGGTGCAACCGTAACAGTCAAGGTCAGCAAGGGCTCCAAGAAAATCACCCTGCCCGACTACACCAACTGGGACTATGTGACCACCAAACAGCAGATCATCGCTTTGGGCTTGACCATTGATGAACGCTATACCTTTGACGATACCGTGGAACAGGGCAAGATCGTGCGCACCGACCCCGTTGCAAACACCGAGCTGGAGCCGGGCGACTATGTCACTGTTTATATCAGCAAAGGCAAAAATAAGGATACTGTCCCCGTGCCGAATTTCATTGGGATGTCCTACGAAACCGCACTGGATACCGCCACTGTCTGCAATCTGGAGCTTGTATGTGTAGAAGATAATTCCAATGCGCCTAAGGGGCAGGTCTTCTACCAGAGCATCAACCCCACAGAGCCGGTTACAGAAGGCACAACCATTACCGTCAAGGTCAGCAATGGTATCCCCGCTGAGCAGGACGTTGAGTTCTCCATCGCTATTCCCGAAAAAGCAACCGGCAGCTTCCACATCATCTTCTATGAGGGAGGCGTGGTGCATACGACCGGCCCCAGCTTCAATGTGGCGTATGCAACAGGTACCACTAAGGTTTCCATCTCCGGCACCGGTACGGTCGATTTCTTGGTACGACTGGTCAATGACAGCAACATGATGAATGCAACCATTGGCACCTACAAGGTGGACTTCGACAATAAGACCGTCACCGTGATCGAATCCGATGTTGAAGCTGCATTCGCGGCAGTGAACGGTCTGATCGTGGAAACGACCACCAGTTTCACCACCACGACGACCACAACCAGTAGCGACGGTGGTTTCGGCTCCGATGTCACTACCACGACAACAGTCACCACTGTGATTGCGCCTGAAAATGGCGATGATGAATGACCGGCTTGATCTTGAAATCTGTTGGGGGGCTCTACACGGTAGAGTCCCCCGATGGTGTTATTACATGTACAGCAAGAGGGCTCTTTCGTAAACAGGGCATCTCGCCATGCGCCGGTGATACGGTCACAGTGGAAAACGACTGCATTACAAAAATCTTTCCGCGGCGCAACGCCCTGATCCGTCCGCCCCTTGCCAATCTGGACAAGCTGTTTTTTGTAATCGCTGCCTGTGAACCCGCCCCCAATGTGCTCTTGCTGGATCGCTTTCTTGCCGTGTGTGAATACAAAAGCATTGAGCCGATATTGGTGTTTACGAAGCTGGATCTGGCAGACGCAAATGCGCTGATGAACATCTACCGCAGTGCCGGATACACCGTGTTCGCTGTGGATTATGCCGATCCACAGTGTATTGCACCCATCTATAACGAGATGCAAGATTGTATCAGTGCATTTACGGGCAATTCAGGTGTTGGAAAATCTACACTATTGAATGCAATTGACAGCAGCCTACAGCTGGAAACCGCAGCGATCAGCAAAAAACTTGGCAGAGGCAAACATACCACACGCCATGTGGAGTTGTATGCATTGCAAAACGGCGGTAAAATCGCGGATACGCCAGGCTTTTCGACCTTTGAAACCGAAAGCTACGCCGTAATCCCCCCCGGTGATCTTGTATCTTGCTTCCCGGAGCTCACAGCGGTGAACAAACCTTGCCGATATGCCGATTGCCGACATCTCCACGAGCCACACTGCGCCGTGCGCGAGTTTGTGGATGCAGGCATCATCCCCAAAAGCCGCTACGAAAGCTATACCATTATGCTGCAAGAGGCGATGCAGCATAAAGCATGGGAGGATAAAAAATGAGCAACCTCTGTCTGATTTTTGCAGGTGGCCCTGAAAGAGGTCTGCCATGCCTGCCCATTCCTCAGGAGGATGCATGGATTCTTTGCGCAGATAGTGGCTTGCGGCTAGCACAGCGCATGGGCGTAACACCCAACCTTGTACTTGGCGATTTTGATTCACTGGGTATGCTACCGGATACCCCCTACTACAAGGCTCCTGTGGAAAAAGACGATACCGATACTGTACTTGCCATACGATTTGGTCTGGAAAAAGGCTGCCATCGTTTTGTGATCTACGGAGCATTGGGTGGCAGATTCGACCACAGCTATGCGAATATTCAAACACTGCTTTTTTTGCATCAGCATCATGCAAGCGGTATACTCGTAGGGGAAAACGATCTGCTGACACTACAAACGGCAGGCATCACGGTAGAATATCCCAAACGCGAAGGCTTTACATTCTCGGTATTTGCACTGACACCGCAGTGCAAAGGCGTCAGCATACGCGGAGTCAAATATCCCCTGGAGAACGCCGCACTGACAATGTATCACCCACTGGGAGTTAGCAACGAAATTACCGACCAATGCGCGGTTTTGCGTGTGGAAGAGGGTATTCTGCTGATTGTGCAATCAAAACTGTAGCAAAACACGCGATTTTGCATATGCTGTACTATCTTGTGAAGGAGGTAGGGCAATGAAAATCGTTGTTGTGCGCAGCCCCAAGCTGCTTGCGGGCATTTTCCGAATGGTGTTTCACATCAAAAAAAGTGATGCAACCGCAGAGTAATCGAAAACAGCCGCTTTTCCTTGATGGAAGGCGGCTGTTGCCATATCTTGTATCGTAAGATATTCCTCGCACCCAATAGCAACGCATCGAGGACATTCCATACGACTTTTGCCGCACACTCTAAAACAAAAGATGAAAATTGCCCCCCTTATTACAAGGAGGGCAATCATCGTATCTAATGTATCAATCATTGCAACACGGTACTCCAACGCACTTCCGATGAAAGAGAAGCATTGGAAAGCGCAGCTACATAATATCGCAGCACCAGAATGGCATCGGTGTTATCCAGTACGCCGTCATCGTTAATATCGCCAAGCCGAAGCGTATGCTCGTCCGGCGCAATGGTATGATCCATCAATTGATCCGTATAATGTTGCAAGAGGATAATGGCATCGGCAGTGTTGACCGCAGCATCTCCATTGAGGTCACCCAGTTCCTCCCATGCCACCAGAGAAACTGTCACAGTATAGCTGTAGCTATCGTTGCCATCTGTGGCAATAATTGTAACCGTACCGTCACTGATCGCAGTCAACTTCCCACTTTCATCCACGGTTACAACGGTCTCATCACTGCTTGACCATGTAAAGCCTTTGCCCAGTTCCGGCAACTGCATATGCCCATTTAGTCGATGCATCGTGAAATTTCCTGCGGATACAGAAGGCGCATTTCCGTTTTCCCCTGCGATGAGGCTGTCAAATGACAAGCCGTACTTGCCAAGGTAAACATCTTCGCGAGGCTGTACCACATGAGAAATCACTCTGCCATAGCGAGTCAGCATACGCGCATTGAAATCATCCCACGTATAGGTGATAATCCGAATCAGACCATTGCTATCGGCATTGCCTTCCAAAATCGTCAGGCCATCTTCATTGTAGCCCAACACAATCAGCGAATGCCCAACCGAACCATTATACGTACCATCCTGCTGATCGGTAGTGCGCAAATAAGCACCGGGCATCACCTTAGAAGCAACAAATGTCCTGTAATCCACCGTAGGCGATTGACCCATTACTTGCGCGGAATAATCATATTGCTTTGTACCTGCACCGTGATAGGGCAGATCGTCAAACAAGGTTGCGTAAACAGCCTGTGCGTAGATATAACACTGCATACCTGTCACATAGGAGTCGGTATTGTAAGCATAGTATGTGGTGCGAATATCCAATGAGGAGGTCACTGCCAGAGATCCGGAAACGGGAGTACGAGCTGCGTCCATGGCGAGGTTGATATCGCCCGCGAACACGGACGCCATCTGTTCAGTCAGTGCCTCCGACGCGGTATAGCAGATATCATACTCATCCAAGCCAATCACAGACGCAACAGATGTCTCTTTCTCCTCCGCAAATACAGCAGGTTGTAACACACGGGCACAGCCAAGCGTGACAAGGCTGATCGTACACAAAATGGTACGCATTGCTCTGCCGAAAGGATGTAAATTGTGCATCGGGTTTCACTCCTTACGCTATTTGATCTTTACATCGATACCCCATTACACCTTATTCCCATATGTCGTTTCTGTGTGTGTAACTTTATTGTAACATAATCCGGTGTGTTTGTCAATCCTTTCACGACTTAATTTCGTATTGGAACAAATAAAACATTCGTTTGCAAGCCATTATCCGGCTTTGACTGTTCGTGCGGCAAAACAATTACAATTCGGTTACATTCACAAGATGTGCATTTTCGTTTCGCCCTTTCAAACCAGATATTGTGCCTTTTTCCTGCATTTGCGAAAACAGCCCCCTCCTGCTATCTGTTTTCGTCATCTCGCGCAAAAGGCGCATATTGCTGCTATATCCAATGCCGGATTGAAAAAAGCCGTGACTTTTCGTGAAATCTGTGCTATAATAAAAGCATGACACACCTCAACCCAAAGGAGCCGTTACACTATGAAACCCATTGCATATATGCATGCGCCATTCTCAACGAAGTTCGGTATTCCGCGACAAAGCGGATTGGTAAAAGAGCTTCACGGTGAGATCATCATGGAGCAGACCTTCAGCCGTGCAGAAGCCTTTCGCGGTCTGGAACAATTTTCCCACATCTGGCTGATATGGGACTTTTCTGATGCGACACCTCCGCATGGTAAAACATGGTCACCTACAGTGCGCCCACCTCGCCTTGGAGGAAATCAACGTGTAGGCGTATTTGCCACGCGCTCTCCCTTTCGTCCCAACAGCATCGGGCTATCATGTGTCAGATTGGAGCATATCTCTCAGCGCAAAGACAGGATCGTGCTTGCTGTGTCGGGCATTGATTTGATGGACGGCACACCGATCTACGATATCAAGCCATATATACCCATTGCTGATTGCCACCCTGAAGCCACCGAGGGCTACACTGCCGAAACCAAACAACATCTGCTGCAAGTGAAGATCACCCCCGCGCTCTCATCAAAACTCCCCGTCTCCGATCACGATACGGTCATGGCAATTCTCGCACAAGACCCTCGCCCCGGATATAGTAATGACCCAAAGCGTATCTACGGCATTGCCTACAGCGGATTGGATATTCGCTTTACGGTAGATGGCGATGTGCTCACTGTCTGCGAAATTGTCGAAGCTTGACAATTGGGGCCGTTTCTGTTATACTGTAAATAGGAAGGCAATATCGTACAGAAAGGCGGCGAAACAATGGCAAAACTCTATGAATCAGGGGAAAATTATCTGGAAACAATTCTTATGCTGCGTTCGAAGGGTAAGTCCTCCCGTTCGATTGATGTCGCAAGGGAAATGGAAGTCTCCAAACCAAGTGTGAGCCGTGCTGTAGGTATTCTACGTGACGGTGGATTTATCCGCGTAGAGGATGATGGCGAACTGGCATTGACCGAATCAGGCGAAGAGGTCGCCGGACGCATTTATGAGCGGCATCAGGTGTTGACTGACTGGCTGATTCAGATCGGTGTTTCTGCAGAAACCGCTGCGGAAGATGCCTGTAAATTGGAGCATCATATCAGCGAGGAATCCTTCTGTTGCTTAAAACGGCATATTTTGGGGGAATAATCCCATTCTTAGATAATGAGAGGCTTCCGAGAGCGTGAGATTTCTCACGCAACAAAGTGTACCGATGACGCTACTAAGCGTCTGCAAGCCCCTCAAAAAGGCTGCCCAAAGCTTTTATCACGCAAAGGAGAACATCATGCGGAAACGCTATTTGGAAATCGGCAAAATTGTAACCGTTCATGGCTTAAACGGCACGGTCAAAGTGCAGCCGTGGTGCGACGATGCAGAGTTTCTGTGCGAATTTGAAGTGCTGTATCGCGGGAAACAGACCATACCGATGGAGATCGAACAAGCGCGTGTACAAAAGAACATGGCGTTCATCAAATTTAAGGGTATCGATACCGTCGAACAGGCGCAGGCACTGCGTAACACCATCCTCTACATGGACAGAGAAGAGGTAACGCTAGAGGAAGGCACCTACTTCATTCAGGATCTAATCGGGTTGCAAGTGCTAGATATCGACCACGGTACGGATTACGGAAAAATCGCTGATGTATTGCAAACAGGTGCAAACGATGTTTATCTGCTTCAAGATGATATGGGCAAGGAACGTCTGGTACCGGTGATTCCCGATGTGGTAATCGAGGTGGCACCGGAGCAAGGATTTGTCAAGATCCGACCGCTGAAAGGATTGTTTGACGATGCAGATTGAAATCGCCACCCTTTTCCCCGAAATGTGTGAAGCGGTACTCTCGGCAAGCATCCTCGGCAGGGCCAGAGCAAAGGGGGCTATCACCGTCCGCTGCCACCAGATCCGCGATTACACCACCGACCGCCACAATCGCGTGGATGATTCTCCCTTTGGCGGTGGCATGGGCATGGTCATGCAGGCACAGCCCGTTTACGACTGCTGGAAAGCCGTATGCGCACAGTTGGATACAAAACCGCACACGATATATCTGTCCCCAAAAGGCACTACGCTAACCCAAAAGAAAGTCGTGGAGCTTTCAAAACTGCCCAATCTCTTTTTGCTGTGTGGGCATTACGAAGGTATAGATCAGCGCGTGCTGGACAAAATTGTAGATGAAGAAATCTCTATCGGAGATTATGTGGTAACGGGTGGCGAAATGCCTGCACTGATACTCACCGACGCAATCGCCAGAGTGTGTAAAGATGTGCTTCCCTCAGCAGAATGCTACGAGGAGGAAAGCCACTACGCAGGGCTACTGGAGTATCCCCAGTATACTCGCCCCGAATGTTGGGAGGGCGAAAGTGTTCCGGCTGTGCTACTCAGCGGGCATCATAAAAATATTGCACAGTGGAGGCAAGAACAAAGCCTCGCAATTACGCGCGAACGCCGCCCAGACCTGTGGGAACTTTGGATAAAATGTCAGAATCAGGGCTGACGCTGTGACTTTGTACAAAATCAATTGTTGAAAACTGTGCGGTTTCCACAATGGTTTTCAACACTTCGACTTCGTGAATATGCCCAAACAAAGCCGAAATCTTTTCACCCGAATATGGCATTGCGTAGAATTTTTCGGCAAAATCGTGCTTTTGTGAATAAAACAAGTTGACGAGTTGCGGATTAATCTGTATAATGATATCAGTGGCTCGTGGCAAGGGGCTGTTGCGCAAGTCCGTTGCAACAATGTAACACACGCATACGCATCTTGCGAATGCCCTTGTTGTCAGGCAAGTGGTAGGCGCTTTTTGCGCGTGTTTTGCAACTGCTTACAGCAGCACCGTCACCGTTCCCATAAACAGTCATATGAAATCATAAAGGAGAGAAAGTCTATGTGTATTAAAGATGTCATGGTCCAGAATCAGGTAGGTCTGCACGCACGCCCTGCAACGTTCTTCATTCAGAAGGCAAACGAGTTCCGTTCTGCTATCTGGATTGAAAAAGAGGAGCGTCGCGTAAACGCCAAGAGCCTGTTGGGTATCCTTTCCCTCGGCATCGTTGGCGGCACCGCCATCCGCATTATTGCCGATGGTACCGATGAGGAGCAAGCTGTTGCATCTCTGGTAGAGTTGGTAGATAGTGGCTTCAGCGATGAAAGCCGCTAAACGCATCTTTTTTCCGCAGTGAAATCGGGGTGTTTCTGTCAAAAGAAGCACCCCTTTTCTGATAGCAAGCTATTTGCCTGTTACTACTCCCCTACCGAATGCTGTGCAATCGTACCGGCATACATATTTTCGGCAAAAATACCATAACCACGAGTCGGATCACTAATGAACACATGGGTTACTGCGCCTACCAGCCTCCCGTTTTGGATAATGGGGCTGCCACTCATACCCTGTACAATGCCTCCTGCGGCTTCCAGCAGACGTTCATCTGTGATGTGAATGACCATATTCCGCGTGCCCGTATCTGCGCTGTGCAGCTCCTCAATCTCAATGCTGTATGCAGAAGGCGTATTTCCTGAAAGCGTCGTGTAGATTTCCGCAGCCCCTCGTTTGACTTCTTGTTTGAATGCCATGGGAACGACCTGCTTGCCTTCGGGCACTGCCGTCAGATATCCGAACACGCCGCGCTCCGTATTGGAAACTACTGTACCCCACTCTGCCACATCTGACATATGCCCTAGCAAAGCCCCCGGCACACCGGCTTTGCCCACATTGATATCAGTAATCTGTACCCCTACGATCTCGCCGGTTGCCAGTGGAATTTGTTCCCCGGTGTCAGTATCGCAAATGGCATGCCCCAAACCGCCAAAACTGTAAGCGTTTTCTGTGCTATCGCAGTAATAGGTCACGGTGCCGATGCCTGCGGTGCTGTCGCGCACCCACATACCTGTCTGCCAGCAGCAATGCACCGTAGAATACTTTGGTTGCACAGTGACGGTATGCGTACTGTCATCCCGTAAAAAAGTTACGCGTAGCGCATCCCCTGCCGCCGCCGCGATCTGCTCCTGCAATGCTTCATTGCTACGCACTGGTACGCCGTTTACCGCTTGAATCACATCTCCCACGGCAATGCCTGCTTCTTCCGCAGGGCAGCTTGTGCCGCTGCCGTCAGACACATCACATAGCGATACGACCATCGCACCGGCCATCAACATACGAATGCCGAATGGCTCTCCTCCGATATAGACCTCTGCACGGCGCATAGGCGTCAGTGATACGGTTTTTACCGGAAAGATGCCAAATAACCGTAGTGTTGCTTCACTTCCTCCTACGACTGAGGCAGCCGTGGGTGTGGCAGTAACAGGCAAAACCGTTTGCAGCTCCAACGTATCATCGGCAGTATAGAAGTGGTCAGGCAAAGCACCTGCATAATAACCGATACCGCCACCCATCAGCACTGCCATACTGCAAGCAACGGTTACCATTTTTTGTAACCATCGGATCTTTTTCATAGCAAAACTCCTTTCGGGCTTCTGTACCAATGCTATTAGCATGGCTGAAAATCGCTGTAAGTTGCCTAGCAGATTCTCCATCTCCTTTTGCTATGATAACCCAAAGCACCGTATTCACGCATCAAATGCAGCAAAAGCTGCAAATATCTGCCACAATGTCTTGTATTTTCCAAATCTGCCGAAAAGAGGTTTTTATGAAGCTGCAACGCAAATCATCCTCCAAAAACCATAAAACACTATGGTATACTCTGCGCATCGTGGGCAATATATTACTGGTCACCACCCTGATCGTCTTTCCGCTGTTTTTATCCTCACTGGTGGCGACAGGCTGGCTCATCAATGCCGAAAGCTACGGTGCGCCTTTTTTCACCTATGGTGTATGGATGCTGATCTTCGAAGGCGTACTGCTGCTTACCGTGATTCTTTACTTTTGCAAGCTGGATATGGCAGCCATCCTTGGAGCGGTGATATCCTATCTGCCAATGCTATGGATCAGTATGAAGGCTGTTTCCATTGCCGAAGAAAACGGTTGGGTAGGGCAAACCGAAGAAAGCTTCGGGCGCAATGCCTTTACGGTCTGGCGCGATGGACTCATCGGAAACGTCATCCCCGTTGCTCTGCTGCTGTTGCTTGCCACAACACGATATCTATCCTACGAAGCTGTAGTAAAACGGCAGCAGAAAAAAGATCGGAAAAAAGCAGAAGAAAATCGGAAAGCTCCGAGCATTCTTGGCGGAGAAACCAAATAATCTTCTGCCTCAGCATCTTTCGGCAAGCTTTGACCCTCTCTTTTACAGGGCAATCGCGCCACATCGCGGTCTATCTCCCTCAGTTTGACAAAACTAGTGGAATTCCTTCTTTTTTTCCCCCTTGTCATCTGGCGCAAAGGGTGATAAAATGGAGATACAAAAACGAAGGAGGTCAAACCATGCAAAAACAAGTCAAGGTTCTGATTGGAGATGACACCGCAGAATATGGTGTCTCATGCGCAAGTGTACTGCGCTCACAGGGAATGTTCGCCTATACAAGACCCAAAAACGGAAATACGGTACTGGAATCCATACGCAACGATACCCCTGATGTCGTTGTCATTGATGCGGTACTCCCCCATATGGACGCCATCGAGCTGATGAAAAAAGCGAACGCAGGCGGTGGAAAGCATCCTGCATTTATTGTTACATCGTCCTACGATAACAGCTTTGTCGAACAGCAGGTGATGCGTAATGGCGCATCTTACTTCATGCTGAAGCCCTTTGATATGGCGGTTCTTGGGGAGCGTATATCCCTGCTAACCGAAAAACAACCACTCGGTGCCATCCGCACCCGCGCCAAGCAGGATCTTGCGATTACTGTCACCGATATCATTCATCAGCTGGGTGTCCCGGCCCACATCAAAGGCTACCACTATCTGCGCACCGCCATTGTCAGTTCTTATCATGAGCCTGCGCTATTGGAAAGTGTCACAAAACAGCTGTACCCCAGAGTTGCTACCCAGTATCACACAACGCCTTCACGCGTAGAGCGCGCCATTCGCCATGCCATTGAGATTGCATGGGACAGGGGGAATCTGGATACGCTCAACGCATTTTTCGGTTACACGGTGAACACCTGCAAGGGCAAGCCCACGAACTCGGAATTCATTGCGCTGATCACAGATAAGCTTCGGTTGCAGCATACCCACTGATCTCACTGCATTGTCGCCTCATGCAGCACAGCATCACCATAGCGGTATTATCCTGCACCGGTGCGCATATCATACATCAAATTATATGGAGGTTTTTTACGATGTCTTTTGTAACAATGCAGCCTGCCCAATGGGAACAAAATCCCTTTCAGGCAATCGGTAAGGATTGGTTTTTGCTCACCGGTGGCACCATGGAACAGGGCTTCAACTTCATGACTGCTTCATGGGGGCAAATGGGCATTCTCTGGAATCAGCCCTCTGTGACCTGCTATGTGCGGCATTCTCGTCACACTTTTGGCTTCATGGAGCAGCAGGACACCTTTACGCTCTCCTTCTTCGGTGAAGAACAGCGTAAAGCTTTGCAGTTTTGCGGCGCACATTCCGGCAGAGATTGTAACAAGGCCGCCGAAACGGGTCTGACGCCCATTGCATTGGGTGGTGGCGTCGCGTTTGCTGAAGCAAAAACGGTACTCGTCTGCCATAAAATGTTTGCTGCAGATATGCCCGTCGAACAGTTGCCGCCTGAGATCACTACGCGTTTCTACTCACCGGTGGATATCCACCGCCTGTACATTGGCATCATCACTGATGCCTACCGTGCGGAATAAGCCGCTGATCCGATTTTACCCATACGCATAAAAAGCCGTTCCCCACTGGTAAAAGTGGGAACGGCTTTTTCGTATCTTCTATGGCTTCAGGAAAGTTCGAACATACCGGTATACAGTTGATAATACTTTCCTTTTTGCGCCAGCAATGTTTCGTGATTGCCTCGTTCAATGATCTCGCCCTTTTCCAACACCATGATCGCCTGTGCGTTGCGAATGGTAGAAAGTCTATGAGCAATGACGAACACTGTTCTGCCTTCCATCAGCTGATCCATCCCCTTTTCGATCAGTGCCTCAGTACGAGTATCAATCGAACTGGTTGCCTCATCCAGAATCAGCACCGGCGGATCCGCAATGGCTGCACGTGCAATGGCCAGCAACTGCCGCTGCCCTTGGCTAAGATTTGCGCCATCGGCGGTCAGCATGGTATCATAGCCCTGCGGCAAATGCGTAATGAAATAGTGCGCATTGGCTCGTTTTGCTGCTGCAATGATCTCCTCGTCAGTCGCATCCAGCTTACCATAACGGATATTTTCTTTCACTGTACCGGTAAACAGATGCGTATCCTGTAGCACCATTGCAAGAGAACGCCGCAGGTCATCCTTTTTGATTTTATTGATGTTGATGCCATCATAGCGAATTTTGCCATCGGGCACATCATAAAAGCGGTTGATCAGATTGGTAATCGTGGTTTTGCCTGCACCTGTAGAACCAACGAATGCGATCTTTTCGCCGTCATTGGCATACAGTGAAACATCATTCAGTACAGTTTTTTCGGGGGTATAGCCGAACACTACATGGTCAAATTCCACATTGCCTTTTACAGGGATGTAGGTCAGCGTGCCATCTTGATGGGGATGCTTCCACGCCCAGAAGCCCGTGCGCTCCGCTGCCTCCTCGATCGTGCCATCAGCAAGCTGCCGTGCATTGACCAAGGTCACATAGCCATCATCCACCTCAGGTTTCTCATCCAGCATGGTAAAAATACGCTCCGCACCGGCAAGAGAGGACAAAATTGTGCCAAACAACTGCGATATCTGCGAAAACGGACGAGAAAAATTCCGGCTGTACTCTAGGAAAGCGATGAGTGATCCAAGGGTAAGCATCCCATGAATGCCCATAACGCCACCAACCATAGCGGTCACTGCATAGCAGATATGCGCCATATTGCCCATTACAGGCATTAACATATTGGAAAACGAATTCGCTTCCGTAGCTGCATCACAAAGCCTTGCATTGCGCTGTGCAAAGCCCTCTTTCGTTTCTTCCTCATGACAGAATACTTTAACGACCTTCTGCCCTTCGATCATTTCCTCAATGTAGCCGTTTACCGCGCCAATGGCATACTGCTGCTCCTTGAAATATTTACCGGAGCGTCCAGCCAGCTTTGATGCAATAAACATCTGCACGGCAAGAAACGCAATCACCAGCAGTGTTAGCTGCCAGCTGTAGCGCAGCATCATAATGAAAGTACCTATAACGGTCACAATCCCCACCAGCAATTGCGAAAGCGTATTGGAGAGCATCTCACGAAGCGTATCCACATCGTTGGTGAAATAGCTCATCAACTCACCATGCGTATTGGTATCAAAATAGCGGATGGGCAAGCGCTCCATATGAGAAAACATCTGTCGGCGGATCTTGAGCAGCGTATCGGTGGATACCTTCAGCAGCAGGCGTGAGTAAAGATACGAGCTTACAGCACCACTCAGATAGATCACTGCCAAAAACAACAATGTACGAATAAAATCGCCCATCAGTGTCATATCCCAGATGCTTTCCACTGTACCTGCCTGATACTCTTGAAACATCGGAGTCAGGTAATCATCCACAATAATCTGCAAAAACGAGGTGCCAACCACCTGCGCCAATGAGGAAATGATGATAAAAATTGCGATGAGCAGCAAAAGCCAACGGTACTCCGAAAAGTAAGAAAACAATCTGCCAATGGTTTTGCCAACATTCCGGGGCTTTTTGCCATGTGCAAAATTCTGCGGGCCTCGTCCGCCAACCATTTTTGCCATTACTCTGCTCCTTTCTGCTGACTTTCGTATACTTCACGGTAAATCTCATTATGGGCAAGGAGATTCTCATGTGTATCAAAGGCATTGCACTTGCCCTCATCCATCACAAGAATACGATCAGCCTCAGCAACCGAAGAAATACGCTGTGCAATGATAATCGTAGTAATTTCGCTGTGATACGCCTTCAGCGCATCACGGATCTTGCTATCGGTGGCAGTATCCACCGCACTGGTAGAATCGTCCAGGATCATAATTTTAGGCTGTTTCAGCAAGGCTCTGGCAATGCAAAGGCGCTGCTTCTGCCCACCGGAAACATTGGTACCACCCTGACCAAGTTCGGTATCATAGCCTTCTGGAAACGCAGTAACAAAATCATGTGCCTGTGCAGCTTTGCAAGCTTCTACGATCTGTTCATCGGTAGCATCGGGATTGCCCCACCGAAGATTCTCGCGGATAGTTCCGGAAAACAGCACATTTTTTTGCAGCACCATTGCCACTTGATCACGCAGCACATTGAGTTTGTACTCGCGCACATCATGACCGCCCACCAGTACACTGCCTTCAGTAACATCGTACAATCTAGGAATCAGCTGCACCAATGTACTTTTGGCAGACCCCGTACCGCCAATAATACCAATGGTTTCTCCGCTGCGGATTCGTAAATCAATATTCTCCAAATTGGGATTTTCGCTGTTCTTGTTGTAAGCAAAGCTTACATTACGAAACTCAATTGCACCATTTTCAACAGTCAATGCGGGATCTGCTTCCGTATCGGTAATATCCACCTGCTCATCCAGCACTTCGCAAATACGGCGCACCGATGCCATGGAGATGATCAAGTTGATGAAAATCATGGTAATCATCATGAGTGACATGAGAATTTGACCAATGTAGGAGATGAAGCCCGAAAGTTCGCCCACTTCAAAAGTTCCCAGAATGCTCATCTGACCACCGAACCACAGCACCGCAAGGATACAGCCGTACATACAGAGCTGCATGACAGGGCCATTCAGCAGCACGATCTTTTCTGCAGCAACCTGCGTTTTGCGTACCTCATCAGCACTCAATTCAAACTTATCAATCTCATGCGGCTCTCGCACAAATGCTTTTACGACGCGTATGGCAATCAGATTTTCCTGCAAAGCGGCGTTCATTTTATCATATCGCTCCAGCATTTTGGTGAAGCGGGGATGTGCATTGGAAGCAATCAGACCAAGTGCAATCGCGAGAATCGGAATCACAACTGCAAACACCAATGCCATCTTCGGATTAATGGTAATCGCCATGATCAGTGCACCGATTAGCATCGAGGGCGCACGTACCAGCATACGAACACACATCATAAAGGTATTCTGTACATTGGTCACATCGGTAGTCAGACGAGTAATCAACGAAGCCGTAGAGTAGCGGTCTACATTGGAAAAGGAGAAATCCTGCACACGCTCAAACAGCTTTGCACGGATATTCTTGCCAAAGCCAATACCTGCCTTCGCAGAAAATCTGCCACCCAACGCGCCGCAAACCAATGAAAACAGCGCGGCAACGATCATGACTACGCCAATTCTCACGGTGCAGGAAATGTCCTGTGCTTCCACGCCATCGCTGATCATCTTTGCCATCAAAAAAGGGATCAAGATCTCCATTGCCGCTTCTCCCACCATCACAATGGGAGTCAAAATGGCGTATTTCTTGTATTCGCCCAGATAAGACAATAATTGTTTTATTTTGTGAAACATTGTATCCTCCTATTGATCATTGATTTGGATGATGTTGTGTCTGTACCGCATTGACCTCCTGTACCAACGTCTGGATGTCCTCCGGCTCAATTCCGGTCGGTTCGCGCCCCATTGCACGCTCCATGTTCACGCAGATACGGTTTGTCAGACTTTCCAGAATCCGCATTTCCTCCGATGAAAAACCTGCATAGACCGCTGCATCAAAAGCATCCATGGTGCGGCTGCCGGCAGCCAAAGTCTCCTCACCCTTTGGTGTGATGTAAAGTTGCTTGCACCGCTGATTTTCAGGGCATACAGCTGCTGTCAGGTATTCTGCCTGCTTCAGCGATTTGACAGTCATTGCTACAGCAGGAGCGGAAATGCCTAATTCCTTTGCAATTTCCATTTGTGGGCATCCGCTGTGTCTTTGAATATATTCCAGCAGCTGTATCTGTGTGCAATTTAAGCCGTTGTGCTGTTCTGTTTTGCGAATGTAAATACGACGTAGCAGCTGTATTTTTGCAAATCGCCCAAACATTTTACGCCGCGCGGTGATCTCCTCAGCCAACGAATCCGACATGATGTTCCCTCCTTTCCAAACAGTTTTGCGCTTAACTGTTAACTGCTTAATTATACGACATTTTCGTGCAAAAGTCAAGCAGAAATCTGGAAATGTTACACAACAGCAAGTGCCATTTTTTATGCAAAATACACATCCGGCAATCTTTGCATCCGCTTGCACCTTCTCTGCCTATCCGTTCCCAGTCTGCTCTCGTCATCACCATGCACTTCACGACTGCACAATTGCAAAAGATCCAGAACTTTCGTTCTGAAAGACTTTACTTTTTTGCATTCCTGTGGTATAATAAACCATAATTGGACGGTGACGATGGCAATGCATACCTTCACCACCATATGAATCCATTGGAGGCGTTTCCCCTATGAAGCTTCGCAATCCTTTTTCGGCAAGCCGTCTGGCAGACGACCGCCGTGAACCATACTTACAGGTATTTTTACTGGGCTTTGCCATTCTCCTGATCGCAATTCTGCCCATTATGATTTTCACAGGTGGCTATTTTATCTACTACGGTGACTACAATTCGCAGCAGATTCCCTTTTATCAAATCGCTCACGATGCAGTGCAAAGCGGTCAGCTGGGTTGGAACTGGAACACCGATCTGGGAGCAAACTTCATCGGTTCTTACTCCTTTTATCTGCTAGGCAGCCCATTCTTCTGGATCACCCTGCTGTTTCCATCTAGCGCAACACTTTACTTGATGCCCTATCTACTGGCACTCAAGCACGCCGTTGCCGCCCTGACAAGCTATGCTTTTATCCGTCGTTTTGTGCGCAGTCGGCGAGCGGCATTCATTGGTGCATTGCTGTATGCCTTTTCCGGATTTCAGCTATACAACATCTTTTTTAATCATTTTCAGGATGTCACCGCGTTTTTCCCACTGCTGCTAATCGCACTGGAGGAACGCGTCAACAATGATCGCCGTGGCGTATTCGCCATCACCGCAGCGTTTATGGCGATGCTCAACTACTTCTTTTTCACGGGGCAAGTTGTATTCGTAATCCTATACTTCATTATGCGCTGCCCATGCAAGGATTTCAACATCAACCTGCGTAAATTTTTCAGCATCGCGTTAGAATCGGTAATCGGTGTGATGATCTCCTGCTTTATGCTGCTGCCATCAGCATTGGCGATTCTGAACAACAACCGCGTAGATACGCATTTGTACGGCATGGATATGGTCGCATTCAGTGACCGCACGCGAGTACTGCGCATCATACAAAGTTTCTTTATGATCCCTGATGTGCCCGCACGCCCCAACTTGTTCTCCTCGGAATACGCAAAATGGGCGTCCATCGGCGGCTATCTCCCCTTATTTTCCATGACAGGCGTACTGTCTTTCATGGCATCAAAGAAAAAGCACTGGGCAACTCGTCTGGTGGCGATCTGCGCGGTCTGTGCCGTGATCCCTATTCTCAACTCGGCATTTTATGCACTGAACAGTTCCTATTATGCACGCTGGTACTATATGCCCATTCTCATTATGGCGATGATGACTGCATATGTGCTGGATAATGGAACCATTCAGACCAAACGCAGCGTAGTGATCTGCGGCATTGTTCTTGCCGGTTGCGCTGTAATCGCCTGCCTGCCCACCAAGGATGATCAACAGGACGTGCATTGGTTCCGGTTTGCCGAATACCCATGGTACTTCTGGCTGGTGCTGTTGCTTTGCGTGATGATGCTGGTAGGTGCTGCAGTGCTCTGGCGTCGTCGTGAACAAGGACTGCCCTTTATGAATGCTGCCCTGTGGTCATCAGTCGTCTCCTGCTTGATTTGCACTGTGACGGTGGTCTACTTTGGCGTGGGATTGGGTTCCTATCCTACCTACTATGTAAACTATGCCATCAAGGGTGCCGATGAAATTCATCTGGAGGAAGAAGAAAACCAGTTCTTCCGTGTGGATATTTCCGAGAATTATGACAACTACCCCATGTTGTGGGGATATTCCTCCATGCGCTGCTTCCACAGCATTGTACCAACTTCAATCATGGATTTTTATCAAAGTGTAGGTATCACCCGCGATGTTGCATCCCGTGCGGAAACAAGCAACTTTCCACTGCGCGCCATGTTCAATGTCAAATACTACTTTGACAAATACTACACCGATAAGGCTGATACCTACGAATACGAGCTGGATCTGCCCGGATTTGAGTATATCGGGAAGCAAAATGGATTTTATGTCTACGAAAACCTGTATTATGTGCCCATGGGCGTGGCTTACGATTACTATATCGATGAAGAACAATTAGACAAAAACACCGCCCTTACTCGCCAGAAAATCATGCTGAAAGCACTGGGGCTAACCACCCATCAGATCAAAAAGTATGGTGAGATTCTCGAAGAGATCCCCGAAACAGAAAAATACAACATGGACGAAGCAGAATACCTCGCCACTTGCGAGAAGATGGTGGCGCAGTCCTGCGATACATTCACCTACGATTCTTATGGCTTTGATGCAACCATTACGCTGGATGCCCCCAAGCTGGTGTTCTTCAGCGTCCCCTATGAAGATGGTTGGACGGCAACCGTCAACGGCAAGCCGGTAGATGTGGAAAAGGTCAGCTACGGCTTTATGGCTGTGCTTTGCGAAGCAGGCGACAACGTCATCCATTTTGATTACGAAACGCCGGGGCTGAATTATGGTTTGCGTCTCACATTCTGTGGCCTGCTGGTGCTAATTGTATATCTTCTGTGGGCAAAGTGGAAATTCCGTGGTGTCAGACCCAAGCATTATGCCTACACACACTGCTACGATTATGATTCTGTAGAGCCGATGCCGGTGCATCAGCTGTATATGGAATATGCCGTTTATCGACATGACCCCGATGTGCTCGACAACGATGCATCTGCCAAACCGGAAATCAATAGCGATAAGACCGCTACCGATTCGACCGAAAACACTGAAGAAAAAAAGGAGTAACCCAATATGGAACATGATATCAACTGCAATGACTGCGCAAGCTGTAGCGACTGTAACGGCAGTTGCTCCTCGTGCAGCGAATGTGCCACCTCTGCTGCACCCGCCGCGCACTTGCAAGAAGCACAAATCGCAGCCGAAAGCATCTATGACGGAAAAATTTTGAAGCTCACAAGGGATACCGTAAAGCTGGAAAATGGACAGACCGCCACCAGAGAAGTGATTCATCATCCCGGTGGTGCCTGCATTGTGCCACTGACAGATGCCATGGAAGTACTGATGGTGCGGCAGTTTCGCTACCCTCACAACGAGATCACACTGGAAGTGCCTGCCGGCAAGCTGGAATACGGTGAGGATCCCGAAGCTTGCGCCATTCGCGAATTGCAGGAGGAGGTCGGCGCAACGGCAAAACAAATCTTCTACCTGGGTTGCCTGTACCCTACCCCCGCTTATGATAAAGAGGTCATTCATATGTATCTCGCTACCGGGCTGACCTTTGCAGACAGCAAACCCGATGCAGATGAATTTTTAGACGTGGTGAAGCTCCCCCTGACGCAGGTGATCAGCATGGTAATGGATAACAAAGTTCCCGACGCCAAAACACAGTTGGCACTCTTAAAAACCATGCAAATGATGTACACCAGCTGATTGGGCACAAAAAACCGTCTGCGTAAGTTGCAAGTGCAACACGCAGACGGAATACGGCTTCAACTCAATATTTTCGATACAGCCTTCACAGAACGATGTTGGTAGCTTCTGCTGCCGCAGAACGCTCCTCCTCAGCCGCCTGCAAAGCAAGCTGGCGGTTATATGCCCCGAGAATATGTTCCTCAAGATACTGCCTTGCTTCGGGTGAAATGGGGTGCACCACATCACGGAACACACCGGATTCATCCTTACGACTGGGCATTGCCACAAAAAGCCGTTCTTCACCCTGCACTACTTTTATGTCATGAATGGCAACCATCTGGTCCAGTGTGATAGAAACGATTGCCCGCAAGCGTCCTTCTGTCATCATCTTACGAATCTTCAAGTCTGTGATCTCCATAAAACATACGCATCCTTTCCCTGTCGCATCTGTCAGACGGCAAAACAAAACGCCGCCTTACTGCTTATTTGCCACATCATCGGCATATACTACCAGTATGACCCGTGGGACGAAAATGATTCACCACGCCCCGCATATCCAAAGGCTCATCCGTCAGTATAGAGGGGATTATACCATGATATTGTGTTCGTTTTGTGAAGATTACAAGACAGAAAGGAAAGTTATTTTATGAAGAATTTCTTAAGAGAAGGAATGCATATCCATATGATCGGCATTGGCGGTTCGGGAATGTACCCGTTAGCACAGGTGCTGCACAGCAAGGGATATCATCTTTCCGGCTCTGATAACAATGAGACCGATACACTGGCAGCTGTCAGAGCTATGGGAATCCCCGTGGTACTGGGGCAAAAAGCGGAAAACATCAAGGGGGCAGATCTTGTGGTGTACTCTGCAGCGATCTCTCCGCAAAATCCTGAGCGTGCCGCAGCGGAAGCCGGCGGCGTACCCATGATGGAGCGTAGCGTACTGCTTGGTATCGTATCCTCGTGGTATCACGATGCAGTGTGCATTGCAGGCACCCACGGCAAAACCACCACATCCTCCATGCTGGCACAAATTTTGCTGACTGCCGGCATTGATCTTTCCGCAGTGATTGGCGGCAAGTTACCTTGCCTGGGGGGCAGCGGTAGAGCCGGCAACAGTGAGATGTTCGTTTGCGAAGCTTGTGAATATGTTGATACCTTCCTACAGCTGGAGCCGGATATCGCTGTGATTCTCAATATCGATGAAGATCACATGGAATATTTTAAAACACTGGATAATCTCAAACATTCCTTCATTCGCTTTGCCCAAAAGGCAAGCCGCGCGGTTCTTTACAATGGTGATGATGCCAATACCTGTGAAGCAATGCGACAAATCACGGGCAAGCAAATGATCACATATGGCACAGGTCCTGAATGTGAGTGGCGCGCCACAGAAATCACGCACCCCAACAGTCGGCAAACATTGTTCACGGTGTATCACGATGAGGAAAAGCTTGGCACAATCACCTTGCAGGTGCCCGGTACGCATAATATTCTCAATGCCCTTTGCGCTACCGCCGCTGCTCATCTTCTTGGACTGTCTTTTGCACAGGCACAGGACGGCTTAATGGCGTTTCACGGGGCAAAACGTCGCTTTGAAGTGATTGCAGAGGTCGGGGGCATTACCGTCTGCGATGATTACGCCCATCACCCTGCTGAGATCGCAGCCACACTATGTGCCGCTAAGACTATGCACTACTCTCGTGTCATTGCGGTTCATCAGCCGTTTACTTTCACGCGCACGAAGCGTCTGCTTGATGATTTTGCTGATGCGCTTTCCATCGCAGATATTGTCGCGTTAACCGATATCATGGGTGGCAGAGAGCAAAACACCATCGGGGTATATACCAGACAGCTTGCAGAGAAAATCACAGACAGACCCTGTATCTGGTTTGCACAAGATGAAACGGAAACGGAAAATAACAACCGCAAATATCAGAATTTTGACGATGTATGTGCGGCTGTCTGCAAAGAAGCAGCCCCCGGTGACCTAATTATTACGCTGGGCTGTGGCGATGTGAATAAGCTTTCGCTGCAAATCGCAAACGCTTTGCAGGCGAATGCCTAAGTTTCCACGAATTAAAATTCGAAAGGAAGGTAAACCATATGCTCAACGATACCGCCAAAGCCATCTACCGCTATATCTCTCAGCGTATTGATGATGGCTATCCGCCGACCATCCGCGAAATTTGCCGCGAACTGGGCATTCGTTCCACTTCCACTGTGCATCGTTATATCAATCGCCTTGTTGAAGAAGGCTACCTGGAAAAAATGGACAACCAGAATCGCGCCATTCGCCTGACAGGAAGAACTTCGGTGAATGTACCGCTCATCGGCACGGTCACAGCCGGCGCACCCATTACAGCAATCGAAAACATTACCGCATATCTGCCCTATGCACCCAAACGGCATTTCAGCGGCAAATTGTTTGCACTGAAAATTCGCGGTGAGAGCATGATCAATGCAGGAATCTGTGACGGTGATATCATCATTGTGGAACAACAGTCTACAGCGAGTAACGGTGATATCGTCGTAGCACTGATCAACAGAGAGGAAGCCACCGTAAAACGATTCTACAAGGAAAACGGCGGATACCGTTTGCAGCCTGAGAATGACAGCATGGAGCCTATCTATGTTTCCGAGGTCGCTGTGCTGGGCAAAGTCGTGGCGTTGCTACGTTATTTTGAACAATAATGAATCGTCAGAACAGAAGGTCACAATACAGATCGTAAAAACCGGAATTAAGAAAGGATGGAACAAATCCCATGATGAGTCGAGTTAAAGTAGTACTTTGCGGTAAAGAGTATGTTCTGCAAACTGAGGAAGCACCCAGCTATGTGTATCAACTGGCCAAAACACTGGAAAAGCGTATTTCCGATATCACCGAGAAAAGCCCTCGCATCTCTGCACATTCCGCCGTAATGATGGTAGCACTTTCCACTATGGATGAGCTGACGAAGGCAAATACCGGCGTGGAGGTCATTCGCTCGCAAGTCAAGGAATATGTGGACGAAGCCGGTAAAGCACGAATGGAACGTGACGCAGCATTGCGCGAGATCGATGTACTGAAAGCCAAAATTGAGCAACTGGAGAACCTGTTGAAGCTGAAATCGTTGAAAGAAAGTATTGATGCTGAACAGAGCACCGCTGCCAAAACGGAAGAAGCTTCCGTAACGCCCGATGCGGAACAGCTGATACTGACCGAAGACCCATCTGCTGCCGAAGCATGAATAGACAGCGACCGGAATTACTGGCACCCGCCGGTGGTATGGAATCGCTGATCGCAGCCGTACGCTGTGGCGCGAATGCCGTATACATCGGGGCAAAGCAATTCTCCGCAAGGCATTCGGCAGAAAATTTTACTATTGATACCCTCCGTGAAGCCACCACGATTTGCCATACGGCAGGTGTCAAATTGTATCTGGCGGTGAATACGCTACTGACAACGAGGGAATTTGATCAACTGGATTCGCTTGCATTACAAGTGGCAGAATTGGGCATTGATGGTTGCATTGTACAAGATTACGGCGTGGTTTCCTACCTGAAAGCACGCGTGCCGCAGCTTCCACTGCACGCCTCTACGCAAATGACAATACATACCGCAGATGGCATTGTTGCCGCCAAAGAGATGGGTCTGTGCCGCGTAGTGCTTGCTCGTGAATGCTCTGCAAGCCATATTTCCAAGCTGACTGCCATCGCCCACCAAATGCATATGGAAACGGAAGTGTTTGTTCATGGTGCCCACTGTATGTCGGTTTCGGGACAGTGTTGGCTTTCAGCGGCTATGGGCGGTCGTAGTGCCAACCGTGGCAGATGCGCACAGCCCTGCCGTTTGCCGTTTACTGCCACTCATGATGCCTCTGTCTGTGCGCTCTCGCTGAAAGATATGTCACTCATTGACCATGTGCAGAAGCTAACAGCCATGGGTGTGGATTCTCTGAAAATTGAGGGGCGTATGAAACGTCCCGAATATGTTGCAGCAACTGTGCGCGCATACCGTCAGGCACTGGATGGCATTTTGCCTGATACAGAATCGCTGCAAGCTGTTTTTTCACGCAGCGGATTTACTGATGGCTATTTCACAGACCACAGAGTAAAAATGTTCGGTGTGCGCCGCAAAGAGGATGTCCTTGCCGCCAATACGGTATTGGCAACTCTGCGTGAGACTTACCGCAAACCGCGCAAGCTTGCAACATTGCATGGGCATTTTACGCTGCAAAGCAATCAGCCTGCCATGTTGACCGTCTATGATGATGCAGGGCATCGCGCAACCGTTTCAGGAATTGCACCGCAGCCGGCACAAAACCACCCCAGTGACGCGGAAAGTCTGTGCCGCCAAATGAAAAAACTAGGCGATACGATATATGACCTCGGTACAATGACTGCCAAAGTTGACAAGGGGCTGATGCTACCCACAGCAGCAGTCAATGCCATGCGCCGAGATGCCGTTGCCGCACTGGATGCTGCACGATGTGCTGCTGCAACACCGCAATATACGGTAGCTGCTCCACCGCAATATGCAAAGGTTTTCCATCGCACCACACCCCCACAGCTGTGGTTGAGTATCCGCAAGCTTTCACAACTGGATATGCTGCACGATATGACATTCTCCATTGACCGTTTGCTACTGCCCCTGCAACTTGCCAAAGCATATGCCAAGCAGCCACTGCTACCCATCGCACGATGTATCCTGATCCCCCCTCGCTGGTGCAATGATACTGCAAGCATCCATGCCATGCTATGTGATGCAAAAGCACTTGGATTTACCCATCTTGCTTGCGGTAATGTGGGCGATGTACAGCTTGGCAAATCGCTTGGGCTGACACTCCACGGTACGCTGGGATATCACATCACAAACCCCTTTGCCGCAAATATGGCATTGGATATGGGGCTTTCCGATGGATTACTCTCTCCTGAGCTGCCCCCACAAACTGCTGCACAGATTGGCAGCACATTGCCCCTTGGCATCTATGCCTACGGCAAGTTGCCATTGATGCTGATGCGTAATTGCCCCATTCAGGCGCAAATCGGGTGCAAGCAATGCAAGCATCAACTGAAAGATCGCATGGGGCAATGGCTTTTCACTGACTGCACGCGCATCACGCAATCACCTGATTATGCAGAGTTGTTCAACAGTGTTACCGTGTGGCTTGCTGACAAGCAGAATCTCTATCAGGATGCAGCATATCAGTTGCTTGCCGTGACGGACGAATCACCCCATCGCGTAAAAGAAGTACTGCTCGCCTTTACAGGTACTGCTGGCATCACACCGCCTCTACGATTCACAAGAGGGCTGCATCTGGTGAATGACGGAACTGACGCAAAACACGAAAGGAATCGTCAAATATGAAACTGTATTTTCAAAAATGTCGAGAGAGCGCAAGCCTTCCCAAGCAAGCGACACCATACAGTGCCGGTATGGATCTTACTGCCTGTTTGGATGCACCCGTAACCATAGCGGCAGGGCAACGTGTACTGATCCCCACGGGACTGAAAGCTGCGCCTGCACAAAATGATGTGGCACTCCTTCTCTATGCGCGTTCAGGACTTGCCATCAAGCATGGCATTACTATGGCAAATTGCGTGGGCGTGATCGATGCCGACTATCGCGGAGAAATCTGTGTGCCGTTGATCAATGTCAGCGATATGCCTTTCACTGTAGAGCACGGTATGCGCATTGCACAACTGGTCGTTACCCCTGTGATCACGCCGGAATGTGAATTTGCCGATACGCTGCCCGATACACAACGTGGCACAGGCGGATTCGGCTCCACGGGTATGAAATAAAGGATGTCAACAATTGAAAGGAACCTGTTATCATGAAAAACAAGCTGGTTTTTTTATTCTGTATCATTGTAGCAATCATCGCAGGAACGTTTCTGGGCGAGATCTGCGCAGATACGCCATATTTGGAGTGGCTAGGCAGAAGCTTTGCATTCAGCACGGGAGTGTATGATTTGAATTTGCACTTTGTCAAGCTGACATTGGGATTGGATTTTTCCATCAATTTGGCACAGGTGCTGATGCTGATCATTGCACTGTATGCTTCCCCGAAGGTAGCGTCAAAAATTCAAATTGGTTAAAGGGTGATTTTGGAATGGAACAACTCATGCGTTGGGAAACGCACGCACATACCGCCGAAGGCAGTGCCTGTGCCTCCGCTTCTGCTGTGGAAATGGTACGAGGCTGCAAAGCAGCAGGCTATGACGGGATCTTTATCACAGACCATTTTTATCATGGCAATACTGCCGTGCCACGCGATCTTCCATGGGAGGAGTGGGTTACACGGTTTTGCGCTGGCTACCACCATGGCAAAGAAGAGGGCGACAAGATCGGACTACAGGTATGCTTTGGTTGGGAGTACAGCTGGAGCGGCAACGATTTTCTCACCTACGGACTTGATCCACAGTGGTTGCTCGCGCACCCCGAAACGACAACGCTTACGCCATATGAATACCTCAAGCTGGTGCAAGCATCCGGGGGGTGCATTGTACACGCGCATCCATTTCGTCAAGCATGGTATGTACAAGCCATCCGTCTGGTGCCGGATGTGGTGGATGCTGTGGAAGTCTACAACGCAGCCAACAGTGAAGAGATCTACAACACCCGTGCCCAATGGTATGCTGATAGCTTCGGGCTGAAGCAGGTTGCCGGCTCCGATACGCACTGGGCAAATATGTTTCAGGGTGGCATCCTCACAAGGGAACCCATTCGTACTACCGCAGACTACAAAAGTGTCATCGCAACGAACGGCATCTGCGGCATTGTACACAAAGGCGAGAATATGCTTTTCTAAGCAAGTCGAAGGCAGCCCCACGGCTACCAAAACGATCTGCACCGCCAATTCTACGCGATGTTATCGATAAGCATCCCCTCAAAAATCAAATGTATTATAGGAGGAATCTACGAATGTTGACTGATATTGAAATTGCGCAGCAAGCAAAAATTCTCAAAATCACTGAAATCGCTGCAAAGCTCGGCATTGAAGAGGAAGATTTAGAGCCTTATGGTCACTACAAGGCAAAGCTTTCGGAATCCCTGATGACCAAAACAGCAAATCATCCTGACGGCAAGCTGATTCTAGTCACGGCAATCAATCCTACCCCTGCCGGCGAAGGGAAAACGACAATTTCGGTAGGTCTGGCACAGTCTATGGCAAAAATCGGGAAGAAAGCAGTGCTTGCTCTCCGTGAGCCGTCTCTCGGCCCTGTGTTCGGCATCAAGGGCGGTGCAGCAGGCGGTGGATATGCACAGGTTGTGCCGATGGAAGATATCAATTTGCACTTTACCGGTGATATGCACGCCATTACTGTTGCAAACAATCTGTTGTGTGCACTGCTGGATAATCATATTCAACAGGGCAATACACTGGGCATTGACCCCCATCGCGTTGTCATCGACCGCTGCATGGATATGAACGACCGCGTACTGCGCAATATCGTAGTGGGCTTGGGTGCCAAAAAAGATGGTGTCACACGACAGGATAGCTTCCGCATCACAGTAGCATCTGAGGTTATGGCGATTCTGTGCTTGGCCAGTGATCTCGCCGACCTGAAAACACGCCTCGGTAATATACTGGTGGCATATACCTACGATGACAAGCCCATCTATGCCCGTGACCTCAACGCACATGGCTCTATGACGGCACTGCTCAAAGACGCACTGAAGCCGAATCTTGTGCAAACATTGGAAAACACCCCTGTGATCATGCACGGCGGTCCTTTCGCGAACATCGCACATGGCTGCAATTCTGTGCGCGCTACGAAACTTGCACTGAAGCTGGGCGATTATTGCATCACCGAAGCAGGCTTTGGCGCAGATCTCGGTGCAGAAAAATTCATGGATATCAAGTGCCGTTTTGCAGGACTAAAGCCCGATTGCGTGGTACTGGTCGCAACGGTTCGTGCACTCAAATATAATGGTGGTATGCCCAAGGCGGCGTTGCAAACTGAAAATGTAGAGGCACTGCAAAAGGGTATCGTCAATCTGCAAGCACATATTGAAAATCTACGAAAATTTGGTGTGCCTGTCGTAGTCGCCATGAATCGTTTCCACACCGATACCGATGCGGAGCTGGCTGTAATCCATGACTTCTGCGAGAAGATGAATGTGCCTGTATCTCTGGCAGAAATTTTTGCAAAGGGCGGTGCAGGTGGCACAGATCTGGCAGAAAAAGTCTGTGCAGTCATTGAAAAAGGCGAAGCGCGCTTTCATCCCCTGTATGATACCGAACTGAGCGTCAAGGAAAAGCTGAATATCATCGCCAAAGAGATCTACCGCGCCGATGGTGTGAACTTTACCGCACAAGCAGAAAAAGCCATTGCCGCGATCGAGGCACTGGGCTGCGGTAATGTTCCGATCTGTGTGGCAAAAACGCAATACTCCCTCTCCGATGATCCCCAAAAGCTGGGTAAGCCCGAAGGCTTTACCATTACTGTTCGCGATGTGAAGCTTTCTGCCGGTGCAGGCTTTGCCGTCTGCCTTACAGGCGATATTATGGTCATGCCCGGCTTGCCCAAAGTACCCGCTGCGTTCAATATCGATTGCGATAATCAGGGAAACATCAGCGGTTTGTTCTGATTCTCCCCCGTAAGCAATCAATCGGTTGCATCTGAAGCAAAATGCTATGGAAAAGAATACCGGAAATTGGCTCACACATAGTACAAGTGTATGGGAATCTATAGCCCATGCATAGATAATTTGTGTGCATTTTGCAGATATTTGTCGAAAGGCTTGATTTTGAAACCAAAATGGAGTAAAATAGAACCATTGTAATTACTACGGAGGGATCATATCATATGAAAAAAAGCCGTAAAAAGCAAGTGCCTTTATCAGCAGGAGCAACCGTGGGCATCATAGCGGTTTGTTTGCTGGCATTTGGCATTGGACTCGCCGTGAAGCGCGGCGAAGAAAATCCGATAGCAGATTCCCAATCAGCGAACTCCACAAGCAGCTCAACTACGACCACAACCACGTCATCAGCCTTGACAGATTCAAACGCATCCGACGTCACAAACACGACAGAATCTACCACCACAACAACAACTACTACTATAGTCGCGCCTACATCCATCATGCTGGAAGTGCCGTACTATTCACAAAACGGTCTGCTGCCCACGGGCTGTGAGCTGGTCAGTGCAAAAATGGTGTTGGAATATTACGGCGTTACGCCAAGCATCGATGAAATTGTTGAAAACACCTTCGCAAAGTACACCTACATGGCGGACGGCAAAAACTACGGCTATCATCCCAATGATGCGTTTATCGGCAGTCCGTTGGATAAAACCAGCTTCGGCTGCTTTCCTCCCGTGGTAAGCAAAATGATGAACAAGTTCCTGCCGAGCGGACAAGAAGCCGTGCCACTGGAAGGTGAATCTCTGCAAGAACTTGCGGAGACTTATCTGCCGCAAAATACACCCGTAATGGTTTGGGCAACCATGGGGATGCAGGAAACCTACGGTAAAATCGGTTGGTACTTGCTGGATTCCGAAGGCAATCGCACCGATGAATGGTATTTCTGGCCGGCAAGAGAGCATTGCTTGGTGCTTGTAGGCTATGATGAGGAAAACTACTACTTCAATGATCCCATGCAAAAGGCAAATGTTTCGTGGTCGCGTGAACTGGTAGAGCAACGCTATGCCGATATGGGCAGCCGCGCACTGGTTGTACGCTCATTGGTCGCAAATGAAGAAGAAGTAGGCGTAGACTAAAAATTGTGCCAAACCATTGACAAACGCAACGCAATGCGTTATAATAGATATGTACCTTATCCAGAGCAACAGAGGAACGGGTCCTGTGAAGTTGCGGCAACCCCTTGGCATGATGCACCATCTGCACTATGCCTTGTATGGTGCCAATTCCCGCGGTAAGAGAACTGACTTCTCTGAACCGAAAGATGAGGGGCGTATGCGGTCTGTAAAGCTACGGCATTCGTTCCTGTGTGAATGAATGCCGTTTTCGTATCTTACCATAAGGAAAGGAAGTTTGAATATGAGAAGATTTTTCACCTCAGAATCCGTCACGGAAGGCCACCCCGATAAAATCTGCGATCAGATCTCGGATGCCGTATTGGATGCCATTCTTGAGCAAGACCCCTACGGCAGAGTTGCTTGCGAGACCTGTTGCACCACCGGTATGGTGTTGTGCATGGGTGAGATCACTACCACTGCCAGCATTGATATTTCCCGTATTGCCCGTGAAGTCATTGTGGATATCGGCTACGACCGTGCAAAATATGGCTTTGATGGTCATACCTGCGCCGTGCTGACTACCATTGATCAGCAATCCGGCGACATTGCCATGGGCGTCGATGATGCGACTGATGACAACAACGAAGACACCTACGATAAAACCGGTGCCGGCGACCAGGGCATGATGTTCGGTTATGCCTGCGATGAAACCCCCGAAAAAATGCCGTTGCCCATCGCGCTTGCCCATAAACTTGCATTGAAGCTGACTGCACTGCGCAAAGACGGCACACTCTCCTATCTGCGCCCCGATGGCAAAACACAAGTCACCGTAGAGTATGAAGATGATCGCCCTGTGCGCGTGGATACCATTGTCATCTCCACCCAGCACGCTGCATCAGTGGCATTGGATCAGATTCGTTCCGACTTGATCGAATTGGTGGTGGAGTCGACCATCCCTGCGGAGTGGATGGATGCAGATACCAAGATCTTCGTGAACCCTACCGGTAGATTCGTCATTGGTGGCCCGCAGGGTGACAGCGGTCTCACCGGCAGAAAAATCATTGTGGATACCTACGGCGGCTATTCCCGTCACGGTGGCGGTGCGTTCTCCGGCAAAGACCCGACCAAGGTTGATCGCTCCGCAGCATATATGTCCCGTTATATCGCAAAGAATCTGGTCGCTGCCGAGCTGGCAAAGCGTTGCGAGGTGCAGCTCGCCTATGCCATTGGCGTAGCAAAGCCCGTTTCTGTGTTTGTGGAAACCTACGGCACAGGCATTGTAAGCGATGAAGTACTCGCCAATATTGTGCAACAGTGCTTCGATTTGCGCCCTGCCGCAATCATTGATGCGCTGGAACTGCGCAAGCCCCAATACCGCAAGCTGGCGGCTTATGGTCATATGGGCAGAGAGGATTTGATGCCCGCATGGGAGCGTACAGATCGCGTGGAGGCACTGCACGCAGCAATGGCAGCAATGAAGGCGTAACACAAAGCTTTATCGGTCGGGTCATCTCTGATCCGACCGATTTTTATGCGCCGATTGATCATATCAAGAAAGCAAATGAAAATCTGCCATTCTCGATAATTATGTGGAAAAATATGAAAAATCGTGCAGGTACTTGCTTTTTGCCACAGGATATGATATACTGCTAGTGTGCATATGTATCCGTTTCGGCAGGCAAAATGCCGAGATCCCCCCTACCACGAAAGGAAATCGCAATGAAATCTTTGAAAAAAACATTACAATCTGTTACTGCCACTTTGTTGACCGTAGCTGCACTCGCAGCTGCCCCTATGACCGTCAATGCTTATAACATCAATGATGTGGCACAGGCTCTGCGCAATGCTTGCGTGCCCGAAAGTCAGATTCAACAGATGATGAATGTGTACCAATACTGCGAAAAAGATGAAAATGGTATCTACTATGGCGATTACTACTACCGCTATGATGAGATCGTTTGGACAATTGAAGGGTTTGGTGACTCCATTAACGATGTAATCGACCAGTATATGGATACTGCCGTTGGTATGCAACAGCAAATCATAGCATCCGCCACTGCTACCACTACAACGACCACCGGGACAGGCTTGGGCAACAGCTCTACCACTACAACAACCACTGTAAATCCCGAAAAAAGCTTTGAGCTGATGACCATGGACGAAAAAGTCGCTTATCTGGTATCGCTGCCTGATGATGCACGCAAAGAGTTCATGGCAAATCTCTCCATTGATGAAAAGCAAAGCATTCTGGCGCAAATGTCTACTGATAATCAAGCTGCCGTACTGGATCAGATGACGCAGATCCTCAAAGAACTGGGCTTCCATATGTCGGTTGATAATATGCAGCAGGGACAGATCGATGTATCCGTGCGCGATGAAAACGGCAATCTCATTGATTCCTCCCCCATGGGCGTGATCGTGGAGGATACCGGATGGAATTTGAGCGGCTGGTTTGTATTGGCATCTATGCTGGTACTCATCTCCGTGGGTGGCATCGGCTATATGGTCTACCGCAATGGCAAAGAAGCCGAGGAGGATGACCATGTCTGAAGTAGCAACCAAACAGCGCAACATCTCCAAAAAGTTGCCGTGGCTGCTTACCCCTGTCTTTCTGGTGATACTGAGTGCCGGTATCGTTATGCTGGTATATCTGCTGATGCCAACGCATCGATTGCAGAGCTACCTCAACATCGCTTTTATGGATAATCTGAAGGTGCAGTCTACCACGGCAGGGCTAAACATCATCCATAAGGATATTGACACGGCCAGCAACAAAGAAACTTCAACCGTCGGCGAAGTGATCTATCCCCACTTTGGCGAGCAGTGTGCAACCCTTATCTGTGAGGAGATTGACCTGACCGTTGGCGTATACTACGGCACCACCACCGAATTGCTCGCGCTGGGAGCTTGCCAATCCACCCAGAACAAGGTCATCGGTGATATGGGTAATGTGGTCATCAGTGCCCATGTGAACACATTTTTTGCCGATCTCAGTAAAATGAAGATCGGCGACACGGTGACGCTGTACACCGAATATGGCATCTTCACATATCGGGCAACGGAAACAATCCGGTTTCAGAAAACCGATAAATCCTATGTGACAAATTCAACAACGGATAAACTCACACTATATACCTGCGAAGCCAATGTGCTGGGCAATTCTGATATGCGTATTGGCGTGATTTGCGAGCCGGTATCCAAGCTGTATTATGTGACAACCGAGATAAAGGAGTAAACTGTGAAGCGACCAATACAATATCTGCTGAGCGTTGTGCTGACGCTGCTACTGGTGTTTACTACAGCAGGCAGCGTGATACTGGGCATCGCGCAATACCGCGCATTGGATGCAGAAACCTGCAAGCAGATCCTCGCTGAAAAGAATTTGGAGTTGCGTGTACTGGAAAACCTGACGGCATACTACACTGAGCAGGTCAACACTTCGGGGATCCCTGCGGATGTGTACACCAATAGCCTTTCTGCCGACCAAATCAAGGACATCATTGAACAGTCCATTGATCATGCGTTCGGATATCTTCATGGCACACAAGATTCTGTTGCAGTCAATGCGGATCTCTCGTTGTTAGAGGAAAACCTTACCACATTTTTTAAGCAGTATGCCGAAGAAAATGGTTATCAACAGGATGCAGCATTTGAAAAAAGTCTACAGGTTGCAATGGATCATGCCAAAACCAACGTGCTTACCACTGCGGATGTATTCCGGTTTCAGACACTGTATGATGCGAATGTGCTAACGAAGCTACGCCCCTATGTACCGTGGGTAAGTAAAGGGTTGATCATCTGTATTGCAGCAAGCGTGATACTACTCGCGCTGTTGGCACTGCTTCACCGCAAAGAGCTGAAGGCACTGCTATATTGGGCTGCATCGGCGTTATTTGCGGCGGCATTGCTCATGCTGATACCCACTGCAACCATTCATTGCACTCGTTGGTTCGACCGCTTTGCTGTCAAGACCGACCAGATCTTTGTGGCTGTGACAAGCTATTTGTATGGCATTACCACCGCTGTTATGATTGCAGGCAGCATTGGAATCGCGATTGCAATTGCGCTGTGGGTCGTGTTCTACCTTCTGCAACGCAAAAAGACGATATAATTACAAATCCACCTGAGAAGAAATTCCTCAGGTGGATTTTTCACAGGTCATGTGATTACCCTGCGCTCAAACAACGCATCCTTTCAATGACCCTTTTCGGGACGGTCACGCCCAAGGTGACATCGGGTTTTACGGCTTCTCCATGATAATCCGAGCCACCCGTTTGCAGCAAACCACGCTGCGCTGCACATTCAGCATAAAAAGCGACCTCCGCTGCAGTATGCTTTGCATAATACACCTCCAAACCGTCCAGACCGCAGGCGCAATAGGCATCCAATGCTGCACAAAAGGCATCTGCATCTAGCGCAAGCGTACACGGATGCGCCAGCACTGCCACGCCTCCAGCTGCATGGATCAAAGAAATCGCCTCCTGCATCGTAGGCTTTGGATCCGGCATGGCGCGGATAACAGGCGTATCCAGATATCGAGCAAATCCCTCTGCAATGGAGCGGGTATACTTCTTCTGCATCAGCACCCGCGCGAAATGCGGTTTTCCAAGCTGCCCCCTTGCTTCCGCTGCCACTTCCTCTATGGTGATATCCACGCCCTGTGACTGTAGCAAATTCACGATCTGCATGGCACGGGCCTGCCGCCGATTTGCAAATTCTGCACAAGCCTGCAACAACTTTTCGTTATACGGATCCATGCCATATCCCAGTAAATGCTGCCTTGCCCTACCAGCCGTGCTCAACTCAATGCCCGCCAAAAAACCGATGCCACACGCATCCGCTGTTGCCTTTGCCGACACAATCCCTGCAACGGTATCGTGGTCAGTCAATGCAAGCAAGGCAATACCCTTTTCTTTGGCTTGGTTTACCATTTCTGCAGGACTGTACTGTCCATCCGAACAGCTACTGTGAGTATGCAGATCAATTATGCACATGAGAAAGTCCTCCATTCGCAAAATAAGAGAGACCTTTCTGCTCAGGTCTCTCCTTATTTGTATTCAATTGTAGGCGCGAAGCATTGCTCCGCTTCTATTACAATCGCAAAGCGATATGACCGCACATTGCGGATTCGGGTACAATCTCTCCAAAAGACAAGACCCGAGGTCATCAAGATTACTCCGTTTCAAATCGGTTCCCGAAAAAAGCTGCGTTGCGTCGGCTATGTATGTTTTATGCCGAACATGGGAAACATTCAGCTCATTGCTGTTCTTGCAGAACCCCCAACCCTCTGTATGCGTCCATTTGTTCACGAGAACCAACGCGATGCTCGCAGCTGAAGCTGCACGGATCGTGCTTTATTCTATCAACGCATCACAAAAAGCCAAGTATGAGCCGCCGGAAACCGAACGGAAAACTGTTCTGTATCCATTGGGCACACATCCTTTCCGATGTAGATTGGCTGTGAACACTCCTTTTCACGCAGAGGTCACGCCTGATCTTAAAGAAATTCTTCAGGGCGAATATGAATACGCCGAATGAAGTAGGTTAGAAAATCGGTATACAGGCGAGGTGCCTACACCTCGCCTGAACGCCAATTTCAGGAAGGTTTTTATGAAGAAGTTCTTTCATGCTTTTATTATAGCACACTTTTCGGATGTTGTCAATAGTTTTTGACAACTTTCTGAAATTTTTTTGTGTTGTATTATTCAAAACTGGGGCTTGACATTTTGCAAAAAATCGGTTACAATATAGTTGAGGAAACGATGACGCAAGAGTCATCCTTTCTGACACAATTCATACCGATGCAAATCGGAGGAACGGAGTATTACGATATGGCAAACGAACATAACGAGCCGATGAACGAAGAAATGGAGTATCAGCCTGAGCTGTACACCTTGGTAGACGAGAACGGCACTGAAAAGGTTTTCGAACTGGTGGATGTGCTGGAGGAGAACGAAAGAGTCTACTTTGCGCTGATCCCCCATGTTGAAAATCCTGAAGAGCTGCTGGAGGACGAGTGTGAACTGGTAGTTCTGTGGGTGGATACCGACGAAAACGGCAACGATGTCCTCATTCCCATTGAGAGCGATGAGGAGTATGAGCGCATCGCAAACATTTTCATTGAGCGCTTTGAATGCGACTGCGATTGCGATGATGACGATTGCGACTGTGGCTGTGGTTGCGATTGTCACGAGGAGTAAGGCTTTCTTCTCTGTTGCATAGCTTACTTGGCTCTCTGCCTTGTGCGAGCAAGTCCGTTATGATATAATCCAACATCTATGAATAGGGAATCTTAGCTCCGCGCGCGGATTGCAGACCTCCCACCTCTTGTGGACGAAGGGAGCGTGAAACGCGTGGGCGGATACCCACCTGCTTTTGGCGGGTTTTATTCTACGGACGACGGCAAGGCGGAGTCCTTCAAATGATCAGCAGACACCGATGTCATGTCGGGGTCTGCTTTTTGTTGCTACCTCCTATGCGCTTTCTCGCAAAAAGACTTGCTTTTTGGGAAGAAATATGTTACAATAGAATGGTACAATCAGGTAGTGTGCCCGATTGAATCTACAAAACCCATAGGAGGTTCCAACATGGCTGAAGGCCCTATGATGAAGCCGGTAACCAATCCGGTACTTGTCGACGCAATGGCTACCTTTAAAGTAGATCTGACAAACCGCGAGCACGAAAAGGCGTTTCTTGAAGCTGCCATCGAAGCAAAGTATCTTATTCCCGCGATCATTGAGCGCCCCGCAACACCCCCTCAAGAAGGTGAACAGGTGCAGGCTCGTGTCGCATTCCAGATGATGACCAACCAAAAGGGTGATAAATTTCTGCCCGCTTTTACCGATGAAATCGAACTGCGGAAAAATCGCAAGCCCGGTGAGCGTTTTCAGGTAATGGTCATGAGCTTTATGGATGTCTACCGCTTTATGAAGGCAAATGAGCCAATCGGTGGTATGGTCATCAATCCCTTTGGCAGCAATCTCTGCTTGGTTCGCCCCCAAATTATGATGCTAGGCGATCATGAGGGCAATCTGGATGTGCTTTCCAGCGCGCCCGCGCCGCGCCCCGCAGTACCCATGGGTGGCAACGCACCCTCCGCAGAAGATGCAAGAGCCGCACAACAGGCTGCGATCCGGCAAGCAATGGCTGATTTGGAGAAAGCAAAAGCTGCCGAGGAAGAAACTCCAACAGAGCCAGCCATCACTGACGAGCTTTTAGGCGCACTCAAGGCACAGTTGAAGAAAGTCAAGGGCATCAAGAAGGCATACATTGAGGAAACCTCCGAAAGCAACGAGCGTTTTCTGCTGGTTGCCTTGGACGCTGACGAAAGTGTCGATATCGCAGAGGTTGGCAACACCATCTCCACAGAGTGCAGTGACTATACCGAATTACCTTTCGACTGCATCCCTGCATCCAATATCCGTGCCAAGAACATGGCCACAAACGGCAAACCGTTCTACGAGAAAAAGCGTTTCGGTATCTTCTGATTCAGTGCCGCCTTCGACTCGGCAAGGGAGCTGCCACTGTATGCATCGCGCAGGGTACCGTCTGCGCCCGCTGATATACAAGCCGCTGCTGCAAAGACCATATTGACCAAACACTTATAGTGTCTATGTCGCACATGGGAATGCCACAGCAGGGCGTTTTATGTGGAAGGCAATCGGTTGACAACAGGATCTATCGATTCTGTGCAAAAAATAAGTGCATTTTTTAAAGGGGGTCATTCTATGAAAAGTAAAAAGCTACTGTCGCTGAGTCTGGCGACAGCCATCGTGGCAGGTATCGTATCCGGAAACGGTGCAGATCTCTCGCTTCTTTCCAATGCTGCGGACGACACCGGCGACGACTGGTTACACGCAGTGGGCAGCCGTTTGTATGACATGAACGGCAACGAGGTCTGGCTGACCGGTGCAAACTGGTTCGGTTTTAATTGCTCTGAGAACTGTGCCCACGGTCTGTACGCCGCTGATGTGGACGATTTTCTCTCTGCCTGTGCGGACAAGGGCATCAATATCATTCGTTTTCCGATTTCCTCTGAGCTGCTGCTCTCGTGGATGAACGGCGAACCGAATGAAGTCAGTTCCGTGCAAGCAGGCTATGAGCCGCCTGTGGATCAGGTCGGGGAGGATGGCAGCGTGACACCTGCCGGCACCTATGTCAATATCAACAAAGATTTTGTGCTGGAAGATGGCAAAACGCTCAAAAACAGCATGGAAATCTTCGATGTCATTATGCAAAAGTGCAAGGACTACGGCATCAAAGCGTTTGTGGATATCCACAGCCCCGATGCGAACAACTCCGGTCATAACTATGAGTTGTGGTATGGCAAAGCAGGTATCACCACCGAATTGTGGATCGACACGCTGGTTTGGTTGGCAGATAAGTACAAGAACGATGATACCCTGCTGGGCTTTGATCTGAAAAATGAGCCGCACGGCAAACGCGAATACGATGCAACCTGCCCCGATACCATCGCAAAATGGGATGACTCCACCGACGAAAACAACTGGGCATACGCGGCAACCACTTGTGCAAATGCCATTCTTGAAGTGAACCCCTATGCACTGATTTTCGTAGAGGGTGTTGAGCAGTATCCGAAAACCGAAAAGGGCTACACTTACGATACACCCGATATCTGGCAAGCCACTGCCGAACAGTCCCCGTGGTACGGTGCATGGTGGGGCGGCAATCTCCGCGGTGTCAGAGATTATCCCATTACGCCTACTAGCGGCACAAGCCAGATCGTGTATTCTCCCCACGATTACGGCCCATCCGTCTACGCACAGACATGGTTTGATAAGGATTTCGACACCCAATCGTTGCTGGATGACTACTGGTACGACACATGGGCATATATCAACGAGGAGGACATTGCGCCCCTGTTGATCGGCGAATGGGGCGGCCATATGGACGGTGACAAGAATCAGAAGTGGATGGAGTTGCTGCGCGATTACATGATCAACAACCACATCAATCACACTTTCTGGTGCTTGAACCCTAACTCAGGCGATACCGGTGGTTTGCTGGGCTACGATTTCATCACATGGGATTCCGAAAAATACGGCTTGTTTGAGCCTTCCCTTTGGCAGACGCTCGAAACCGGAAAATACATCGGTCTGGATCACCAAAAAGCTCTGGGTAACAATGGCACCGGTATTTCCCTGAACGATTTCTACGCCAATTACGCCCACACGGAAGGTAGTAACCTCGATGGTGGCACGATTCTGGATTCGCAGGGCAGTATTGTTACCGGTGTGACAACCACACAGCCTGCTGATACGACTTCCACCGTGGCTGCAAACCTCGACTATGGCGATATCAATGTCGATGGCAAAATCACGGTTGCTGATGTGATTTGCTATAATCGCTACATCAGTGAGGACGTAACGCTCACCGTTTCTACGCAGGGTCTTGCCAATGCTGATGTCACCGGTGATGGTAAAATCAACAGTGAGGACGCAGTAAAGGTGCTGAAATATATTGCCTCGCTCATTACTTACGAAGAGCTTGCCCCGTGATAAAATCACAGATGCAAAAAAATCCCACCCTTGCACAAGCAGGGGTGGGATTTATGTTTATGCATCAGCATCTTTGTACAAGCCGGAATCCTGCACTGCATAGCCCAGTGCAACCAGAGATGTCCAGTTGTTACCGTATGCCTTGAAATCATCTGCGCCAATGGCAATGGGATAAGAACCGGGATATCTACCATCCACAATTCCCACGCCGTCACAGGTGGTAGCATTCAAGCGGAAGGAAACTTGGTCAATTTTCGCTACATCGTTGAATGTATCATATACTTTGGAATAGAGAAGCTTCAGTAGTGTACTTTTATCTGTTGTCGTGGTAGGAACATCATTCTTTGACGTGCCCTTGCAGGCAGCGATTTCCGCGCCGGTAACGGTAGTATCGCCAATCAGGGATGCAAGCTGATAGTCCGCAGCGTCCATATCCGTCAGCGCGACCAACACGCCGTTTGCGATATTACGCGCCGAACTGTTCGAACTGGTGATTTTTGCTTTGGAAATATAGCCGAGCATGGCAGGCACCAGCATGGCTGCCAATACGCCGATGATCGCAATCACCACGATCAATTCAATCAGAGTAAACCCGTTCTTTCTTGTAACTTCCATAAAAAGCCCCCGTCAATCGGTTTGATATTCATACAAAGTCATCGTGCAGAAAGAATGCCCCCATTGCTGGGGGCACACATTCAAATGTCAAAAAGCAATCTCAGGAGTCGGATGTGCCAGATGTTGGTGCCTTACTCACATCGCCCTTTGCGTAGTCGATCAGATCACCCAACTTAGTAGCATATTTCACGCCCTTATCGTAGTCATCCACGGAAAACTGCGTAGGATTGGTGCCAGGGTAGTTACCGTTTACAACAGCAACGCCAGCGCAGGAACCGCCCTCCACCTTGATGGAGAATGCACTCAGCTTGGTGATGTCGGTAAAGTAAGTCCACACCTTATACTGGAATGCACCATTTACATCAGTTTTCCCACTAGGCTTGTTAGGAGCACTCTCCAATTGTTCGGCAGATTCCCAACCAGAGGTGTCCTTCTCCCAGCCAGTATAGATGTCATACTCCTCAGTATCCATATCGCTCAGTGCAGACTGTGCTGCGGTGTAGATGGACTTTGCGGTAGAGTTCGCAGAAGTGATCTTGGACTTCTTCACATAGCCCAACATAGCAGGCACCAGGATAGCAGCCAGAACACCAATGATCGCGATAACAACGATCAGCTCAATCAGAGTGAAACCTTTCTTTTTCATGATAAAATCCTCCTTAATGTATATGTGTGCTCCGCCGTAGCGGAAAGTCCGAATGCAGAAACACAACTCGACGTCAAAGCTGTATTTCTATCTTCCATGGTTTTAGTATAACATAACCAAAGGGAAATGTCAATAGGTTTCGGGAAATTTACCAGATTGTGAACAAACTTTTACGAAATCGGGTTTTTCGCCCCAAAAATTGAAATCGTTTTCGGCAGATTGCACAAAATTTGTAACCGGTTTGTAACCCTTGGCATTAGCCGATCACGCCTTCACGGGTAATGACAGACTGCCCGCCCATTGCGGTAAGGTAACGGTAGAACTCTGTCTTATCCTGGCACTTCTCCAATGCATCAATCTCATTGACAGTATTGTTCTTCACCAGACGCGCCAACTCGTTGTCCAGCGTCATCATGCCGTGCGCCTTACCTGCCTGAATCGAGGACTGGATCAAGTGGATCTTACCCTCACGGATCTGGGCGGAAATGGCATCGGTACAAGCAAGAATTTCCATGGCTGCCACACGACCGTTACCGGATTTCAGCGGCAAAAGTGTCTGAGAAACAACGCCTACAAGCGTATTGGCAAGCTGCGTACGAATCTGCACCTGCTGATGCTCAGGGTACACGTCGATGATACGGTTGATGGTATCAGCCGCAGAAGTGGTATGCAAGGTAGAAAGCACCAAGTGACCGGTTTCGGCAGCGGTAATCGCCGCCTGAATGGTCTCAAAGTCACGCATCTCACCCACGAGAATGACATCGGGGTCTTCACGCAATGCCGCGCGCAGTGCCAACGCAAATCCGGGCACATCAGAGCCGACCTCTCTCTGGTTGATCATGCAACGCTTATGCTCATGCACATACTCAATGGGATCTTCGATGGTGATAACATGGGCACTCTTATTGCAGTTGATGTAGTCGATCATACCCGCCAATGTGGTGGATTTACCGGAACCGGTAGGGCCTGTGATCAGCACCAGACCACGGGGGCGCATGGCAAACTCTGCCATAACGGGGGGCATGAACAGGTCATCCAGTGTTGGGATATCATTGCGCAGCAGACGAATGGCAATGGCTGCATGATCGCGCTGGAAGAAGATATTGCAACGATGACGATAGCCTGCACGGGTCACATAAGAGAAGTCCGTGTCTTCGCGTCTACCGACCTTGGCACGCTGCTGCTCGTTGCACATCTGCTCAATAATCTCACCGATCATTTCATCGGTCATTTCGGGGTAGCTGCTCATCTTACGCAGCTGACCGTGCAGACGCACAACCGGGTTGATACCGACAGTAAAGTGCAAGTCCGAGCAGCCCAGTGCACGCACATCGTCGAGAACTTTGTTGATTGTAATAATTGGCATTGGAATTTCCTCCCGTCTTGTATTTGTATGATTTCAACGCAGCATCAGACAGCGTAAGTAACACGAACCAGCTCATCCATACTGGTAACGCCCTGCATAACCAAATCAGATACGTTATCGCGCAGCAGTTTTGTACCGTTGGCTCTTGCAAGCTGCTCGATCTCCTCCTTACCTGCACCGTTGGCAATCAGCGTGGAAATGCCCGCGGAGCAGTGGATGATCTCGTGAATAGCGGTTCTTCCACGATACCCATTGCCGCACTCAGGGCATCCGCACGGATCGTATACCGGCACGGAGTGGTCGATATGCATCAGCTTGTTTTCCTCTTCGTTCGACATTCTCTGCTTTCTGCACTTGGGGCAAAGCACCTTAACCAGACGCTGCGCCACAACACCGATCAGCGAAGACGCAACCATGTATGCAGGAATGCCCATATCCACCAGACGAACGATGGTCGATGCGGCATCGTTGGTATGCAATGTGGAAAGAACCAAGTGACCTGTGATTGCAGCACGGATACCAATCTCAGCGGTCTCACCATCACGCATCTCACCGATCATGATGATATCCGGGTCTTGACGCAAGATAGAACGCAAGGCAGCCGAGAAGGTCATACCGGATTTCACATTTACCTGACACTGGTTGATTCCCTCCATCTGTTTTTCGACAGGGTCCTCAACAGTAACGACGTTCACATCCGGTCTTGCAATCGCACCGAGCGCAGCGTACAGCGTTGTAGACTTACCGGAACCGGTAGGCCCGGTAACCAGAATCACGCCGTGAGGGCACTTGATCATGCTGGTGAACAGCTGGTAGTTATAATCCGACATACCCAGATCCTGCAAACGACGTGTTTTAATCGCGCCGGTCGACAGAATACGGATAACGATCTTCTCGCCATGAACCATAGGCAACGAAGACACACGGACATCCAGCGGAATGTTATCAACTGTCTGAGAGAAACGACCGTCCTGCGGGATACGCTTCTCGGCAATGTTCATACCGGAAATCAGCTTCAAACGAGTAGAAAGCTGATTCTGCACATTACTGGAAACATTCATCAGCGGCATCAGGTCGCCGTTGACACGAACACGGATTTGCGTGTACTTCTCAAAAGGCTCAATATGAATATCTGTTGCTTCCATGCGGAATGCATTCTCGACGATCTGGGTCGCCAGCTTTACGATTGGCGCGCTCTCAACACGATCCTTGGATTCATCATCATCCACGATCTCAGGGCCTGCAATGCCATCGATATCACCCAGATCAGACATTTGATATGCCTTACCAATTGCCTTCTTAATAGCAGAACGCGTTGCCAGCACGGGGATACAGTCATAACCGGTCTTGACCTTGATATCCTCAAGAATATTGAAGTTAACGGGGTCATCGGTTGCAACAGTAAGACGGCGTCCCGTCATATTAATTGCAATGACGCAATTACGCTCTGCAAGATCCTGAGGCACCTTACGGGCAATCTCGCCATCAATATCGACCGAATTCAGATCAACATACGGCACCTTCAGCTTGCCGGACAGTGCCTGTGCAAATTTGACATCGGACATAAAGCCCATTTCCACCAGCACTTCGCCGAAACGCTTCCCTTCTCCGGATTCATGCTGATGATTCAGCACCTGCTGCAATTGCTCCGGGGAAATGTGACCTTCCTCAACCAAATAGTCACCGATTCTGATGTTTCTCATACCTAACCTCCAATTTTCGCTTTTTGCCTTGAAAAATCATGTAATCTGTGATAAAATAACAGTACAACCATATAAGGAGGTACCGTTATGTACCAAAAAATAATGTTCGCTGCACAAACTCTTGCAGCAAAGCCCATCATCCGTGAGGAGTGGGAGTATTTCGACCTACCATTCTTTCTGCTGACGATCCCTATGGTTCTCGCATACGGTCTGATCATCGGCAGCTTTCTGAATGTGGTCATCATCCGTTTGCCACGCGGCGAATCGCTCATCAAGCGTTCCTCGCACTGCATGACCTGCGGCGCAAAGATCCGCGCCATTGATCTAATCCCCGTATTCAGCTGGCTGTTTCTCAAAGGAAAATGCCACAATTGCGGTGAAAAGATCTCTGGCAGGTATCCGCTGGTAGAAGGTCTCAATGGGTTGCTCTATGTAGTGAACTACCTCGTCTTTGGCTTTCACGTCAACACCATTATCATGTGCCTATATACATCTGTGCTGATCGTGGTAGGATTCATGGACTGGGACACCATGGAAATTGACCTGCGCGTACTGGCAGTCATATTGATTCTGACAGTTCCTTCGCATCTTCTCAACGATATCACCATTGCAGAGCGATTGATCGGCGGCATTTGCATCAGCCTACCGTTCTTTCTGATCGGCGAAATCAGCGGCATTTACTATCAGAAGAAAACCGGTGAAAAGGTGCGCGGCATTGAGCTTGGCGACACGCTACTGATGGTCTGCGGCGGGCTTTTCCTTGGGTGGAAAGGCATTGTACCTGCGGCATTCATCGGCATTCTTCTGGCAGCAATTTTCGGGTTGATCATAAAAAAGGTCACAGGCAATTCAAAGTTTGCATTTGGCCCGTATCTATGCATGGGATTGCTTATTGGCGCGATATGTGGCAGCCAGCTGACAGACTGGTATCTAAGCACACTCCCACAGCCGGAGCAACACAGCTACTACAGCATGATTCTATAAACAAAGCGGATCAAACAAAGAGGCAGCCGGCAACACCGGCTGCCTTCCTCTGTTTTTGATTCCGTTACAATACTCAGGAAACGGTAATCCCCCACTCACTTGGATCCACATTGATGCAAGAATCCGGTGTGGTAAAAATAAAGTAGAAACTGCTGACAGGGGCACTCTGCGAAGCCGAAGCAATCGTATTGTAAGTACTCAGGCTATCATCGCCCATTTTCCCCAGCTGCTGCACCTGATCGATACTAATACGCTTATACGCAGTGATATCCGTATATGTCTTAGTGCGATCGTAAAGGATCTTCGTATCCATTTGCGGAATATTGGTAAACGCAGTATCGCCATACTGCAACGCGTTTTCCAAAATGAACGAAGCATAGGTATTCTGATAGCTTGCAGCAACACCGGAGCGTTCCAATCCACCGCTGGAGCCTCTGCTCACCTCGGTAACACTAATGTGAATCTTGCAATCGGTGAAGATCATGCTGTAATTGCTAAGCAACTCGGCAGCATCGGTCATCAAAACCTGCCCCCCAGAGCCGTCGTCCTTCTTGCCGTCTATTCCTAGATAGAAGGTATAATCGAAATTGCCGTAAAGCTTCTGATTAACCGTCCACTCGGTAATTGTAGGATTGTCAAGATCCAATGTATAGGCGACATTACCCGAACCATCCTTCGCAGCGTGATAGCTAAACCCGTACAGGAGAATCTTGCCCTGATTGAGCTGCATATCGTTATAACTGCTCAGACGAGTGATTTTCTGAAGTGCAGCATCGGAAATGATCTCGGTATTATCGAAGCACAATACATAGATTGTTCCGCTCGCGTCAAAGCAGACACGATCCTTAAAGAAGGTGTTATGGAAATCGGACACCTGCTGTTTCAGAACAGGGCTAGGCGCATAGGTAGATGTTTTCACACCTGTGATATCTTCGACACCATCGCCATCCAAATCAACGCCGCCATTGGAATAAACATAAGGTTCATAGCCTGCGTAGGCGTAAATACGATCGGCATACATGAGGTTTCCCTCAATGCAGCGACGCATATTATCCAAGCAAGCCGTTGCGTTTTCAAAGTTGGAGCCTCTGACAAAATACTTAGAAACCGGCTCCATCAGCTGCATCACGCTGAACATAATCATGGAGAAGATCGCCATAACAATGATGGTTTCGATCAATGTAAAAGCTGATAACCGCTTCTTCATACAGTTACTCCTTTCATCATAATGCATCTTCTTCATTTCACGATACCAAATCCCGTTCCGTCATAGTAATAAGCAGTTGCCTTACCAACGGTCTCGTAAGTACCTTCAGCGTTTAAACGATTTGCAGGGAAGGTATGCACAGATTTTGCTGTTTCTTCCTTGCCGTTACGGCGAAGCACCCACTCAATTTCTACAACGGAGGTATCTTCCGGAAATTCAACCTTGAAAAGTGTCTCGCCGTCCGTGACGACACCATCTCCACCATCCAGTTTATCTGCTGTCAAGATGTAGCTCTGCGTCTCGTTGGTCGTACCGGGCTGATAAACCTTCTGCGTACCACCGCCACTGATCTTCACACTGACGATCTCCGGAACGGAAGACCCTTTTGCCTCCATGGTGATAAAGCCTGTGTTGAATCCTGTACTGGAGCTGGCAGAAGCAACACCGCCAAATTCAAGAAAACGAAAATGCAAACCACTGTCCAAACGGGCATCACGATCAATAGACTCCTGACTGCCGTCATTTTTGGTCACACGCTCAATCGCGTCCGTGTTGGGATAAGCCACCACACTGCCATATTCCACGGAAAGCAAGGGTGATGTCGAGTTAGCCTCATAGGTTTTCACTTCGTCCATGAATGCAGTCTGATTGGTATTCACATACACTTTTTCCTGATAAATACGCTCATTCATATCACTTGTGCGACGAATGATGGTATTGATCTGGGTGATCGACTGCACGATGAGCAGAGAAAGAAGCGCAAAAATTCCGATGGAAATGACGATTTCAAGCAGGGTCATACCTTTATAGCGTTTCATCAGATCACCTCATTTCTCAAGCGGGGGTCTTGTAGTCGTTGACGATGAAATCGCCATCGATATCGTCCTCATGACCGGGCGTAACGGTACCGGAATAAGTACCAGGACGGTTGCCGTCCGTTGCATAGACGATGTACGAAGCATTATTCGTCCAGAAATCATCCAACACAAAGCCACCGATCGCGATCAGGCAGATGCCGTTTGCGTAATCTTTAGAATAAAGCTTCTCAGAATCGTGGTTTTCACGGTAAATAGTTTTCACTTGCAGATCGCCCGCCGCAGGCATACTCAACGATGCATAAGGCGAAATGACAAACGCGGAAAGGAAAGAGTTATTTTGCAACTCATAGGCACCGGACTTACTTGCATCCATGTAGATTGTAGTGTTCGGAATGTACTCAAACTTATACTTATCCGCCTTGGAAAGGTTCGACCACTGGGTGGTACCGGGGTAATAAGGATTCGCAACATAATCCAGTTCCTTTTCAACCGTTACAGCATAATAAGAACCGGTTGTGTAGAAATTGCCTTTCTGCGCCCAGAAGCTGTCATCCCAATAGATCACAACCTGATTGCGGTCGGTATAAGTGCCGAGATTTGCATAGTAATCGCCTTTCGTAGCATCGTAGGTATTGTTGACCAAAATGTTCAGGCGTCCATTGCTGAACGAACCCTTGATATAGATCACCAACGGATTTGCCGCAGTGTAACCCTTTGTCGAAGGATCCACGAAGATGGTTCCGTTGCTGTTTGCCAGATTCAGCCAATCATTGCTGTTCTGGGTGAAATCCAGCACGCAGCTTGTGTCAACATACATTGCGTTGGTAATGGAAGCATTTTTCTCATTACCGGCAACATCATGATAGTAATACGTGTAGTTCGCCAAGGTACTGGGCTTATCAAAGACCAAGGTAGGCTCACCACCCGGCAGCTCGGTATCCGCATCCGGCGTAGACGCATACGCGATCTTGGCTGCGTCACCGGTTTCGATCTCACCGATGAAGGCATGATCATTTTCGTTCAGAGTAGTAGTGTATGGCACATAGATCTTCTCCGTGCCGTCCATCTTCTCCTTGACATCCCAAGTATGACCTGCTTGCTTGCTCTCCAGAATCAGCGGATCAGTAGTCAGCCATTTTCTGGCGGCTGCTTCAGTATCCTCTTGCAGATCCCAACGAATGTAGGTCTCAAAGATCTCATCCAGACGGCTACAGAAGGGATACAGACCGACTTTTACCGTATGTTTTTTCCCATCGGTATCTGTATAAGTCTGCTCACAGTCAAGCATTTGCTCGACAAGGCTCACATACTGTTCGGACTGCGTTGTGCCTTCGCTGTAGACAAAAGACATCGCGCCAAGGCTCTCGATCACTGCGTTGTTATAGGTGTTCAGGTGGAGATCCGCGGTCGTTACATCGCCATCGCCATTCAAATCATAACTTGCCTGTGCACCGGTTGCATTCGTGCAAGCCTGTACGAGCTTTTCGGTGATCTGAGCGACAGTATCTCCGGTATTAAACTGCACACCGTTGATGGTCAGATTCTGCTGCACCTTTACCTTTGTGGGATCAACATAAACGCCACCCGCTGCGGTAATGGATTTCGACGAATTCATGACCAGTTCACCGGCACAAACCAAAGCACCACCGATCTTCGTATCGCCATTGCCTTGCACGGTCAGCTTACCATCGGGGTTTGTCATGATGAAATCGCCACCCACGGTCGGCCCGCGGTTGCCATCGATCTTGAATTCCTCATTTGCGCAGATCAAATCGCCACCGGCATAGCCCTTATGGGTATAGTTCGCCTTCTGAACGTTCTGCTCAACGAATGTTGCAAGGTAAGTCGAACCGGTATCAGAAAACGAAGATGTCAGTTCCGTTTCATGCAAAAAGATATCGCCGTTGACAGTAAGCGCCTTGGATGCCTGAATCGCGCCTGCATAGAGATTGACGCGCTGATCATCTGCGCCGGGTGTAATGGACTCGTCTTTAGAAACCCCACCGATGGAGAAAGCACCACCGGTAACGGAAAGCAGACCATCCACATAAACGTAGCCAAGCTCATTGTAATTCGTAGGTTTCGGTGTCTGTTCCGACTGGATATGCATATAGTTGTTTACGACAAAGTTGCCATACACTTCCAGACCCTCGAAAGGATTCTGAACGGTAAGATACTTTGTAGTATTCAGCTGCAAGGATTCGGTAAACACCACTCTGCCAACATAGATGCCTTCGTTGGCAATATTAATGGGGCTGGTAGTATACTTGGTGCGACCCAGTGGCGCGTTGCCCACAGAGTACACAGGGCCAAAAACGGAAACATTATCATTTCCGGCATTAAACGAAGACGCAAACACGCCTGCACCTTTGTTGTTGCCGTCATCCGGGACAACACCTGTCCAGCTAACGCCGGCGTTGTTCGGGTTTGCTATACGCTCACGGACAGGCTCATATACAACAAATGCCTGTACGCATTCCGCTGCCTGAGAGCCGCTACCAACCATCGCAGTGGCTGAGATCTGCCATGTACGACGGCTGACAATGCGGACATTCTTCTCATCCCAATAGTAATCGTCATCTAAACGCTCGATCTGACATTCAACATATCGAACATTTTTTCCGCCGACTTCCTTGGTCAGCGAAATCGGAATGGTCGTGTCCTCAAAATTGACCTCCATGGTAGCAACATCGCCAATGTTCTTTGCTTCGTTTGACATCCAATTGAAAAACGATTCATCGGAATAAACGGAGTTCTGAACAGTTTCCAATGCTGCATTGGCTGCGTACTGCGCCTGCGTCTCAAAATATGTATAGTATGTTCGGCGCTGAGCAGATGTTGTCAAAATCAGTGTAGAGACCAAAAAGACAACCAACACCATCATCACGGAGACAACGGTAAAGAGAACCGTACCCTTGACCTTCCCTTTCTTCATATTTTGTTCCATAAATGAAACCACCTTTCAAGTATGGGAAGCCTTTCTGGATTCAGAAAGGCTTTCCGCGTCATTCGGCCGTTGTTTCAGAAACATAATTTCTCCAAGCATCACCGTTCCAGACGTTGCTATCATAGGCTTCACCAACATCGGGCTTCGTCGGCTCCTGAATGTAATACACCTGGAAGTCAAAGGTGACGGTGGTGTAACCATAATCCTCAGGATCCAGCTCTTCATCGCCATCTTCGGATGCGGGCGGAGTGCCAATAATGTTACCCTGGCTATCGCGCTCCAACGGATCACCATTGAAGTCGATATCGGTGATATTGACAGACTGCAACAGCATTGCATCTTTGTTTTCCACAGCATACTTGTGAACAGCGTCGATCAGATCCATGGTATCCTGCTTGGTGACCTTGAAGGTCAGGCTCGCATTGCCATTGCCAACGATCTGGCTGGTACGCGCGGAGAGAATGATAGACTCCTTGCATTTTTGCTGTGCAGCCTCTGCCAGAGAGCCATCAAAGTCAGCCGCTTCATACAGCGGATAGGTCACAATACTGGGAGTGTAGTAATAGTAAGCCAGTGTAGCGGTGCCCATATCAGAGATGGTGGAAGCACCGTCCAGCTCCATGTCATTCTTGATAAACTGCTCAATGTTAATGAATTTTTCCTGCAGGAACTGATCCAGCTCGGTAGAATCCATCTCATCAGTAAAGCCTTCGCAGAGGGTCAGAGACTCATCATAGCGCTTATTGATATTGTCGCGCAGGGTATTGATTCGCTCGAAGTTGATCAACTGTTTGTCCCACTCGCTCTGCTCTGTCTCCAGAGTCCTTTTGTTGGTATCCAGCTCCTCCCACTTGGGCTTGATGAATGCGAAGATGCCGATGGCGAACACAACGATCACCATTACGATCAAAAGTATAATTCTATCACGATATCCAAGTTTCATTTAAAGGGTGCCTCCTCTGCTTCAGTATAGGTAACGCCGTCGCCTTTCATCTCAATGGTCAAGGACATTTGGATGTACTTGTTTTCGACCTCTTTGCCGGCGGCAACGATATTACCTTCTGCATCAACGGTAGGTGTGGTCGCGGTTGTCACTTCGGTTACGAGCGAGTAGCCTTCGTAGCCGACATAGTACACCTCATCCAAAGCACGCAATGCCTGAATCAGGTTTGCGGGAATCGTCTGCATGGGCAGATCCTCCGCCTTGATTTTGAGATCCACCGTCATGTTGCCATCGTCGTAGTTCATTGTTTCGATGACATAGTAATCGCTGTAGTCAGGGTCGTTTTTATCGATCTTGGTATCAGCGGCGATCAGATCCTTGTGGGCATCCAGCACAACGGTTTTGATCGTATCCTCGAACTTGGTATAATCCTCGGAAAGGACATATGGACGGCTGAGATACGCCTGATAAGCATCGTTAACGCCATCGTAGTAGGAGCTGATGCTCTTGGAAAGCGTGGTCAGGTCATCAATTTGCGTATTCAGATCTGTAGCCAATGCGCTGGATCTCTTCTCTTGCAGCTCAGCAATGTCCTTTTTTACGCTACTATTCTGAATTGCCAACACAGCATATGCGATGCCGCAGACGGCGATGGAAGCCACGAGGCTGCCAACGAGCAGCAGATAGTATGTAGAATTGGACTTGATCTTGTTATTATTGACGGTATCGGTTTCCAACAGGTTGATATGCTCAGTGTCCTTATTACGCTTAAACATTGCGCCGATGGCGTTCGCGTAAGAAGAGAACTCCAGATTCTCGTAGCCGTGGATCTGAGGCGGCACATTAATGATACTGGTGCGGATGCCCATCTTTTCCAGCTCGTTGGTCAAGCGGACATACTCATGCGTATCGCCGTAGAAGATCACATTTTCGATGACGTCGCTGTCGGATTTGCTCTTCTGGAATTGCAGCATACGGAAGATGTTCTCGTTAACCGCCTCAAACACATAATCCTCAGAATCGTCATAATCCTCAGCGGAAATAGAAGCGAAACGGGAGAAGGAAAGCTGACCATTCTCGTACAGGTTCAACGAAATGAAGTTGTTATCGATCTGCACAGCCAGCAACGGCATCTTAGACTTTACCTTGGTATCGGCAAGCAGCACCTTGGTAATGCAGTTGCAGCCGATCATAACAGAACGCAAGGAAAGTTGCAGCATATTGAACACGCGCTTGTAGCAATCCACGACCTCATAGGGGCAAGCGGTTGCCAAAATCTTCACCGAGCCTTCTTGTTGGTCGGAATCTCCCACGATGATGTAGGATACGGAATAAGAATCATCAATGCCCAGCGCAGCAGCCATCTCGGCACGCACCATTTTCATGAAGTCCTGCTCTTTGGCAGCCTTTTGAATGTGCAGCTCTTTGAAGATGGTCATGTTGGAGGAGATACTGACGATGGCTTCCTTGTCAGCCATTTTGTTGGTACGCAACACCTGATTGATCAGGGTTGCCAGACGGGGCACGTCACGAACATGGCCGTTGACGATGACCTCTTCTTCCAAGTTCAGGGTCGCAGCGGAGTGGATGCGGATCTTGCCACCACTCTCAGCACCCTTGATGATGCGTATATTTCGGTCGGTAATATCAAACGAAAGCATTTACGATTTCCACCTCTCTGATTGAATGAAACGATGTGCTGCTGCCACCCGTATTCACAGCGCGGGCAGCAGCGCCGACATCGCGTTATTTTGATGTTGCTTTGGGGATCGATTTACTCGATGTTGCCGATAGAGTCGTACAGTGCGGGGAAGAACGCGGCGCAGACCAATCCGATCACGATACCCATGATGATCAGCATGACAGGCTCCAACAACGAGCAAAGACGTTTCACAGCGGAGTCTGCTTCTTCATCGTAGTAGGCTGCGGTCTTTTCCAAAATATCATCCAACGCACCGGCTTCCTCACCGACATAGATGATGGAGCAGAACATGGAATCAAAGATATCCGCTCTCTGAATAGAGGAACTTAAGGTTTCACCGCTCTTGACTTCGTCCACGATATCGCGGAATCGCATTGAGATGTAGGAATTTGCAAGGGTATCCGCAGAACGCTTCAGGCACTCAACCATGGGCAAGCCACTGGAATACAGGGAAGCCATTGTCTGTGCAAAACGGGCGGTATAGATCTTGACGACCAATTTACCAAAGCCCGGTCCCTTGATAATAAACCGATCCCATTTCAATCGGACATCAGGCAGCTTCATCGCATAGATCACAACAAACGCGATCACAACAGCAATGCCGACCACGATATACCACCTTGCCACAAGGAATTTACCGATGTTCATCATGCCACGGGACAGTGCAGGCATATCCGCAGGGTTATCGTACAAATCCTCGAAGGTAGGCATAATGAACACGAAAACGCCGATAACAACGGCGACGGTCAAAACGCCGAGGATGATGGGGTATACCATCGCGCTTTTGATGGTATTGGAGATCTTGTTTTGGTTTGCGTAGTAGTCACTCAAACGCTGCATGATCACATCCAATGAACCGCTCGATTCACCGGCAGCGATCATGGAGGTCATCAGTGTGGGGAACACGCTGCCGTGTACCTCCAACGCGTCGGAGAAGGATTCACCCTTCTGCACGCTTTCGTACACATCCCGCCACACATTTCGCGCGGCCTCACTCTCCTGCTCTCTGCAGAGAATGTCCAGAGCCTTCACAAGGGTCAGACCGGAAGTCAGCATCGCTGCCATCTGTCTGGTTGCAAACGCAAGCTCCGGGGTCTTGAACTTCTTAACGGTCTTGACCTCCGTACGCCGCTCCTTGTAATCGGTGACATACATTCCCTTTTCTCTGATTTTCGCCAGAAACTCCTGCTCATCGTCAGCAGCCATCACGCCTTTACGGACATTGCCCGCGGCGTCCTTCGCTGTATAAGCAAAACTCGGCATAAAACCACCTCCTGCTGCAAATGTTTGATTGTTTTGGTGCATTCCGCCGAGCGAAACGGAAGCCCCATGTATTTCCGCGCGCAGCCTAGGCAAACCGCAGGTCACCGCATCTTGAAAGCAAGTGCGAACAAAATCGCGATTTCGTCAGGGCACACCAATAGCCACACTAAGAACCTATGGTCATTATATCACAAAAAATTCATAATTGCAACCACTTTTTGCACAAAATTCAAGCCGAAAATTTATGCGTTTTGACGATAGCAACGATTACACGCTGATTTTCTCACTCTTTGGGCGCTGCCATGGAATCTTTTATAATGACACGACCGGGAATTACATGGCGCGCTGCGGGCTTTGTAGGATTCCCCAGCCTTGCCAGCAGCAATGTCACTGCGGTATGCGCCATCTCTGCAAGATCGACCTCAACGGTAGTAATCGCGGGTACACACATATCAGATACAGTATAGTTATCGTAGCCCGTCACCGAAATGTCCTCCGGCACACGGTATCCCATGCGCTGCAACTCCCCTATCACACGAAATGCTGTTTCATCACAGTTACAAACAAACGCGGTGGGCATTTTCTCAGGAAACTGCACCGGAATCAGATTGGTACCACCGTCCTCGCGATCATTCAACGTCCACTCAGGGCGATAGGGTAAACCGTGTTCCATCAAGCATTTGACATAGCCCAAAAAACGATCATGGATACTGCTGGTCGCCGTCACATTCCCGATAAAGCCAATGTTACGGTGTCCTAACATCGCAAGACGGTCTGTGATAAGATAGCTGTCGTAGTAATTATCAGAGATCACAGCATCAATATCGCTGTGCTTATTGTAGAAATCAAGAAACAGCAGCGGCAGATGCATGGCTGCAAGCTTATCCAGATAGGCTCTGGAAAGCTGTCCCACCACAATCAGACCCCTGACCTGCCGTTCCGCAACGATACGAGGCAGAACGCAATTTTCTTCATCGGCAGAGGATACGCTCTCATACACTGCATACAGATTCGCCTGTGTCAACTCCTTGGAAACACCCGCAGTTAAAAACCAATAAAAAGTACCACGCGCACCTGCAAATCGTTCGCTGGTCAAAATGCCGATATTGCCGCCCTCCACGGGCTGCGTATTATTTTTTTTGGGCGAACGGGGTGCGGAAGGGCGATACCCTAATGCGGACGCTCTGTCTTTGATTTTTCGTCGCATATCCTCGCTGACGCCACCCCTGCCGTTAAGCGCATTGGATACTGTTACCACGCTCACACCTAACTCTTTGGCAATATCGGACATACGAATGCCGTTTTTCATAGCACGCCCCCTCTATTTCATGTAGAAACAGTCGCCTACCATGTATACTATATATATACAGCATAGATGTGCAAATGTGTGGCATTCGACATAGGCAGGCAAACGTTTCCAAAAATTGCAACGATTGATTGCCTTATTATAGCACATTTCCGTCGATTTGTAAATACCGAATCGAAAAAAACTTTCTGTATAACTATATGCGTGATTCGATGCCATGACCACCCGTTTCTTTACCATTTGTATGTAAAACGCCACTTCTTTCTCCGAAACATCCGCATCATATGCCGAGGTATGATAAAAAAGATCGCATTGCAGCTGTAATTCGTATAAATCCACAAATTCTGCACAGTAGCTGCCCTTTATCTTTGTTCGATTTACCACTTGCGATTTTTTTAAAAATAGTGTACCATATATCGTATGGTGTTGTGTGCTATCGCTGTTACAGATAAAGGCGATTGCGCACACACGAATATAAATAATCAGAAAGAGGTATCCAATTATGATCAAATCTAAGAAACTGTTTGCAGCGACCTTTGCTGCCGTTATGGCACTGACCGTTTGCACTGCCTGTAGCGAGGATAGTTCTTCTTCCGGCGCAGAGTCTTCCAGCACTTCCTCTACCACCACCACAACAACCACTACTCCGGCAGCTACCGTCAGCACTGCTCCGTCAGCGCCTGCTACATTTGAGGAAGCCGTTGCAGCGGGGTCCGGCGATGCATTCCTGTACTTCAACGACGGTCAATTCTATTTGGGCTACGATGGCACTACCGATACTCTGCTGACCTATGGCGCAGGCGTTGCCAAGATCACCGGTGATGGTCAGTACACCGTCAGTATTACCGGCGATACCAATGCTATCCGATACGACACAACCGGTGATGTCAATGGTGAACTTGAATGTGGCGGTGTTGCTTTTGCTGCGGTCAAGGTAATTGATGGCACAAAGTTGTTCCCCAATATGAGCATTGAGATCACTGAGATCCGTGTGGATGGTCAAGCTGTTGAGATGACTGCAAAGAACTACACATCCTCCGATGATGGTGAAGAAATGCGCGCCAATATCTATAACTCTTGGGTCAACAAACTGCCTGAAGATGCACACACCGCAGATGGCCCTGTTGGCACGACTGAAATGGGCGAATACAGCTCCCAGATCATTGCGCCTTTGGATTTCGCAAGCTGGAAGACTGTCGAGGTCGACTTCACCGTAACCGGCACCGGCGTTGAGGGTGGCGATACCACTACTGCTCCTGCGGAAACAACTACTGCTGAGTAATTCACAATCCGCGATATATGTGATATATGTATAAAAAGGCAGCGTTCTGATGGAACGCTGCCTTTTGTTTGGAAACTGTTTGTAATCAGTCTCTTCTGAACAAATCTCTCGTATAAACCTTATCCACTACATCATCCAGACAAGAATCATAACGATTGGCAATGATTGCATTCGATTCTGCCTTGAATTTTTCCAGATCATTTACCACAAGACTGCCAAAGAATGTATCGCCGTCATTGAGCGTCGGTTCATAGATGATAACAACCGCGCCTTTTGCCTTGATACGCTTCATAACACCCTGAATAGAGCTCTGCCGGAAGTTATCACTATTGGATTTCATCGTCAGGCGGTAAACGCCAATAACAACATGACGTTCGTTTGACGGAGAGAATTCATTGTTTCCACTATAGCAATAATATCCAGCCAGTTCCAAAACACGATCCGCAATAAAATCTTTGCGTGTGCTATTTGACGCAACAATCGCCGACATCATCTCCTGTGGAACATCAGCGTAGTTGGCAAGCAACTGCTTTGTATCCTTGGGCAGACAGTAGCCGCCATACCCAAAACTTGGATTGTTATAATGATCACCAATTCTAGGATCTAAGCACACGCCGTTGATGATGGCCTGCGTGTCAAGGCCCTTCATCTCCGCATAAGTATCCAACTCATTAAAGTAACTGACACGAAGGGCAAGGTATGTATTCGCAAACAGTTTGACAGCCTCAGCTTCCGTAAAGCCCATGAATAGCGTTTCAATGTCTTCCTTGATTGCTCCCTGCTGAAGCAGTTCCGCAAATCTACGCGCTGCCTCAACGAGGCGATCATCTTCCGGATCAGTACCAACAATGATACGGCTCGGATAGAGGTTGTCATAAAGTGCCTTTGATTCTCTAAGGAACTCCGGGCTGAAAATAATGTTCTTGCTTCCCGTCTTCTCACGAATAGACTTGGTATACCCAACAGGAATCGTAGATTTAATGACCATAATCGCATCTGGATTATACTTCATCACTAGATCAATAACCGTTTCCACAGCAGAAGTATCAAAAAAGTTCTTCTTGCTATCATAGTTCGTCGGTGCGGCGATGATCACAAATTCAGCATCTCTATACGCCGCTTCCGCATCAAGTGTTGCAGTCAGATCCAGTTCCTTTTCAGTAAGATATTTCTCAATGTAGTCATCTTGAATTGGAGACTGCTTGTCATTGATCATTTTCACCTTTTCAGGGACAATGTCAACGGCGGTGACTTTGTTGTGCTGTGCCAACAGCACCGATATGGATAACCCGACATAGCCGGTTCCTGCAACTGCGATTTTCATAACTATTTCTCCTTATGAATTTGATGATGGTTCTACTAAACGCAACACTAGATTTGTTCCTTTGCGAAGCAAAATGCTCAGAAGCCCAGAAAGCGCGATCACGATAAGATAGTAACGTACAAGATAGGTTTCATATCCAAGCCGATTCATGATGGTGCGAACGGATACATGCATCATATACAATTCAAGGGAATAATCACCGACTAATCTCAGAAAAGCATAGCATTTCTCCAACTTTTTCCGCTCCATAATCGCCACCAGTGCCAGCATAATGCCAAGAGCGCACCAGCTGATAACCCAACGATTCAACGGTGTTGCGGTCGTCATAAGCGTCATGTCGGCAAATTTGATCTTTCCAATCAGCATAAGCCCTCGCGCAACCAACCCTAACAAAAGCAGCCAGCCAAGCCGAAATTTCTTCTTTTGATAGATCAGCTGCCCCGCCCACGCACCGAACTCGAAAACCAAAAGCCTGGTCAGTCCAATTTCAACCATGCTGAAATATGCTGGAAACAGAATCGCAACAACAATTATCAATAGCGCAGTAACAGGCATAACTACCCATCCGAACTGTCCCTTTCGCTCTAGCATAAGGAACAAAAACGGGAACAGCACATAGCAAAGGATAATCAATGCGACATACCAAAAGCGCGTCTCACCTTGCGTCCAAAATGACAGCAAACTAAAGTCTAATAGGAACTGACCTATGCTATGGTGTGAATATATGAAATCAATATAGAACCAGTAGGGAATTGCTAAGAGGATATATGGGACTAAGATCCTCTTTAAGCGGTTCTTGTAAAAGCGCTTTAAATCGTATTTTTTCTTCAATGAAAAATACAGTCCCATGCCAGACAAAAACAAAAAAATATCTACACCGGTTGATCCAATGATAGACGTATAGGCTAACCCAATCATTTTCATAATGCCGTCAGAACCAGATCCCAGAACATCTTGAAAAAAATGAAGAACGATAATTGCGATAATGGAAAGCCCATACAATTCATTTCGATATTTAGAAAAAACGCCCCAATTCATGCGCCGTCACCCTTTACTTCACACGGTATTTTATATGCAAAAATTTCAGTGCCTCATTCACCAACTCTGGCTGTTTTCGAATTCGAACAATATATATAAGTGCCAATGGAATAAATACACATACACCAATACATAGCTGCAGCAACATAGTGATCACATCGCTGTCGCTGACATTTTTGCATATTGACACACACCCGAACATACATACGCCAATCAGAATAAAACTCAACCCGTCAAGCAAATAGGCTTTCAATGGAATATCATGGCGTACCATATAGAATTGAATAACGGCAACCGTGAACTCTGCTGCAATCGTGCCAATAATCGCGCCAACACCTGCTAACGGTCGAATCAATATCAAGTTGATCAATAAATTCACAATGGCACCCGCTGTAAGTGAGATTATATATACCTTATCCTTTTGCGTAGGAATGATATACTGTGTTCGAAGTGCTCCAGCCCAGCTTTTGAAAATCAAGATTGGACTTAATAGAAGAATATAATAGCCACAGCGCACATACTCCTCCCCATAAAACCATGGAGCAAAGGTTCTTCCGACAGCAGCAAGACCAAATGCCATTGCGGTGCCCATGCACATTGCAAAGGTCATCACGTAATTCATCAGTTTTTTTGCACCAGCTTCATTATGGGTTGCATACAAATTCGACATACGAGGCATCATGACATTATCCAACGCAAGAATCAACGTATTCGGAATCTGCACGATTCGCTCGGCATAGCCATAAAAAGCGACCTCTTTCTCTGTGCTTAATTTTCCAAGCATGAGCTTGTCCATGACATTGTAAAGGCTTACCGCAATCGCTGGCCAGAATAACACCAGATTTGGCTTTATGTGAGATTTGATTCCTTTCCATGTTGGCTTCACAAAGGAAACTCTTTTCAAGACAAAAGGCCAAATAGCAACCGCCGACAGCAAATAGCTTGCCGACATAATCAACGTATAGATCCAAAGATCATCTTTTTCGTGTACAAACACAAATACACAAATGGCAGTCAGAATTCGTACTGCCGCGCTACGAATTGCTGTTAATTTGAACTTTTCAACACCGAAAGCAAACCAGTTAACATCAAGAATGCCGGAAGCAACATAAAAGCTCTGCATCAGATATACGATACGATTTTCTTTTGAAAGTTCAGCACAGTATATAATATATGCAGCAGACACCACAACGGCAACAATCGCCTGAAAAGAAAAAATTTCCCAAAAGGTTTTATTCAGCATATCTTGATCATCTCGAACACGAGCGATTGCACGGTTACCATAATTATTCACGCCAAGCATGGCAAACAGATAGAAATAATTTGCAAACGCCTGCGTGTATTGATAAACGCCAGCTCGATCAGCCCCGATGACTCTTGAAACATAGGGTGCTGTGACAAGCGGCAACAACATGATAAGAATTTGGTAAAGGACATTATATATAAAATTCTTTTTCACACTTTCTTTTTTTATCACAGTGAATGCCTCCTATCGTCCTATTATAAAGCGCAGTGAACGCATGGATAAAATTCTGACGGCTACATAAAGCAGCCCTAGTACAACTGCCAGCGTCCCAAAGCGAACCGCTAGCATCCCAATGCCACTCAATGACTTCAATCCAGCCAGCACTTGTATCTTTCTGCAAATCAAGATGGCAAACTGATTCAGACACAGATAAACTATAGAATTTTCTCCAACGAACCGAAGCGGAGAACAAAAAGCTTTCAACTTGGTACAATGTTCACCACATTCCTCTAAACATCGACACCCGTTCAATAGAACGATGCTAAACCCAAGCGCATTCAACCATGATAGCGGAATGATTGCATATGATCCTGTACGCATATTTACAATACCATTCAGCATAATCAGTAGACTGAACGCAATAAAGCCGATGCAAACTTCCCAAAAATGTAAGGACATAATATGCTTTATTGCTTTGCTATTCTGGTACTGTTTCAAAAGGTATCCGACATAATAAAAACCAATTGCAACAAAGGAAACATCCAGTGCCCACGGCAAACGATGGGGAATAAAAAGTGTAAATGTAGAGCCGAAAACAGCAAAAGCAATGAAAACCATCCACGCAAATCGACGAAGATACCTCATTACAATCATAAAGATGACTTCCACCCAGAACAGACAGGTTAAAAACCATAATGCACCTGCAATCGGCATTGGGTCATTCGTATTGTACAACAGCAAGTTCAAAAGCACAGTAGCTGGATCATTAGTATCTCTTTGCAGAATAAACCAGCACACATAATGGAAGCCACCCATAATAAGATAGGGAATCAGCAGTTGGCGGACTTTCCTGCCAATCGCATCCTTGAGAGATACCTTTTCATGGTAAAGATATCCTGACATTAAGAAAAAAATGGGCATATGAAACGCGTGAATATATTGATAAAAATAGTCTCCAAATCCGATATGGCCCATTATCATCAGAATAATACAGATTCCACGGGCGTAGTCAATGTATGCAAGTCTTTTTTTAGTCAAAATAACACCTCGTACCACTTATCAAGAGCCCATCGTCGATTTATTCTTATGCTTTAATTTTGTTTTATGAAAACATATCCATACGTAAATGAAAGCGCCAACATACCGTATTGTTGCAAACTGAAATCGCACCACAGAAAACAATAAGCCAAATGCAACGATGCAATATACCAAAAGGCTTTTATAGTCGCGATTCTTCAGCATTCTAATATACGAGTCCATAGAAATACAGCCATAAATAACGCTTAGTATCACTACGCCCAGCATACCGCCATCTATAAAAAAATAATAGAAAAGTGAAGTGAATGCGTTGTATCCTTGATGCGGTGCAATATAAATTCTATCCTGCACATATATATTCTTAACTGCCTCAAGATAAAGATCAGGATAACCAATTATTTTGCTTAGTGGTATCATTAGTATCATCCATACGCCGCGAAAGCTTGCAAAGCCCAAAGTTTTCACACCTGACTGTGAATAATAAATCTTAAGCCTATTTGAGGCAAACGGCATACACCCGCATAAGTACACATATGCATTTTGCAGAAACGCCGGTGACCCTCTGGAAGTTGAGATAACTGAAATACCAACTACGATCAGCACAATTATTGCAAGTATTATGTATTTTTGCGACTTTGCCAACCTTAAACGCTTCCCTGTCAAAAGACACACCAAAACAAAATACATTGCACAGTAAACCATCGAAACACGACCGGCCGTCACGATAACAAATATTAGTATATTTGCAAAAGAAGTGTACAAAAACATTTTTTTGATTTTTGAATGGCTTTTATCCACTATGAAAGCAATAACTGTCAGTGGTATAATAACATAATTCCAAGGCCAAAGAAAAAACGACATTATATAAGCTGTAAGCTTTGAACCGCCTAACGAGCCGCCGTCCTCATCCATATACATATCTCTTATATAATCGAAGCCATGACCAGACATCAAAAGCTTCAACGTCATTATTGCAAACGGCATGAACAACGCAAGAGACAGGCAATTTAATGCGAAAAGAAGCTTATAGTTGATTCTGGAAGAAGTGACTATACTAGCACTCGTAATGTTGATTCTGTTTCTTATAAAATTATCTTTTGTTTCTATTGAGCTTTTGAACTTTCTATACAGAACTGCTCGAAGTGTTGCCCCTATAAAAAAAGAAAAAACGCCTACTACGCATATCGTTACCATTAACTCAGAAGCTGCATAAAGTCCGAACAGGTGAAGTGAATAGGCAAACAAAACTGCAGTCCACATACCGCAAAAAAGTGTGATGGGATTCGCCCAGTTCTTACAATAAGCTTTTCCGAACAAGGCAAAAAGCAGAAAAATAACGCAAAACACTCCAAGATATTTCTCCATTCAAAACCTCCATATTTGTTGCTTCGCCGTTATACTTCAAAGCTTGATTTTTTTGAGAAGATTTCCTGAAGGGTTCCATTGACGATTTCTACAATCTGATCAAAATCGCCGTTGCTTCCAATGCCGTCATTGACACATACAACCTTATATTTCTGCGCCTCAATTGCGGCTGCCGCTTTCTTTGCGTCCGATACATCATGAATCTGATAGCATTTTCCAAATGAACTTTTGCGTGGCGAAAATTGCCCGGTAGCTAACTGCCAGTATGAAAAAATCCAATGGTTCACATCCATTGCTTCACGAAAACGATGCGCGCACGCTTGACTCAGCAGATCCGGTTCTCGTTCCCAAACTGTCTGGTAGGTCTGCTTCAGGTAGCTGTAGGGGAGATGAGAAATATAGAAGCCAATAAAATTCGGATACATCATCAGCGATAATGACCGTAGCAGTTCCTTTCCGTACTTCAGGTTGATAAATTTGGAAAAGTTCTGCCGAACAGTTGCTTTTTTATTAAAATGCTTATTGATAACAGCTGTATCAACAATCGGAGCCATGTACATTTTGATGCCCTCAGTATATCGAAAAGCCTGCGGGCTCATAACGGCAGAATCGCACGGAAGCCCATTGACAAAAAAGTCTGAAGGGGTCGTTGGCGCAATCAGAAACATGTCATCGTTAAAATAGACAAACTTTTCGCTCAGTCCTTCAATGCGGTGCAAATTCATATCAATGCATCTGCTGCTGAAGGTTGGAAGCCACTGTTCAGGTATATAATCCTCATGGCGGACAACATTCAGTTTGGGGTGGCTCAGATTCAGCCACTCCGGCAAATGACCCACGGTCACAACATGAATTTTGTGCATCCACGGAGCGAACTGTTCAATTCCCCGAAAAAAAAATTTGAGATTGTCCCATTCTCTATAACGGTTCGGATTCACGTCAGCATTCTCACCAGGGGAATAATTATTCTTGGAAGCTTGCCACGCAACATCATTTGCATCCAAATATGTCAGAACAAAATCAATTTTTTCAACGCTCATTTCTTATCTCCTAAGGTCCAATCTGCCACCATTCTCTGGTACATATCTGGCAAATCATAGCTTGGCTTCCACCCTAGCTGACGCAGCTTCTCTCCAGAAAGGCGCATGGTCACATCAGGAGCATAGCCATATGTAAAGTTGCTCTCCGGAATATCAAAAATGATCTGTATTTCATTATTCGCCAATTTTTCGGCAACCATAGCTGCCATATCCCTTATTTGCATGGTTGTTGCTTCATTCACAACCGTATATGCCTCTCCGTCTGTGCCTCTCGTCAAGATGCAGAGAATACCAGCTACGGCATCAGCTGTATAGCAATAATTTCCTGTTGAGTGACCCGCCGTGTGCAAAACAATATTATCTCTTCTGAGCGCACTTTTGGCAAATTGCGCAAAGACTCTGTTCTCGCTCTCTAACACACCTGCGCCAAAAGTTTGCGCCAATCGTGCGATTTTGACCGGCACTTGATACTCGCTCTGATAGCAGGCACACATCAGCTCTGCACATCGCTTTCCGCCAGGGTACGAACTACGTGGCGAACGCAGGTCAACAAATCCCAAATCATCCTCCGTGATGATTGCTTTTCCTGGGTCTGTAACGCCATAAACCTCCATAGAGGATATATATACCATGCTGCAAATATTCTTTTTTCTCGCAATCTCCAACATATTTCTGGTTCCGTCCAGTGTAGTGAATAATGTCTCTACAGATTTCGTGACCATCATCTTCGATGCCGTTACACTCGCAGCATGAACAATAAAATGAACTGTTTCAGGCAAATCGATCGGCTGTGAAATATCTCCCACAACATAGGAAAGTCCTTTTTCGACTGCGTCTACTCCGAATATTTTCTCGGCTTTTTGCCGATCTCTAACAAACGCAATAACATGGATACTTCCGTTTCGCATCATGTTATAATGCAGCAAAGCTTTAATTAGTAAGGAGCCGACCAAGCCGGTTCCACCAGTAACAAGCACGGTTTTTTCGCGCAGCATATCCCAGTCAATTGCATCATAAGCAACCAGATTATCCAAGTCTTGATTCAGAACGCTTTTCATCACAGCCCCCAAATTTGTGAGTTTTCTTTTGCTTCAATGAGTGCTCGAAAAATATAGAAATCAGATGGGTTTGTAATTTTGATGTTTTCTACCGGTCCCTCGATTGTATGAAGCACTACATCGTAATGCCGCATCAGTGTTGCGGAATCAATCATCTCACCATACCCGTCTTGAATCGCTTTCTCATGTGCATCAATGATATCCTTTAAGATGAACGACTGTGGAGCGCGTGCGAGACGACATTTACTTCTATCAGCCACATCCTGGATTTCCTGATGGTCATTAACCTGGATGATTGTTTCAATTGCTGGAACGACAGTAATTGCATTGCCATGCTCTTTCACGCAGCGAATATTATGCGAAATCAAATCGGCATTAATCAGAGGTCGAACGCCATCATGAATCAGCACAATAACTTCGCCTGCATCGCAACCACACTGATCACGGATCGCAAAAAGCCCATTTCTAGTGGACTCCTGTGCTGTAGCGCCACCTTTAATAATCCATTTCACTTTTTCAATATGGTATTTTTCAAGGATTTGCTTCATATACGGCACCCATTCTTCCACGCAAACAACCGCAATCGCGTCGATTTCGGGATGCACCTCAAAATGGTCTATCGTATGAATGATAATCGGCTTTCCGTTCAATTCAAGAAACTGCTTAGGCTTCCCTTTACTGTTCATTCTGCTGCCGACACCGCCAGCAAAGATCAAGGCTATATTCATTTCGTTTTTTTCTCCTCAATCAAATATTTGACCCCTTTGTACTGCTCATAAGAATGATCTAAATCTACAAACTCAAAAGAGTGATACGAATTACGCTTTTCGACTGGAGGGAGCTTCATATAATCATTGTAACGAAGTTTGAGATAGCTATCCCAATCCGTCGGTCCAGGAAGTGTACAATCCTCATATTGCAACTGGGTAGGAGTTTGGAACCAGTCACGCTCATACTTGATCGTATGGAACAAGTGCACATCCATCCCATACAAAAAAGCAACATAGCGTGAGTTACGAGAACCGCTACGAAGTTTTGTATGCAACGACTTTACCAGCGACTCCTTCGCTTTCTGTGGCAATATACCTCTAATGGCATTGCCAATTAACTTTGCACCTTTTCCGTGATTCTTCGGTGCTGAAGAAGCAAGCAGCAGTCGATATAAAAGAGATTCCCAGCTTCGAATTTGCTGTGGAATCAGGTGATCTGGATAACTGAACAACGGATAAATATCAATAAAGACACCATGATTGATGTCGCAGTCTATAAAATCCTTTTCAATGATGGTTGTACCTTTCAATCGAATTCTAGCAATCATGGTTCCAAAGCCGGAATCGGTTTCAGCTGTCTGAATAAAATAACGGCTATCAAAATCATCTTGGCATTTAACCAGTTGATCAAAATCGTACCAATACATTCCAATATCAATATCATCATCCCACGGAATCGACCCCTTATGCCGTACAGCACCTAAACAGGTACCGTTCATAATATAGAATGTAAAACCGTTTTTTTCGCACACCCTCTTAACTTCTTTCAAAATATCCAACTGCATCAACTGCAATCTACGAAGATCATATGCTTGTTTTCCCATAGCAACCTCGTTTTCCCTTTCTTAACTATCCCTGACAAGTCTGTAAATCAAATGAGCAAACTGCAGCAACTCTACATTCCGTCAGTCGATATGTCTGGCAAAATGTTCAACGCTTTTGTCAACACCATCAGTCCAGCTCATACAGAATCCACTACAACGCCTATACAACTGCTCTGTTCACGTTTCAATTCATCACATCCGCATTAATGGTATAGACCATCCTGATTATGAATCAAGAAAAACCGCATTCCAAGTTGCTCTGGGGCAATACCGTCTTTTTTATTGTTATCCCCAACATAGGACATTTCTGAGTATGCACATCCAAATTCCTTTTGCATACATTCAAAAGCCAAAGGATTTGGCTTGCGGCACTCGATGCCCCCAAGTTCATCAGTAACAATGATTTTGTTAAAATATGGCGCCAACTTTAGTGCTTCAATTTTATTATGCTGCCCCTCCGTACGCCCATCCGTAATCATGCCGATCTTCAGACCTTTGGCACGTATTGTTTTCAGCATAGCATAAACGCCTTCATACACAGAAATATCCGGCATTTGGTTACGATATATGGAAAGACACCGTTCTTTTTCGAAAAGCCTACCATGCCGCATCAACACTGTATCAATCGCCGGTTTTCCATCTCTAAAAGCATCCCACAATTCCTCAAACGTAATCCCTGGAACAGCGTTCGCAATCAGCTGATAACCGCTTTTTACATAATCCGATTCAGAGTACAACGTGTCATCCAGGTCAAAAATGACCGCCTTTAACCCATCAAGGTAATCAAGCACTTCTGTCACATGACGCAGTTCAATCATTGATACACACACTCTGATCATAACGGCTATAAATAGCGCCGTCTTTCGCAGCGTTCGGCATATAAGTAGGTACCTCGCCATTTAGGATTCTGAGAAGTGATTCTGCACTGTCGGCACCAGCCTTTATACTAATTGGTGCCCCACCACCAAAACGAGGATTAATCTCGATGTAATAATTATCACCATTATTTTCATCATGAATTAGCTGTACAGTAATTGCCCCTGAAGGCTTAAAATCAACAATAAGCTTTTCCATGTCCTGTATCATGGTAGCATTTAAATCAATCCGCGTTTTGATTACCTCCCCAGCACGAACAGCAAGTCGCTCCCTGGGCGTAATATAAATGGGATTACCTTGATAATCGCAGAAAATGTCAATCGTAAATTCCTTGCCGAAGATAAACGGCTGAATAATGTATTGCGGAATCTTCTTGGCATACAGTACCAAATCATCGAAATTCTCAATTTTATAGGCATCTATGCTAGAACTCCCGTCCTTCGGCTTTATAAATGCAGGAAAACCGCCTTGATAATCATTGATATCATCCACAGGACGAGGCGATTTCAATCCCAGTGAAATGAAATAATCGGCCGTAAGACGCTTATCGCGGCAAATCGTCACCTTGTCTACTGCGGAAACCCACACCTTCGTTCCAATCGCTTCAAATTCACTTTTATGTTCTGAAAGCAGTAACAAATCTGTATCAATCGTTGGAATAAGTGCGTCAATCTGTTGTTCTTTACAAAGCTGCAACAAACTCGGAATGTAGTTCGCATCAGATATTCTGCATATCGTTCCTGCTTTATCGCAAAACATCAACGCGGGTGCAGTATCGTTGATATCGACACCAATGACAGTCAGATCAATCCGCAGCCGCTCTGCCGCAGAATGTAATGCCTGTACTAACTCAACACGTCTCCCAACACTTGTCAACAAAAGCTTCATTCTTCTTCTCCATTTCCAATGAATTCTTCCATTGTAGCGCTTGTCTCTGAACTGATGCCTTCATGTTTCAAGACGCTTTCTATTGTCTTAAGGATAATCTTGAAGTCGCCATGAAAGGTAACTTGTTCAACGTACTCGACGTCATAGCAAAACTTATCTTCCCATGTGAGGGCATTTCTTCCGTTGGCTTGCGCATATCCAGTCAATCCTGGTCTGACAGAATGACGCAATTTCTGCGTTTCAGAGTAAAACGGAAGGTATTTGACAAGCAATGGTCTCGGTCCAATGAAACTCATATCGCCCTTCACAATATTCAACAGCTCAGGAAGCTCGTCAAGGCTAGTACTCCTAAGCCATTTTCCGTACTTCGTCAAGCGAGCCTCATCCGATAGTAACTGACCACTTTCATCCTTCTTATTATTCATCGTCCGGAACTTAATGAGTTTGAATATCTTTTCGTCCTTACCGGGACGTTCCTGTGCAAAGAATGGATTCCCACCCATCTGAATCGCGCCGACAATTGTCAGTATCAGCAACAATGGCGAAAGAACGATCGTCATGGCTGATGCCAGAACACAATCTATTGGGCGTTTGATGAAACGTTCATAGATACCGTATGGCTTATGCTTAAACTTAGATCTCTCCGTTTTTCGCTCACTGATGCGTTCAGCAATGAAAGCCATCACGCCCATCATCGCCGCCAGTGCAACAATTGCGCCAATGAAGGCCAGTATCTTTTTCATTTCTCACACCCCAATACTACAGATTAATTTATTCAAAGCATTTTCTAATGATCTCAATGACGACACTCTGCTGCTCTGCGGTCATTTTGTTATCGCTGGGCAGACAAAGACCTCTGTGGAAAATATCCATGCTGACATCCACACAGCTCTCTGCAATATATGCATTACTTTGTCCTCTGCCATTACCGTTTACTGTTACAAAACCATTCATGCGATAGATCGGCTGCATATGCATAGGTTTCCAAATCGGACGACCTTCCGCGTTGAATGCGGCAATGGCGTCAAGAATCTCCTGCGGAGAGCTTTTGCCCTTCTCGCTGACATACAAATAATCTTGTTCCCCGCGAACCATAGGTGCCATAGCACCCTCATCAATGATGAGGCAACTCAACCAATAGTTCGGCGCACTATTTTCAGTATCAAAAGGATTCATCGACACCGGCAAATCCTTCAATCCTTCTTGATATCTCTCATAAATTGCTTTTTTCTGGGCGATATGCACATCCAAATACGGCATCTGACCCCTTGCCACGCCTGCAATGATATTGCTCATGCGGTAATTATATCCAACTTCCTCATGCTGATACCATGGTGCAGCTTCGCGACTTTGTGTAGACCATTTTCTTGCCTTATCCGCATCAGCCTTTTCGCAGCACAACAACATTCCCCCGGAACTTCCAGTTATAATTTTATTTCCATTAAAAGAGATTACGGAATAGTCGCCAAACACGCCCGTCTGTTTTCCCTGATATGTAGCGCCCAGACTTTCTGCTGCGTCCTCAACGATCAACGCACCATGCTTATTTGCAATGGCTCTGATCGCGTCCACTTTGCCAGGTGTACCATAGAGATGTGCGACTACAATCAGTCTAACCTCAGGGTACAGCTCAAACGCCTTCTCCAGTGCAACAGGATCCATATTCCAAGTATCGCGCTCCGTATCAATGAAGACAGCTTCGCCGCCCTCATAGGCGACCGGATTGACCGTTGCAGCAAAAGTCATATCGGAGCAGAACACTCTATGCCCTTCCAGCGCGCCATGGCCTGCCTTTGGCGCACCGTAGAGTCTCTCACCGGCGAGTTTCACCGCCAGATGTAGCGCAGCCGTACCTGAGGAAAGTGCCACCGCATACTCACAGCCGACATATGACGCAACCATCTTCTCCAACTCATTGATATTTTCGCCAGCGGTCGTGATCCAATTTGTCTCGAACGCATTACGCACCCATTTCTGCTCATCGCCATGCATAGTAGGCGATGCAAGCCAGATTTTGCTTTGAAACGCTTCAATCTCAGCAAAACGCGGATCCTGTTTGAAATTCATTTTTTCTCTACTCCTCTACTCATCCAATGATATGCTTTCGCAGTTTCAAGCTTGTTCAGATGTGCACTGATACCTTTCAAATGAATGGCAACATCTCAATTTTCAGATTCAATACAGGTATAATCTCAATCATTCTTCTTTCTGTTTTTGCCCTTTATTTCGGCATCCTTTTCATCCGCCATGGCAATTACGATCTCATCAGTTTCAGGTTGATCCTCAACAGGCGCGGCAACATCTTCGACGAGAAGGTGATTCTCGCGATATTGCAACACAAATGCACGAATCACGGCGATTGCCGCAAAGACAGCGAACAGCAGTGCTTCAAATCCCAGCACGATCATCACCGTATTCTGCACGATTGTATTGCTTTCTGCGTTCGCAGGTACAATCACGGAGTAAGCATTCTGGAAAGCGATATTCTCATAGAACTCAGTAGCAGTAGCATCCACGGTTTCCAGCAAAGCGGTGATCTTTTCATAAAGCTTGTCCATTTGCTCATCAAGCTCCTGCATTTGCGAACTGGTCGTAACGGAGGTAGCCATACGCAATTTGCTGACGCGCTGTTCGTAATAAGCGATATTCTTCGTACATTCAGCGATAATTGCCTGTGTTTCCAGTTTGCTATTGATCATGTTGTCATACTGTTCAGAAGCCTGAGAGAGTGTCAGATCTTTACCGTTCTGCTCACCACCCACCACAACAATGGAGTCTTTTACATAATTGTCAATGGATTCCTGCACAGAGATCAGATTGGTTTCCGCTTCAGCCTTTCTCAGTGTCAAATTATCAATGAGATATGCATAATAGGTCAACAACAAGTCCTTATCCTTTGTGACATTATTGACGGTCACATAAGAAGTAATCCATCCCAGATCTTCCTCGCGCAGGGTAGCGATTGCATTGGCAAGATCGGTAAAAGAGTATCCGGTTTCCACAGAACGGAAGCCTGTTGTGTCCTCATTTGCCAAAGAATTGACATAACGCTGTGCAGATGCCAGAGAAGTATCAAACACATCAATTGCGCGTTCATAGTCGTAATCATGGTAATCGATGGCAAGCACTGCAACGCCCAATGCTTTATTGTAGCCGTAGGTTTCATAGAAATATTGCTTATATGCGCTCATGACCGCATCCAACACCGCTACGCCCTCTTCCGAAGTAAGCCCCACATTTGCCGGAACAAAGCTGATGATGTAACGGCTAGGATGATAGGAAACATTTAGCATTGCCTGCGTGGCACTCATGGCAGCATTGGAACTGACGTCAAGCACACTCTTATATGCAGTCAACTCGTCAATGGCCTCCTCCGGGATCACACCTCTGACACTGAGTTCATCACGCAGATCATCGACATTCAGTTTCTCGTTGGTATAACCCAAAGCATCCATGGCATTTTTCAGCACCACAGGGGAACGCAGCTGCTTTGCAGCGTCAAACTCATTACCGGCTGGGTCTTTTCCATCCTCCACGCCACTGAAAGTGAACTCGACCGCAGCAGTAACCTTCACGGTGCTTTTCGTCAGCACCAGTGAGCCACAACCTGCGAGCAGCCCTAAAGCCAGTGCACACACAATCCACAAAACAAAAATTCGTTTCACCTGCTGTGCGATCCCATGCAATGTCAGCAGAGGCTTTTCATCTGCGGTTTCTTCTTTCAATACCAAATTAATATTCTTTTCTTCTTGCATGATCGAATCCTCACATTTCGTTTTATAGATGCCAACCGTCAATCGTCACGATTGCGCCCTTTTCTCAGCACACACTTATCATTATAGCACAAGTGTTTGGAAGTTGCAAGAATATTTGCAATTTCGTGCATTGTTATTCCGGAATTTCTCTGTTTTCGCCAAAACAGCTTGCGACGGCATCATGATTTTGAACGATTTTTTGCCGATTCTTCAGCATTTTTCCAGCATAAAAGCACTTGGTTATGGCTGCGTCAGATACAGGAAAGTCCATCGTACATCGCGATACGACTCGTAGCATATATCATGTTTCACTTTGCGGCTCCTCTTTCTGCTGTTCGCGCAGCTTCACAAGAACAGTTTCTGCCTTATGGTTGCGTACATTGAGAATCTCCGCCTCAATCTGATCCGTAGTCAGCTTCAAATGGCTACCGTCCTTGGGGATGCTCCCCAACGAACCGAACAGATATCCACTCAGCGTGTCATAATCGCCTTCCAGACGAATGCCGAGTGCCTCATGCAAATCATCTAAGCGCATACCGCCACCGATTTTCCATGTGTGCTCATCAATTTGTGTCATTTCGGTTTCAATATCTGCTTCTTCCCCATCGCCCAGATCACCCACCAATTCCTCGATGAGATCTGTCAATGTAATGACACCCGCAGTACCGCCATACTCATCCAGCACCACGGCAAAACGCTCATGATTCCGCTTCATTTCCGTGAACAGCACATTCGCAGTCATTGCAGCAGGTACGAAATACGCAGGTCTGATCAATGCCATAACAGCATCGCGGCTTCTATCCTCCAAGCGAAAATAATCCGCCGCAGAAAGTACGCCCACAATTCGGTCGCTGTTTTCGCCGCATACGGGATAGAAGCTGTGGCGACTCTCATAGATCATCTTGCGCCAATCGTTTACATCCTCCTCGGTCGAGAGAAAATCCGTATCGGTACGGTGGGTACAGATATCCTCTACACTGATATCATCAAATGCAAACACATTTTGGATCAGTTCACGCTCAGTATCATCGATCGCGCCCTTTTCGCTGCCTACATCAACCATCATACGAATTTCTTCCTCGGTCACGGTTTCCGTTTCGGCATTGGGATCGACACCAACCAAACGCAAGATGCCATTGGTGGAGGCTGTCAGCAGGGAAACTAAAGGCTTAAACGCAACAGAAATAATCGAGATCAGCGAAGAGAGTGCCAGACCCAACTTTTCTGCATTGCGCATCGCAACACGCTTCGGTACCAGCTCGCCGAACACCAGTGTGAGATACGATAGCAAAATCGTGATCAGCAGCACAGCAATGGTATCCAGTGTTTCTTCTGCCAACGGTACGCCAATGGAAATCATCCACCTGGTCAAATGCACAGAAAAATTATCCGCTGCAAATGCAGAACCCATGAAGCCGGACAGCGTAATAGCGACCTGTATGGTTGCCAAAAATCTTGCAGGCTGCGAAGTCAGCTTTACCAGACGGACAGCACGCTTATCGCCGCCTGCCGCCATATGCTCCAGTTTGGTATCGTTGATGGAAATAATTGCGATCTCCGCGCAGGCAAATATTGCGTTGAGTGCGATCAGCAGAATCTGCAAGAGAATCTGTGCTAACATAAGTAAAAGCTCCTCCAAATCATATCATGGTGCATATGTTTGCAAATCAGCTGCACCGTCTATTGTTGCGTTGTATTTCGTAGTTCCTTATCAATATTGTCAAGGATCTCCTTAAAGCCGGGGTCATTGGTCATATCGTACGCCACGCGATAAAACAGTCCCTCCAACTGCGGTTGACGGTGCTCGTGCGCAGAACGTCCCAGTGTGACGGCAAGATTCACCACATCGTCATTGGGGGGGGGTGTCATGCCATATTTCTCAAAGGTATCAAGCACCTGCCCGTTGGTGGGTGGATCAAACTGTTTGCCCATTGATTGCAAACGGCGCACCACATCCATCAATTCAAATTCCACAGGTTTGCGATTATCAAAACGCAATGAGCAGAAATAAAACACTGCTGCATCATAAAACTCTCGTTGCAGCACGCAGTAGTAGCCCATATTGCAAAGGGTTCTGGCAATGCGTGATGCACTGGTACAGATCCGCAGGGTATCCTTGATGGTTGCCAGAAGCTTATCCGGTGTACCGGAAAATTTATAAATCTCGGCAAGTTCAAATCGCGCGTCAGCACTGACAGGATTCAATCGCACGGCACGCTCCACCGCTTTGACCGCATCGCGAACCTTATGATTCTCCAGCAGCACATAACCATACATGGTGAGATAGTGGGAAAAATCAAACGGCGCACGATCAAACTCAGTGACCGTTGGATAATACAGACGGTATAGATGATATTCAAACGGATTGCGGAAGCTGAACCACTTTTTGTCAGCTTCCTCAAAATGGATGCGGATCTTTTCGGAAATCTCGGCAAGCAGTGCCTCGGCATCCTCCAAACGATTCTCCCGAATCATCTCCATTGCCATATGGAACGCCTTATCCATGCGCATTTCACGGACAAAGGTCGTAGCACGCATCTGCTCTTGCATATCGGCCGGCATCATGGAAAAGGCAAACTCAGCGAGTGCTGCGGTCAACTCGGCCGCGTTTTCATCCTTTTTATATTTGGCTGCATAGTCCTGAATCAGCCGCATATCCTTTTGAAGATCCCCGGTCAATTCTGTGCGTACCTTAGCAAGCAATTCGTTGACGGTCATCGAAAAAATCCCCCTTTTCTCACATCTTAGTCTTTTTCTATGCAGGCGATGCCCAGCACATCCAAATTCTCCTGCTCTACGGGAGAAGGACAGCCGCTCATCAACTCACGGGCATTTTGTACCTTGGGGAAGGCAACCACATCGCGCAGACTGTCCGCCTCGGCAAGTACCATGGCAAGTCGATCCAGCCCGATGCCCAGACCACCATGGGGTGGTGCACCGTAGTGATATGCCTGCACAAGGAAGCCGAATTTCGCCTCAATTTCCTCGGGGGTCAGCCCCAAAGATGCAAACATCTTCTGCTGCAACTCATAATCAGTAATGCGGATAGAGCCGGAACAGAGTTCTGTGCCGTTGAGTACCAGATCATATGCCTTGGCAAAGACCTTTTCCGGTGCACTGTCCAGATACTGCAAGCATTCATCCATAGGCATCGTAAAGGGGTGATGCATCGCAAGCCATTCGCCGGTTTCCTCATCCTGCTCAAAGAACGGGAACTGCGTGATCCACAGGAAATTGAACTCTCCCGCAGGGATCATATCTAACTGCCTTGCCAGCTGATTGCGCAGTGCCCCCAGTACCGGCAGTACCACAGAGGTCTTATCAGCAACAATCAACACCACATCTCCCTGCTCAGCCGAAACGGCATTGAGAATGGCATCCAGCTCCCCTTCCTGCATAAACTTGCCAAAGGAACAGCTCGGTGTAGCATCGACCCAGCGCACATAGGCAAGCCCCTTTGCGCCGATGCCCTTTACCATCTCCGTCAACTTGTCGATCTCCTTACGAGTCAACTTGGCAGCGGCATTCTTTGCCACGATGCAACGTACAGTACCACCCCCTGCAAGCGCATTGGCAAACACGGGGAAGGCACTGTTCTTCACCACTTCTGAAAGATCCTGCAATTCCATGCCAAAACGCAGGTCGGGCTTATCGGAACCAAAGCGATTCATCGCTTCGGTATAGGTCAAACGCAACAGTGGCGTTTTCAATGTTCTGCCCATAATCTTTTCAAACAGCTCGATGAGGAAGCCTTCGGTGATATCCAGAATATCGTCCACATCCACAAAAGACATCTCCAAATCGATTTGTGTAAACTCCGGCTGACGGTCGGCGCGCAGATCTTCATCGCGGAAGCAACGTGCAAGCTGAATGTAGCGATCAAAGCCCGAAACCATCAGCAGCTGCTTATAGATCTGAGGCGATTGCGGCAGTGCGTAAAACTCGCCATGATGCACACGGGAAGGCACAAGATAATCACGCGCGCCCTCCGGTGTCGATTTCATCATCATAGGCGTTTCAATTTCCAAAAAACCGTTGCGATAGAAATACTCACGTGCGCACTGTGCGATTTTGTGTCGCAAAATTAAATTTTGTTGCAGCGGTGCACGGCGCAAATCAAGATACCGATACTTCAGGCGCAACTCCTCATTGACCTTCGTTTCTGCAGTGATCTCAAAAGGCGGTGTCTGTGCCTTTGCCAGAATCCGAAAATCAGTAACATAGATCTCCACATGGCCCGTAGGAATTTTATCGTTCTTGCTTTCGCGTTCACGAACATTGCCCTGCGCCATGACGACATACTCGCTGCGGCAAGTGGCAGCCTTCTCGAAAACTGCCGAATCGGTAGTTTCATCAAAGGTCAACTGCACCACGCCCGTACGGTCACGCAGCACAATGAAGATGATCCCCCCCTTATTTCTTATGGTATCGCAAAAGCCGCCTACGGTAACGGTCTGATTTGCTGTCAGCACCTCGCCGCAGTAGTGAGTACGCTTGAGTCCTTGCATCGTGTCCATTTGTATTTACTCCTTTTTTGATTTTGATATGTTTTTGATGATACGTAGTATGAAGCAATGGCTATCTTCTCAGTCGCCTGCGCACCACTTGCATATAAAACAGTGTCAAGCCGTCCAGCAGGCTATCATACATCAAGAAAACGGCTGTTGCCACGAGATCGATCAGTGGTAGCACCCATGGTGCAAATTCATCAAAGGTGGGCAGCCCCAGCACATAGACCGTCAGCAGATAATCCATCACCAGAAATACCTGATACAGACCCAGCTTGGCAAGCAGACGTAACAGCTTAGTGGGCATTTTTTTGATCTTAGGGCGCAGTAACGGATAGTACCCGAAAAAAAGCACAAACATCAACGTGGCTTCTCTATCCGGAACGACAAAGACAGAAAGCACTGCCGTTGCAACATAGGTCAGAGCTGCCCATCCCGTGCTGACCTCCTGCACCAGAATTACAAGCAAAACACCGGCAACCATCGGGGCTGCAATATACAAAATGGGTAACACCCCGGCCATTACCATCGTCATCAAACAGAGTGCCGCCACAATGCCGCCCAGTGCCACACGGTAGCTGATGTGCGGCTTTTTCCTCGGTTCCTGCTTGCTCATTTGCCGGATGTACCAATCGCAAACACTTCGAAGGCTTTTACTGTCTGATCATCCAGTAACCGGATCTCGACTTCCAGCTTTTGCTTCGTCTCGCCCTCGTAAACAAGCTCTACCGCAGGCCCGCCCCACGCATTGACGCCATAACCATTGACAATTGCCTCCAGCGCACCGTTGACATACACGCCGATCATGCCGTAATTGTTGCTTGCGGCTTTCTTATACACAATAAACAGATCTTTTGCCTCTACCTCAAACCACAGAGATTCATTTTCCCTGCCCGGCACATAGGTAAATCCACCTGGGAAATGGCTGTTAGAGCTGCGCATATCCCACGCGCCCTCACGAAACCGCAGATTGGTGGCGTCCCACAAAGCGGTATCCAAATACAGCACAGGATGCAGGGTTTCTTCCGGCACGGTGTACGCCTCTGATTTTTTCGCGGCAGCTGCCTTTTCAAAATAGCAATCGATAAACTCCGCCACCAGTGCGTGGCCCGCCTCATTGGGATGCACATCGTCATCGGAGTAATCGTCCCACGTCATACGGCCTGCTTCCATCTCCGGCACAATGGCATCGCGCACACTGATCATACCCAAATCGTAATGCTCCCCGATCTTCTGCTGATTATCCTGGCAGGTATGCCCTGTTTCCATATATGTAAACAGTAAGATGACCGCCGGCTGGTTTTCCTGTTCCACGCAGGTTTTGACAAGGCTCTCGTATGCAGTCTGGTATTCGTATTCACCGCCGTCATTGACCGCAAACTCAATAAAAATCACATCGGGATTCGTTGCAAGCAGTTCCTTTGGAGCACGCAAATTACCCAAAATAGATGGCGTACCCGAAAGACCGTTGTTTTGACAGGTAACAGTGCCCCCTTGCATATAATCGCTCTGAAAATTCTGCGAAGAAAGCGATACATAGCACAGTGGCGACTGCGCGCCAACCGAATAGCCTTCTGTAATCGATCCTCCAATATACGCCATGGTAATATTCTCACCGTTTGCAGCACGGTCAAAGACCCTGCGAATGCGCTCGGTATTGCCCACACTCACTATGGAACGTTCTACCATTGCCTCATGAAATTCTTCCGGGGTTTCGGGGACTTTGCTGCTTTCCTCACAGCCGTACAAAAAAGGCATGGCGAATAATGCCGCCATAGTAGTCGCAATATATCGTTTTGCGACACAAAAACGCATTTTCATATCTGTATTCCTTCTTTTCTTGGAGGTAAGAGTTATCCTTTTTATTATACCATATTTTCGCCATCTGTCAAGGGATTTTTCAGTGAATCGTGTAGTGCTACAATAGAAGTGAGACCTGAGGGTATAGAAAAAGTGATTGAGATC
>CAYMOJ010000006.1:0-75248 GCA_964392175.1 uncultured Ruminococcus sp.
CATTCACATATTGTGTACCTGCTAATGCAACCTTTGCACCGCCGAGAACAGGATGCTCCTGCTTATCTGTACCTTTCAGCGTTTGTCCCCAAGCATCGCCGCTGTAGGTTGTTTCATTCACCGTACAGCCCTGTGAAAGGAGATAAGCCACCTCTCCGCTTTCAAATGCGGTTGTGGGTTTGCCTTCTACGTTAGTGGTTGTTCCATCATTAAAAGCAACAGCATCTCCAGTGTAAGTGGTACTATCAAAATAGCTGTTGGTGATTGTTCCAACACCACCCATATATCCGCACACGCCGCCGACATAACTTCCAGTACCATTCACATCTCCGATGTGATAGCTGTTGGTGATTGTTCCATAAGAATAAATACTTCCGCACACACCTCCGACATAATATGTGCCAGTTACTGTGCCGATGTGATAGCTGTTGATGATTGTTCCAGCCCAATTATATCCGCACACGCCTCCGACAGTGTCGTCTCCTTTGAAATACGAATCCACAACGCCAACATTTTTGATTTCAGCACCATCAATCTGTCCGAACAAACCGACAGAATCCTGCACCCTGTTATTAAAATACAATCCGCTGATTGTGTGATTCTGTCCGTCAAATTTGCCGGTATAGTAAACATAATCAGAACCACGATACCCTATCGGGAACCATGCTGTAAAGCTGTCGCCATTTGTGACATTGCCGTCATCATCATATGTGAGCGAATCCAGCAAGTTTGCATTGACTGTAATATCCTTTGTCAGAACTGCATTGGCGGAGGTGTTCTGGTCTACACCTGTAAGTGTACCGTTTACCAGCCCTGCAAACCAGTAAAGTTCCGCTGCATTGGAGATTGCATAATATCCCACATAAGATGTATAGTTATCCGCTGTAAAGTCGAATTTGCTGTAGTTATCTGCTGTGATTTGTTCAGGTTTCTTAACATTCACATATTGTGTACCTGCTAATGCAACCTTTGCACCACCGAGCACAGGATGCTCCTGCTTATCTGTACCTTTCAGCGTTTGTCCCCAAACAGAGCCGCTGTAGGTTACAGCATCATCGCCTTCGCCAACCGTACAACCCTGCGAAAGTTTGTAAGCAACTTCGCCACTCTTAAATTCGGTTGTGGTTTTGCCTGCTACGTTAGTGGTCGTTCTATCATTAAAGCCAACAGCATCCCCAGTGTAAGTGTTGCTGTCGTAGTAGCTGTTGGCGATTATTCCACAATTCCGTCCGCACACGCCGCCGACACAAGATGTACCACTCACAGCTCCGATGTGATAGCTGTTGGTGATTGTTCCATAATAATTATATCCGCACACGCCGCCGACATTACTTTTAGCAACACTCACAGCTCCGATGTGATAGCTGTTGGTGATTATTCCAGAAGAGTTACCTCCGCACACGCCGCCGACATAATATGTACCACTCACAGCTCCGATGTGATAGCTGTTGGTGATTATTCCAGAAGAATTACCTCCGCACACGCCGCCGACATATTGCTTTCCTTTGAAATACGAATCCACAATACCAACATTTTTGATTTCAGCACTATAAGCCCATCCGAACAGACCGACATGTTTTTGCTCACTGTTATCAAAATACAATCCGCTGATGGTATGGTTCTGTCCGTCAAATTTGCCGGTATAGCAAATATCTTCTTCCGATCCATCACCATCAAGGTCATAGCAATACCCTATCGGGAACCATGCCGTAAAGCTATCACCATTTGTGACATTGTCGTCATCGTCATATGTAAGCGATTTTAGCAAGTTTGCATTCACGATGATATCATCCGTCAGAACCGCATTGGCAGAGGTGTTCTGAGATACACCTGAAAGTGTGCCGTTTACCAACCCTGCAAACCAGTAGAGTTCCCCTGCTGTTTCGATTTGGTATACGCCACTGCTGTCTGTTGAAGGTTCGGTCGGCGTTATGGTTGTCGTTTCCGCCGCGCTCACCTTCGGGGTGATGCTGTCAAAGATCCCACTCGGGAGATCCACCAACATCGTTAACATCGTAGCAAATGCTGTCGCTATTGCAAATGTCCGGGTTCGCTTCTGCTTCATAGAAATTCCTCCTTATCATTCTATCCAGATGGTATGCTGCTTTCTCATCGTTGTGATACGGCATACATTCCCTTCCTACGCCCACATTATACCATATATTTTATGCTATTGCAAGCATCGCGGACAAAAAATGATCATTTTCATCCATGCCGAAAGCCGACATCCGTTCCTTGCATTTCTCATTGTATCGATTTGCCGTTTCCATTTTTGACATGTTTTTATATTTGATTATATTTTCAATAACAGATTGGAATCGACACGCCTCCGCGATATCGTTCAAGGGGAATCGGCACTTATATTATAAATCTATCATAAAAAAGCCCTCCCCAACGCATCAAGTCGGGGAGGGTTTTCGTTCGATTACAAGTATTACCTGTCAGTCTCTTAGTTCTGATCAGCGATAGCAGCCTGTGCAGCAGCCAAACGAGCGATCGGAACGCGGAAAGGAGAGCAAGAAACATAAGTCAAGCCCAGCTTGTGGCAGAACTCAACGGAAGTCGGATCGCCACCATGCTCACCGCAGATACCGATATGCATATCGGGACGGACAGCCTTACCCATCTTAATCGCCATATCCATCAGCTTACCAACGCCATTCTGATCCAGACGTGCAAAAGGATCGTTCTCGAAAATCTTAGCATCATAGTAAGCGTTCAGGAACTTGCCGGCATCGTCACGGGAGAAGCCGTAGGTCATCTGTGTCAGATCGTTGGTACCGAAGCAGAAGAACTCAGCCTCACCTGCAATCTCATCAGCAGTCAGGCAAGCTCTGGGGATCTCCACCATGGTGCCAACTTCGTACTTCAGGTCAGCACCAGCAGCTGCGATGACAGCATCAGCGGTCTCAACAACGACCTTCTTAACGAACTTCAACTCCTTGATCTCGCCAACCAGCGGAATCATGATCTCAGGTACGATATTCCAATCGGGATGTGCCTTCTTAACATTGATTGCAGCCTTGATCACAGCCTTGGTCTGCATTGCAGCAATCTCGGGATAGGTAACAGCCAGACGGCAGCCACGGTGACCCATCATGGGGTTGAACTCGTGCAGAGAAGCGATAATCGCCTTGATGGTTTCCACCGACTTACCCTGAGCCGCAGCCAGAGCCGCAATATCAGCCTCTTCAGTGGGAACAAACTCGTGCAGAGGAGGATCCAGGAAACGGATGGTAACAGGGCAACCCTCCAGAGCCTCATAAAGAGCCTCAAAGTCAGCCTGCTGCATCGGCTCGATCTTTGCCAGAGCAGCCTCACGCTCTTCAACGGTATCAGAGCAGATCATCTCACGGAAAGCAGCAATTCTCTCCGGATCAAAGAACATATGCTCAGTACGGCACAGACCAATACCCTCAGCGCCCAGTTCTCTTGCCTTCTTTGCATCAGCGGGCGTATCTGCATTGGTACGAACCTTCAGAACACGATACTTATCAGCCCATGCCATAATTCTGCCAAACTCACCTGCGATCTGCGCATCCTTGGTATCGATAACGCCATCGTAGATGTTACCGGTAGAACCGTCAATGGAGATCCAATCGCCCTCAGTAAAGGTCTTACCGCCCAATGTGAACTTCTTGTTCTCCTCATCCATCACGATTGCAGAGCAACCAGAAACGCAGCAGGTACCCATACCACGTGCAACAACAGCTGCGTGAGAGGTCATACCGCCACGAACGGTCAGGATGCCCTGAGAGGACTTCATACCGGTAATATCTTCAGGAGAGGTTTCCAAACGAACCAGGATGACCTTCTCGCCTTTATTTGCCCACTCCTCAGCTGCCTCGGCAGTGAACACGATACGACCACAAGCGGCACCGGGAGAAGCACCCAGACCCTTACCCATAGGAGTAGCGGCCTTCAGAGCCTTCTGATCGAACTGCGGATGCAGCAGCGTATCGAGGTTTCTGGGATCAATCATAGCGACGGCTTCCTGCTCAGTTCTCATGCCCTCATCAACCAGATCGCAAGCGATCTTCAGAGCTGCCTGTGCAGTTCTCTTGCCGTTACGGGTTTGCAGCATATACAGCTTGCCGTGCTCAACGGTGAACTCCATATCCTGCATATCACGATAATGGTTCTCCAGTGTCTGGCAAACCTCTTTGAACTGTGCAAATGCCTCCGGGAACTTATCAGCCATCTCAGCGATCGGCATAGGTGTACGAACGCCCGCAACAACGTCCTCGCCCTGTGCATTGGTCAGGAACTCACCCATCAGCTTCTTCTCGCCGGTAGCGGGATCACGAGTGAAAGCAACACCGGTACCACAGTCATCACCCATGTTACCGAAAGCCATCATCTGCACATTGACAGCGGTACCCCAGCTATAGGGAATATCGTTATCACGACGATAAACGTTTGCACGAGGGTTGTCCCAGCTGCGGAACACAGCCTTCACAGCACCCATCAACTGCTCCTTGGGATCGGTGGGGAAGTCAACGCCGATTTTCGCCTTATACTCAGCCTTAAACTGGCTTGCAAGCTCCTTGAGATCGTTAGCGTCCAGCTCAACGTCCTGAGTAACGCCCTTCTCAGCCTTCATTTTGTCGATAAGTTCCTCGAAGTACTTCTTACCGACTTCCATAACAACATCGGAATACATTTGGATGAAACGGCGGTAGCAGTCCCAAGCCCAACGAGGGTTATTAGAAGCCTCTGCCATATAGTTCACAACGTCCTCATTCAGACCGAGGTTCAGGATGGTATCCATCATACCGGGCATGGAAGCACGGGCACCGGAACGGACAGAAACCAGCAGGGGGTTAGTCTTATCGCCGAACTTCTTGCCGGTGACCTCTTCCATCTTTACGATGTACTCGTTGATCTGACCCTGAATCTCCTCGTTGATCTGTCTGCCATCCTCGTAGTACTGCGTGCAGGCCTCAGTAGTAATGGTAAAACCCTGGGGAACTGGCAGTCCCATGTTGGTCATTTCGGCAAGGTTTGCGCCCTTACCGCCGAGCAGCTCACGCATGGAAGCGTCGCCCTCAGAGAACAGGTAAACGAATTTTTTGCTCATTGGAAATAAACCTCCACTTCATTAATTCCGTGCAAAATGGGCGCAAAAGCCCAATTTCACCGGATATGTATCCATTATACCACAGATTCTTCCAAAATGCTAGAGGTTTTCCAGAATAATTTTTCATTTTTCACCGCTTCCCCTGATTTTTGTCATTTTTCACAATTTTTCAAATATCCCTTGCAATCGGACAGTAAATCTGCGATAATAGGAAGTATCATAGCATCATATTTTGAGAGGTTTTTGCATGGAGTATTCAACAAATATGCCGCGGGTCGCCATGTTTTCCGATGGCGCGTGCAGCGGAAATCCCGGTCCGGGCGGTTGGGGCACGATCCTGCGCTTTCAGGCGGGAGATACCATACACGAAAAGGAACTCAGCGGTGGCGAAGCACATACCACCAACAACCGCATGGAACTGACAGCGATCATTGAGGGGCTTTCAGCATTGAAAAGACCCTGTACTGTAACAATTACCACCGACAGCAAGTATGTGGTGGACAGCATCACCAAGGGGTGGGTATACGGCTGGAAAAAGCGCGGTTGGATCAAAAGTAACAAAAAGCCTGCGCTGAATGTTGATCTCTGGGAACTATTGCTGCCCTTACTAAAGCGGCACGATGTCACATTTTGCTGGGTCAAGGGGCACGCGGGGCATCCCGAAAACGAACGCTGCGACCGTCTTGCCGTAGCACAAAGCAAAGCGCACCAAGGATAAGAAAGAATACCGTAACTTTTGTGCAGTAAGATCGAAAATGCGAAAAGTTACGGTTTTTCTGCATATCTGCATAAAAAAATCAGCATAGCCGCATAACACGACTATGCTGACATTTTCCCAAAGAATCAGTTCTTTGGCGCACTCGTTCCAGCATCAACTGAAAACCGCACAAATCAATACTTGCGCTTACGGGCTGCCTCAGACTTCTTCTTGCGCTTTACGGAAGGCTTCTCATAGTGTTCTCTTTTACGAACTTCTGCGATCACGCCGTCTTTTGCGCAGGAACGCTTGAAACGCTTCAGAGCAGTATCCAAGGATTCGTTCTTGCCTACGCGAACTTCTGCCACGAATTTTCCCTCCCTTTGTCCAACGACAGAGGTTTATATATGAATGCTGCGTGATACACGCTGAATGCACAGCGTCAACGCGGCTCATATACCACCATAACATGATACGAGTATATTGTATCATAGATTCTCCCATTTGTCAAGTTCTTTTTGCAATTGCCGCAAAAATTAGTTTGCGACGATATTCACCAGCTTGTTTGGGATATAAATCTGCTTACGAATGGTCTTGCCATCAACGGCTTCCTTGACTTTTTCCTCTGCAAGTGCCGCGGGCAAAACAACATCCTGCGGAGCATTGTTCGCGATCATCATACGGCACTTCAGCTTGCCGTTGACCTGTACCGCGATCTCCACCTGTTCGTCCACACAAAGTGCCGGATCGTACTCCGGCCATGTTTGCTGATGAAGAATGCCAAAGCCCATCAGCGCAAACAGTTCTTCCGTCATATGAGGGGCAAAGGGATTCAGCAGCATTAACAATGTGCGATATTCCGCGCGGTTCACAGCACCTGTTGCTGTCAGATCATTGACCAGAGCCATCATTGCGGCGATCGCAGTATTAAACTTCAGATGTTCAATATCATCGCTGACCTTGCGGATGGTCTTATGCATTGCAGTCTTGACTGTATCGCGATACGCATCACCATCCACGATCAGATCCTGCATTGCCCAGATACGATCCACAAAGCGTTTGCAGCCCTTTACACTGTTTTCGCTCCATGGAGCTGCCTTTTCGTAATCACCCATAAACAGCACATACAGGCGCAGCACATCGGCACCGTACTGATCAACGACATCGTTGGGATCAATGACATTTCCCTTGGATTTAGACATCTTATCTCCATCAGGCCCGAGGATCAGACCCTGTGCAGTACGCTTTGCATAAGGCTCGTCGGTAGGCACTACACCGATATCGTACAGGAACTTATGCCAGAAACGCGAATAGATCATATGGCGTGTGACGTGCTCCATACCGCCGTTATACCAATCTACGGGCATCCAATATTTCAGTGCGTCCATATCTGCCAGATGTGCATCGTTGTGAGGATCACAATAGCGCAGGAAATACCATGAGGAACCAGCCCACTGTGGCATGGTATCTGTCTCGCGCTTGGCAGGTGCGCCACAATGAGGACAAGTGCAGTTGACGAAGGAATCCAATTTGGCAAGGGGGCTTTGACCATCGGTACCCGGCTCAAAATTCTCGACAGGAGGCAGACGCAGAGGCAGCTCTTCATAAGGAACAGCTACAATGCCACAATGTGGGCAATGCACCAACGGAATCGGTTCGCCCCAGTATCTCTGGCGGTTGAATGCCCAATCCTTCATCTTATACTGCACACCTGCTTCACCGCAGCCCATACGTTCCAGCACGGTCATTACCTTTGCGATGGCATCCTTTTTGTTGGTGATACCGTTCAGCTCACCGGAGTGGATCAGTTCGCCCTCGCCGGTATATGCCTCTTTGGTAATATCGCCACCTTTGATGACCTCAATGATCTCAATGCCAAACTTCTTTGCGAAGTCATAGTCTCGTGCATCGTGGGCAGGCACCGCCATGATTGCTCCGGTGCCGTAGCCCATCATGACATAGTCGGAGATGTAAATGGGAATCTCCTTCCCTGTCAATGGGTTCACTGCGGTCAAGCCTTCAATCTTTACTCCGGTTTTATCCTTCACCAGCTGGGTACGCTCAAATTCGGTTTTCTTGGCACATTCCTCCCTATAAGCATCCAACGCGGCAATATTGGCAATGCTGTCGCGGTATTTCTGGATCACAGGATGCTCCGGTGCCATCACCATAAAGGTCACGCCGTAGAGCGTATCGGGACGAGTGGTATAGATGCGTAGTTGCTCGTCATGCTCCTTCATTTTGAAATTGACAAATGCGCCGGTAGATCTACCAATCCAGTTTTGCTGTTGCAATTTGATATTTGGCAGATAATCAACCGTTTCCAGGCCCTCAAGCAATCTATCGGCATACTGGGTAATGCGCAGATACCAAACATCCTTCGTTTTCTGCACGATCTCGCTATGGCAGATATCGCACTTGCCACCCTGAGAATCCTCATTGGACAACACCACCTTGCAGCTTGGGCAGTAGTTGACGGATGTCTTATCGCGGAACACTAAGCCCTTCTCAAACATTTTCAAGAAGATCCACTGTGTCCACTTATAGTAATCCTCCTCGGTGGTATCCACCACGCGAGACCAATCAAATGAGAAACCGACGCGCTTCAACTGCTGCGTGAACTTCTTGATATTTTTATCGGTCACTGCTCTGGGGTGTACGCCGGTCTTAATTGCAGTATTTTCGGTGGGCAGACCATATGCATCAAAGCCGATCGGAAACAGCACATTATAGCCCTGCATACGACGCTTTCTGCTGACAACCTCCAACCCCGAATACGCCTTAATATGCCCCACGTGCATACCGGCACCCGAAGGATATGGAAACTCTACCAGTGCGTAGAATTTCGGCTTGGTGTAGTCATTTTCGGCGGCAAATACCTGATGCTCTTCCCAGTATGCCTGCCATTTTTCTTCTACTTCATGAAAACGGTATTCCTGCATGATCTTTTTGCTTCCTTTCTGTAAAATAGACTAAATGTTGTTCGATTTGCAATGTCTGCGTATATCGGGCAAAAATGCCAGCATCGCGCCACCGCCCACATCCAGCAGACCTTCGATCAGGTAGATCAGGTTCTGCGGCAGATGGGTAACATTCTCCACAAAATGCGTGCAAAACAGTGCCACCAGCATAATGCCAACGACAATATTGCTCCACTTTACGCCAAAAAACAGGCAAACTGTTGCTACAACAGCAATCAACAGGGTAATGAAATTGATTCCCCCACCGATAAGCCCATTGATGATCGCTTTCAGTATCATATATACGCCCACTGCCGTTGCCAGCAGCTGCCCGCGTTCCATTTTCACTGTACATCCTCCTCAATCAGCAGATGAGAGATATCGACCTGCTCACCGTCTGCCCAAAGGCGCTCCAGCTGATACTCTGCACGGGTATCCTCATAAAATACATGAACCACGATATCAGCATAGTCCAGCACGATCCAATTGGCACTACGATAGCCCTCGGTGCTTTTTGGCTCAACGCCACACTGCGAAAGCTCGTACTCTACCTCCCCAGCCAGTGCTTTCACCTGTGTAGTACTCGTACCGGTCGCAATGACAAAATAGTCTGCGATGATCGTCAGGTTGGTAATACCGATCACACGGATGTCCTTTGCCTTTTTCTTGTCCAACGTCTGTACAATCTTTTTCAATTTTTCCTGTGTTGTCATAGGTTCCTCCTTTGGTGAACAAACGCTACATTCAGATATCTGCAACGCAGATTTTAAAACATCCTATTGATTTGTTGCAGCAAACGGCAACAATGTTATTTACTTTCCGATTGTGTTCTTGCGGCAATGCGCCGCAGATAGTAATTATAAGCTTCTGCAGTACAGACCGGCAACGGCGTGCCTTTTTTCAGCACACTTTCTATCGAAAAGGATACGCCTGCAAGCATCGCCTTATGCAGATCGGAAAAAGCCAATTTACGAATACGTTCTACGTCACGATAGCTACGGTCTGCTGAAATGAGATCTGCCATATAAACGATCTCTTCCAATGTTGTCATATTGGCACGTCCCACGGTATGCCATCTTGCGGCACCAAGCACCTCGCGGTTCTCAATGCCCAGCTCATACTGCATATATGAAGCGGCGGCGATACCGTGCCACACAGGTCTGCAAAACCATTCCACATCTTCCACCGGAAAGCTTCCACTACGCATGAGTGCTTCCTGTTCCTCCGGTGATAGCTCCTTGCAGCAATCATGCAGCAGCCCGGCAAGATACGCCCAATCAGGATCTGCGTGCCAACGTACTGCCAGCTCTCGTGCGGAATTTGCCACATTTACCGAATGGGTAAACCGTTTCTTGGAGAGTCTTGCACGCAACAATACGATATAGCTTTGAAATTGTGTCGATAACTGCTCCATACGATCGCCTCCTTCTAAAGATATCATTGACGGTACAACCCGTGTATACCCATATATTGTACTACATTTTCGGGCAAAAGGCAAGAGCAACTTTCATTCTTTTTCATTTTCTCACGAATTTGCGTAGAAGAAATGGGCAATGCCACAACAGGCAGCACAAAAATATCCGCAGAACTGCCACTGCTTTGCATCTGCTGTTGCAACTGTGCGGCCTTTTGACGCAATTGCGCCACATCACCATGCTGCCGAGACACCGCACAGATTGCCGCCATCTCCAGAATATCCATCCAGCGATGCCAACGGTCAAAGGTCAGCAACATATCACTGCCAATCATGAGTGTCCATTCCACATTGGGGTACTGCGCTTTTAGGTATGTAAGTGTTTCTACGGTGTAGGATTTCCCGTGCTTCCGAATCTCATAATCCGATACCGCAAGCCAATCATATTTGCTTGCCGCAAGCTTACACATAGCATATCGATGTTCAGCATCCACATAGGCGGCAGAGGATTTATGCGGCGCAGTGCCTGTGGGCATCAGCAGTACATGGTCTAGCGCACAGGCTACTTTTACGGACTCTACCAGATGCAGATGCCCGTTATGGATCGGATTGAAACTGCCGCCGAACAACCCCACGCGCATTTATTTTTTTCCCTTGCCACTTGCGGGAAGCAGCTCGATAACGGGCTGTTTGGGATTGGGTTTATACAGCACAAAGCGGCTACCGATAACGCACACCACATCGGCTTCCACAGCAGCTGCAATTTCCTCAGCGGCTTCTCTGGCAGAATACTCCGCATTTTCCAGCACGCGCAACTTGATCAGCTCCCTAGCGCGCAGTGCATCTTTGATCTGTTGCAGCATCGCTTCTCCGATACCGCCCTTGCCAACCTGAAAAATCGTTTCCATTGCATTTGCCAGACCGCGCAATTGTGCACGTTGCTTACTTGTTAACATGATTTTGCCCTCCTCAAAGATTTTGCTGCATCAGCAATGCCATGACCTGCTCCAAGGCACGCTTGCGGTGGCTAACAGCATTTTTCTCATCGGCTGTAAACTCTGCAAAGCTGCGCCCGTCGATTTCAAACACAGGATCATAGCCAAAACCGTTTTCGCCATGGGGCGCATAACCGATCTCGCCCTCTACTTTGCCTTCCACGACATATTTTGTCCCATCCGGTGTGATCAGACACATGGCACACGCAAAATGCGCACCCCGATGATTCTTTGGCACATTCTTCATCAGAGAAAGCAGTTTTTCGCAGCGTTGTACATCCGTGGCGTCCTCCCCTGCAAATCGGTGCGAATACACACCGGGTGCACCATCAAGAGCATCCACACAAAGTCCACTGTCATCGGCTAACACATAGCATTTTGCATTGTTTGCTGATTGACGATCAAAAATTGCCTGCGCCTTTATCACGGCATTTTCGATAAAAGTCATGCCGTTTTCTTCCACTGCAAGATCCGTGCCTGTCTCATGCTGTCCGCAGACTGTCAGCGCAGTATCGCCTAACATCTCGCGAATTTCACGGAGTTTGTTCTGATTATTCGTTGCCAGAATCAACTGCATTTTCTCCATCCTCCTGTTCGATATCGCCAGTTGCCTCGCGGTCAAACAACGCCTCTACAAAATCCTGAGAAGAAAACGCCTGCAAATCATCAATTGATTCGCCCACGCCTATGAGTTTCACAGGAATCTTCAGTTCATTGCAGATAGAAATCACAATGCCGCCCTTTGCAGTACCATCAAGCTTTGTCAGCACAATGCCTGTGATGGGCGCAACCTCTTGAAATAATCTTGCCTGATTGACAGCATTCTGCCCTGTGGTAGCATCCAGCACAAGCAGACATTCCCGCGCACAGCCTTCTGCCTCACGATCAATCACACGATTGATCTTTGCAAGCTCCTGCATCAAGTTTTTCTTGTTGTGCAATCTGCCGGCAGTATCACAAATTACCACATCACAACCTCTCGCTTTTGCCGCAACCACTGCATCATAGACCACGGCGGCGGGATCGCTGCCCTCGGCATGACGCACCAAAGATACCCCTGCACGATCTGTCCATACTGCAAGCTGGTCGATGGCGGCGGCACGGAAGGTATCGGCGGCGGCAACCAAAACCTGCTTGCCCTCGTTTTTCAGTTGATTACACAACTTTCCGATGGTAGTTGTCTTGCCTGCACCGTTCACACCGATCACCAAAATGACCGACGGCTTGGTGGAAAGGTCAAGGGGCGTATCCTCACCCATCATCTCAGCAACGATCTCCTGAATCAGCCCCATGATATCATTGGGATCGGTAATGCCGCGCTCCTTCACACGGTCACGGAGCGCATCACAAATCTGCATGGCTGTCTCGGCACCCATATCGCCCATGATCATGGTTTCTTCCAGCTGTTCGAACAGTTCTTCATCGATTTTCGTAAACGAATGCAACAGACGGCGCATACCCTTGATGACGCTATCTCGGGTTTTTCGCAATCCATCACGAATCTTTGCAAATAAGCCCATAAATGGCTCCTTTCTTTGCAGCACATCAACACATCAGGATTCTGTCATCGCCATACCATTCTGGTCAAGCCGTAATAATCGGGATACGCCGTCCTCCTGCATGGTCACGCCATACAGCACATTGGCTTCTTCCATGGCACTGCGCCTGTGAGTGATGACCACAAACTGCGTATGGTCAATAAATTTTTGAAGATACTGCGCATATTTTCGCACATTCACTTCATCTAATGCGGCATCGATTTCATCCAGAATGCAAAATGGTGCCGGTCGAAGCTTCAAAATTGCAAAATAGATACAGATCGCCACAAAGGACTGCTCTCCACCGGAAAGTGCGATCAGGTTACGGATCACCTTGCCGGGTGGTGCAACGCTAATCTCAATACCCGATTCCAAAATATGATCAGGGTCAGTCAAAGCCAGTGACGCTGAGCCGCCACCAAACAACTCATGGAAGATCTCACTGAAATAGCGGTTGATGAGGTCAAAGCTTTCGCGGAAGATCCGGCACATATCCTCGGTAAGCTGCTCAATGAGATGTTCCAGTTCACCTTTTGCCTGCTCGATATCCTTCATTTGCCCTGACAGGAAAGTATATCGCTCGGACACCTCACGATATTCATCAATGGCTGCCACATTCACAGACCCAAGTGCACGAATGCGATTTTTGACAGCCGTCAGTGCTGTTTCCGTTTCCCGAAGATCGGTAATCGGCCGGGCGTAGGTTTCTGCCTCGGAACGAGTCATTTCGTAGGTTTCTTGCAAGCGAAACACCAAATCGTCGATTTCCTTTTGTGCGTTAGCAAGCCGCTCTTCGGCACGCGAACGTTCTCCCGATTGCTTCTCTCTGGCATCACGCAACTCGTCTATCCCGTCGCGCAAAACACGCGTATAGCGTTCTTTTTCCTCGTGCAACGCACGCAAACGGCGGGTTTCCTCTTGAGAAGTGTCGATCTTTTTACGATTTTCCTGCTGCGTCAACAGCAATGTTTGCTTTTCGCGTTCCTTCTGCACGACAAATGTCTTTGCCTGCTTCAGTCGCTCCTCCAGATGCTGTCTCTGCTCCTCGGAAGCCTCCATAGACTGCGCCATCACAAGACGATTATGCTGCTCGGTTTCGATATCTTTCAGCAACTCTGCACGGCGCACTTTACCTACAGAAATCCGATCTGTGCAGGCAACGCGATCCTGCTCAATATCGCTGCGCTGCAAACGGCTTTCGCTACGCTGCGCTTCTCCTGTGGCAATCTCGGCATCCAATGCTGCAATACGAATTTTTGCCTCTTCACATATCGCCAGTAACTGATCTGCGCGCTGCTGCAAGCGCTCCACGCGCTGGGCATCCGTTTCCTGCATACGGGAGTCTGCTTCTGCGGTAGCTTGCAATTGCGCTAAAAGACGACGCTTTTCATTGAGCTGTTCATCGTTTTCAGAGATCAATGCACGCACGCCTTCTGTATCTACCCTGAGCTTATCCCATTCCGCCTTGGCTTTTTCCGCCTCAATGCGCGCCGTTTGCTGCTCAGCTTCCAATTTTTTCAGATGAGCAGTAGCTTCCTCCATTTCATGCTTACGAGTGATCACACCAGCAGATCTTGCCGCTGAACCACCCGTAAACGAGCCGCCTGAATGGATCACCTGACCATCCAAAGTAACGATGCGAAAGCGATATCCGAATTTTTTTGCGATGAGCGTAGCGGAGTCGATATCCTCTGCAACCGCAATACGCCCCAGCAGACTTTCCATCACATTACGGTAACGCTCCTCAAATCCTACCAAGTCACAGGCAATGGCGACAAATCCGCTGATGCCGTTCAAATTCTCACGCAGCACACCTCCGCGAATGGTTGTCAGTGGCAAAAAGGTTGCTCTGCCGCCATGGATCTCTTTCAAATAGCGGATGCAGCGTTTGGCGGCATCTTCATTTTCCACTACCAGATTCTGCAAAGCACCGCCCAGAGCTGTTTCAATGGCGTTACCGTACCGCGGCTCCACGGTGATCAGCTGTGCCACCGTACCGTACACGCCGCCCAATCTGCCACCGCCTGCGATCTTTAACACCTGACGCACGCTGCCTGCATAGCCCTCCATATTCTGCTCCAGATCATGCAAAATGCGCTGCTTCTGCTGCACTTGCCGATACTCTGCGTTCAATTCGGTCAATGCATCTACCGTCTGCTGATATTTCTGCTCCTTGCCTGTAGCCAAGCGATGAAAGCCCTCGGCGCGGTTCAACAATTCAGTACGCTTTTCCTCCAACGCGCCGCACTCCTGCTGTAAAGTCCGCTCTTTGGAAGCATACTGCTGCAAACGCTCGGCAAGGCTTATAGATTCTTCCTTTGCCTTACGCACTTGTTCTGAGGCATCACGATAGTCATTTTCTGCGGTTTGCAGGCGTACACGTTGTTCACTTTGCTGCAAAACAAGCCGACTCAGTGCATCATCCTGCACTCGTGCTTTCGTATCTGCTGACGCTGCCTGCTGCTCTGCCTTAGCAAGTGCTTCGGCTGCGGATTCCAATTCTGCTTCCAGCTGCTCCTGCCTTGCCAACAAATCAGTCAGATACGCGTCCTGCTCGGCAATTTTTTGCTCCCATGTAGACGCGGAAAGCGACAAAGCGCGAAGCTGTTCTCGGCAATCATCCATCGTTTCGGTGCTATGACGGATCTCATTATCGCAGACGGCTATACCCGCAATCAGATTCGCATTTTCCTGCTCTGCATTGACCACCAATGTTTGCAGCGTTTCAATATCCACAGTTGCTTGCTGCATATCACGATAGGCAAGCTGCAATTTTTCTTCCTCACGGGCAATATCGCTTTGTAGATTCTCATACTCTGCCGTAAGCTGCAAGCAACGGTCAGCAAGGCTCTGCATCTGCGCGGAGAGCACTGTCAGGCGGTAATTCCACACGGAAATTTCCAACTGCTTACGCTCCTCAGCCAGCACCAAAAAGCGCTCCGCCTTTTCCGACTGCACTTTCAGTGGTTCAATTCTGCCTTCCAGCTCCGCTGCAATATCGTTGATGCGCAACAGATTCTCTTGTGCAGCGGCGAGCTTCCGCTCTGCCTCCTGCTTTTTATATCGAAACTTGGATACGCCGGCGGCTTCTTCAAAAATATCGCGACGTTCATTGGATTTTGCACCCACGATTTCCGCAATGCGTCCCTGCCCAATAATGGCATAACCATCTCTGCCAAGCCCCGTATCCATAAACAACTCATTGACATCCTTTAAGCGGACATTTTTACCATTGATAAGATACTCGCTGTCTCCGTTACGATACAGCTTACGGGTCACGGCAACTTCATCCTCCGGGGCAGAAAGTGCATGGTCGCTGTTGTCTATAGTCAGCGTAACGGCTGCAAATCCAACTGGTTTGCGGGTAGATGTACCGGAAAAAATAACATCTTCCATGCTTTTTCCGCGCAATTCCTTCGTGGATTGCTCACCCAACACCCAACGCACCGCATCACCGATATTACTCTTGCCACTACCATTTGGGCCTACCACGGCAGTCATGCCCTCATCAAAGGTTAGCCGAATCTTATCGGGAAAAGACTTAAAGCCATGCAATTCCAACGATTTGAGGTACATTTCTGCGTTCACGCTCCTTGTGTCCGCGGTGCATCAAACCTCAGGAGTGACCCCCATCAGTGCCAATGCTTCCTTGGCAGCCATCTGCTCCGCAATTTTTTTACTCTTACCGGTACCCCTGCCAATCACATTAGAATTCAGGCGCACCTCCATATGGAAGGACTTTGCATGATCAGGGCCTTCCTCCCCCACCAGAACATATTGCACGTGTTCCTCCGGATTCCGTTGGATCACCTCTTGCAGCGCGGTTTTATAATCATAGAATGCCTCGGTGGTGCGATCAAAATGTTCAGGCAAAAAGCGCAGGATATGCGCCTTTGCAGGTTCCATGCCGCCATCCAAAAAGATCGCTGCGATGACCGCCTCAAAGGCATCGGCAAGAATCGAAGGACGATTTCTGCCACCCGATTGCTCCTCGCCATGCCCAAGCAGTAAAAACTCGCCCAATCCAATCCTCTGCGCCCAGCCATACAGTGAGCGCTCACACACCAAGGAGGCACGCAATTTGGTCAACTCCCCTTCCGGCAGATGGGTACAGTGGACAAAAATATGCTCGGAAACCACAATGGACAGCACGCTATCGCCCAAAAACTCTAATCGCTCATTACAACGAATCCGCTTGTGCTGTTCATGATGATACGATGAATGACAGAGTGCTTCCGTTAACAAGACGGGATCTTGAAAATGATATCCGATGCGCTCTTCCAGCACAGTTTGCTCCAGATTTGCCATAGTCTGCTCCTTTTAGCTTTCTGTCTGCTTGCTACGCAGCTTTTGTGCAGCAAGTGCTTCGGTAATGGTTTCTACAATCTGACCTTCCACACAAGTTTTCGCCTGGCGAATCGCATGGAACATCGCGCCTCCATCGGAGCTGCCATGCCCCTTAATCACGGGATATGCAATGCCCAACAGCACTGCACCGCCCACCTTTTTATAATCCATGGAATCACGGAAAGCACGCAGCTTATTCATGATAAACAATGCGCCGATTTTTCCAAGCCCCGTAAACATCGCTTTCATTTTCTTCGCAAAAAACGATCCCAGTCCTTCGTACAACTTCAGCACAATATTGCCTGTAAAGCCATCGGTAACCAGCACCTGGCAATTGCCGGAGGGCACCTCTCTTGCCTCGATATTGCCATAAAAATGCAGGTCAGAGTCCTTCAGCAGAGCATATGTCTGCTGTTCCAACGTTCTGCCCTTGCACTCCTCAGTGCCATTGTTAATCAGCCCAACTTTCGGCTCTTTGACTCCCATGACCTTTTCCATATACACGCTACCCATCATTGCAAACTGCAACAACATTTCCGGACGGCATTCTACATTTGCGCCTGCGTCCATCAAAATGGCATGCCCGTTGGCTGTAGGCAATACCGGTGCCATAGCAGGTCGTTGAATCCCTTTGATTCTGCGAGTAAGCATGGTAGCACCAACCAACAGCGCACCTGAATTACCCGCAGACACAAAGGCATCGCCCTTTCCCTCACGCAAAGCCTTCAGCCCGATTGCCATAGAGGAATTTTCTTTCGTTTTCACAATATCCGTAGGGGTATCATGCATGGTGATGACCTCCTCGGTATGCAAAATTTCGATGTTGTCCATCGCGTAGCCCTGCTCTTTGGCAATCGCGTTGATCTGTTTCTCATCTCCGCAAAGCACAACCTGCACGCCCAGTTCCTTGACGGCACGCACGGCACCTTCCAAAGGTGCAGCAGGAGCGTTATCGCCGCCCATTGCATCCACAATAATCCGCATTGACTGATTCTCCTTTCCCATCAAAACACGGCACTGATCTGTGCAAGTTTTGTGGTTTCTACGGTCATATCCGCAGCTGCCAGTGCTGCATCCAAGGCAGCAAGGGCACGATCGGCATATGCCTGATATTTTTTCTGTTTATCACGATACCGCAAAGTCAGCATGGGCAAAAGCCCCATATTTGCGCCCATCGGCTGTAAATTCTCCTGCAACGGGTCGGTAATATATGCAATCAGTGCGCCCAGCATGGTTTCGTTGGGCAGCACAAGCGGCGATTGTCCTCTCACACTACGAATCAGATTCCACGCTGCCAGCAAACCACTGCCTGCGGATTCCATATAACCTTCCACGCCGGTCATTTGCCCTGCAAAGCGAATGCGCGTCTGTTCACGCAAAGCAAGCCCTGCGTTCAACAGCTTGGGACTATTCAAAAAGCTATTGCGGTGCATCACACCATAGCGAACAAACTCAGCATTATGCAACGCAGGAATCATCGAAAACACGCGCTTCTGCTCACCAAATTTGAGATTTGTCTGAAATCCTACGAGATTCCATAGCGTACCCTCACGATTCTCACTGCGCAGTTGCAGCACAGCATATGGTCGTTTTCCGCTACGCGGATCAGCAAGACCCACGGGCTTGAGCATTCCATAGCGAATGGAATCCTCACCGCGCTTTGCCAACACCTCAACGGGCATACAGCCCTCGTAAACGCGCATCCGTTCTTGCTCAAAATCATGCAAGGGTGCTGTTTCAGCATGGATCAAGGCATCGTGAAACGCCAAATATTCATCACGATCCATAGGGCAATTGAGATAATCGTCGCCACCCTTGCCGTAGCGCGATGCAAAGAACGCATAGTCCATATCCACGCTTTCGCGAGTCACGATGGGGGCTGCAGCATCATAAAAATACAGTGATTCCCCTGTCAACGCGGCAATTGGTTCATGCAAAGCTTCAGAGGTCAACGGCCCTGTTGCAATGATCACCTCACCTTTGGGAATACAATGCAACTCCTCACGCACGACTGTAATATTCGGGTGGGACTGTATGCGTCTCGTCACCAACGCTGAAAATGCATCTCTGTCTACAGCCAGCGCACCACCTGCTTCTACGGCGCATTGCTTGGCGCAAGGCACCAGTAACGAACCCAGGCGTGTCATTTCCTCTTTCAATAGCCCCGCTGCTGAGTCCACACGAGAGGCCTTCAGCGAATTCGAGCAGACCAACTCCGCAAAATCAGGGGAATGGTGGGCAGGAGAAAACCGATGGGGCTTCATCTCATACAGCGTGACGGCAAAACCATTGTTGGCAAGCACCCATGCGGCTTCGCAGCCTGCCATACCTGCGCCGACAACCGTTACTTTTCCACTCATAACGGACGCTCATAGCCACAATCGGGCTTTTCACAAAGGAATTTTCCTGCCTTGCCACCTTTGCGGAACAATGTGCTGCCACACTTCGGGCAACGTTCCTCAACGGGCACATTCCATGTCATAAATTCACACTGCGGATAGCTGCTGCATCCGTAGAAATTCCTGCCGGTTTTGGTTTTCTTTTGTATGATACGGCTGCCGCACTTGGGGCAAAATCCCTGCGTTGGAGTTACAATTTTTTTCGTATTGCGACACTCCGGGAAGCCACTGCACGCCAAAAATTTACCAAATCTACCGATCTTTACAACCATGGGCTTACCGCAAAGTTCGCACACCTCGGAGGTTTCCTCATCCGGCACACGCATACGCTTGCCTTCCATAGCGATCTCGGCCTTCGAAAGTGTGGCTGAAAAATCCTGATAGAACACGCGCAATGAATCCACCCAGTCCTTATCGCCGCGCTCTACATCGTCCAGATCCTGCTCCATAGCGGCGGTAAACTTAGAATCCACGATACGCTTAAAATGCTCCTTCATCAACTGTGTTGTCACCTCACCCAATGATGTGGGACGCAACTGTTTGCCCTCGCGCTCCACATACATTCTGGAAAGTATGGTAGAGATGGTAGGTGCATAGGTACTAGGTCGCCCGATGCCGTTCTCCTCAAGTGCCTTGATCAACGTGGCTTCTGTATAGCGGGAGGGTGGCTGCGTAAAGTGCTGATTTCCATCCAATGCCTTAATTTTCAGGGTATCGCCCTTTTCCAACGGTGGCAATTCCTTGTTCTCTTCCTCAGAAGCGGTATCCTTCGCTTCTTCATATAACTTTGTAAAGCCGTCAAACTTGACACGGAAGCCGGACGCACGGAACAAGCAATCATCCGCCATAATATCTACTGAAACAGTATCATGCTGTGCATTTGCCATCTGGCTTGCGATAAAGCGTTCCCAAATCAACTTATACAGCTTGTACTGGTCAGAAGTCAGACTTTCCTTGACCTGATTGGGCGTCAGTGACGGCATAGAGGGACGAATGGCTTCGTGGGCATCTTGCGCATTGCGCTTGGATTTGAATATTCTGGGTGTGGGGGGCAGATACTGCTTCCCGTAGGTATTGAGAATATACTCAGCAGCCGCTGCCTTGGCCTCATCGGAAACACGCAGACTATCGGTACGCATATAGGTGATTAGACCGACCGCGCCCAGCTGTGGCAATTCCACGCCCTCATAAAGCTCCTGTGCGGCTTTCATGGTACGGCGTGCATTGAAACCCATGCGACGGGAAGCCTCCTGCTGCAAAGTGGAGGTAATAAAGGGTGGTGCAGGCTGACGAGATGTCACACGCTTTTTGACCGCTTGCACAACAAAGGAGGCAGCCTCCAGCTTATGCAAAACCGCATCAGACTCCGCTTGCGTGGCAAGTTCCGCCTTTTTGCCACCGATTTCCAGCAAACGGGCAGAAAAAATCTTACGGGAAGACGGTGCTGCAAGCTTTGCATCAATCGTCCAATATTCCTTGGCGGTAAATGCGCGGATCTCCTCCTCACGATCTACCACCAAACGCACTGCCACCGACTGCACTCTACCGGCAGACAGTCCACGACGGATTTTTTTCCACAAAAATGGAGAGAGTTGATACCCCACAATGCGGTCGAGAATACGGCGCGCCTGCTGTGCATTCACCAGATCCTGATCAATTTTATGGGGATTTGCCATGCCATTTTGCACACCGGTTTTTGTGATTTCGTTGAACTCTACGCGATTGTTTTCATTCAGATCCATGTTAAGGATCTGCGCCAAATGCCAAGAAATGGCTTCTCCTTCGCGATCAGGGTCCGTTGCAAGCCATACGCGTTCACTCTTTTGGGCACGCTTCTTCAGGTCACGGATGGTATCCTCCTTGCCTTTCATCTCCTGATAGAGTGGTGCAAAATCGTTTTCGATATCAACACCCAGCTTCGATTTCGGTAGGTCGCGGATATGGCCCATAGAAGCCACGACTTCAAAACCGCTGCCCAGATATTTCTGTATGGTTTTCGCCTTTGCGGGTGACTCTACAATTACAAGCTGTGACATATACTTTGTTCGTTCCTTTCTCAACCACAAATAAATCCTAGCAATTTGGCAGATGGATACCACGCATCACAGGGCACGATATTGCTTGCCAAAAAGTGATTCCACATAACCGTCCAACTCCAGCGACATGAGATCCTCAAGCACATCGCCAAGATTCAAATCCAGCGCATCAGCAATATCATTCACATGGGCATCGCCATGGGTGTGCAGCCATTGATAAATACTACGCTCACGCTCTGATTCAGGCAGCGGACGGCAGTTTGCCGCTTCAATCGTTGATGGCGTAGGAGCTTCGGGTACAGGGGGCTCCTCGCTGAGCGTTTCCCGCGACTTTGCGGAAAATGGCTTTGTTTTTTGCATGACTGATCCTTCGCTGCCGTATATCATCGACTGCGCCGCTGGTACTTCCAGATCCGTCAACCGAATTTTGTGCGGCATGGAAAGGTAATATGCATACAGCACATCGTGATGATCAAACAGCGGCATTGCGCCCTCGCGCAGCATCGGAATGACACCTGCATAGCGTGGATCAAACACATCATGGGGTGGCACACAGAACACCGTTTTGCCTTGTTCCAAAGCGCAATTGGCAGTAACCAACGAACCACTTCTTGCAGACGCTTCCACGACCACGGTACCATAACTCAAGCCACTTAAAATGCGGTTACGCTTTGGAAAATTGGGTGGTATCGGCTGCGTGCCGGGCAAAAACTCCGAGAGCATCAAGCCTTTTTCATCGGAGAGCATACGATTACGCAGCTCAGTATTATCTTTGGGATAATTCACATTAATGCCGCAACCCAACACGGCAATGGTCGGCATATGATATTGCAAAGCAGTACTATGTGCGGTGGCATCAATGCCCGTTGCAAAACCACTAACGATCGTAAATCCGCAGGGAGCGAGCCGTTCAACCAGTGTTTGCACGACCTTTTCACTGTAAGGTGACGGTCGCCGTGCACCCACAATCGTCAGTGTCAGTGTTTCCATCAGTTTCAGATTTCCCTGTGCAGTCAGCAGCACGGGCGGCAAGGGAATATCCCGCAGCAAAGACGGATAACGTGCATCATCCATCGCAATCAACTCAATGTGATTCTTGCTGCAAAAGTACACAATGCTTTCTGCCATATTCAGCGAATGCTTCTTCGCCTGCTCCCGATCCTGCGCAGTCAATTCACGGATCTGTGCATTTTGAATTGCATCGTAAAGCAAGGCTGGGTCACGGTATCTGCGAAGCAGGCGCAGTAAGGTCTGACTGGCAGCACCAAACACCAGCATCAGCCAGACCCAGTAACGCAATTTTTCATTCTGTAATGGGTGCGAAGCGGTGGATTCAGGCATAGGCACACCTTCTTTCTCACAGATAACGGGACATCTCCCACAGAAACAGACCGGCTGCCATAGCAGCATTCAACGAATTGGATGCAGGTGACATCGGGATCGTCAATTTCACATCGCAGGCATCGGAAAAATCACGGGGCAGACCGTTGCCCTCATTCCCGATACAGACCACCGCGCCCTCGGTGCAATCAAAGTTTTTCAATGATTGCGCATCGCGGTCGACCACAGCTGCACAAAGGGAGAGCTGCTGTGCGTGACATTCTGCAACAAAGTGATCTAAGTCGTCGACCTTTACATAAGGGATCCGAAACAGCGCACCCATACTGCTGCGTATCGCTTTTGGATTATACACGTCACAGCAGTGATAAAGGTACAATCCATCCGTTCCAAGTGCTTCAGCAGTACGCATGATCGCGCCTAGATTGGAGGGATCCTGCACATGATGAAGGAGCATACACCGATGCCCTGTCCGAGGCACAAGCGTCTGTGCCTGAGACATGATACCAATCGCAAACACACCCTGAGCGGTTTCCGTATCAGAGATCTCTTTCGCGACTGCATCTGCGATCAGCAGACAATTACAGCTTTTCAGAAAGGGTGCAAGGGCATCTCCATATTGTGCGACAGCACGTTCGGTGAGCATCAGTGCCGAAAGCTTCACACCGCTTTCCAATGCATCCAGCACCAAACGAAAGCCTTCCATGGCGAACTGCCCGGACTTCTCACGGCGTGTACGACTGCTGTTGAGCAGCATGAATCGTTGCACGGTGCGATGCTTTTCGCCGAGTTGCACGACCGTCATATTCGCAAAATCTGCCACGCGCTTCTCCCCCTTTCGCGATGATGTCAAACATTCTTGAGAAAACACAAACACGCTCCGATTTTTGCACAGAGCGTGTATAGCAGACAACGCAGCGGCAAAGTATCACCGCTGCGCTGCAAGATTCATTACAGTGCTGCCTTAGCCTGTGCGACGATCGCAGTAAAGCCTGCGGGATCGTGAATTGCGATCTCGGAAAGCATCTTGCGATTGAGGGTAATGCCAGCCTTGTTGCAGCCATTCATAAATGTGGAATAGTTCATGCCGTTGAGCTTGCAAGCAGCAGAGATACGAGTAATCCACAGTCTGCGGAAGAAACGCTTATTCTGCTTTCTGCCGATGTAGGCATAGTTGCCGGACTTCATGACGGCCTGTTTTGCCATCTTAAAGTGCTTGGACTTGCTGCCCCAGTAGCCCTTTGCGAGCTTCAGAACCTTATTTCTTCTCTTGCGCGTCATCATTGCGCCTTTAATACGAGCCATGTTCTTTCTCCTCCGTAATTCAATCAGTATCCGCCGCACCATTCAACAGGATCTGCGGCAAAAATCGCTTGGAATGGGTGTGCGGCTTCTTACTTGTAAGGAACCAGCTCACGAACGGTTGCTGCGTTTGCAGAAGCTGCAACGCCAGCGTTACGAGCAATGCGCTTTACCTTGGTATCCTTAGAAACCAGACGATGACGCTTGTAAGCGTGCTGGAACTTCACCTTTCCGGTACCGGTTACCTGAAAACGCTTCTTTGCGCCGGAATGGGTCTTTACTTTCACTTTCTTAACCTTTGCGGCTGCCATGGGATTCTTCCTCCTTGATTTTCGTTGTATATGGTAACGCCTGCATTCACCGTTTTCACGGCATAGGGGCGTTGCATATCGGGTATTATTCGGCAGATCCTGCCTTGGGGGCGCGCTGTTTTTTTTCCGACTTTTCAGCCTTCTGGGACTTCGGCGACATAAACATCACGATGGCTCTGCCCTCCATCTTCGGGGGCTTATCGACCACAGCAAGATCGCCGCAGGCATCACGGTAACGTTCCAGCAGCTCCTCACCCAAATGGGGATGCGCAATCGCACGTTTACGGAAGCGGACAGAGACCTTCAGCTTATCGCCGCCCTGCAAAAACTTTTTGCCCTGAGAAACCTTCGTTTCAAAATCGTGGGTATCAATTGCGGAGAACATACGGATCTCCTTGATCTCAACCACCTTCTGATTCTTTCGCGCTTCTTTTTCACGCTTCTGCTGCTCAAAGCAGTACTTTCCGTAATCGAGGATACGGCACACGGGGGGTGTAGCCTGTGGAGCAATTTTGACGAGATCCAGACTTTGGTCAAACGCCAACTTCTGGGCATCTCTTGCGGACATAACGCCACGCTTTTCACCGTTGGCATCGATCACAAGGACTTCCTTGTCACGAATTTCCTCATTGATTTGCAGTTCCTGCTTGCTAATAGCGAGCACCTCCAGTCGATGGTTCCATGTTTGTGTCGTTCTACGCTGCTCAAAAAAAAGAGAGCAAAGACCAAGCGTCCATGCTCTCATGCTTCTTTCAACATTATGCAGCAACGTAATCGGCTGCACAGCTTGTTTCAGAAAACAGATTACCGTTTCGCGCTTTCGCTTACGGTGTGAACACGATGTTCCGCTTGCAATCTTTTCGTATTATACCGAATTTCCCGTGATTTGTCAAGCGCTCACCGAAATTTTGGCGTTTTGCACAAAACGTGAAAGTGCTATTTTTCCAAACTTGCTAATATTTTCAAAATCGCAACAGCATCATTGCTATCAACGCCCTGTACATCATCGCAATCCGCATTCAACATACCCTGTGCACTGATTTCGGCTGTATGATCCTCCGACAACATACGATTCAGCAAAATCACATCGCCTACCTTAACATAGCCGTCGCAGTTCACATCACCACGCAATGTAGCAACAGGCGCAGTAGTAGCTGTGGTAATGCTCGGCTGTGATTTTGCAAGCACTGTATAGCCAATCACGCCGGTTCCCTGCGTATTGTCGCCAAGCTCAATTTGCTCTCCTGCCGCCGCCGATTTTGCAACCACCGCCATGGTCACATCATTACTAATGGAGAGGGTCACGCCTGTATCCTCCCAATCGCTGAGCCATGCAGGTACACTGCCCAAGCGAGTATCATATGCAATATAGAGGGTGATGTCTTCTCCGGCAGTCAAAGTGCCGAGCGTACCTGTTACATTTTTGGAATCGCAGGCGGTCTGAACATACTCTGCACCAAGGAGCATTTCAGGAACGGCGGTGTAAGTAAAATCGCGGTCGCCGAATACAACACTGCCCACAGCAAGATCCTGTGCGATATTCCAATCAGAGCCATTATCACCGTCCGTTACATGAATTTGCGAAATCAACAAGCCATTGATATCCACATCGGTAGAAACTTCCGGCAACAATCCCGCTGCGATAAGATTCTTCGCCCAGGTGCCATACCATGCATAACCGGCACGCCGTTCCTGACTAAGTTCTGACAGCTGCGAATGAACGGAACTGTCACGGTCTACGAACATCGGCTGGTTGGTATCCAGATCATAAAATCTTGCCCAGATCGGCCCTGCGCCTTCAACCGCAACTACAATGCGATCATCACCGGTGTTCTGCACCTCAATGCCGTAGATTGCAGAATCGGTAAACCATGTCACGGCAGCGTTGATTGCCCGAATGATACGGTTATCGTTGCCTGCTACTTTTTTCAAAAAATCAACGATGCCGACACTCTCGCTGGCACTAATAGATGGCAGTTCATAGGCACGAGCCGCAGCCGGTGCAAGGGTAAACTCATCATGCTGCTGACACCATGCGGTTTTGACACCGTTTTGTTCAATCTGCATATCCAGAATGCACTCCACAGCTTTATCAATTGCGATTGCAGCTTTTGCGGAGCGCACATCATCTATAAAGGAAAAATCACCGGATTTGTTCTCCATCTCCCACATGATCTCCATGACATGTACCATTGCACCATCATTAAAGGTGATGTGCGCATGATAGGTACCTGCATCATCGAACACCTGTGGCCAGCCGCCATTCTCGTATTGTCCATTCAGCAGCAGATCAATTCCCTTTATACAAGCGTCATAATACTTGCTCTCATTGGTTGCGATATAGGTTCTGGCGAGAATACGGATCTGCGAAGTGGTTGCATCGTTATCTATGGTAGATTTTGCCCACGAGCCACTCTGTGTGGTATCATCCATTGCTTTGCGCCATCCGCCATCGGCAAGCTGATATTGCACAATTGTATCGCAGAGAGAAACCGCTTCACTGCTGCCAAACCAGTCAGCAGATTGTTTCAGGTAGCCCGACCAATCATAGTCAGCGGCATATACTACCATGGAATGCTCAGTAGAAAGCATTGAAATGTCTCCCATCCGGCACACAGATGCTGTCAGCATCGTGGCACTGATGAATACAGCCGTGACTGCACGCTTTGTGTGATGTTTCATAAATCCCATCCTTTCAAATCTCTGTCCAGCAATTGCCATTATTAGTATATCAGAGGGATACAGCCCTGTCAATGCAATTTTGCTCTTTTTTGATGTGCGATTGTATCCAAATATCGTTCAAAAGCAAAAGTCACTGTTGTAAATTGTGATATGCACATTGATGTATCTATACAATTCGCACACCTTTTCATTTGCCAAAGCCATATTGCACAAATGTGATTTCTGTTTCTTGTGCATTTCAACGAAATTTAAAAGAATTGTCGTAAAGTCAAAAAAAGCATTGACATTAAAGCGAAAATATGATATAAAGTGTATATAGTCATAAAGAGAGTGAGGTGAGTCCAATGGGCTGAATTTCTTATCCCACAGGTGTGGAAAGAATGCAGGAATGACATACAATGAACAATATTGGAGGTTTATCATGTTTAAAATCAAGAAGGTTATGGCAGGTATTGTTACAGCGGCTACTGTGGCTCTGGCATGGGAAGCTTCAGTGTAAGCGCAGACTACAATCGAAGCGAGGCATGGGAAAGCAGGCATGTAAATATCGCAGGTTCTCCAAGCAGTGCAGATTACGACGCAGTTCGTTCGATTGTGTACTCTACATATGGAGCAATTTGCTACTGCAACGCGGTATCCAACTCTGTCAACGGTGGCACTGGCAAAACAACGATCACCTCGGTCAATGGTACTATGGCAAGCCAGACTATTATTAATACTGGATCAGTCGTGTGCGAACCAAAAATGGAAGGTGAAATTGAGTGTGCTACATACAAGATGTCTGCTTCGACAACAACATCTGGTAACATTTTTGTAGCAAGTGGCAATATCGTTACCAAAACTTACAAATAACCTGAGCAATTATATGGCAAAGCTACCGCTGAACGCGGTGGCTTTGCCAAAATAGAATCATATGGAGGTATGAAAATGAAACGAAAATATCTATTGCTTGTATGTATGCTGTTGCTTTGTGGATGTGCAGATGGTACCAGTAGTCATGGGGATTCTCAATTAACAAATGTTTCACAGGTCGAAGAAGCATCCAGTACAGCTGACGACAGCTCTGTGCCTTCACAAACATACCCTCAACGCGAAGCGATGTCCAATGAGATTGTGTACTACACAAACGATGAAGCCAAAGAAATCATTCAAAACAACACACATTTTGCGGTTGCTGAGAATCTTCAAGGTGCCATTCCGAAAAACATTTCTCATTTTAGCAGTTTTACATTGGGATATTATCCAAGGCAGGATAATGCCGGCTTCTACGAAGATTTTCTCACTATGTTTGATTATTTATTTCCCGATGAGACATTGTATGAAGATTGTCTTTTTTTGCCGGGAAAAATTCCCGTGTCAGCTATGATGAAAATGGCGAAATAACCAACACCATTCGGACAGTCGCGGAGGAGTACGACCGCGTCATGCGTGGCGAAGAACACGTACAATATTATTTCTACAGCCCCCATTTTACCGCCGAACAATCTTCAGCGGCTGAAAATAATATTTTTATGGAATTCACAAGTCCTGTTTGTAGTGATCTGTCCAATTTCAACAAAGGCGTTCTAGCTGATTATTATTACGAATCCCACGGTCAAAAAAATGAAGAATTTCTCGAAACATGGAGTGGCACGTACTTTTATCCCACAGTTTGCACACTGCCACCGGATTCTGAAGAAGCTTATACACTGCTTGATGGCATCACCATTTCTGTTGCGGATGCAGTCGATTTTTTTGAAAATTATATCAACAATGCACCGATACCGGAAAATCCCACATTAAGTATCAAGGTGGTTTGGGTTGAGGTGCTGCAATGTGACACTGACAGATACTGCTATTACTTTAAAACCACCAAAGCCCTGGATGGTATCCCCTTTGACTGGGATCCAGATACCCCATACCACGGTGGGCTTGATTATAGCTATACACTCAGCTTTGCTTCCATGGCGGTATCGGACGATGTCGACCAAATATATGGTATGACAAGAACACAGGTCATCTATGACGAAGTGATGCATACAGAAGGAATCTCCTTTGCAACTGCCATGCAGAAGATGGAAGAGAATCTTTCTTCACTGATCGACTTTGAAGTCATAGGCGCAGATTTTGTTTACTCACCCAAAAGATATAAGGGCGAGAGTACTGCTGTTGAAGATGCTTTACACCCTACAACTGCAAGCTGGAAAGTATCTCTTTATAATCCCAATGACAGTTGGGTTTATGTCTGCTATGTGGATGCGTTGGATGGTGGAAATTTCCACTATTATACATACAGTGTTTCATCTGATTGAAACCTTATTTTACATCTGAACAAAAAAACGGACGCCGTTTTCACGGCGTTCGTTCTTTTTGTTGCCTTTTCAGACTTTACGCAGCATCTTCATCTACTGTTTGATATGCAGTTGCAGCTTGTTCATACAGTGCAAGTGCTTTTACAAGATTTTGTAAGCTATTGTTACAAAAGATGTCAATAGAATTCAAATTTTTGCACGTTTTCTTCTACGATTCTAACCGTGAAAGAGGCTTCTGCCTAAGACACCTTCAAGACATCTTGAAACTTTTTGCAGACTATGGTATGATAAGTATAGTATGCTGGTGGATACTACTATAAAGGTATCGATGCAGTAGAATGGAAGCAATCCGTTTGTCTGAATCAAGAGGTGAGATCATGCACGATATATGGAATCCGTGGCACGGCTGTAAAAAAATCAGCGAAGGCTGTGATCACTGCTATATGTACTTTCTTGACCGTATGCGCGATAAGGATGGCGCAGAAATTTATCGCACGCAAAGCTTTCCATATCCCCTGAAAAAAGACAGAAAAGGCAATTACAAAATCAAAAGCGGTGAAAAGATCCGCGTTTGTATGACTTCTGATTTCTTTCTGGAAGAGGCAGATCCGTGGCGCGATGAAGCATGGGAGATTATGAAAATCAGAAGTGATGTGATTTTTTACCTGCTTACCAAACGTCCGCAAAGGGTTTTGAAATGCCTGCCAAAAGATTGGGGCGATGGCTGGGAGAATATCTTTTTCAATGTGACTGCCGAAAATCAGCAGCGTGCCGATGAGCGCATCCCCATACTGCTGAATTTGCCTTTTCAGCACAAGGGTATCATGTGTGCACCGTTTATCGGAAAAGTCAGCCTGGATCCATATCTGCAAAGCGGACAGATTGAGCAAGTGGTCTGTGGTGGCGAAAATTATGACGGCGCAAGGCCCTGTAATTATGACTGGGTAAAGCTCCTTCGTCAAGAATGCGAGCGTTACAATATTTCTTTCACATTCATCGAAACAGGAACAAAATTCATCAAGGACAGAAAGCTCTACATTCTTCCGGATAAACGGTTGCAGGCAGAAATGGCATACAAATCCGGTATCAGTTTTCAAGGAAAACCTGTGAAATATCTGCTGACCGACAATTTGGGAATGGAAATTCCGAAGGAATATCTGCATCAGCCTTATTTTTGTGAACGCTGTATGCTGTGTGGCAGCAAACCAATTTGCAATGGCTGCTCACAGTGCGGAAAGTGCAGATAAAACGTATTGATAATTATAATGTATCTCATTAGAATTGCTGTATTTCCATGACTAGATAAGTGAAACTGCACAAATGTGATTTCTGTTTCTTGTGCATTTCAACGAAATTTAAAAAGAATTGTCGTAAAGTCAAAAAAATCATTGACATTAAAGCAAAAATGTGATATAAAATGTATATAGTCATAAAGGGAATGAGGTGAGTCCAATGGGCTGAATTTCTTATCCCACAGGTGTAGAAAGAATGCAGGAATGACATACAATGAACAATATTGGAGGTTTATCATGTTTAAAATCAAGAAGGTTATGGCAGGTATTGTTGCAGCGGCTACTGTGGCTGCTGGCATGGGAAGTTTCAGTGTAAGCGCAGAACCAATTGAGTCGCAGGACTGGTACGCAAAGGACGTTAATATATCTGGAGTACCATCCTCCGTGGATACTGTCGATACAGTAATCTTAACTGCAAGTGCTTATACTTATGTTGCGGTTTGCACTAATATGACGGTTACAGCGAATCGTAAAACAACCATTTGGTGCTCTACACATCAGATGCAAGAAGACGGACAAGATATCTGGAGTTTTGAGATCAACACACCGAATTGCCCTATTGATTGGAGAATCGTGAACAAAGGAACTAAAGTAACATATCGTGTAAGCTGCGCAACCACTTCAACGAGCATTTTGGAATCATGGGGAACCATTTCTGTATATTCTTGAGTTCGCCAAAGGGTCTGTAATCGAGTCGCAGACCCTTTGACATACTAAAACGCGATAGATTATCGCAACGTTTTATCTTTCCATCAGCACAAAATGAAAAAGGAGCATTTTATGAAGCAAAAACGAATTGCATTCATCATCTTGATGACCATGCTGCTCTCCGGATGCCAGTCCAATTCCTCCACGGGCGATTCTCAAATAGGTTCTCAAACAGATACAATGCAATCTACGCCCGAATCATCGTTAGATTCTCAATCATCACAGCCGGAAGAGCCTGTGCCCGCCGAGGGACTGGTGCCACTGGATGAATTGACCACGGCTTTGGGCGATGCCATACCAGCCAATCTGGATTGCTCGAAATGCGTGGTGCGCATTCCTGAATCTATGGAAGCTTTATATCAGCTGGAATATATTGTACCGGTGTATCACGCCGAAAATCAGAATGAATCACTTTCAAAACCGGATTTTCTCACGTTCTACGATCAATTTCAGGAACAAATTGCCTTTTATTTTCCCGATGAAACCTTTGATGAAAGCCTTGTCCATGTTTCCAGCTATGATGAAGGCTTTATTGGTGTTGATGTAAAAGGAAAACCTGACGCGACATACCCCACATTGCAAAGTACATATGACAAAATGGCAGATGGTACATGGGATTATAATATGCTGGACTACCGTGCCGAAAACCGTGCGTACTTGTGGTGCAATAAGGCAGTTTCTTCTGTTCCCGTGCGTATGAACCGTGGTGTTACCATACAAACACTGGATGAAGAAGCCATATATGGTGTATTTGAAGTGGCTTACTTACAGGAATACCAAATAGAACAGATCGTTGTTCATGATGACATGGAAGATACTGCATATCAATTGAAGAATGGTATGTGCAGCATCAAAGATGCAGTTGCCTTTTTTGAGGGCGCATATTATGATTCTATGCCATATCGTTACGAAGATCCCAATGTTCGCTGGAGTGTTGATGAAGTAGGCATCTATCAACTCACAGATGATGTATACGGTTATGGTTTCTTCAGTCGTGTAACCTATTGCGGCGTACCATTTGATCGCTGTGATCCGGGCAGCTATGGCTCATTCTCCAACGGAAAGGAATATGACGCCACCACTTTTGCGGCATTTATGGTAGAAACAGATTGCATCGACTTCTGGGCAGGCTGTGAAGGTGATGCACAGTTCACACGTGTTGGCGATGCCATTACCGAGATCCTTCCGCTTTCACGTGCTGTGGAAATAACAGGGGAAAAACTAACTTCCGCAATCACTTTTGAAGTACAGAAAGCAGAACTGATTTATCAAGGAGAATACACACAATATCAAATAGATGCCCCTCAGCGCTATGATACTGCGTATCGTTTTTGCAAACCTGTCTGGAAGCTGACCGCTTATAATCCCAATGATAGCACCGTATATAATGTATATGTAGATGCTGTTAGCGGTGAAGTCTGCTATCGAAAGTATTTGGGGTAAGGAAGCCGGGCGTGTTTTGATTGCATCTGAACCCGTGGACGTAAAAAAATGCCTTGAACAATCGCCCACACCACGATAATAAAGAAGAGGGTACAGCTTTCAAAAAGAAATCTGTACCCTCTATCGTTTTACATTCAGTTTGCATCGGAACTTTATCAACATCAACACCTGAGCGCACTAAACAAAAAAAGCCACGCAATTGCGTGGCTTTTTCCATGCGATGAATTTCATCACATGATGCGCCGGAAGGGATTCGAACCCCCGACCTACTGGTTCGTAGCCAGTCACTCTATCCAACTGAGCTACCGGCGCATATCGTCTCGGCTTGAGGATTTCTCCCTCAAGCCTCAATTATTATAGCACAACCCGTCTGGTTTGTCAAGCCTTTTTTTGAAAAAATTCCAAAAAGTTAGAAGTTCCTGAAGGTTTCTCGCTTTTCAAGAGAAAAATGTGACAATCCGACAAGAAAAGTGTACAATAAGCACTATACATTTTTTCCGTTTTATGATACAATAGCGTTAGAATGGTAATTGTTCCATTTTTCGGGGGGGGTAACGACAGCACTGATCTATAAAAACAAAGAAACCGTCTGCCGTTCCATTTTTGATACGAGGAGGATCTATCCACAATGTCGAAATCCAATATTTTGCAGCGCGGTGTCGCTGCTGCCATCAGTGCGATGCTTTTTTGCATCTCGCTACCGAATTTATCCGCACCTCTTTCAGTGACTGCCGCAAGCACGACCCTGACCGTTGGCGGTGACGGAACCTACAAAACCGTTACAGAAGCCGTCAATGCTGCGGCTGCTATGAATCCGCAGAGCGAAAGTGATCGCATCACCATCGCCATTGCGCCCGGCACATACCGCGAACAGGTCATCATCAACACGCCGTATCTTTCCTTCATCAACAGCAATCCCGGCGGCGGTGATGTACTGCTGACATGGTATTACGGCATCGGCTACCGGTACTACTCCGCAGATGACAACGGCTACTACAATGCCACAAATGCTGCATTCAAATCTACCAAGAACATTGCTGCCCGTTGGGGTACTGCTGTGCGGATCAACAGCAAGGCAAAATATTTTCGCGCTGAAAATATTATATTTGAAAACAGCTTCAACCGTTATATGACAAGTGAAGAAATCGCTGACGGTGTAGAGCCTACAGGCGAAACGCTTACTGTAAACCGCACTTCAGACTTGGATGTGACAGCAAAGTCAAGCACCGAACGTGCGGCTGCTTGCTGCGTAGAAGCGGATTACGCCGAATTCTATCAATGCGAATTTTTAAGCAGTCAGGATACATTATATACTGCAACACCTGCTTACTTCAAGGAATGCAAGATTCAAGGCAACACAGACTACATTTTCGGTTCTGGCGATATTGTATTTGATGAATGCGAGCTTTGTTTTGGTGGATACTCCGATAAAGCGGTTGGCGGCTACATCACAGCATCCAGAGAGCAGACCCTCGGCTATCTGTTCTGGAACTGCACCGTTACAGCAAATCCCGATTTAACTGTTGGATCAGGATATTTTGGTCGTCCATGGCGGGATACCGCGCACGTGCTGTTTTACAACACAAAACTGCAATACGAAAGCATCATTGCCGATGCAGGCTGGCACAGTATGAGTGGCGTTGACCCATCTCAAGCAACTTTCCGCGAATATCACACGCAAACCATCAGCGGCGATAGCGTGAATACCGGCAGTCGTACCAGTGGCACGGTGCTTTCCTCCTGCGACGCCACCAGAGAGCAGTATTTGCAAAGCTGGATACCATACTATTATAACTACACAGCCCCGCCAATCCTGATCAATGGTGCCATGATATCCGAAATCGCCATCAATGACAGAGAAAATGGCTACGACTGGCACATCGCACAGGATCTTGCTGTGGGCAGTGCTGTATTTGGAGACCGCGATTTCACTTACACCGCCGTTCCTGAAATGCTCCTTGGTGCAGAATATGTACAGACCGCCTGCGATTCCAAAACGTTTTCAGGGGAACTGGCTACCTTAACTGTCACGGAAAACACTACCCTCTATGTTGCATATGATACTCGTCTGGGCAGTGCGCCTGCATGGCTGAACAGCTGGGAAGATACAGGCATGACGCTTTCCACCAGCAATAGCGTGACATTTGCACTGATGGCAAAATCAGTAACAGCCGGTGAAACCATTTTCCTCGGTGATAACACCACCGGATCCGGCGTCATTGGTTACACGATATTTGCGCAATCCGAAGTCATTGAAACAACCACTACCACTACCACTACATCGCCCATCGTTGCCACCCTGCTTGGCGATGTCAACTGCGATGGTTTTGTAAAGGTTGGAGATGTGATTTTACTGAATCGGATGCTCTCTGAAGATCCCACAGTCATGATCTCTGAAATCGGTATGTGCAATGCTGATTTTGATCAGGTCGATGGTGTTACCTCCAATGACGCAACAGCCATTCTCAAACAGCTTGCCGGCAAGTAAATGGCACCTGTATCACGCTTCGCACTGCGCGAGGCGTGATACTTTTATATTCGCTTGGCAATCGTTTCCGCCGGGAAGCCATGGGCATTTCCAACAAAGAACAGAACAATTTGCATCAACTTTCTGTAAAAGCATCCACATTGCAAAAAAAGGCTTTTACCCCCTTGACAAAATCCGGAAAAGTAGTAAAATAGTATGTAGCAAGCTTTGCGGCGTGAAAAATACACGCTGCTGCATATTTCCATGATCAGGAGGAACGAAACAAAATGAAAAGAATTGGTGTGTTGACCAGCGGCGGCGATGCGCCCGGCATGAACGCTGCGATCCGAGCGGTAACTCGTACTGCACTGAATAAAGGCATGGAGGTCGTCGGTATCCGCAGAGGCTATAATGGTCTGATCAACGGCGATGTATTTGATATGAATGTCCGTTCCGTATCGTCTATCATCCAACGCGGAGGCACCCTGCTGTTTACGGCGCGCTGCCCTGAATTCAAGACCGAAGAAGGTCTGCAAAAGGCTGTAGCTACCTGTAAGGAGATGGGCATCGAAGGTCTGGTAGCCATCGGTGGTGATGGATCTTACCGCGGTGCAGGCGATCTGTCCGCAAGAGGCATCCCCTGTATCGGTATTCCGGGCACGATCGATAACGATATCTCCAGCACCGATTATACCATCGGCTACGATACCGCTATGAATACCGTTATGCAGTTGGTAGACAAACTCCGCGATACCGCACACAGCCATGACCGCTGCTCTGTGGTAGAGGTCATGGGTCGTCACGCAGGATATATTGCCTTGAATACAGCCGTTGCCTGCGGTGCTACCGAGGTGCTGTGCCCTGAGCGTCCCTACGATATGAATGAGGTGGTCGCAAAGTTGGAGCGTACCCGCAAGACCGGTAAGCAAAACTTCATCATCGTTGTGGCTGAAGGCATCGGTAACTCCAACGAGATCGCAAAATTCATTGAGGAAAAAACCGGCATTGAATCCCGCGCAACCATTTTGGGCCATGTGCAACGTGGCGGTTCGCCTACCGTACGCGACCGTGTTCTGGCAAGCCAGATGGGTTATTATGCCGTCAACCTGTTGGAGCAGGGCATCGGCAATCGTGTCATTGGTATCCGTGGTAACAAGTTCGTTGACTACGATATCCATGAGGCACTGCAAATGGTCAAGCCTTTCGAGGATGATCTGTACGATATCTCCGGTATCATCAGCATCTGATTTTACCCCATTTCCACAATCCGTTTACTCTGTTTTCAAAGCTTCAGAGTAGATAGCCATGCGTAAAGTGCCCTCCGGACGGGGAGTTGCCGGAAGGACGAAAAGTGTGAGGCGTCACGCTTGCGGTTTGGCTGTCGCATCCCGCTGACGCATAAAGTGAGCACTCACACTCCTTTGTGCATTAGCCAATGTTCAAAGGAGTGTATTTGTTATGAAAAAACTTTCTGATGCGTTTCGCTGCTCCCTCAAGGAGCTGACCGATTTGCGCTGCATTCTCGTGACAGGTCTACTGGTGGCACTTTCTATGATCATAGAATCTCAAACGATCAACCTCGGGTTCACCAAGATCAACTTTGCTTTTCTTGCCATTGCCGCCATTGGTATGCTGTATGGCCCGATAGTGGGCTTTGCCGCAGGCGCGATTTGCGATATTGTGGGCTATATCGCCTACCCCGACGGTGGCTTTTTGCCGTTGTATGTCCTTATCGGTGCTGCACAAGGTCTACTGTATGGCATGATCGCCTACCACAGATTTGCCACACGACCGTTGCATATCACCGTGCGCCAAAAACAGTATGACCTTGCAATCATCGGCAGATTGTTCATCGCGCGCATCCTGGATGTGCTTCTCATCAATTTGATCTGCAATACGGCAGCCAACTATCACTACGGATTCCTTGCTTCGGAATCCTCATTGATCGTCGCCATTTACGGACGCATCGCCAAAAATATCATTGAATTACCTGTGGATCTGCTGCTGATGGCTTTGATTTTACCGGCTGTGCTGAAGGCATACAGCATTGTGTTTCTCAAAAGAAGAGGCACCGCCTGAAGTAGATCCACCGAAAGGATATGTGATCATGAAAATCGGTTTTCTCGGCGCAGGCAATATGGGTTTTGCCATGCTACAGGGCATTGTAAGCTCTGCACTGTGTAAAAATGGCACCGTCACGGAACTGCTGGCCTATGATTCCAATCCCGAAAAGCACGTCGCACTGCAAGCCATCGGCGTAACCGTCTGCGCGGATGCACAAGCTCTGGCAGATGCGGCCGATATGTTGGTATTAGCAGTCAAGCCGCAGGTGCTGGGCACGGCTCTGGATTCCATTACCATTCGCGCGGAACAAATCGTGGTTTCCATCTGCGCAGGAATTACAGCAGATTTTATCCGCAACCACACCATCCCCGATGCAAGAGTCATTCTGGTCATGCCCAATACGCCCCTGATGCTCGGTGAAGGCGCATCTGCGCTGGCACGGTGTAAGGGTATTACCGATGACGAATTTGCACTGGTCATGGAAATGTTCTCTGTTTGCGGTATCGCTGAGGAAATTCCCGAAAACAAGATGAAGGAGATCATCGCCATCAACGGCAGTAGCCCCGCTTTTCTGTACTATTATGCAAAAGGCTTTCTGGATTACGCTGCCTCTGAGGGCATTGCTTCCGATGTGGCACTGCGCTTGTTTGCACAATCCATGATCGGATCCGCAAAGATGCTGACAGATTCAGGTTACTCTGTCGAAAAGCTCATTCAAATGGTTTCTTCTCCCGGCGGCACCACACTAGCCGGCCTTGACCGCCTATGCGAAGGCGAATTGCTCGACACCGTCCACCGTTGCTGCGACAGCTGCACCAACCGCGCTTATGCCCTTGCCGGTGAGGAGCGTCCCCAACCGAAATAATGACATCTTCGATTAGACATCACGGCAGGTTACCCATACCTGCCGGATTTGTTGCATAACTTGTCTTCCCCCTGCATATGATGTTGTGGAGGGATATGATATGGCATCTTTACAGCGTGTTTTTTTCCGCACGATGCACTGCCGTACAGGCAGTTTGCACATGGATATTGTTACGGTTTCTCAGCGCACCAAGCGGCTTATGATGATGCTTGTACTGCTTGGAGTAGGCATTGGCACAATGGTTTTTTACCACTACCCTGCCGCCGCCGATTTGCTTGTACTAGATCACGGATTTGCGCCCGACCCACAAGCACAAACATTGTGGGATATCTTTGCAGCAAGCTTATTTCCATCAGTGGTAGTCATGGCGTTGATGTTACTAAGTGCATTTTCCGCTATCGGACAACCTGCCACATTGGCATTGTTGCTTAGCCATGGCTGTGCCATCGGCATCGCTGTCGCATCACAATTTTTGACAACAGGCTTCCTACAGGGCTGCCTTTACGCGGCATTATGCATTCTGCCTCACGGATTCTTCACTGCGTTGCTGCTGGCGATATCTGCCCGTGATGCATTGCAGCTTTCAGCGCAGCAACTCGCCTATTTGCTACACGGCAACACAGAATCCGATATCCACATTGCCACGCGCAGATGCATCCTGCATTTTCTCGGCAGAATCGCTTTGCTGCCACTGGGAGCAATGACAGAAACACTGGTCTTCTGGTTGCTCACTCAGAATCGTTCATAAGGAGTCGTTCATTTCATGGCTTTATTCGGAAGTTATCAGAACGCAGGCCCGGGCATCAATCCAAATGCCCCCAAAAAGAAACCTTTTTTCCGTTTTTGGGAGCTGCTTTGGCGTTCTCTCGGCAAACTGCTCAGCCTGAATATTTTGTACACGATGCTGCACATTCCGGTATTCGCAGCACTCATCGTCTACTTAGAAACAGATAACAAGCTTACGGTGCCGTTTTCTGTTTTTTTGCTAATCTTGCAATTCATACTGGAAGGCCCCATTATGGCAGGCTGCACTCGTGTGCTGCGCCTGATCGTGCTGGATAAGGCGTTCTTCCTCGGTGAGGAATTTAAGATCGGCTTTTTCAAGAATTTTGTGCCATCAATGCTCGTCTGGATTCTGGACGCCATTGTCATTGCGTCGATTTCCTGCGGCTCTTACCTGTATCCAAATCTAGCAGAGCAATCCAATGCCAAATGGCCCTATGTGTTCTTCGTTATCACCATTGCCGTGGGACTCATCTTGCTGTTTATGAATTTCTACCTGTTCCCAATGATCGTGACCACTAAGCTCACAACCAAGGATGTCTTCAAAAACGCATTTATGCTTGCTTGCCTTTCGCCCAAGGCCTGCGTGATCACACTCGTTGGCACGGTGCTAATGCTTGCTATCACGATTCTGCTGATCATGGTGAACAGTCTGTTTATGGCTTTGCTGCCGTTTTTCCCTGCGGCATTCATCGGATATCTGGTGCTGTTTATGAACTACCCCGTCATTCAAAAGTATGTCATCAACCCCTACTACGAACAAACCGGTGAACAGAATCCCGAAGAGGACAAACCCGTTGACGAGGACGAACGCGTCTTCACCGACCGCGGCGGTACTGAAACACCCATCAAAAAAGAGAAAACCAAGCGTGGCAAAACAATTTCTTGATACTGGCTATCAAAAGCAAACCTCTGTGTATCAGCCATACGCAGAGGTTTTTTATATTATTTTACGATTCTGTCTGCTTATAAAGTGGGTACAAATCCAAAGAAGTACCATACGGATGTTCAATCTCTAATGCGTAGATCATACTGTTATAACCATCCAGTCCAAGTTCATTGTTGCAAACTTCTGCAGCATTTTCATCGCCTACTGCCAACCCAAACCGATGCTTTTCGACCGGCAACAATGCCTGCTGCTGTGCCTGTGTAAAAAACAAATAGATCGTACAATTGGTCGTTGCGGTAACATAAAACACATCTCCGGTAGAATACCATCCATCTGGGATATCCCAACTGCGATTATGTATGTTACCCTGCGTGATCATGACTGCGGTATCGTCTACATCTGCACCATCAGGATATACCACACAGTACTGAAACGCACCGTCACAATCATGAAGATCAAATCGCCCTTTCCACGCTGCTTCGCCATTTTGAAAGCAACAATAGCTGAACACATAGGGTGCAGCCGTAGGATGCGTATACTTACTCAGATCTCCATTCACCGGGTAGTCCTCACTGCGGAACGATAAAAACCTCAGCCTGATGGGCTTGCCTTCAGTAGTCAGCAGCGTTTCGGGAATCTGCCAATCAGCATAAGTAGAAAAATCTATTCCGCCTATATAGCAGCCCGCCAGATCTGCCCCCGAAAACGCCAACACTTCGCCAAGGTTGGTGCCATCATAATATACGTGCAGCAGATCTTCACACGCATCGCGCATTTCATCGTTAAACACCGGCAAATGCAAAGTGCCAATTCCATAGCTGGAGTTCTCCCGCATTTCAACAAATCCTGTACCATTTGCACGAAAAATATCTTCCACTGCGGCATAAACAAGCTCATACTGATAATCATCGTAGCCAATATTCGTATCCAGATCATAATACACAAAGAGCGGGGTATCATTGTAGGTCATGTACACACCGCCACGATTGGCTGGTACAGAACCAAAAAGCGATCCTTCTCGATCCTGCACGGTTTTGGTGACTTCTGCGACGAATCCATATTTTTCCTCAATATAGGCAACCGCCTTACTGTTGATGTTAGTAATAAAATTCTCGTATGCCTGCTCATTCGCCTCTTGCTTTTCCGCAATGGGAGCGACAATAAAATGAAAAACTGCCCAGACGATCAATCCACAAAGCAGCATCACAATACCAAACAATACCGTCAAAACGATCAGCGCATTTTTTACGCCTTTGGATAGCATATGCGTAACCTCCTTTTTTTCTATGATAACACATCTTCGAAAGGAAAGCAAGCGAAGTAACCGGATTGTAATCACTTGGTGTGGATTGTCATTTTTTGACACCGATCTGTAATCGCGGCTATCAGGCATAAAAAAGTACTCGACATTTGCCGAAAACTATGCTATAATGGTATCTGCAATCGAAATATGGAGGTACACTACATGGCATGGGAATTTGACATACTCAATTGGATACAAGAAAACTTGCGATGCGTTTTTTTGGACGCCGTACTACCAATCATTACCTTTTTGGGGAATGGAGGCTGGTTTTGGATTGTTTTAACCCTAGTGGGCTTTTTCTCCCCAAAAACACGGAAATGCGCGTTGATTTCGGCATTTGCACTGATCTGCTGTTTGATATTTGGCAACCTGATCCTGAAACCCTGCGTTGCACGCATTCGCCCCTTTGATGTACAAACAAGCATCCGGCTGCTGATTGAAAAACCACACGACTATTCGTTCCCATCAGGGCACACGCAAGCATCCTTCGCCACAGCCACTGCGATTTTCTTTCAAGATAAGCGTTGGGGCATCGCGGCATTGATACTGGCTGCACTGATTGCATTTTCGCGGATGTATCTGTATGTACATTATCCCACGGATATTCTTGCAGGATTGCTATTCGGTGTCGGCTATGCGATTATCGGCAGATTGTTGATGGACTACATCTATAAAAAACGCGGTATTGCCGCCTAGCATACCCAAACGCAAAGCGTGATGTACTTTTCCCGTACATCACGCTTTTTGCTGCGCAATGCGTCTCCCATATAGCAAAACATGAAATTACTGTGAAAGCCCACAAATTCACTGTAAACATGGTATAATAAGTATAAACCGATGCATTACAAAGGAGGCATAGCAAATGTCATCAGGATGTACGCAAATAGAACAGATTCTTTCCGCTCAAAGAGCTTATTATCACAGCGGATCGACTTTGCCGATAAGCTTTCGCATTGCACAACTTCAGTGCTTGTATCGAGAAATCACTGCCAGAGAGTCGGAGATCGCTGCTGCATTGCAAGAGGACCTGGGGAAACACAGCCTTGAAAGCTATATGTGCGAAATCGGTCTCACACTCTCGGAGATCAACTATATGATAAAGCACTGTCGCCGCTTTGCAAAGCCGAAAAGAGTGCCCTCTCCCCTTTCGCAATTTGCTGCAAGCAGTTTTATCCGGCCAACACCCTACGGCAATACTTTGATCATTAGCCCATGGAACTATCCTTTTTTGCTGACCATGGAACCTCTGGTAGATGCCATTGCAGCCGGAAACACGGCAATCATCAAACCAAGTGCATATGCGCCTGCTACCGCCGCTGTTGTGCGCTCTGTCATAGAAGCCTGCTTTGCCCCTGAATATGTCGCGGTCGTCATCGGTGGAAGAGCAGAAAACACCGCTTTGCTGCAACAAAAATTTGATTTTGTATTCTTTACGGGTAGCCAAGCTGTGGGTAAAGAAGTGCTACGTCATACAGCAGAGCATCTTACACCTGCCGTTTTGGAATTAGGAGGCAAAAGCCCTTGCATCGTTGATGAAACCGCAAAGATCCAGCTGGCAGCCAAACGCATTGTATTCGGAAAATACCTCAACTGTGGACAAACCTGTGTAGCACCCGATTACATCCTCTGCCATGAACACGTCAAAACAGAACTGCTACAAGCCATCTGTGCAGAGATTGAGAAACAGCTTGGTGCAGATCCACTGCACAATCCTGAGTATGGAAAGATCATCAACGAAAAGCATTTTGAGCGCCTGCTGTCACTAATGGATCAAAAAAAGATCATACTCGGTGGACAGTATTGCAAAACCACGCTCCAAATTGCACCTACTGTAATGGATCACATTTCTTTTGACGATGCCGTGATGCAAGAGGAGATTTTCGGCCCCATTCTGCCAATTCTCACTTACCAACAAACCGAACAAATCTACGAAATGCTTGCAAACAGACCCAAGCCCCTTGCACTGTATCTGTTTACCGAAAACAAACAGCAAATGAAAACGCTCACTGAAAAGCTACAATTCGGTGGTGGCTGCATCAACGATACTGTCATTCATCTTGCAACAAACAAATTGCCCTTTGGTGGTGTGGGCGAAAGCGGTATGGGAACATATCACGGCAAGTTTGGTTTTGATACGTTTTCGCACCGAAAAGCCATCGTCAACAAGAAAACATGGCTGGATCTTCCCTTGCGATACCATCCATACAGTAAACCGTATAAAGATAAATTGGTACGCCGTTTTTTACGGTAGCGCACGTCGAATATTGTCGAATATTAAATCTTTGTAAATTGTTATCATATTCCATTGACTGGCATCGGAAATTGTAGTATACTTTCAGCAAGAGGTATTCGTCTGCAACACTGCAACGAGTATTTCGGAAAAATCTATTATAATGAAAGGAAAATGTATCATGAAGAAATCCAAACTGTTTGCAATGCTGACCGCCACTATGCTCTTTGCAATGATGCCGTTGCAAGTAACCGCCGCAGAGATGTCCACCGAGGAAACCGCTGTCGTAGAAGAAGCTGAGACCCTTTCCAGTAATCTGATTGGCACCTATACGCTGAATGCCTATTATGGCTATAATACGTTGATGTTAGATACTACCATTTGCGCCTTTGAAGAGATGGCAAAACTCGGCTTGATTGACATTGTTGTACAGCACAGTTCGGACAAAATGAATTGGGTGGATGAAGTTGAAGTAGACGACATGATCAACGAGGATGCCTATTACTTCTCCGTCAAGGGGTACGGCATACCGGTAATCAGCGGTTATTATTACCGCATTAAGGTCACCCTCTATGCCAAAGAGCATGGATGGTTCTTCCCGGACACACACAAGATCAACGTCACCTCTAGCTATGTCTGGATTGGTTGATAGAACAATCACCGCGCAGCCACCGAAAATTTCGGTGGCTGCTTTTGTTGCCGGGAACAATCATTCTGCAAGATCATACTTGTTACAGAAAAAGCATTTGGATGGCTAACAGCAATAGCACCCCCGGCACGCCCAATACAACAGCTGTGCCGATATATAATACATTCAACGGCAAAAAACAGCCGATCGTTTCGCCAAAAAAGTTGCAGACCAACAGTGCACCCAGCCCCATCACACTGCTGAGCAAAAGCGTGCGCAAGGCATGACGATATCGAAAAATCGCCCATAGCATCATGATCAGAGAAAAGGCAGCAAAAACACGCAATAGCAATTCCGGAGGAAATCGTTCCATAAGCTTGTCCAAAATATCGCCCCTTTATAGTATAATATACGCCAGTGCCAACAGCAACCGACGATCTTTTTGTTCTTTAGAAAGCAACAGTAGCACAGCCAAAATCAATAAGGTATCGCTATCAATATTTTGCAGCAATGACCGCAACGGATTGAGATCTTGTGTGGTGATGGCTGGTTTGGGAACAGGTGGTGGCGCAGCAGCCTTCGATTGATTTGGCTCCTCGATGGGTTGCAGCGCCTGCCCTGTCGGTCGCAGCGGTTGTTGATTTTGCCGCATCGGTCTTGGCCCTTGAAAGGGAAACTGCTGCCGTGGTGGCATTGCCATCACCTCCTCCTTGAGAATCTGTCGATGCTACAAAATATCCGTCAGATCATTGAGCAAGCCTTTTTCTTTCAGTGACAAAAACACACTGTACAATCGAAGCAGCTTTACAGCACGGTCAACACGCTTGCTACGCTGTTCACTCAGATAGGGCTTCAATGCAAGTAAAAGCTGCGTTTCGGAATCCTGTTCCTGCATCTGCGAAAAGATCTCGCCTAGTAACAACAGCTTGGAAAAATCAAAGCCATTGTCGCTGACAGTATCGGTGTTGTCCGCCTGTGACGAATCAGCATGAGCGGTTTCTTCTCCGTTGCCTTGCAACATAGCTGCCAATTCTGCCAGATTTTGCATACTCTCAGGATCCGAAAGCAGCGATTGCAGCTTTTCGGAAAGGTCATCCACAATCGCCGCCTCCCTTCCTGATCGCTTGGGTCAATGTTTCAGTTTTTCATACAATGCTTTTGCCTGCTGACTGTTCATCATCTGTTGCACTCGCTGCGGATTTGCAAGCAACTGCTGAAATGCAGCTGCATCCTTGGGTTTCATGCTTGCCAGTGCAGCATCGAACTTGCCTGCTTTCAACTCCGCTTTGAGCGTTTCAGCCGGCACACCCAGTTTTTTGCTGACTGCTTGCAGCAATGCGTCCAATTGGGGCGAATCTTTGGGTCTTTGTACCATAAAAAGGTCTCCTTTCGCGCAAAAAAGAATTGACGGTGTTCTATTTTTATGCTATAATACAGAAAAACAGAACGGGAGGTTCAAACAACCATGCGAATTTTGGCGATCTCCGATACCCATGGTAACATCAATGCAGTGGAAAAGGTGTTCTTGCTGCATCCGGAGGCAGATCTGTACATTCACTGCGGCGATGGTGAACGGGAACTCAACAGCTTCCTTATGGCATATCCCGAATATACAGGGCGCACTTATCATGTAAAAGGCAATTGTGATTTTTCAAGTACCTCCCCCACAGAATTGGTACTGGAATTGGAAAATGGTCACCGTCTGTTTGCAGTGCATGGACATATACATCTCATGGCAAACGATGGTTTCCTGTACCGTTATGCAGAAAAAGCAGGTGCAGATCTTGCCATATTTGGGCATTTGCACTGCCGATATGATCGTATAGAGCAGGGAGTACACATCGTATCCCCCGGCAGTGCTGCGCAACCCCGTGATGGTCAACCGGCTGCTTATGCACTGATCGATCTGGTGGGGAATCAGTATGTTGTCAGCCATGGTGATGTGCCACTGTAATGTATCATATGCAGCAGATGGAGCAAATGTGTCCGCCTCTGCGATGAAAAAACAGGAAAAGTCCTTTCTTTTTGGCTGGGACTATGCTATAATACTATGGTAAAGATAAGGCGGTATGTGACAACCGCTTGAAATAATCATATAAGGAGTGTTTCTCATGCGAGTAGCCGCAGTTTTCAGCAATGATATGGTATTGCAGCGCGAAAAGCGCATCGCAGTATGGGGCGAGGCAACAAACGATGAACCAATTTCTGTGCAATTTGGCGGGCATACCGTATCCACCGTTGCAGTCGATGGCAAATGGCAGGTATTCTTACCACCCATGGCAGCCACAACGAATCTGCAAATGGTGGTGACAGGTGCACAGGATACCGTTACTTTCTCCAATGTTGCAGTAGGCGAGGTCTGGCTATGTGGCGGTCAGAGCAACATGGAGTTTGAAATTCATAGTGAGAAAAACGGTGAGGCACTGCTGCAATCGCTGACCCCTGATTGCGGTGTACGATTCTACTATACCCCCAAGCAGAGCATCAAGGACGAGCATTTTGATGCAACCGAACGCAACACCTGCTGGTCGGAAGCAACTCCGGAAAGCGCAAGGGCATGGTCGGCAGTGGGCTTATATTTTGCGCTACGCATTGCCAAAGAGCTGGGCATTACGGTGGGTCTCATCGGCTGCAACTGGGGCGGTACGTCTGCCACAGCATGGATCCCTCGCAGCACCATTGAACAACACACAGCATTGCTCCCCTACCTGGTGGAATACGACAAAGCAATGGAAGGCAAAACGCTTGAGGAACATATCAAAGAATATGATGAATATATTGTCTACCAAGATGCATGGAATGTGCGCTGCGGACAGTGCTATGCCGATGAACCGGGCTGCTCATGGGAAAGAGTGCTGGAAGTCTGCGGTGAATCAAAATTTCCCGGCCCCATGGGGCCAAAAAACGAATACCGTCCCGGCGGTATATACGAGACCATGCTGCAACGCGTCTGCCCCTACACGCTGCGTGGATTTTTGTATTATCAGGGTGAATCGGATGATCACCGCCCTGACACCTACGAGGAGCTGCTTACAGCACTGGTGCATCAATGGCGCGATGACTGGAACGATGAAAATCTCTACTTTCTCAATGTACAGCTGCCCATGTTCAAATATGCATATGATCCGGATTATCAGCATTGGTGCAAAATCCGCGAGGCACAAGCAAATGTGTATCACGATTTGCGTAACACGGGACTTGCTGTGCTGACAGACTGCGGCGAGTTGGATAACATCCACCCTACTGATAAGGAACCCGTTGGTGAACGTCTTGCATTGCAAGCATTGTATATGGTCTATCATCGCGTACGGGAAACCGAAGCCTGCGCACCCATGTACCACGACAGCTACACAATGGGTAATACCATGGTACTGCACATCAACCATGCGGCAGAGGGCTTTTTGCTGAAAGGCGAGCCCATCGGCTTTGAAATTGCAGGCGCAGACGGTGTTTATCACAGGGCAAGGGCTGTGCTTACCGCCAACTGTATTATCCTAACGGCGGATGCAGTTCCATCCCCCCTGTATGCAAGATACGCATGGTCGAACTACATGATACCCACGGTATTCGGCGCAAACGGATTACCGCTTGCCCCCTTCCGCACTGACAAAGCACACTGAACTCAAGCGGTATCCTCATAAATAGGATACCGCTTTTGCTGCCATCTGTTTGACCCAATCTTGACAAACATGGGCTGTTGTGATATACTTGATATATTGAAATAACACACAGTTCAGAACAGGAGATTATAAATGAATCGCAAAGAAATGACCGAGATCCGCAACCACTTTGGTGCGGAAGCCAAGTATTTTTCCATGGAGCAAGTGCTCACTGCGCTCATCGATGTCAAAGGGGATGTGCGCGGTATGCGTCTACGCCCCTATCATAAGATTACGGAGCAGGAAACCGATATTCTCTTTGCCACCATGAAAAAAGTGTTGTGCCCTGCAATTGGAAAATCCACCGCAGAACTGGCGTTTCGCAATGCTGCGTTTGCCGAAGGCTCGCCACAGGATATACTGAATACATTGCTTCGTTCTGAGCTGAAGGATGAGGAAACCGCGTTGTCTTTCCTCACCAAGCTTTCGGAAACCGTTTTTGCCGATGAACCATTCGCAGTACTTGCCGCCTACTGTCAATACTCTGCGCCAAAGAAAACAAAAATGGACGAGTTAGACGAAGAAAACAATGACCACATTTACCGCTATATTGTGGTTGCACTTTGCCCTGTTGGCTCTGCGGAAAGTACTCTGGCATACAGCAGCTTTGATGACGAGATCTTTCGACAAGAAAGCAAGGATGCCATTATCGGCAAAGCACCGCAAGATGGCTTTCTGTTTCCAGCATTCAGTGATCGTACTGCCGATGTCAATCATGTGATGTACTACACCAAAACACCCAATACGCCCAACGACAAGTTGGTAGAAGAATTTCTCGGTTGTGAAACCGAAGCAACCATTGACGAGGAACAGGGCAGCATGAAGCAAGTGATGCAGCAGCTTCTGGGGGATGACCTCACCTATGAGGCAGTGGCAACTGTTAACGAAAAACTAGAGCAGATCGTTGCAAAAAATAAAAGCGATGAAGCTCCCACAGAAATCACGGGGCATATTTTGCACCGTATGCTGCAAGATGCAGGCGTGCCGGAAGATAAACTGGAACGCACCGAGGAAGTGTTCAAGGAATGCGTGGAATCAACCTTGAAGCCTGAACGATTGGTACAGCCAAAAACGATTATTCGTACTCCTGAAATCGTGGTGAATGTAAAAAATGATGCCAAGGATAAGGTGCGATTGGAAACAGTAAACGGCAGGCACTGCATGGTCATTGCACTGGATGAAGCAGTCATCGAAGTCAACGGCTATGAACTGAAAGTGCCCGGCATGACCGAATAATATCAATACGAAAGGATGCAGATATCATGAGCGAAATCAGAGATGCATTGCTTTGGGAAAGCGGCGAACGGAAAATCAACTGGGTAAAGAACAATATGCCCCTGCTACGTGGCATTGAAGCCGAATTTGCACAAACCAAGCCCTTTGCAGGGTTGCGTATTGCACTTTCCATACATCTGGAGGCAAAGACTGCATATCTTTGTCGTGTCATGGCGGCAGGCGGTGCAGAGATGTACATCACAGGCTCTAATCCCCTATCCACACAGGATGATATCGCTGCGGCTTTGGTACATGGCGGATTGAATGTATTTGCATGGCATGGTGCAACTGAAGAAGAATATCTAGCACACACCCGCCGTGTCATTGAGATTGCTCCGCATTTTATTATTGATGACGGCGGGGATCTCGTTTCGTTAATTCACAGTGCTTACCCCCATTTGCTTTCCAATGTCATTGGTGGATGTGAAGAAACCACAACGGGTATTTTGCGCTTGAAAGCCATGGCAAAAGAGGGCAAACTTCAATTCCCGATGATGCTGGTCAACGATGCCGACTGCAAGCATCTGTTTGATAACCGCTATGGCACGGGGCAATCTGTTTGGGATGGCATTAACCGCACGACCAATCTCATTGTGGCAGGCAAAAATGTGGTTGTAGCAGGATATGGCTGGTGTGGCAAGGGTACGGCAATGCGCGCGAAAGGTCTGGGAGCAAATGTCATCGTGACGGAAATTGACCCTGTTAAGGCGATCGAAGCAATCATGGACGGCTTCGATGTGATGCCTATGGAGGAAGCTGCAAAAATCGGCGATTTCTTTGTCACCGTAACAGGCTGTGACAAGGTGATTACCGAAAACAGCTTTGTAAACATGAAGGACGGAGCAATTCTCTGCAATGCAGGTCATTTCGATGTGGAAGTAGATATGGCTTGCCTGCGAAGGATCGCGGTTCATTCGTTTATGGCACGAAACAACATTGTAGGGTACACCCTTGCAAATGGCAATACATTGTATGTGATCGCAGAAGGCAGACTGGTAAATTTGGCTGCCGGTGATGGGCATCCTGCCGAAATTATGGACATGAGCTTTGCGATTCAGGCATTGAGCGCAGAGTATCTCATTAAAAATCATGAAACGATCGCGGATACTTTAATCACAGTGCCTCGTTCAGTAGATCAGACAGTCGCACGTCGCAAGCTCGCCTCTATGGGGGTTGCCATTGATACGCTCACCGAAGAGCAGGCTGCATATCTTGCAGGCTGGGAGGGCTAAATCCTGCGCATCAGGATAAGACCAACTACACCGAAAAACCACCATGCAGACCTTCTATAATGTTGCTCAAGAAAGGACGACATGATGTTTGCCATCTTTGAAACCAGACGCAAGAATCAGCCTTTGCGCGCATTGCGGGCTTGGATACAGCAGAACATCGGCACAAAAGGAAAGCGATTTATTTTCTTGCAAACAGAGCAACGGTTCTGTTTTCGCGTCAAAGATCTGCTGCGCACACTCAATGAAATGTGTGAGCAGTTTGAACAGCTACAGCAACAGCGCAAAAAATTGGAAAAATCTCAACGTAGCGATCCGCTTTTTGATCGCATGGAATCGGTATTTCTCATCTGCTGCACACAGCTTGTACAAACCCTTGATATGTGCATATGGGAGCGTGTCAAAGAGGCAGAGTATCCCCCTCGAAATATGCTGCAAGCTCTGATCGCGCGGAACAAGGCGGTGCTGCACAATTATGGAGATTACCTTTTTGCACTGACACAGGCAACTTTTCGCGATACATTACAAGACCGTGAAACCATCGCCCGTACCGTACAGGCCATGTCCGAGGTGATGCAACAACACGGCAATCTATAAACCGAAAGGAACTTCGAAATGATGCTACGATTCTACAATGCCGAACTGCTCACTATGGAACATGACCTCATTCTTCGCAAGGGCGAATTGTGGACAGATGGTGACCACATTTCCTATGTGGGCGATACTCCCGCAGTGCTGCCGACTTTTGATCGTGAGATCGACCTGCATGGGAAACTTTTGATGCCCTCATTCAAGAACGCACACGCACACTCTGCCATGACTTTTTTGCGTTCCTTCGCCGAGGATGTACCCTTGCAGCAATGGCTCTTTGAAAAAGTGTTTCCTTATGAAGATCGCTTGACATCCGACGATGTCTATATCTTTACAAAGCTCGCCATCGCAGAATATCTTTCTTCCGGCTTTACTGCCGCCTTTGATATGTATTTTGAGCCACAAGCCATCGCACAGGCAAGCATTGCATGTGGCTTTCGTACCGTTCTTTGCAGCGGTATCAGCGGAGATGCAAAAGAGATTCATCGCCTACAACAGTTGTACGAACAATTTCACAACTATCATCCGCTGGTGCAGTATCGTCTGGGATTCCATTCGGAATACACCACGACCCCTGCATTACGCAAGGAGATCGCAAAACTTGCACAGGCAGAAAAACAACCGGTGTACACACATATCAGCGAAACAAAAAAAGAACATGACGAATGCATCGCGCGCAACGGCTGTACCCCTGCACAGCATTTTGCAGAGCTCGGTCTGTGGGAATACGGCGGCGGTGGATTCCATGGAGTATGGCTGGACGCGAAAGACCGTCAGATTTTTTCTGAAAAAAATCTATATCTCGTCAGTTGCCCTGCGTCGAATGCCAAGCTTGCGAGTGGCATTGCGCCGCTGAAGGATTGTCTTTCTCAAGGGGTGCGTCTGGCACTCGGTACCGATGGTGCTGCCAGCAACAATGCAGTTGACCCCTTCCGTGAGATGTATCTCGCAACGACATTGCAGCGGCTACGCTATCATGATGCTGCTGCTGTGCCTGCCACCGAAATTCTCAGGGCGGCAACAGTCGGCTCTGCCGAAGCAATGGGGCTCCACAACTGCGATGTTTTGGCAATCGGCAAGCAGGCAGATTTCATTGTGGTGGACACAGCAATGCCCAATTTGCGTCCCATTCATGATGTCGTACGCAATCTGGTATACAGCGGCGGCAAGCAGAATATCGCGATGACCGTTTGCGCAGGACAAATTCTGTACGAAAACGGCAATTACTGCATGGGTATGGATCTGGAAAAGCTGTATGCTGAGGCACAACAATGCGCTGAGCGTTTGACCAAGGATTAAGGCAGCATGGAGAATCAGGTCATTCTATTGTGCGGAAAAATCGCAAGTGGTAAAAGTTACTATGCTGCCACATTGCAGGCATCGCAACAAGCTGTGCTGCTTTCTTCTGATGCACTAATGCTGACAATGTTTGAGAATCAAGAAGGCGAATATCATGATTTACTGGTTGCCCGCGCAAAGCGGTATCTGTTGGGGCTTGCAGAAGAAATTCTGCGTGGTGGTTGCGACGTGATCTTGGACTGGGGCTTTTGGACAAAGCAAAGCCGTGCCGAAATACGACAATATTTCGCAAAAAAGCAGGTTCCCACAACATTGCATTATTTGGATATACCAAACGAGATTTGGCAGCAACGCATTGCAAAGCGCAATGCTGCGGTGCAGCGCGGTGAAGTGCAGGCATATTATGTGGATGAAGGTTTACTGCAAAAGCTTTTAGAACGCTTTGAACCGCCCGATGACGATGAAGTAGATATGTATGTTCGATAAAGCATACTCCCCCCTCTTGGCTATATATAACAAAATGCCCGATCCTTTGAAAGAGTCGGGCTTATTTTTTAAATTTTGTGATGTGATGCACAAGCAATGCCACAATACGGCTTATCGCACAACAATACCCTTGCGACGACAATCTGCCTTTACCTGTGCAACAGTCAACTCACCAAAGTGGAACAGCGATGCAGCAAGGGCTGCGGTTGCACCCGTCTGCTGAAAGGCTGTGGCAAAATCAGAACATTTTCCCGCACCACCGCTGGCAATCACAGGAATGGTAACATTGGCACAGACAGCCTGTAGCATCTCAAGATCAAATCCACCGCGCACGCCATCCGTATCAATGGAATTGAGACAAATTTCACCTGCACCCCGCGCTTGAATCTCCTTGACCCATTCGATCAGGTCGATGTGCATATCCATTCTGCCGCCATTAATAAATACAGTATAGCCGCCTTCTCCATTGCGTTTGGCATCAATGCCAACCACAATACACTGAGACCCAAATTGCTCTGCCCCCTGGGAGATCAATGCAGGATTTTTAACCGCCGAAGAATTAATACTAACCTTATCTGCACCTGCACGGAGTGTATCACGCATATCAGCAACTGATGCGATACCACCGCCAACGGTCAGGGGAATAAACACCTGCTTCGCGGTTTCACGTACCACATCGAGAAAAACACCTCTACCCTCGTAGGAGGCGACAATATCGTAAAACACCAACTCATCCGCGCCTTGACGGTTATAGTCCGCTGCACAGGCAACGGGATCACCCACATCTTTGATGCCCTCAAAATTGACACCCTTTACCACTTTGCCATGGCGCACATCCAAGCAAGGAATGATTCTCTTTGCTAGCATCAGAATGCACCTCCCATATCCCCATGCGCCGTTCGCAGCGCATCATGCAGGGAAAGCGTACCCTGATAGATGGATTTCCCGCAGATGGTACCATACAGCTTCAATTGCTTACAGGCAATGATATCCTCCATGGTATGCACACCTCCGCTGGCAATGAGGTGACATTGCCCTGCGGTTTCCCTGGCGAGCATGGCAAGCTGCTGTGTATTCACACCGGTGAGGGTACCATCCTTCGCAATATCAGTAACGATGAAATAACGCACCCCTACGGCAATCATTTCCTTGGCAAGATCGATATCACGCACATTGGAGGTTTCCAACCACCCCTCAGTAGCGACCATACCATTTTTGGCATCAATACCCACAGCGATTGCTTCGCTGCCGAATTCTGCTACAGCATCTTTCACAAGTTGCGGATCTTTCAGCGCGGCTGAACCTAAGATCACACGCGAAATTCCCATATCCAGATAAGCTGCAATGGTTTCCATATTGCGGATGCCACCACCTAGTTCCACTTTCAACGAGGTATTCTTCGCCACTGCGGTATAAATCGCACTGTTAACGGGCTTGCCCTCTTTGGCGCCATCCAAATCGACCATATGAATCCACTTCGCACCGGCTGCCTCAAAGGATTTTGCAGTGGTCAACGGATCCTCCGCAACCTGCTGTGCGGTAGCATAATCGCCCTGTGTCAGACGCACACACTGTCCCTTATGAATATCAATGGCAGGTAAAATCAACATGACAGCATTCCTCCGAAATTCCGCAACATCTGCAAGCCCTGCTCCCCCGATTTTTCAGGATGGAACTGTGCACCAAACACATAACCGCCATCGGTAATGAGCGCAGGGATCTTACCATCGTACTCAGCATATGCCACGATGTTTGCATCATCGCAAAACGCCTGATAAGAGTGTACAAAATAGGTGTAAAGAGGCTGCTCCAACCCTTTCAGCAATGGGCAATCCGCCTGCAAAACAGCCAGTTCGTTCCATCCCATATGGGGAACAATCACCCTCTTAGAAGGAATCCGATGCACACTGCCCTTGATCAAACCCAGACCTTTACAGGGTGCGACCTCATCGCTTTCTTCCAGCAACATCTGCATACCAAGGCAGATGCCAAGCAACGGTTTTTTCTTAGCCTCTTCACGGATGACTGCTACCAGACCACTTTCATTCAGCATTTGCATACCGGCAGGAAATGCACCCACCCCAGGCAGAATCAAGCCATCGGCAGCACGCAGATCTGTAGGACTTTTTGTCAGCTGATGAGGCAAACCTAAATACTCCAGCGCATTACAAACCGAAAACAGATTGCCTGCACCGTAATCGATCACAGCAATCATGCTAACACTCCTTTGGTAGAAAGTACTGTGCCGTCCTCATTGGGGCGAATTGCCTTTTTGAGTGCATGGGCAAACGCCTTATACAGTGCCTCACACTTGTGATGATCGTTGTTGCCGTACATCATATTCAAGTGCAGAGTGATCCCTGCATTGAACGCCAACGCACGAAAAAATTCTTCAGTCAAGCAGGCATCATAGCTGCCAATCATAGGATTGGTAAAACTGCCCTGGAACACCAGAAACGGTCGGTTGGAAAGATCAAGGCTACAAAAGGACAAAGCCTCATCCATGGGAATAAACGCACTGCCATAGCGCGCAATGCCCGCCTTATTCCCCAGAGCCTGTGCCAAAGCCTGCCCCAGCACGATGCCTGTATCTTCAACAGTATGATGCGCGTCCACTTCCAGATCACCCATCGCACGGATCTGCATACTAATACCACTATGCTTAGAAAGTGCGGTCAGCATATGATCAAAAAAACCGATTCCCGTGGTAATATCACTGTTTCCTTTTCCATCCATGGCAACAGATACGGTAATCTGTGTTTCTTTGGTATTACGTGTTACTGTGGCTTTTTGCATCGCAATGCGCCTCCTTTATTCAGCCGATTGGCTGTAGAATTTGCTCCAAAGCACTCAGCAGCAGTGTCTGCTCGCGACGATTACCTGCACAAATGCGCAGACCATCGGCAAAGCAACGTACCGCAATGCCCTCCTTCGCAAGAGATTCAAAAATCTCACGAGCGTAAGCTGTTTTGATATAGATAAAATTGGTGCGAGTGGGATAGACACACTCCAGAATATTCGGGTAACGCTTCACAAGCTCTGCTGCAGCTGCATAGAGGCGTTGTGTTTGCATAATCATCTCATTGCGGCACTGCTCCAAAAGAACCTTTTCACGCAACACGGTTGCTGCAATGACCTGACTGACCGCATCACAATTATAAGGGGATTTTGCGGCACGCAGCAATCCGGTCAGGTAGGGATTTGCCACGGCAAAGCCCATACGCACAGCCGCCAAACCAATTGCCTTGGAACAGGTACGCAGTACGATCAGGTTTTCATATTCTGTTACCAGATCCATCACCGACTCATCCCAAAAATCCATATAAGCTTCGTCGACGATTACCAAACAGGAAACCGATTGCAGCAGACGAATAACTTCATTGCGAGGCAGACCCAGTGATGTAGGATTGCATGGATTAGAGAAAATCACAGCGTCGGCGTCCCTGCAGGCTGCAATCAGCGCATCCACATTGATTTGCAATTGCGTCGTTTTCGGAACGACCACTGTTTCTACCTCAGACAATGCTGCATAGAAGCGGTACATGGAAAAATCATGAGAAACCGTAACCAGTTTGCTACCCTTTGCCAAAAAGCAATTGATCAGTATGCTGATCAATTCATCTGAACCGTTCGCCGCCGTGACATCATTGACATCTGTGCCGTAATAGGTTGAAAAAGCCTGAATGGTTTCCATGGCAAGAGGATCCGGATAACGGTTAAAATCCAATTCCTCAATGCGCTCAGCGATCTTCGCTTTCAGCACCAAAGGCAAATCAAAATAGGATTCGTTAGCATCCAAGCGCACAGCATAGTTGCCTGTAATGGGATCATAAGCTTGCAGTGCGGTTATTTTTTTGGGTAAGTTGGACATAGCATCTCCCTCAGATTATTCAAAACGGACTGCCACTGCATTGGCATGAGCAGTCAGACCCTCTCGATTGGCAATGCAGAGGATGTCGTCTTTCGCATTGCGTAGTGCGTCCTCAGTATAATAAATATAGCTCGAACGTTTAACAAAACTATAAACCGAAAGTGGCGAAAAGAATCTTGCTGTACCGGAAGTGGGCAAAACATGGTTGGGCCCTGCGTAATAGTCGCCCAACGGCTCTGAGGCATACTGCCCCAAGAACACGGAACCTGCGTTATCCAACTTGCCGACGTACTCCAAAGGGTTCTCCATCAGCACCTCCAAATGCTCAGGAGCAATTTCATTGGCAAGCATCACTGCCTGCGCGTTGCTCTCACAAATAAGAATTGCGCCATAATCAGCAAGCGATTTCCGGATTATTTCTGCGCGGGAAAGCTTTTGCAGCTGTCGTTCGATTTCTGCACAGGTTTCGTTCGCAATACGCTCACTGGTGGTCACCAAAATTGCCGAAGCCAACACATCATGCTCTGCCTGCGACATCAGATCCGCTGCAACATATTTCGGCACGGCAGTATCATCTGCCATGACCAGTATCTCGCTAGGGCCTGCTACCATATCAATATCCACCACGCCATACAGCAAACGCTTTGCGGTTGCCACAAAGATATTGCCCGGGCCTACGATCTTATCCACACGAGGAATGGTATCCGTGCCATAAGCAAGTGCTGCAACTGCCTGCGCACCGCCCATGAGGAATACTCTATCCACGCCACAAAGCGATGCAGCCACCAAGATATCAGGGTTGGGCTTGCCATCCTTTCCGGGCGGCGTCACCATGATCAACTCCCCCACCCCTGCAATCTTCGCAGGAATCGCGTTCATCAGCACGCTGGAAGGATACGCTGCCGTACCACCGGGTACATACAACCCCACACGAGCAAGCCCACGCAGACGCTGCCCCAAAATCACGCCATCATCGCGTGTATTGACAAACCCTTGCTCCTTCTGGCGATTGTGGAAATCTGCGATATTTTCAATCGCATTGAGCAATGCCTCCACAAACTGCGGGTCAGCATTTTCCAATGCCTCTGCAATGGTGTCGGCATCCACCTCAAACTGTTCAGGGCACTTGCCATCAAACTGCTCGGTATAGGCACGCACAGCTACATCACCGTTGACGCGCACATTCTCCAAAATTTCCTCAACAGTACGAACCACCTTGGGGTCAGGCGCAGTACTGCGACTGCGCAGAGTATTTAAAAAGCGAATTTCCTCTTCACCATTACAACGAATGATTTGCATGATCCATTACTCCTTATTCTCCGAAAAAAATCGTACAATCTGATCGGTCAGAGCTTCAATTTCTTGCTGACGAAGCTTCATACTGACGGTATTCGCAATCAATCTTGCGGAGATGGGTGCCACATCTTCATACACCTCAAGTCCGTTTTCTCTCAGTGTCGTGCCGGTCTCCACAATATCCACAATGCCATCGGACAGCTCTAACAGCGGTGCCAATTCCACCGAGCCTTCAATTTTCACGATATCCACATCCATGCCTTTGGCTTCAAAAAAACTCCGTGACACATTCGGATACTTGGTAGCGATGGTTTTCACAGAATAGCCACTGTAAAAGTCGCTACCTTTTTTGACCGCAAGCGCAAATTTGCATCTGCCAAAACCGAGATCAAGCAGCTCATAGAATTTGCCCTGCATTTCCATAATGGTATCCTTGCCCACAACACCCAGATCGCACACGCCATGTTCCACGTAGGTAATCACATCGTTTGCCTTTGCAAGCACTACTTCCATATTGCCGTTGGGAATCGGCAATATCAAGCGACGTCCCTTATTGCGTACGATGCTGCAATCGTAGTCCAAGGCTTCCAGCAAGCCGATGGTATCTTTTTCCAATCTGCCCTTGGTCAGGGCAATGCGTAAAGGACGACTCATGCGGTGACCTCCGTTTCTGCTTCGGTAATCGGAAATACATTGCGAATGCCCTGCCGTTTTGCATATCCCTGTGCTTCGGCAAGGGTTTCAAACAAAGCGTGTTCTGTGACAAGCCCCTTGGCGCGCAGCGTTTCGGCAGCTTTGATAGCATCCGCCTCCAGACCCTTTGCCGCCCAGATCAGCACATCAGCGGCAGGTCTTGCAGCCGGATCAGTTGCAAGGTGCTTAGAAAGCACTTTAACAACCGCATCTACATTGACTGCAAAGCCCGTTGCGGGAACATCATAGCCAAACTCTGCAATCAGCTTATCATATCTACCGCCGGAAAGAATCTCATCCCCATAGCCGGAAAGATAGCCGCGCAGCATCATTCCGGTATAATAATCAGTGCGATGCACCATGCTAAGATCAACAGTCACGCGTTCTTTGCCTGCAATACAGGTAACAGTTTCCCACAGACTTTTCAGCGTATCCAGCACATGAATAAAGGCAGGATCCGGGCAGAGAGCGGCGGCCTTTGCAAAAACCTCCTCCCCGCCAAACAAACGGGGCAGCTGACGCAAAGCCTCGGTCACATACGATGCGGGCAGGGTATCCAGCACATCGTTGAGGGCAGGAAAATTGTTGTCCTCCACATAATCACGAATGGCTTCCTTAATCTGCGGTGATGCCTCCAGACGATTGGTCAGCTCCCCGAAAAATGCGGCATTGCCCAGCTCAAGACGGTACTCCGTATCGCAGAACGCCAGCACATCCACGGCAGCGGCAATAACTTCTAGGTCAGCCATACGGGAATCAGAGCCGATCAATTCAATACCCGATTGCGTTACCTCATCATCTCTGCCTTTTAACGTAGGCGAAGATACATGGATACTCTGGTTATAGTAAAGACGCAGCGGCAGTGCTGCATCGCGCAGACGGGTGGCACACACACGGGCAATGGGAACGGTATTATCGGGGCGCAGTACCAATAGACGCCCCTTGCAATCGGTCAGCTTATACATTTTTTCCTGAGGAAACGGTCTTGCATCGCGATTGAACACATCATAAAACTCCAGCGTAGGGGTAATAATTTCACTGTATCCTCTGGCAGCAAACAAATTGCGCAGCTTTTCTTCCACTTGACGACGCAGGGTACATTCCGCAAAAAGCGCGTCTCTGGTGCCCTCTGGGGTAATACAATCAAAACGATTCATAATTACATCCTTTCGGAAAATTTCACTTTAGCGTGCTACTACATTATCATGCTACTATGTTACCATGTTATCACGAAAAAGTCAAGTCAAAAGAGGGATAGCTGATTGGATTTTGGCAAATTACCCAAAGCGCCCAAGGCATCCAAAGTTTCGATTGTTGCTTTTGATGCGCCACTTTGCGTCTGAAACTCTTCCACGGAGATAAAATCACCCTTCTGCGCGGTTTCATAAAGCTTTTCAGCGGCTTTGGTACCAATACCGGCGATTGCACCAAAGGGGATGCGCACTTTACCATCCTCGATCTTATATCGGGTTGCTTCCGAACGGTACAGATCCACCGGCAAGAAGCAATAGCCACGGCTGAGCATTTCATTCACAATCAGCAGTATATCCATCAGATCGTTTTCCTTCTTGGAGCGTTCTTTCTTCCCCTTGCGCTCCAATTCGTCGATCTTATTGCGCACCGCCTGTATACCGGCAACTGCAAGCTCCACATCAAAATCGCCGCCCCGCACGGTAAAATAGGTTGCATAAAATTCCAGTGGGCGATACAGCTTGAACCATCCCAGCTTAATCGCAGCGATGACATATGCCGTTGCGTGCGCCTTCGGGAACATATACTTGATCTTCAGACAGCTTTCGATATACCACTCGGGCACATTGTGATCCCGCAGCATCTGTATGCGTTCAGGAGTAAAAGTCTTGGGTGCTTTGCCCTTACGAGTATCCTCCATGATTTGAAACGCTTCTTTTGGTGGCACATCATGATACAGCAAATAGGTCATGATACTATCACGCGTACCAATCACATCGGAAATGGTACAAGTGCCGTTAGCAATCAGCTCCTGCGCATTTCCAAGCCACACATCGGTGCCGTGGGATAACCCCGATATCTGCAAAAAGTCGGAAAACAATTTTGGCTTTGCATCCAGCAGCATACCAATGGTGAAACCTGTGCCCATTTCAGGAATCCCCAGACTACCTGTTTTACAATAGATCTCCTCAGGCGTCACTCCCAACACAGAACAATCGGTACACATTTGCAGCACTTGGGGATCTGTTGCAGGAATATCATCAATTTTCAGACCCGTGGCATCCTCCAGATGCTTATAAAAGGTCGGCACAACATGGCCAAGCTCGTCCAGCTTTAGAATCGTATCATGCAGGCTATGGAAATCGAAGTGCGTAGTGATAATCTGTTCCGCATCATCATCTTCGGCAGGTTCACCGGGCTGCTGCACGGGGGTAAAATCAAAAATATCAAAATCTTCAGGAATTACAACCATGCCACCGGGATGCTGTCCCGTGGTTTTCTTAACACCCACACAACCTGCCACCAAACGGTTTACTTCGCTGTTGTTCACGGAGATGCCACAATCCTCCAGATAATGCTTCACATAGCCATAGGCGATCTTATCCTTCACGCCCGAAATCGTTCCTGCCTTAAACACATTCGCGCGGCCGAACAATTCTTCGGTGTAACGATGGGATTCGGATTGAAACTCGCTAGAAAAATTCTGGTCGATATCCGGTGCCTTGTCCCCATCAAAGCCAAGAAACGTTTCAAATGGAATATCATGACCATCCCGCTTTAGTTCCTCGCCACAGTTGGGGCAATTCTTTGGGGGCAGATCAAATCCTGACCCATACTTACCGGTTGTATCAAACTCGGAGTACTTACACTTTTTACAGACATAGTGTGGCACCAACGGATTGACCTCAGAAATGCCTGCCATACTCGCCACAAAAGAAGATCCCACCGATCCTCTCGATCCAACCATATAGCCATGCGCCTCGGAATTGGCTACCAACTTTTGTGCAATCATATACAACACCGAAAAACCATGCTTAATAATAGAGCCAAGTTCTCTATCCAAACGCGTTTGCACGATTTCAGGCAAGGGAGACCCGTAAATGCTCTCGGCAGTCTCAGTGGTGATGCGCGTCAGATCTTCCTCAGCACCGGGAATTGAAGGCGTAAAGGTGCCTTTGGGAATGGCATGGCACGCATCGATCTTATCGGCAATGCGGTTGGGATTCTCCACTACAACCTCATAGGCACGTTCACCAAGATAGTCAAATTCTTCCAGCATTTCATCTGTTGTGCGAAAATACAGCGGTGCTTGTTCTCCGGCGTCATCAAAGCCATTGCCTGATTGCAAAATCTCACGGTAAATGGCATCTTTTTCGTCCATGAAATGCACATCACAGGTCGCCACTACGGGCAGCCCTGCCTTATCACCGATTTCAAGAATACGACGATTATAGTTACGCAGATCCTCCTCCGTACGGGCAGTATATTTATCACTGCGTAGCATAAAACGATTATTGGCAATGGGCTGGATCTCCAGATAATCATAGAAGGCAGCAAGCTTTACCAGTTCCTCATCGGATTTTCCCTCTAGCATTGCCTGAAACAGCTCCCCCGCTTCGCAAGCACTGCCAAAAATCAAGCCTTCTCTGTGCTGTTGCAGCACCGATTTGGGAATCAGCGGCTTTTTATAGAAATAATCCAATTGACTATACGAAACCAATCGGTAAAGATTCTTCATACCCGTCTGATTCTTCGCCAGAATGATTTGGTGGAACGATTTCAGCTTTTTGGGATCAATATTCGGTAGCTTGGTATTCAACTCCGCAAGGGTATGCACATCCTGCTTTTTCTCCATCCGTTCCATCAGCGTAATGTAGATCTTAGCAAGCATACAAGCATCATCGCTAGCGCGATGATGCTCAAATTTGCCAAGCTTCAGGTGCTTTGCCACCACATTTAGCTTATGCTTTGCAAGCTCGGGCAACATGGCACGGCAAAGGACAAGGGTATCCAATGTCACAAAGCCGTATTGCATATTGCAGCGCTTGAAAACACTGCGCAAAAAAGCCGTATCAAAGCTTGCATTATGGGCGATTAGCACGGGATGCTCGCCGCAAAACGCCATGAAATCAGCAACCGCTTTTGCCTCATCGGGAGCATCGCTGACCATTTCATCGGTGATGCCGGTCAGTTCAGTGATCTTATCGGGAATATGTCGCTTTGGATTCACAAAGGTGCAGAAGCTGTCAATCACTTTAAGATCGCGCACTTTTACCGCGCCGATTTCCGTCAAACGGTCATCCGCAGGCGAAAGCCCCGTGGTTTCTACATCAAAAACGATTACTTCATCATGAATATTTCGTGGATCGGGGGCATCAATGACCTTTGCCATTTCCAGATCATTGACTACATACGCTTCACAGCCATAAATCACACGAAAATCCTTCATCTTGGCAGTGGCATTCATCGCCTCGGGGAACGCCTGCACCACACCGTGATCTGTGATGGCAACCGCGCGATGTCCCCACTCATTGGCGCGTTCTATCAGCGCAGTTGCTGAACTGACGCCATCCATGGCAGACATATTGGTGTGCATATGCAACTCCACGCGCTTAACAGGGGCATCATCCGTGCGCTTTGGCGGTATATAGGTGCTGATACCCGTGGGCTTGATGGTAATATCATGATCGTAATCGTCATAAGCAACTGCGCCGTAAATCAGCAGGTTTGTGCCTTTTTTGCACGATTTCTGCGGAAAATCTGCAAGCTTGTCATCATCCAGGAACATCTTGACCAACACGCTGCCCGTATAATCAGTTACGGGAAAGGTCAGCAGCGTTTTGCCATTTTTGAGGGTGCGCGTGTCGATATCACCGAACACTTCACAAGCGATGCAAACTCTTCCTACAGTGTTCAGATTCTTCACCACTTCACCAATACTAATGGGTTTTTCCTTAATTTTTCTGCCATAAATGACCGAAAGGTCTTCCTTGGAAGGCATCACCGGCTGAATGGGCGCGGCATCATCAGGGGCAGAGGAAAGAGATGAGAACACCGGGGCAGGTTCGGGCTGCTTTGCCTCGTCGGGAAGTTCAGGAGGTGGCGGTAGCGTCGCCAAAACCTCGTCTTGCATCGTATCATGCGCCTCGGGTGTGATATGCTGCACGCCACCGTCAAACCGAATTTGCAACCCCACAGAATAAATCGTACGCACAGCTCTTGCAAGTTCCTCACGAAAATGGGTTGATTCCAGAATATCCACACCACCGTGGCGCAGGGTAATCGTTAAAAGATGATTTTCCATATCTAATTGCAGCCCTGCATCATCGAGAAAGCCGTTCATCATGGGCAGATCACGGTGCAGGGATGTAAACAGATCAGCAAGCACATCGGTACTGAAGCACTCGGCAGGATAACGACAAAGCAAACGGATGGAAGAAATATCCAGACGATCTGCTACCTCTGATTCAAATTGTGAAAGCACCGCAAAAGGGATCGGTGCATCAAACTCCGTTTCCAGATACAGCTTGGTGCGGTCGGTATTCGCCATTACGCGGCGCACTCTGCCTGCAAGCACAGTTTCAGGCAGCTTGGCACCATATTCGCGCAGAAAATCCCGTAGGGTTTGCAGCATGAAAACAAATCCTTTCTATCAATCGGGCAGTTTTTCGATCTCGGCAAGCAGTGCAGATACAATCTCCGATTCGGGCACCTTTCCCAAAATCTCATCCTTACGAAACAGCACTGCACAGCCATCGCCACCTGCAATGCCGATATCCGCTTCTCTTGCCTCACCGGGGCCATTCACGATACAGCCCATGACAGCAACTTTGATATTCTTTTGACAGCCACGCAGTGCCTGCTCCACAGCATTTGCCGTACCAATCAAATCAATACGCGTTCTGCCACAGGTAGGGCAGGAAACCAAAGTCACGCCTTTTCGCAATCCCAGTGCTTTCAGTAAATCCATGGCAGCTTCTACCTCTTGCACGGGATCAGCGGTCAAAGAAATACGAATGGTTTCGCCAATCCCATCGCACAACAATGAACCGATACCAGCTGCCGATTTGATCATGCCCATGCGTGCTGTACCTGCTTCAGTCACGCCAAGGTGCAGCGGATAATCCGTTTTTTCAGCTGCAAGACGATAACAGGCAATCATATTCTTCACATCAGAGGACTTGATTGAAAGCACGATATCATGGAAATCGAAACGCTCTAACAAAGCGGCATGCGCCATTGCGCTTTCCACCATTGCTTCGGGCGTAGGGCTACCATATTTTGCCAACAGCGATTTTTCCAGTGAGCCGCTATTGACACCAATACGAATGGGAATCTGCTTTTGGCGACACTTATCTGCCACGGCTTTCACTCTGTCCATATCACCGATATTGCCGGGATTGATACGGATCTTGTCCACGCCTGCATCGGCGGCAGCCAATGCCAGACGATAATCGAAATGGATATCTGCCACCAGCGGAATATCAACCGCTGCCTTAATCGCAGGAATCAATGCCACGGCTTTCTCATCGGGAATGGCAGCGCGGATGATCTCGCAGCCTGCTTTTTCCAAAGCAATGGCTTGGGCAACCGTTCCCTCAATGTCATCGGAACGAGTATTGAGCATGGATTGTATGTAGATATGCCTGCCATCCAGCAGACAGTTTCCTACTTTCACAGGGTGCAATTTACGCATAAAAGGCACGCTCCTTTTGATTATTGCAACAGCCAACAGATATGGTCTTGAAATTTCAGAATCACAACGCTGTGCGCATAGCCTCCTCCGGGGGGCACACGCAAAGTATATCTGCCATTGTGCAGATAAAACACCAGATAACTGACATACCAAACATCGCAATCATCGTTGTAATGAAAGAAGAGGCGACGTCTTTTTGAGGTATAACGCACATCATACATATGATGGATCGGCACTTCGATATACACGGCAGTATCATCCACCTGACTCCATATATCTAACCGATGCGTACATACAAGGAAACGTATCAACACGATCAGTGTGACCATACCGGCAAGGGCAACGGAGATCCCATTGCAGCCGAAAAACACGAAAAAGGACGCCACGAAGCTGCCACAGCAACATAAAATCATGATCATGGGCGAATTCTCCAACGGTCGTTCTTTTGCACGAATCCGTTCTTGCAGATCTTGCGTAATCGGTTGCCACAGTGGCGGTTCAGTCGCGTCAACGATCTCCTTTTCATCGGGAGTCATGTAGTACTGCTCGATCCAAAAACAGACAACCAGAACCACAACGGGCAGCAGTAATATCGCAGACATCATCAGCTGCGCATTGCCGTGAAACGCAAGAGCGAAACCAACAACCAATGGCAAGACCGTTGCCAAGACAAATGGATACCGTCTGCCTCCGAATGGGCAGGAATACTTCAGCCGTTTCATGATATGCCCTCCTGTTTGTCATTCAGCTACCGGAACAGTTTTGTTACATCCTGGAAGGTAATGGCGATCATCAATAGCATCAGCAACGCCAGACCGATGAAGTGGATTTTCCCCTCAATTTCCGCCTTAATCGGCTTGCGACGGATCGCCTCGATGATGAGGAACACCAACCTGCCACCATCCAGCGCAGGGAACGGAATGAGATTGAAAATGCCCACATTGATGGTAATAAACGACATCATATACAGCAACGAATAGCATTTTTCGCGGAAGGTTTCCCCCTGATTGACGATATCTGCGGTGCTGTCCACGATGCCCACCACACCGGAAAGATCATGAAAGCCGTACTTCCCTGTTACCAAGTCAATCAGTGAGATCCAGATCAAGCGTGCGGTGGTGATAGTCTCCTTGACGCTCTGGGCAAGGACATTGCCTACGGTTTTCTCTTTGGGATAAACATAAAAATCCAGCAGGCCCTGTGTTTGGGTATCAAGGAACTTGACATTCTCCAGCGTAATTTTCTCTCCACCGCGCTCTACCACCACGGTAAAGGTTTCGCAATTATCGTTCTGCAAGGCATAGGAGATATCCGATGCCGTAAAGATATGCAACCCGTTAATGGAAACAAAGCGGTCATCCGTCTGTAGCCACTGGCTAGAAGTTGCAATGCTCTCCCCTGCTGTATTCCGGTGAAAACCGGAAACGGTAGTGGAGGTGATCGCCGTATCCAAGCAAGTGGTAGCGATGAGCAGGAAAAAGCCCAGTATGATATTCATCACAGCACCGGCAATCGTCACCAAAATTCGCTGCCAGACAGGTCTGCTGCGGAATGCTCTGGGATCGTCCTTGGATTCATCCTCGCCATCCATGGCACAATAGCCACCGATTGGCAGCAGTCGCAGCGCGTATTTGGTTTCACCGATTTGCTTGGAGATGATCGCAGGGCCCATACCGATGGCAAATTCCAGCACGCGGACGCCGCATTTTTTTGCCACAAAAAAATGTCCCAACTCATGAATCAAAATGATCACGCCAAAACAGAAGATCGCTACGAAAATGGAAAGAAAACTCATCAAATGCTCCTTTCAAGGGGGATAGACTCACATATGCAAATGCTCTGCCACGAAGGCTCTTGCCATCTTATCCGCTGTAGCGACATCCTCAAAGCAGGTAAGCTTTGTGACAGGCAACGCATCAATGGCAGCATTCACTAATCTGCCGATTTGTAAAAAGGGAATTTCTCTGTTTAAGAAAGCTGCAACAGCGGCTTCGTTAGCGCCATTGGCAACACAGGGTGCCGAGCCACCCATTTCGCTAGCCCGAATGCAAGCTGTCAGGCAATCAAAGGTATCGTAATCGGGTTTTGCAAAGGTCAATGTACCATAATCGGTTAGCGAAAGAGGCTTTGTGGGACAAGGCTTGCGCTCAGGATACAGCAACGCATACTGAATGGGAATTTTCATATCGGGCACGCCCATTTGCCCAATCATCGAATCGTCATCATACACGACCGCCGAGTGTAGAATGCTCTGACGGTGCACTACAATCTCGATCTGGTCGGGGGCAAGGTCAAACAGCCATCTTGCTTCGATAAATTCCAAGCCCTTATTCATCAGCGTAGCAGAATCAATTGTAATTTTGCGCCCCATGCTCCAGTTAGGATGCTGCAAAGCCTGCTCCACGGTGATATTCGCCAAATCAGTCTTACTCTTGCCAAAAAATGGACCACCGGATGCTGTCAGAATGATTTTTTTCAGCTGGCTTCTCCGGTTTCCCTGCAAGCACTGAAAAATTGCAGAATGCTCGCTATCCACGGGGTAAATCGGCACCTGATTGTTTGCGGCGGCTTCCATCACAAGGCTTCCACCTGCCACAAGCGTTTCCTTATTTGCAAGCGCGATGGGCTTTTTTGCGGTAATCGCCGCCAGCGTAGGACGCAATCCCACCATGCCCACCACGGCATTGAGCAGGATTTCTGTGCTATCATCTGCAGCAATCTCGCACAGACCATCAATGCCTGCCAAAAGGCGGCAGCCCAAGCCGGCAGCCGCCTCCTTTAACTGCGGATAACGAGACGCATCGCCGATACAAAGCAACTGTGGGTGCAGCGTCTTTGCCTGCTCCACCAGTTTCTCCACATTGGTTTTGGCAGCGAGTGCCGTCACCCGCAAACCATGCATTTGTGCAACCTCGATGGCCTGCGTACCGATGCTGCCCGTTGCCCCAAGAATCGCAACGCTATTCATATTGTTCCCTCTTTTCGCTCAACTGCGGAAAAATCCCACAGCAGTAATATATGCACTGAAGAACGGCAACACCAGCAGCACGCTGTCAAAGCGATCCAATATGCCGCCATGACCGGGCATGATGGTACCATAATCTTTGATCTCCAGCTGGCGTTTCAGCACGGATGCAGTCAAGTCTCCTACCGTACCCAGAATCGCGCAAGCCATAGCAAGCATAGCCGTTGCGAAGATGCTGTATGTAACGGGTGTGCCCTGCTGCTTCATAATCGCGGCATACACGATGTTGAACAGCAAAAACACCACTACATTACAGACAATTCCGCCAACAAAGCCCTCAACGGTCTTTTTGGGGCTGATTTCAGGGCAAAGCTTATGTCTGCCAAAGAAGCTTCCTGCAAAATATGCGCCCGAATCCGCAATCCACGCACCCATCAGTGCAAGGACTACATAGATCACACCGTGCTTTTCATGGCTGAAATTCAGTACAACCGCAGAAGACATCGCACCGGGAATCAGGAGCATTCCCAGCACCAGACCGAAAAAGCTGCGTGCAGTCATCTTGGTTTTGTGACGAATATAATCAAACATGATCACCGTCAGGCAGGAAACAGTCAGCAGCATACGAAATTTTGCAAGGCTGCCTACAGCCATTGATGGTACTGCCAGCGCATAAAGCAGCCCTGCGCAAAAGCTGACCGGATAACGTTGCAGTCGCAATGCGCGGTACAGCTCAAACAGACCGATAGCAGACACGATACCCACAGCAATGGGAAACACCACGGTATTATGCAAGAACAGAATGATCAGAGCAAGTACAATGCCGATACCGGCAGAAATTAATCGAGTAGCCATGATATAAGCGGCATTCCAATCGCCGCACTCCTTTCAGTGTTAGCGGCAGCACCACACAAAGCATACCTGAAAGCTGACAGCGCATTGCGCCATCGGTTCCGTGCGATGTTACCGGAATGAACGGGATTTTATACACCACCAAAGCGGCGGTTGCGATGGGCATAAGCGATGAGCGCGGCATCCAGATCTTTCGGGGAGAAATCAGGCCAAAGTGTATCGCAAAAATACAGCTCTGCATATGCCGACTGCCACAACAGAAAGTTCGAGATACGATACTCCCCACTGGGGCGGATCATCAAATCCACATCGGGCAAATCCTTGGTATACAATGCCTGCGAGATCGTGTTCTCGGTAATATCCTCAGGCACAAGGGCACCTGTACGCACCTGTTCGGCAATCTGCTGCACGGCACCGGTCATCTCATGACGCGCACCGTAATTCACCGCCAAATTCAGAGTCATTTCGGTGAAATGCCTGGTATCCTCTTCCAACGCATCGAAGCCCTGTCGCAAATCAGGGGAAAATGCAGATCGATCACCCAACACATGAAACCGTGTATTCTCGGTTAAATATCGTCTCGCCTCTACAAGATACTCACGCATCAGATTCATAATAGCAGAAACTTCCTCATCAGGGCGCTTCCAATTTTCGGTAGAAAAAGCATAAAATGTAATGTTTTGTATGCCGATATCCTTGCAATATCGCACGATTTTTTTGAATGTTTTCGCGCCCTCCGTGTGCCCGGCTGTACGGGGCAGACCGCGCTTTTTCGCCCATCTGCCGTTGCCGTCCATAATAAAAGCGATATGCTTCGGTAGCATCTCGGCAGGAATAGGCGGTTGCTTTGCCTTTGCCATTTGTCATACTCCTTTCAGAGAATAAACAAACAAAAGGTAGGGGCGAACATAACGCAGCCCCAACCTTTTGTGTTATAGAGTGCCCTACAGGCTCATAATTTCCTTTTCCTTGGTAGCCACTGCCTTATCGATTTCTTCAGTAAAACGATCAGTCAGTATCTGTGCTTTTTTCTCGGCGTTCTTCTGGTCATCCTCGGTGATTTCGCCATTCTTCTTCATGGTCTTAAACTTTTCCAACACATCTCTGCGCTCGTTACGCACACCGACCTTCGCCTCATCGCCATATTTCTTGATGGTCTTGCACAGTTCCTTACGACGGTCCTCAGTCAACTGTGGAAAAACCAGACGAATGGATTTGCCATCATCGGTGGGCGTGATGCCCAGATCCGATGCCAAAATCGCCTTGGTGATCTCACGAATCATGGAAGACTCCCAAGGAGTAATGGTGAGCATACGTGCTTCGGGCACGGCAACCGTTGCCACTTGCGGGATGGGCGTGGGCGAGCCATAATAATCCACGGCAATTTTATCCAACACGGCAGGATTTGCACGCCCTGCACGGATTGTGGAAAACTCAGTGGTCAAGCGATCGATAACCTTACGCATACGCTGTTCGCTCTGGTCGAGCTTTTCTTTGATCAATTCACTCATTGTGTTTACTCCTGTTCAATATTATTATATGGATATTGTACGAAAATCATGCTTCTACATCATCGCAGACAAGCGTACCAACGGTTTTACCCATAGCAGCATCCAAGATATTATCGGGTCTGGCAAGATCAAAAACAATCATGGGCATCTTATTGTCGCGGCAGAGGGTTGCAGCGGTGCTATCCATCACTGCCAGCTGACCGCTCAGTACACGACTAAACGAAAGGACATCATACTTGACGGCATCAGCATAACGGTGGGGGTCCTTATCATATACGCCATCAACCATAGTCGCTTTCAGCAGAATATTCGCTTCAATCTCCGCAGCGCGCAATGCAGCAGCAGTATCCGTAGAGAAGAACGGGTTACCGGTACCGCAACCAAATATCACAATACGACCTTTTTCAAAATGCCGCATGGCACGGTTACGAATATACGGCTCTGCGATCTGCGTCATACTGATGGCAGTTTGAACACGCACCTGACAGCCCAAAGATTCCAGAACATCGGCAAGAGCAAGGGCATTCATAGCCGTTGCCAGCATACCCATATGGTCAGCGCGGGTACGATCCATCGCACCGGAAGATCGACCTCTCCAGAAATTGCCGCCTCCAACTACAATACCGACCTCAACGCCTGCATCCGCACATTTTTTGATGCTCTGGCAGATGGGGGTAATGGTATCATAATCCAGACCGGTTTTCTTATCACCCGCAAGAGCCTCGCCACTGAGTTTGAGCAGGATGCGCTTATATTTCGGTTCCATGGGGAAAACACCTCCAAACACTTATATAGATATATTATACACGATTTTTTCGTTTCTGTAAAGGGGAAAAAGGCAGAAAAACCATTTTTTGGCGATTTTTTCACAGATTGTCGCCGACCAGATACTGAAAGCCGCGACGGACGCAGAAATTCCGCGGCCGCACGTATACAAAAAAGCAGCATCACCACCGTGATGCTGCTCTTCAATTAGAAATTGTGCGAGTCAAAACTCACTTTACCATATTGGCGATCTCCTCAGCGAAGTTGTCAACACGCTTCTCAATACCCTCACCGCAGATGAAACGGACAAAGCTGTTGATCGTGATTGCCTTACCTGCTGCCTTGCCACAGTTTGCAACATACTGCTCAACGGTCTCGCCCTCGCCCTTCACAAATTCCTGGCAGAGCAAGCAGTTGTCCTTATAATAAACGCCAAGCTTACCTTCAGCGATCTTTGCCAGAACTGCCTCGGGCTTGTTCGCCATCTTAGGATCAGCAGCCATCTGTGTCATAACGATTGCCTTCTCGCTCTCGATGATATCAGCGGGAACCTCGTCCTTGGTCAGGTAAGTAGCCTTCATCGCGTCAGCCTGCAAAGCTACATCGTTCAGGCAAGCGAGCACTTCGGAAGAGGCACCTGCCTCGCAGGAAGCAGCAACCAACACGCCTTCCTTCTTATTGAAGTGAACATACTCTTTCACAAGGCCCTCGACGCGAGCAAAACGACGAACCTTCAGATTTTCACGGAACTTCAGGAAGATCTCATCCAGTGCTTCCTTAACGGTCATTGCGCCGCCATCAAACTTCGTAGCCATCAACGCATCCATATCTGCGGGATTCTCAGACAGGACAGTCTTTGCAACGCCCTCAACGAAAGCGATAAACTCCTCGTTCTGTGCAACAAAGTCGGTTTCGGAGTTCACCTCAACAATAGCGCCCGCAGTGTGATCGTCGTTTACAATTGCAATCACTGCACCCTCGGCAGCTACGCGGTCAGCCTTTTTCGCTTGATTTGCCAGACCTTTTTCACGGAGCAGTACGATCGCCTTCTCGACATCGCCATCCGCCTCGGTCAAAGCTTTTTTGCAATCCATCAGGCCCACGCCGGTGGACTTGCGCAGATCATTGACATCTTTTGCTGTAAAATTAGCCATAACATACTCCCTCTCGCCGCATAATGCCAAAGCATCGCAGCGTTATACTCATAATATGTTGCGCCCCGTGCCCACACAAAAGGCGCATGATTCGCTTATGATTACTCAGCGGCAGCCTCTGCAGTCTCAGCAGTTTCCGCAGTCTCAGCTGCTGCAGCATCAGCACCCTGGCGTCCCTCAATTACCGCATTTGCGATGGTACCGGCGATCAGCTTTACGGCACGAATTGCATCATCGTTGCCAGGAATCACATAGTCCACATCGTCAGGATCGCAGTTGGTATCCACGATTGCAACAATCGGGATGCACAGCTTCTTTGCTTCAGAAACAGCGATCTTCTCCTTGCGGGGATCCACGATAAACAATGCGCCGGGCAGTTTACCCATATCCTTGATACCGCCAAGGAACTTCTCCAGCTTCTCAATCTCCAGAGTCAGCTTGGAAACTTCCTTCTTAGGCAGCAGATTGAAAGTACCATCAGTCTCCATTGCGTGGAGCTGCTCCAAACGCTTAATTCTCTGCTGAATGGTCTTGTAGTTCGTCATCATTCCGCCCAGCCAACGTGCATTGACATAATAAGAGCCGGAACGAACCGCCTCCTCGCGGATGGAATCAGCAGCCTGCTTCTTGGTGCCGACAAACAGCACGGACTTGCCCTCTGCGGAGATATCGCGAATGAAAGCATAAGCCTCTTCCAGTTTCTTCACAGTCTTCTGCAGGTCGATGATGTAGATGCCATTGCGCTCCGTAAAGATGTAGGGAGCCATTTTGGGGTTCCAACGGCGAGTCTGGTGACCAAAGTGGACACCTGCCTCCAGCAGTTGCTTCATAGATACTACGCCCATGGTAAAAATCCTCCTGAAAATATAGATTTGGTTTGTGACCTCCGGAACACACAAGGAGAAACCGCAACCGTTACATCTTTCCATGCTACGGAGCCATGCGGCTATGTGTTTCCGTGCGAAGTGCGGTACTATTATACCATATTTCGCCCATGATTGCAAGCTGTTTTCATGATTTTTTGCGGTTTCTTTGTAGAATTTTCAGTGCGATTCGGATTTGTTTTTGTGTACACTGTCCTATATCTACAAAGATATCGCGCAATTTTTGCCGCAGAGTATTGACAAATCCGGCAAAAAATGGTAAACTGCCCTTGTGAAAAAGTCTGATAAAGAAAGGAGTTTCACATGAACACACAGTTTTTGCTCACATTACCGGCAGCACTGCCGCTGGGAGATGACACACCCATCGGAATGTTGATCGGCATCGGCTCAATTGCGCTCGTACTCATTATCGCAGCCGTTGTCATGGGCATTCTCTCCAAAAAAAAGAAATAAATCTCCGCCCTCATACATACATAATTGTATGGGGGTGATGCTGTGCGTTGCAGAATCTCGCAGCTTCTGCAGTTAGAAATGATCGATGTACTGTCTGGACAGCGGCTGGGCTTTGCCGATGATGTCGCCATTGATTCGCAAACAGGGCAGTTACTTTCGCTAATCCGCTGCGGAGAACTGCGCTGCTTTGGTTTACTTGGGCGTCGTAAAGATACTGAAATCCCCTTTGACTGCGTGCGACTTATCGGGACGCACACCATTTTGGTGGAACAAAAACCGGCAGTGCCGAAAACAATTCCGCTCACCGACCCTGACGATCCTCTTGCTGCCTATTATGCCGATATTCATAGGCAATATCCGCAAAGTCGTCTATAACACAAGGCAGCTTTCGCTTGCAGAATTTTTTATCATCCCCAAAAAGAAAAGAGCCGACTGCTCATGCAATCGGCTCACGCTTCTTCCAAGTATTCAATTGGCACAGCCTTTGTCAGCCATACGCCGTTTTCCGAGAGCCAAAACTTATAGCCCTGTCGAAACATTTCTCCCGTACGCACCTTGAAGATATATGGCTTTCCGTGTCTGCTGCCTACATTTACAGCCGTTTCTATATCCCTTGACAAATGCACATACAAACGGGATTTCGGCATCAAACCCTCTCGAAGAATGGATTCCACACACTTTTCTCCCGTGCCATGAAAGAGAATTTCAGGCGGCTGCGCTTCTTTCAGTTCTACATCCACCTGAATGGAATGTCCTTGATTTGCTCTGATCTTTGTTTTATCCTCGTTGAAGCTGTAACGCTGTTTGTTATCTGTACGCACGATTTCTTCAAGCATCGGCATATCAATGCGATACTTGCCTGTGGCATTGATGCCGTTCATCAGTTCCTGCACATCAGCCCAGCCGTGAGCGTCAAGGGCAATGCCAATGACTTCAGGCTTGTGACGGAGGATTAAACTGATGAATATGCTTGTCTTTTTCATTTTCTCGCCCCTATCCTGTTTATGGTAAGAAACGCATTCAAGTGACACTCGATAATTCTATTCAAATTTCATACCATAATGCTCAACAATGCGTCAGCAGAAGTGTGGTATCGCACACACCAAGCTCGTCCAGAGCTTCACGGATACCACTTTGGCTTGCCGGAATGGAGCATCCTGTCCACCAATGATTCAGTGCCATGCGCTGTGCTTTGATTTCGTAGTGCATCAGCGCGTATTCCATAATCAGTTTGCTCCTTTCGTTGTTATATTTTTATTATACCACATTTGCTTCCGTAAGTCAAGCACTATCTTCCTCCCGTCGCACCGAACAGTGCGTCCATATACTCCTACGAATTGATCTGCCCTGCATTGAACGGGAAGCGGTTTCTCGCTGTACAGATGCTTTTTTTCGCTGTCAAATGCCATGAATTCTTTTCCAATCATCTCGCAAAGACTTGTCATTGCATTTACGCTATTGCAACCATCATAGGCAAAGTTATCATTCCCCTCAATCAAAAAGCGGACATCGATTTTCGATGTCCGCTTTTGTTTA